>JAUHXA010000001.1 GCA_030427245.1 Bacteroidia bacterium | reverse complement strand
TAACCTTCCATCTCAATGACTTGAAAAAGCCATTGGCGGTAAAGGATTTCCTTTGCAGCCCTCAACTCGAAAGCAAGTGGAGCTTCGGTATGAAAATAGATAAGGGGTTCGTTGGTGATTGAAGGATCCAAATTGAATAGTATGATTGGTGAAGTAAAATAAAATTTATTAAGTAGTGCTTGAACGGAAACCCTTAACTAACTGAATTTCAAAACATAACTAAATACTTAAATAAACGAACTTTTTAAGGCAATTTTTGTATTTCCATAGCAAACTGACTATCATTTATTAGGAATTTATTGAACTTATATCAGTTCTTTGATTTTCAAAAAAGTTCAAATGTTTTTTCAACTACAATACATTGATTATAAACCCTCTGTGAGTTTCCGTTCAGGCACTAAGTAAAAAAGAAAAAATAACTCATCGACCAATATTCCCCTTTTGAAAAGCCTGCCCCGATTTCTCGGTGGGGGATGGGGTATGTTAGCAAAAGAAAACGAAGAGTTATTTTTTTACCCTTACTAAGCAAAGAAAAAATAGGCTTGCATCAAGCCTGCCAAGCCTCCCAAGATAGCTCCTACTGCAATCAACTTTGCTTCATCTTCTTGAAAGACAGGCCTTAAAAATGCTTGAAACTCGATAGGTGCCAAGGCCATCATTCGAGAACTTAAAGTATGTTCGATGTCCAATGCTTCTTCGGCATAGTCGTAAATGTGTCCAATAATCATCGGTAATTCTTGTACCATGCTCCAACAGGCGATGTTTTTGACGACCTGATATCGTTTGCCGCCCACACTCAGCTGAATGGTTTCCTTGATGTTTCCTGCTGCTGTATCCACTGCCTTGTCCACGTATTTTTGAATCATTTGAATCAGTTGATTGGCCGCAGGACCTTTTTGGATGGCTTCAAAAATGTTGGGAACCGTAAGAATATTGGAGGTAATTATGGCAGCGTATTCGGTAGCGACTTGTTGTTGTCGCTTCATGAACAAACCTTGAAAAGTCCATTTTCCCACTTTTTTAGGCTCTAATGGTTCAAATATGAGCTTCAATGCCAGCCAATTGGTTGCATATCCCACCAAAATGCCTGCCAGAGGTAGCATCCAAGGAGGATTGTAAAAAAAACAAATCCCCATCTGAATCAAGCCAAACAAAAATCCAAATATGAGTCCTGAACGCTCAATAAATCGAAATTCTTGGTCTCCTACTTTCAAAAATATGTCGTTCAACAAATCCTTGTCTTTGGTCAAAGAGGTCACGACCATTTGTTTGACATCAAAGAGTTCCTTGATATGCACTTTCATTTCTGCCATAAATTCTTTGACAATAAAGGGCATCTCGGTGGAAGCTTGTTGGTAAATCTGTTTTTTGATGGATTTTGGAACCAGCTTCCATGTGGTGTTCAGTTGAGAACGCATAACTTCATCTATGATGGTTTCGTTGATTCTTTGCAGCTCAGGACCAATTTCTTGCAAAACCTGATTGGGATCCATGCGTTCAAAAACTTCTTGTACATCAATCAACTTACTGGTCATCAAGTCCACCGCCTTTTCAGCCATCACACCCGCCTTTGAAGGGATGATGCCCTGCCATCCAAATGAAGGAGGAATACCCCAAAATTCGGTCGGGTAAAAAGTCATTTTTAGTGCCAACACATTCGTTCCCCATCCTACCAATGCACTGATCACAGGTATCAGAAGGTACAGTAATAGTTCTTGCTGCGTATGGAGAAATGAGAGCATAGTCTTCTCTAAATTGTGTCTTGATACGATTGAAGTGAAAGACAGACTGTGGTAAGGATTATAGGCATCAACTTGCTACCCTATTATTTCACAATCATTTAGAACTTGTAACCGTAAAATAAAGAACTTTATTTGCTCTTTCGTAGACATCTTTAAAACTTGCAGCTCGTGTTTCGATGATGTAAAAACGATTGTCGTCTTGCCAAAAAGTGTTGAGGTGTTTGGGGTTTTCCGAAATGGCATTGGAAATGAGTTCAATCGTAGGAATGGCGGCTTCGGCAGCCGCTTTGTCTTTAAACTGTATCTCGGTAACTTTAACATCAGGTCTTAAGCCTTTCTCCAATTCGGTTGATTTGAATACTGCTTCAAATACATTCACCTCTTTCAATATAACTTCTGCTTCTTCCTTTTGGCCTTCTTTAGTAAAGGGGCCGCCCCATGTATTATCATGAGAAGTATAAGCATAATATTCATCCACAGGGACAACTTTTGTATAGGATTGATAGCCCTCTAATGGTTTCTTTCCCAATTTGGCAATCCTTAAATTTATATCTGCTAAACTGCGTGTAGCTTTAATAAAACCTTGTGACGGAGCAGGATCTTCAGCCCCTCTATCTTTCCCTTTTTGTTGGTTTTGACTTAGATTTCTCAGAATTCTCGTTTTAGTAGATTCTCCACTTACTGTCGTTTGGCTTCCTGCTGTTTTCTGCTTTTCATTGTGATTGATTTTTGATTCTGATTTTTCGTCAAGCCTGATTTTTTCCTGCTCTTTTTTCGCCTTAGTAGTTTTGGTGCGAGTAGCAAGATTTTGCTCCTTTGCCGCCTCTCTTAGCGTTTTTATTTGTGATGTATTGCCTTCAACTTCGGTATTCTCCGTTCCTGTACCATTCGCTGAAGTAGCTGTGTCTGTATTGTCGCTATTTTGGCATGCAGAAAAAAGGCAGGCCACTAAAATGATGAAAAAATATCGTTGTAACATTTTGAAATGATTTGATTCAGAAATTGTGGTAGCAAAGATAATAGATTGTGATTTTAGTCACTAAAATTACATACAAGTTATCTTACTTTTGAAGTCCAAATTATACTGGGTGCAATTTTTTGGATTGCAGGGGGAAGAAAGTGGTGTTTCTTCCCTTTTTTATAATATTTATTTTCTTGCCAAATAAACACCTCCTAAGATACAGGTCAATCCAACTAAGTAACTCCAACCAATCAATTCGCCATCCAAAAATCCCCAAAAAACTGCAAAAATGGGAATCAAATAGGTGACTGTTGAAGAAAACAAAGCATCTGTCTTTTGAGTCAATTTAAAAAACAAAATAGTTGCAAGGGCTGTTCCAAATATCGCTAAAATCACTATATACATAAATGAATTCCATCCTTCTGGGTGTGTTTGCAGTACTGTCAAAAAATCTGTGCTGAACAAATAAATTCCTGCAAAAGGTCCTAATAGCATAAAAATACCCCCATTGAGTGCAATCGGGTGGATTTCTTGAAAGCGACTTTTGATCAAATTGACACTCATAGAATAACAGAGGGCAGCACCCACGATATAAAATCCATAAATATACTCACTTTGCCCAGTTTGACTTTGAGGAGCTGCAAATACAATCAGACTGACTGCTCCAATAAAACCTACCAATACTCCAAATAATCGCTTCCACTTAAAAATCATTTTGAAAAACAAAACGCCAAAGAGGAAAACAAATATAGGTGTGAGAGAGTTGAGAATGCCTGCTGCCGAACTGCTCAAACGTACTTGTGCGGCTGTAAACAAAAAAGGAGGAAAACCATTTCCAGCCAATGCTACGGCAACAAGAGGTAACAAGTCTTTTTTGTGGATTCGTTTGATAGCCATAACGATAAAAGGAATCATGGCAATCATAGTCAGAAAAATTCGCATAGAAGCCACTTGAGTAGAGTCAAATGCTATTAAACCTTTTTTCATCAAAATAAAAGAGCTTCCCCATATCAACGAAATAGCCAACAAAAGTCCCCAATCGCTCAGAGTGACTTTTTGTACTTCCCCCATTGTATCATTCATATTTGTTTAGGCTTTTCCATATCATATCCTTTAGTTGAATCACATTTTCACCCGTAACAGAGGACATAAAAATATGTGGAATGTCAGTAGGTAAAGTGGGGCGTATCCATTCCCGCAATTCTTCGTCCAATAAGTCAGCTTTGGAGATGGCCAAAACTCGTTCTTTTTGAAGAAGCAAAGGATTGTACGCTTCACATTCAGCCAACAAAATTTCGTATTCTTTTTTGATGTCGTCCGAATCCCCCGCTACCATAAACAGCAAAATGGCGTTTCGTTCAATATGTCTTAAAAATCTGTGTCCCAAACCTTTGCCCTCACTCGCTCCTTCAATGATACCCGGAATGTCTGCCATCACAAAAGATTTGTTGTCTCGATAAGCCACAATCCCCAGATTAGGACGTAAAGTGGTAAAAGGATAGTTGGCTATCTTGGGTTTTGCGGCTGAAACAACAGACAACAAAGTAGATTTTCCTGCATTGGGAAACCCCACTAAACCTACATCTGCCAAAACCTTCAATTCTAAAATCTTCCAAGCCTCTTGTCCCGGTTCTCCTGGTTGTGCATACCTAGGACTTTGATGCGTGGCGGATTTGAAAAAGGCATTTCCCATACCTCCTCGTCCACCTGGCAGCAGCACTCGCTGTTCTTCGTGTTCGGTGATTTCAAATTCAATTTCCTCCGTTTCAACATCTTTTGCCACTGTTCCCAAAGGTACTTTGATAATGATGTCTTCTCCGTCTGCACCTGAACTCATGGACTTGCCTCCGTTCCTGCCATCTTCTGCAAAAACGTGTCGACGAAACCTCAAAGGAAGTAAAGTCCACATCTGTTTGTCTCCTTCCAAAATAATGCTACCCCCTTTACCTCCATTTCCGCCATCTGGACCACCTTTTGGTTCAAATTTTTCACGTCGAAAATGTACCGAACCTGCTCCGCCATTTCCTGAACGAAACATGATTTTTACGTAATCTACAAAATTTTGATTGTCCGTAGCCATTGAAGGAGTTAAGATTTTATTTTGAAAAATGAATAGTATCGAAAGTATATAGGTATTTCTAATACAAACTTCCGAAGCTTTTGGTCTTTTCTATTTAGAAAGAACTAAAAAGAAAAACACGAATATCCATCTATTGTTGGATATTCGTGTTGTATTTTCTTATTTGAATATAAAATTGATTCCTAAATCAATAGAAATGTTTAGCTACTATAAGTTGAAGTATTGACTGCATCTATTTCTTCACAAAGGGCTTGATTGATAACCTCCAGAGGACCAACTCCATTGATTGTTACCAGTTTGCCTTGCTTAGCATAATAGTCAGCTACAGGAGCAGTCTTTGTTTCGTAAACAACTACTCTGTTTCGGATAATAGATTCATCTCTATCGTCCTTACGACCCGAAGTAGCACCTCTCTCTAAAAGACGCTTGACCAATTCTTCTTCGGGTACCCTCAAAGAAAGCAATAAATCAATTTTTAAATTTCTTTCGGCTAAAAGATTGTCTAATGCTTCGGCTTGAGCGACTGTTCGAGGAAAGCCGTCAAAAATAAACCCTTGTACTTCGCTTGCTTTTTCGGTCAATTTGTTGTGAATCATACCAACAACCACTCCATCAGGGACCAACTCGCCTGATTTGATGTATTTGTCAGCTTGCAATCCTAAGGGAGTTTTTGCGGCTCTTTCTGCACGTAACAAATCTCCTGTTGAAGTATGTTCCAAGTTGTATTTTGCTACTAAAAGTGCAGCTTGCGTTCCTTTGCCGCTACCTGGAGGTCCAAATAAAATAATGTTAAGCATATTTGTAAGAAAAATTAGGTTAATGCTTCAAAATTTGCGAAGATAGCAAAAAAAGCTACAATTTTTTAGTGAATCCTCAATTTCAGTGTTGTATTGATTAGTATAAAAAGCTAATAATCAATAACCCATTTATTATCACCTCTATTGAGATATTAATTCGCCTAAACCTAAAATTTTAACTGCATTCCTGCTCGAATTCCCACCTTAGAAGGCGTATCTGTATAGCTCAAACGCCAAATTGCATCGACTCGGAATAGGTGAAAAATATTTTCGATACCTGCACCGACTTCAACGTAAGGTTTGGCAAGTGTAGGGGATTGAAGTTGCCAATCCGCCATTTGTTCAAAGTTGCCAAAGTTTTTATGTGTGCCTGTGGGGTCGGTATTAGCTGCAATGTTGGCATCCGAAAGACTACCCACTGCAATTTTTGCATTCACCAAAGAACGCCATTTTAGTTTTCGCATTAGCGGGATTCGGTTCATCAAAAAGCCTTCAAAGTAATGCGTTACGAACAATGAAGCATAAGTATCACTGACAAATTCGTATTGATCCATGCGATTGAAGGAGTAGGTATTGAAGAAGTAAGTCTCATTGCCGGGGTGATTGTGTAAGAGCAAGAAGGGCAGCGTACCAAATGTTTTTCCGCCCTGCAAAACATAGCTTGTATACCCCCAACGACCTGCATAAAACCAATCTTTGAAGCTGAAATCCAGTCGGTGATAAGTAAAATCACTGTCCAATACACCCGCTACTCCCAATGTATAAGATAAGTTGACAATTGGTTTGTCGTAATTGATAGCCGTTCGATTGAAGCCATGATAGATGTATTTTTCTTTGTAGGAGAATCGAGTATTGAGTTTGACTTCGGAAGTAGTGATGGTACGAGCGGGTTCGATGCCTGGGTCATAATTCTTTCCAAAATTGAAGAAATCAAAGTATGGATTCAAACGACGATTCGAAAAACTCAATTGGTTCGACAATCCCCATCTCCAATCTCGGCTATAAGTCGCCTCCAATTTGCGGATACGCATCAACTTTTGGGGAACGTCTCGGCGATACAATCCTGCAAAAATATTGTCTTCTCCAAATTCTTCGGCATTTGGACTTTCGACATCCAAATCGTCTTGGAATTTTACATTGAAGGTTTGCCAAGGTTTTTTGGACAACACAAACAAGGCTTCTCCGCCATATTTGAAGCTTTTGTCTTTTGTGCCATACGCTCCATACGCCTTGAATTGCATCCTTTCGCTGAAATCTGTATTCGTCCGAACACCCAACCGAAACCTCGAACCTTCTATGATGTTGGTACTGTACGCATTGAAGTAGGGGCCGACCTCAATGGCTCCAAATTCTTTGTAGCCCGAAATGACCACCGTCGCAATATCAACATAGGTTTTCACCAAAGGCATTTGTTTGATGCTGTCCACCATAGCATAAATTGCCTTCTCATTTTTACTCAAACTGTCGTGTCGTGCTGTGGCCCAAAAAGATTCGTCTTTGTCCATCGCTCCGTCCTGAACAATGATGTCTTCGGGGATTTTGAAGACTCGTTTGGTTTTTTCGTTATTGAAGAGGTGATCCTTGAAGTAAGTGGATTTTCGACCAATGATTTCGGGCATTTTTCCAGTCGTTACAAAGCTAACAATCAGCTTGTCTTTTTTCAATACCCAAATAGAATCGTTCACTTCATCAAATTCTTGGAAAATGCTCAACTTGTTCACAAAGTTGATATTCGCCTCTTTTGCCAACAATTCCATACTGATTCGACGTACTGCAAAAGAGGTATCTGCCACCCAAAAATCGCCAATAAAAGCATTGTCTTGCTTTAGTTTGGGTTTGAAGGTGATTTGATAGGACCATTTGTTGTCAATATAGCCACTGTCCACCAAGTAGTATTTATAATTCGCCAAACCCATATTGGAGATAGGGCTTGCGAAGTTTTTGCCCATTACTTCAATGAAATTGTCGTAGATGTCAAACTGTTGGTACATATTGCCGAGAAACTGCGTCCAACTGGCATTTTTAGTCCCCGAAATTTTACTGGCCTTGATGATCTCACGCTGTCCATTTGGGTCTTTGCGGTAGTGATAATCCGAAATGGTTTCGGTGATGAAAAGTGGCAAAAATGGGCGTTCTTCAGAAACAGAATCTACATTTTCGAAGATAAAATCGAAAGGCTTCAATAGCTTCTTACCCATCAATTCTTTGGTCAAATTGGCAGCATCTACCTCCAATTTGTTGTAGGATTCGTATTGGTAAAAATCGGATTGGTCAATATCGTTTTTGTGCTTGTTGGCAATGATTTTTCGGAGTAAAATATCCGCTGGATTTTCTCCTGCAAGAACTACAATCTCATCCATCAAGATGTCATCACGAAGCAATCGGAAAGAAACGGATTGTTCAGAATTTTTAGAAAGCGCTTTGTACTGTGTTTTGTAGCCAATTGCTGACACACCAATACTGTCCGCCAATTGGTCGGTTTCCAACACAA
The DNA here is from genome assembly GCA_030427245.1 of Bacteroidia bacterium. Lineage (GTDB taxonomy): Bacteria > Bacteroidota > Bacteroidia > Chitinophagales > UBA2359 > JAUHXA01. The sequence goes on along the minus strand of JAUHXA010000001.1, from coordinate 241,005 downwards.
AACCGCCGTCCATATCAGTGGTCGTTCCTGTCGTAGTGCCTTGAAGAAAAACATTGACAAAGGGAATGGATTCCTCAGAATGGTCTTCAATGACTCGTCCACTAATGCGATACGTTTGTGCAAAAGTGGTTTGTGCAATTAAGGAAATCACAGTAAGGATAGAGACGTAGAGTAGGTTTTTGGGTTTCACAGTGACATAGGGTTTTTGATGTGGTCAGAATGAAATAATGGATTGCATTTGAATATAAAGATGTGAGAAACAAAGAATGTTGCACAGTCTTCCGTTATTTTTTTGACTCATTCTTATCTTTTAAAGTTTATTTTCGCTTTCATTTTTAGGGTTATTAGTTAACAACGTTTTTCTCACCTCAAAGTTGCTTTTTATAAACAAAAAACTGATTGTGTGTGAATTGCGAATTGGACTTGAATAATATGGGATTTAGTGCATAAAAGAAATATCTTTACATTTTTGAATTATTTTATTCAAAAATCTATTTTTATTTTAAATTTTAGTACAATTATTGTACTATTTTTAGTAATTTGCTACTACGATTCAATAAAAAATGACACAATCTGATTACATAAAAGATATAGCTGAATTTGGTTTAAAGAATGACCAAAAAGGGCTTTTGTCTGCTTTAAACGAATTAGTTGAACATTCTAAAAAGACTCGAAAAGTTAATCTGGCATTAGAGCTTCAAACAATTATTAAACAAGCTGTAAATGAACAACAGGGAAGTGGATTGGTTAGAATTGATTCCCCACAATTCTTTCTAAGAGAGCAAAATAGAGCTTTGCAGGATTTAGTTATAGAAAAACTTAAATCTGATTATCGTTTAAAACACTTAGTGAGTTCAGAGTATATAGAAGACGAGTTGAATTTCTTTATAAAGGAACACCAAAACATAAAAAAACTTCAAAAAATAGGGCTTCCAATTTCTAATAAAGTATTATTTTATGGTCCCTCTGGTTGTGGAAAAACCTTAGCTTCTTATGTTCTATCAGGAGAACTTGATAAAGAAATGATAGTTGTAAATATTGGTGCAATCGTTTCTTCAAAATTGGGCGAAACCAGCAAAAATTTAGGGATTATTTTTAAGCAAGCAATTCAAGAGGAATGTATTATTTTTATTGATGAGTTTGATACTATTGGAAAACTTAGAGATTACAATCAAGATCATGCTGAAATGAAAAGAGTTGTAAATACAATATTACAACTATGTGACTATCTTCCACAAAGTAGCATCCTTATTGCTGCTACTAATCAAATAAAAATGATTGATGATGCTTTATTAAGAAGATTTGACCTAAAACTAAATTTAGAACTTCCTAATAAAGAGCAAATAAAAGAGCTTATCAATAAAACTATTCCCTCTGATCAATTTATATTTGATTATCCAAATAAATTAGATAACATTATAGAGAACTGTGTCGGGGCATCTTTTTATACAATACAAAATACCCTTGTTAAATCAATTAAACGTAGTCTCCTTCTTAATGAGTTTACTAGTGAAAAAAGTGTACGACCACTTTTTATTAAAATAAACACTAAGCTATGGGAGAATATGATTCAAAAAGAAAAAATAGCAGGTTTAAATATCTAAATAAGCATCGGTTTTCAATTCACTTATAACTTCAAGTTTATTAATTGCTTGCATTTCATTGTATAATCTTCCTTGTGTTTTTCCTCCAAGAGGTTTTTCTTTGATGTTAATAACTAATGAAAATGAATGCCTCTTTTCATAATGATTTCTAATAGGTATATTTAAAAGCTTATGTATGCTTGATTTTATTCCAACTTGAAATTCACAGTTTTGGTCAAGTAAATATTTTTTAGACAAATTAAAACTCACTTTTTGAACATTGCTCAATAGTTTTCTTTTGTAATAATAATCTTCTACCCATCCAAAATTAGTTACTTTTATATCCTCTAATTTTTTCATTTTAATCCTCCCATCTTTCTTTTTTTCAATAAGTTTTTCCATTTGGAAAAATCCATAAGTAATATGTATGGGGCAATATGCCATGTGATTATATTCAACAGGTAAAAAACTAAAACAAAGTGTAGCTGTAATTTCAAGCACCCCCTTTTTATGATTCATTTCTGTCAAGTATTGAGGCACTTTAACAGGTATTGTTTTGTATTCCTTTGGAAATATCTCATCTTCAATAAATAATGTAATCTCATCTGGATTAGACCATAGGCATCTTTCTTCATTAGGTAATCCATGTCCCTTTAAATGCTTAATAATTGATTTGACATCTTCTAATTCCTTTGGAACTGATTTTGTTCCCCAAGCATAGGAAGAACTATTAATAATCAATGCTTTAACAGATTGCATGTTAAGGCGAGGATACTGTCTTAATATTTTTGATGCAATATTAGCAATCAAAGGAACAGAAAAACTGGTACCTAAATGTCGGTGGAATCCTCCATCTGCATTAAGAGCAGAACTCAATAGCTTCAAAGCAGATAGTCCATTGTATTCGTAATCAGGATACCCAGAATAATCTCCTCCGTGATGAACAACATCTGGTTTAAAAAGATGTTTATTTTTCTGATTTACAGAAATACCACTGGTTTCAAAATTAAAATTATAGGTGCGACTATAGATTGCTGGATAAGATTTATTAGGCGTTAAACCTCCATAGTAATTTGACTCAAAATTATCAGCTATTGCACCAACAGAAAGATTATTCATACTATCTGAAGGAGCTTCAAGGTTTGTTAATTGACTTTTAAAGTGCTGTGGGTACTCAACAGGTTTACCTTTATTTAAATCAATGATTTTACTAAAGTTTCCTACTGAAATAAAAATCAATATATCCAGTTCATAACTCAATTTGTCTAATAAATATCCATATTTTGAAATAGCTTCATTATATTTAAGTTCTCTATGGTTTTCTGTTATAGTAAGAGTAAATATTCTAACATTATATTCTTTGTATGCCTTACGTATTAAATCCAATACTTCTGAACGAGCCAAATAACCATAATCGTTATCAAGCACTTTAATTGAAAGTAATCTTGCATCAGAATAATAGGTTTTTGTTTCTGTAGAATTATAAATCTGACTACCCAAGGCAGCTAAACAGGCAACAGATGTTCCGTGAACAACAGTGTCTTTTTGAGCACCAGTGTTGGTTAAATCATAATCGTCATTATTTAAAATTAAATCTGCCAAAGGTGTCAAGTCACTTATACCAGTATCTATAATTCCGACGATAGGAGTGTTTTCATTAAGAGAAACCTTAAAACTATAATTCCGCCCGATTTGTCCATATTTGCTTGCACTTACCTTTGTTGTTCTAATACTGTTAATTTTATACACAATATCAAAATTGTCTGCAATAATATCTATAACACCTTCATTTACATTGCGAATTTCTATTGTGTTAGAATAGCTATCATAATAATAAACAACCTTATTCTCTTGCAAAAAAACAAGTAATTGATTTAGTAAATAATTATTCGTATCTATCTCTGGATTATCTACCAATTGTAAATAGGTTAAATTAGAGTCACAACTCTCTTTAATCTTTTCTGAACCATAAAAGTAAAATTCTTTAATCAGCGTTATTATGCCATGAAAATCAATGCCTTTTTCTTGTTTTACATCTTTTGCGTTAATAAAAGCTTTAAGTTCTTTTTTAAATCTTTCGAACTTATTATTATCAATAATTGCAAAAAAAACATTTTGATTAAAGTAGTTGTATTTTATAGGTACGATACCATATTTATCCCTATAATTCATTTCTAAACTGCCTCCAAATGATTTGAAAAAAGTAATTTCGATATAATCTACATGAAAAGGAATATTTAGGTGTATATTTCGTTTATTATGCCGCTTTCTTTGAGTTTCTTCAAAAGCTTTTAAAAAAGCTTTAAATTGACGTTGCATAAAACGATAATCTTTTTTTAATTCATCTTCAAATACTTCATCTTCTTTTTTTAGTCCTTCGAATTTTCTATTGGTAGGAGCATATCCTCCTTTTTCTTTAATATAGTTTCTTAAAAAAGTATGGGATAAACGCATTTTAGTATAATATCTAAATGTGAAATATATTTATGTTTTTAAAAAAACCTAAATATAACAATAATAAAGTTATCAAAAAATGATTTTTCTTTCACAAAAGAGGGATTTACTCTCTTAATCAACAAAGCCTGTTTTTAACCATTTTTTTATTGAAAAAAATGTATCTTTCGACAAAAGTAAACGCATAAAAATACTTCAATAATTCTATGAAAATCATCTCTTACAATGTAAATGGTATTCGAGCTGCCATCAAAAAAGGCTTGGTAGAATGGTTGGCTGCTAATGACTACGACATTGTCTGCATCCAAGAAACGAAAGCACAACCTGAACAGATTGACAATGCACTTTTTGAGGCATTGGGGTATCACTGTTATTGGCACAGCGCCGAAAAAAAGGGCTACAGTGGTGTGGGAATTTTGACCAAAATAAAACCGAATCATGTTGAAGTAGGTTCTGGATTGGCTGATTACGATTGTGAAGGACGAATATTGAGGGCTGATTTTGACGATTTTTCGGTAATGAGTGTTTACATTCCATCAGGAAGTTCGGGCGATATTCGTCAAGTTATCAAAATGAAATTTTTGGGAGACTTCCTTTCTTATATATCCCAATTGAAAGAACAGATTCCTAATCTTTTGGTAGCTGGCGATTACAACATTTGCCACAAAGCGATTGACATTCACAATCCCAAAAGCAACAAAAATACTTCTGGATTTTTGCCCGAAGAAAGGGCATGGATGGATGATTGGTTTGAGAGTGGTTTTGTAGATACTTTCCGCTATTTCAATACCGACCCACATCACTATTCTTGGTGGAGCTACCGAGCCAATGCACGAAACAACAACAAAGGTTGGAGGATTGACTATCATTCGGTTACGCCTACAATGAAAGACCGTTTGGTTGGAGCGAGTATTTTGCCTGATGTGAAACATTCAGATCATTGTCCGATTTTGGTGGAGTTGGAGTAGTGTAGTATAATTTTAAGGTTCTTTGAGAATCCTTGTAGGAGGATTTGGTGTTCTCATTGTCCAACTAAAAATCGTTTTCACCTCAATTTTCTGCACAGGAAAAAAAATGAAAAACAGAACAGATGAAGTTTTTATTTTGAAAAAATCAATTTAAAATCCCCTTATAATGCGACTTAGACCGCACTATCAAGCCCTTTTCATCAAACTCCAAATATTCCCCTGCCAAAGCTGTGTTCATTCGCTGATAAATCAGTACGACACTGTTATGCCCTTCCAAAATGTGCTGTAAATCAAAGTGCAAAGTCGGGTTGTTCTGCAATGCCTGTTCAAAATAAGATTGCAGCAGTTCTTTACTTCGAAGTGTACTATCTGCAATGTTGAAGTAAGCAGCAATTTTTGGAGAGGTATGCTCGATGTTTTCAGCATAATATGCCATGATTGCAGCAAGGTCATGACTGTTCCAAGCTGCAATCCATCGGTGTGCGAGTTGTTGTAGGGTCATATATTCTATTCGTTTTCGGGTGCTTGATATCTCACAAAATCGAATGTTTTGAAATCATTCTAAAATGGCTACCCCCTGATTTAGTATAGAGTTTAGGCCCACCAAAGACTTCTGCAATGAAATGCGTTACATGCTTTTGATGTTCTGCCGACATGTGTTTGAAAATCGGTTGGAGTAGTTCATCTTCCAAAACAGTGTTGTAAAATCTAACAATCAATTCTTCAAATACCTACATTCTGCCTGCCCAATCGTAAAGCGTTGGAGGGTATTTCTTCCATGATAGATTTTTTTAGGTTATTCGGTTAATCCAAGTTCTTCTTTTTAGAAGACATTTTATTGCGTCTTCGTTTTGCAGTCGATTTGATTTTTTCCTCACCCTTTTTTTTCTTTTTTGAAGAAGCCGAAAATCTTTTTTTAGGAGGGTATTTTTTAGATTTGGAAGAAGATTCATTGTTATCTGCCTTGTAGCCTTTGGATTTCGATCCAGAAGAAGGAGAGAAATTTGTGTTTCTTTTCTTTTTGCTGGTCTTCAATTTTCGCCTATTGCTGTCTTCCGAAGCCTCTTCCGTTTTGGAAGAATGAGCAATCATATCGTTGATTTCCTGCATTTCGGCAGCAGTCAGTTCACGCCATTGACCCACTTTTAGGGTATTGACCTTGACATTCATAATGCGTGTACGAATCAACTTGGTCACATTGTAGCCCAAAGCTTGGCACATACGCCGTATTTGCCGATTTAAGCCTTGCGTCAAAGTGATTTTGAAGGTAAAGCCATTGATTTGTGTGACCTTGCATTTTTTCGTGACCGTTTCCTCCAGTTGTACTCCACTTCGCATTTTGAGGATAAATTCGGGGACAATTAGTTGTTTAACCGTCACCAAATATTCCTTTTCATGATTGTTGCCCGCTCTCAGGATTTTGTTGACAATATCTCCATCGTTGGTCAAAAAAATCAAACCCTGCGAAGGTTTGTCCAATCGTCCAATCGGAAACAATCTTTCGGGGTGATTGATATAGTCTATGATGTTGTTTTTTTCTTTGTGTTCGGTCGTGCAAACCACTCCAACGGGTTTGTTGAAGGCAATATACAGAGTCTTCTTTTTTCTACGAACCGTCTCGCCATCTACCTGAACGGCATCTTTCGGAAAAACTCGATTGCCCAATTGAGCAATTTCACCGTTAATCGTCACCCGCCCTTGTGCAATCCATTGATCGGCTTGTCTACGAGAACACAGCCCTGTGCTGCTAACAAATTTGTTTAAGCTAATGGAATCGTCGTTTGTTTTTTTCACTTCTGTTTACTTCAATGTGTTTATATGGACTTACAAAGTTAGGCAATATCTTTTCGACTCAACTGAATGATGGATAAAATGTGCATAAACACCGCCGAAGGCATCAAAAAAGCTGGCACCAAAACAAACAGGAAAGTCACAATATTCATCGGTGCTAAAGGTTCGGTGCTACTCCAAACGGAAGGAAAAAAGATGGTGGTGATGAATAAAAATATTATGCTTGCAATGACTGCCAAACCCAAGTAATTCCACGCCAATGCCACTTTTTCGGAAAGGAGTTTTTTGTTGAATACCAAATAAGCGACAAAAGGTGCTGTTACTGCAAACACAATGTCGTAATTGTAGCCTTCAAATGTCACCTCTGGATGCAATGCACCTGCGGCAACAGAAGCGATAAATAAACTTTCAATGCCTATTCTAAAAGTCTGATAATAAATCAACCAAGATTTGGGAATGGCTGCAATGATGTCACTATTTCTGTATCTAAACAGAAAGAAGCCAGTAAAAATAAAAGCGGGAAAAATCAAAAAGATGGGAAATCTTGGAGGAAAATCAAAGGTTTGAAGAATGCCCGATTTTGCGACTGCAAAAGTATAAGCTATCCACAAAAACAAACCTATCCAAGCCCTACTGAGGTATTTTTTGCGAATATCTGTTGGCGTATTTGCGCCCTTCAAAGCATGGTTGTAACCAAATAAAATAATTACAATCATTAAGAGTGTCAAAGCAACATATCCGAACTGTAACATAGATTTTTTGTTATTTTGATTTACATTGTAATTTTCATTCATTGCAGCTTCAACACCGACTGCCGTTCCCGATTCACCACCAACTTCGTGACATCAGGGCGGGAATAATGTCCCGAAGGGTCAAAATTTTGTCGTTCCTCAAACACTCGATTGATATCTAAGGTTGCAGTAATCAAATCTTCTTGATTAACAACAGGTTCAAGCACCCATTCTCCATTTGGAGCAGCAATACAAGAACCACCGTTTGCCAAAATTGGAGGCGCATTTTGCAGAATTTTGTCCAAATGAGGGGTATCTTTCGGAAAATCCTCTACACGCATCAAACCCGAAACCGACAAGACATAAGACCTCGATTCTTTGGCGATAAATTGGGTAATGTCCCTTGTATTGGAGTCAGAGCCAGGCCATACTGCAATATGCACATTTTCACCCAAACCATACATTGCAGCCCTCGCCAAAGGCATCCAATTTTCCCAGCAGTTCAAACCGCCCAAAGTGAAGTCTTTCAATCGATGCACTTGCAGTCCATTCCCATCTCCAGGCGACCAAGTGAGGCGTTCTTCATAAGTAGGCTGCAATTTGCGATGAACCGATTTTATTTCCCCCAAAGGATTGATATACACCAGCGAACAGTACAAACTATGTCCGCCGCGATTGGTAGCTCGTTCTATTGTTCCCAAATAAATAGCGATGTGGTGTTCTTTTGCAGTTTGACACAAATCCTGTAAATCACCCGCTTCAATCTGAACGGCATTGCGAATATAGTGGGCATGGATTTCTTTTTGAACGGGGGAATTGAAGGTTGCGCCATTGGTCAACGGAATCCAAAAGGGATAACCAGGCAACAATGCCTCGCCAAAAACGACCAGTTCGCAGCCCTTTGCAGCAGCCTCCAGAACGTAGCTTTTGATTTTGGCAATCGTGGATTCTTTGTTGAGCCAAACAGGAGCAATTTGAGCGAGTGCGACTTTGAGTAGGTGAGGTTGATTCATTTTTGAAGATTTACTTGTATGGTCATTGCGTTTTTCATCTTACCCTTCGCTTCCCACTTCTTGCCTCTCAGTCCCAAAATACCGCACATCAACGCTGAAATTTTCGGGAATCTTAGGCGTTTTACTGTTGTAAAATTCCATGATTTCACGCATGTCTTTTTCCATATCACCACTTGGATGAATTACCTTCCCTACTCCTGCAATCTTATTTTTGAAGTCCACATACCCCAACGCAATAGGGACATTGGCATTCATAGCTACATGGTAAAAGCCTGTTTTCCAGTGTATTCTTTTACTTCGAGAACCTTCAGGAGTCACCAATATCACCAAAGGCTCTTTTCTATCCTGAAAAAGTTCGGTCATGACTTCCACCATACTGCGGCGTTTTTCGCCTTCTTTTTTGGGACTTCGGTCAACCCATATTGCACCCATAGAGTTGAGAATAGAACCAATAATGAAAAAGTTAAATTCTTTTTTGATGGTATAACGGACTGCTACATTGAGTATATCAAATGCTGCCATAGTAAAGGGAAAGTCCCAATTGCTTGTGTGAGGAGCAGCGAGCATTACAGAATTGCGTGCACCTTCGGGTAGATTTGGGTCCACTTTCCAACCAAAAAGTTTAAACAGCAATCGAAAGAACCAGCGTACCATAATATGTGTTTGTAGTAAAAGGTGAAAAAGCGAACAAATGTAAGACTATACAACGGCTGCAATTGACAGGAAATATTCTTTTTTTAAAAAAAAGCAAACATTATTAAACGCTCATTGAAGCCCATAGTCAAAACTATCAAACAGCAGCGCTACAAAACAAGTTTCACTGCAAATAGAAATTACACAATAAAATCAGAAAGTACACACAGAGGAAAATACACCTTTCTGATTTCACACTACAATAAATCAGAAAGAACATACAAAAGAAACACACCTTTCTGATTTTTAACAATAATAAAAAAGAGTGAGTGGTTGCATATTTATAAGGCATCTTTCCGCAAGGAGAGGTGCCTTCTTTTTTTGAAAGATTGAAGGAACTAAATTTTCACAATCTCTGTTCTAAAATTTGTTCTTTTGAAGGAAATCACTTATTATTGCAGCATAAAATACAATTTAGAAAATGATACAAAATACAAAAAATACTTGGTGGTGGCACATACAAACTTAAAAATTGTGTGAACCAACATCTTATGTATTGTATGATGTAAATCCGAAAGGCTCGTTGTTCTCACAACGAGCTTTTTTTATTTTTATAATGTATCAATAGACTTTTGAGGCTTTCAAAACTTCAAAAGTCTTATTCCAAAAACACCAACTATAATCAAAATATAAACGCAATGTCCACTAAAACAAAAAAAACTTCTTCAAAGGAGGGAACGGAAACAAAGAAACGGATTTTGTCCTGCATCCAACCTACAGGCGATATTCACCTCGGCAACTATTTTGGAGCTGTCCAAAACTGGGTCAAACTTCAAGAAGACTACCAATGTTTTTATGGAGTAGTGGATTACCACGCCATGACGATGCCCTATAAAGCCAAGGAGTTACACGACCGTACGCTTAATTTGTCCATAGATTTGATAGCTTGTGGAGTAGATGTAAACAATCTATTCATTCAGTCGTTGATTCCCGAACACACCGAACTCACTTGGATTTTGAGCAACTTTACTTCTTATGGAGAGTTGAGCAGGATGACCCAATTCAAGGACAAATCACAACAACTGGGAGATACAGACAAAGATGCTTTTGTGTCGGCAGGTTTGTTCAGTTATCCCGTTTTGCAGGCTGCGGACATCTTGATTTACAAAGCACAATTGGTGCCTGTAGGCAAAGACCAAGAACAACACTTGGAGCTTTCTCGAAACATTGCGGTACGCTTCAACAAACGCCTCAAAACACGCTACTTTTATCCTCCAAAACCTTTGTTTACCGAAATCAAAAAGCTTCTTTCTTTGGCTGACCCGACCAAGAAAATGAGTAAAAGCCTCGGTGAAAAACACTATATCGCTATGCTCGAACCTGAAAAATCCATTCGTAAAAAGATTCGCTCAGCTGTGACTGATACAGGTGATGGAGATGGTACGGAAATGAGCGCAGGAGTGAAAAATCTCTTTGAACTGATGAAGGCTTCGGGTGCAGTAGAAGCCCACAAACATTACCTCGAACTCTACAACAATGGCAATCGGCGTTATGGCGACCTCAAAAATGCAGTAGCGGATGCGGTTGTCAATCTAACCAATGATGTCCAAAACAGAAAAACTGTTTTGGAGGCAAATCGTGAAGAGGTGATTGAACAGATTTACGCCTCTTCTGCTAATGTCCGTAAGGTAGCACAGCAGACCTTGATGGAGGTGAGAGAGATTGCGGGATTGCCAAAATTGAAGTATTAGTAGATTGTTCAATGCCTGTCGCTTCAACTGTTGTCAAGGTTTGCAACCGTTGACAAAGTTTTCGCTTATTTAAAAATCAAAATATGTCAACCAAAAAACTCTTCAAGGCTAAAACCGTTTCCCATCAAATGCTTGCAGATACTGTAACACCTGTAAGTATTTACCTCCGTTTGCGGGACAAATACGCCAATAGTCTGTTACTAGAAAGTACCGATTACCACTCCAAAGAAAACAGTTTTTCCTATATCTGCTGTCAGCCCATTGCTCGATTTGAAGTAGCAAAAGGACAAGTGACACAGGCATTTCCAGATGGAAGTAGTCAAACGAATGAAGCCAATCGTGAAACATTGGTGGGGTTGTTGGATGAATTTGTGAATGGCTTTGAGCATGTAGAAAGCCAATTTGATTTTATAGACAATGGCATCTTTGGTTACTGCAATTACGATGCAGTGCGATACTTTGAAGACTTAGAAATCAGCACTTTTGAAAACGATAGCCGTAGCATTCCCGATATTCTATATCAAGTCTATCAAATCGTGATTGCCATCAATCACTTCAAAAACGAACTCTACATCTTTGAGCATCAATATGATGAAAATGCACCTTCTCAATTGGAGGAAGTACAGTCCATCATTAAAAACCAAAACATTCCCTATTTTGGCTTCAATACGCACGACACAGAAGGGGTGAATTTGACGGATGCCGAGTTTTTGGACATCGTACAAAAAGGAAAAGACCACTGCCAAAGAGGGGATGTATTTCAAATCGTGTTATCCCGTCGATTTTCGCAGGGTTTTCGAGGCGATGAATTCAATGTTTATCGTGCTTTGCGGTCTATTAATCCCTCTCCCTATCTGTTTTACTTCGACTATGGCAGCTTCAAAATTTTTGGTTCATCGCCCGAAGCGCAGTTGGTGATTCACAACAACATGGCAGAAATTCATCCGATTGCAGGCACCTTCAAGCGAACAGGTGATGATGCGGCAGATGCAGAAGCGGCTTTGCAGTTGCTAGAAGACCCCAAAGAAAATTCTGAACACGTCATGTTGGTCGATTTGGCGAGAAATGATTTGAGTAGAAATGGCGACGAGGTGACGGTTGAAACCTATAAAGAGGTGCAATATTTCTCTCATGTTATTCACCTCGTTTCTAAAGTTACTGCCAAAATTCACTCCAATACTACTTCTCTTCAATTGGTCGCTGATACCTTTCCCGCAGGTACGCTTTCGGGTGCGCCCAAACACAAGGCAATGGAATTGATTGACCGTTATGAAGGCAACAATCGAGGTTATTATGGAGGCTGCATCGGTTTTATGGGCTTCAATGGCAGCTTCAATCAGGCGATTATGATTCGCTCTTTTTTGAGCAAAAACAACCACTTGTACTATCAAGCTGGTGCAGGAATTGTCACGAAGTCTGTGCCTCAAAAGGAATTGGAGGAAGTGAACAATAAGCTGGGGGCTTTGCGGAAGGCGATTGAAATGGCGGAAAGTATTTAAAAATCAAATGCAAATTCAAAGCTCAAGTTCAACTTGTATTGGAATTGGAAAAGATTTAGGAAAACTCAAACACAAATTCAAAGCAACATGAAAATTCTCGTTTTAGACAACTACGATTCTTTTGTTTACAACCTCGTTCACATCATTCGAGCTTTGGGGCATGGCGACGAAATGGACATCATCCGCAATGACAAAATCACCTTAGAGGAAGCCGCCAAATACGACAAAATTTTGTTGTCGCCTGGACCAGGGATTCCCGAAGAGGCGGGTATTATGATTGATTTGATTCGGGAATATGCGCCGACTAAGAGCATTATGGGTGTGTGTTTGGGACATCAGGCGATAGGGGAGGTGTTTGGTGCAAAGTTGGTGAATATGGATGAAGTGTTGCATGGCATTGCAACTCCTAATATTGTGAAGGACAAGAGTGAATTGTTGTTTGAAGGTGTGCCAAATCGGTTTACAGTGGCTCGTTATCATTCATGGATGATTGATGCGGATACGGTGACGGATGAATTAAAGGTGACGGCTGTGGACGATGAAAATCGGGTGATGGCGGTTCGACATCGGGAGTACGATGTATGTGGATTGCAATTTCACCCCGAGTCGGTTTTGACGGAGCATGGGGTGAAGATTATGACGAATTGGTTGGGAAGTGTATAGAATTGGTTATCATTTTCGGTGTTTATTTGTATTGCTATGAGGTATGCGTTATTTTTGGTGTGTATTCATTTGTTCATTTTGTTTTCTATTTGTTTCAATAACCAAGTTCTATCTGAAATATGCAGACATTCTTCAATTTCTTTTTTGAGTTGAAATAATTGTTGTTGTGTTTCTGTACGGTTGCCATGAAGCCAAAAGAGTTTTTTGATGATAATGAGGAATTGACGGTTTTTTGTCACCTCTATTTCTGGAATAAAATCTTTTCGTTCATTTAAAAAGACACTTAGATTGTTACACAACTTATCAAAATTATCATCCTCGTCTAAACAGAAAAAAGTCATAACCAATAGACGGCGAGCATCTATTTGGTAGTAAATGTCTTCAAATTTGTAAATGGTTAGAGGGGCTTCTTCTTGACTGATTATTAGTTTTTGGGGTATTGTTTTGAAGTTGTTTTGATAAAAGGCTATGTAAGACTGCCCATAGATTTCAGCTTCTTCTCGATATTCTAATGGGAGTTTTTCTGTATGCTGTTCTATGAATTGGAGGACTTCTGTAAAATTTGGTGTTTCTTGTTTTAAGGCGAGCATTACACCTGTTGTGATTAGGTTTTTGTAGGAAGCCAGTGTTAATTTTTTTAGAATATTCTTTTCTATTTGAAAAAGAGAAATCTCCCAAAACTCAGCGAAATAGCTAGGGTTTCCTGCATTTATTTTCTGAACACAATAGTTTTGTAAATTGGTAGAAAAATTGAATTGATAATATTCTGACAATACGATGTAGTGATTGAATAATAATTCTTTAAGAGAAATGTAATATTTTTTTTCATTCGTAACTAGTAACTTATAAGCGTTCCAGTATATTTGAACGAGCGGTAATCGAAAGTAGGGGGTTTGGGGTAATTCCTGTACGATAATTTCTAAGAGTGGAAATTGATATTCAACATAATGAAGAATATGATTGATATTTATTGTTTGGCAGGCATAGTTGAGTTGGTTGATTAGAAAAAACAAGTCCAAGTTTTCAATAGCAGATTTAAAATCTTCATTGCATTCCATTAAATTTTTATTTCGTACCCCTCTTTCCAATAAACTATCTTTCGCTACTACATAACGATAAAAGAAGTAGTTGCTGTCTTTCTGTTCTACATTTTCTAAATCTCGCTCTATTTTACCTCTTAATTGATTAAAGAGTCTTAGGGCTTTCTTTTTATCTAAAGCACTTAGTAATGCTAGATTATATTTTGTCGAATCTTCTGTTTGATCTTTGTAAATCAAATACTTCTGAACCAAATCAATTCCTTGAGAAATGTGGATACTCAATCTTCTATCAGCATTTCTGTTGTCTCCAAATAAATCAATAGCCAATGACCTTCTATCAGGCTTTTGTAGTTTAAATCTTGGAGAAATGAGTTTACTAAAAAGCTGAACAACCTTCTCAAATTGCTTTCTATTGGTATGAAAAAGCTCACATTGAATGAATTGTTGCAACTCCCTAATCTCTCGTGTATTAAAAATTTCCAACAAATGGAATAAGCGACTATTCTGCATGAAAAGAAAAATTAAAAAAATGAATCAATTATTTTCTTGACTATATGGCTATAAGTTGTAAGAATATTTTTTTGTTAAAATATTAATTCTCATGTTATTATAATTTCTTTATTCCATATACAAGGTAGGTAAAAAATAGATAAATGCAAAAACACCTTATTGTCTAAAAAGGTGTTTTTTGATAAATTTGTGAGGTAATCAATATTGATTATTTAATTAGAAATTTGTAACCACATGAATTCTAAAGTCGCTATTTTTGAGAAGATTATTGATTTATTGACCAAGCAATCTGATAGCAATCAACAATTATTGAATCAGTTCAATGAATTACCTAACAGTACAGATGGAACGAATCTTAGAACAGAGGAAACAGGTGGACCAACGGGTGACCCTAAATTTACCACCATTTCAGCTAATATCTCTACTTCTATTTTAGCAGGGAGTTCAGGTATGGTCGATATAGGAAAACACCCTATATTATTAGCAAATGTTAAAGATGTATTAGTTGATAAAACCAGCTTGCGTCTTGTAACTAGTTTTCCAAATAATAATCTGGAATTTGAATTTGTTGAAGCAGAGGCCTCTGGAGCTTTCCCTGCTACTGCTCACTCTATTGACGGACTCTCTGCCGTTGATGATGACTCCTCTTATATTTTAATTGATGCAAGCGCAGAAACATCTTCATTTATTAAAATATATAGTGTAAACATTTCTGCTACCTATGATACTGGTAATATATGGTTAAAAACTGTTGGTGAAAGAACAGAGACTAAAGATATATACATAATTGTAAGTATTTCTATTTCATAACACTTAATTTAACAATAGTTTCGGTGATATGAGAAGATATTTCACTTGTCTCATGTTTCCGAAATTTTATATATCACTTCAATTTTTAGTGAAAAATGAATAAACGTAAATATAAATATACCAACACTCCTTTACCTCCACAACTACGAAGACATAAACCCTTTAGCGGTTATATCATAATTAGATTAATTGATAAATATGCCTATAAGGAAGGAAGTGATTTATTTAGTTTTGTCCGAGACTCCCAAGGAAATAGTTTATCTTCTATAATTGATAAAGTAAAGTCCAAACCTCAAGCAATAGAAAGGTTAATAAATCATATTTCAGTTCAAGAATTAAAGGCAATTGAGGAAATTGCTAGTAAGTCAGATCTCCCACCATTAAGAAGTTTATCTACTTACTGGAAAATAGATTACCGAAACACTACAGATAGTTTATATACAATCGTTAAAGCATTTAACAGTTTTGGAGAAGTTGATTTTGCCTATCGAGAGCTTTTGGTTTACGATCCTACTGAAAACGAAAACCCTGGTTCTTTTGATGATCGACAAACATATTTGAATTCGGGCATAGAGGGAATAGATGCAAAATGGTTGTGGACTCAAGAAATCACTGGACAAGAAGTAGGACTCATTGATTTGGAACAGGGGTGGGAGTTTCCCCACTTGGAATTACCTAACATAAGTGATGCAGATTTAATAGCAAATGATAATGCAGATACCACCCAATATGAAAACGAAAATGGAGTTATAGAGGTGTACGCTGGAGACCATGGGATTAAAGCACTAAGTCTTATTGTTGCAACAGATAATAAAAAAGGTATCAAAGGAATTGCTCCTGAAACAAAGTATGTTAAACTCGCCTCTCATCATAAAAATGAGATAAGAGGTTTAGATAATGTATGGAGGCGTAGTAATGGTTATATAGAAGATGCTATCCTCAAAACAATATCTAAATTAATCAATGGTGAAGTAAATACAGGTGACATATTGCTATTAGAAGTAGAAAAAATATATTACGGAAATATAAAGCTTCCCGTAGAGGTTGAATTTGCCAATTTTGATGCGATTAGATTGGCCTCTGCTCTAGGATTTGTTGTAATAGAAGCCGCAGGAAATGGTAACAGTAATTTAGGTGTTTCAAGACATATGGATATACCAAAATTAAATCAAAACGAAGATTCTGGTGCAATAATGGTTGCTGCTGCTATATCAATAGCAAATGAAGAAAATACAAGGGTATATTATCGTCAAGGAGGAGATTCAAATCACGGTAAACGAATAGATTGTTTTGCTCCTATACAAGGCACTTATTATCGCTCTCCAAAACATGTGGTAGCAGGTGGAATAGGAAATGTATTCAACGGTAGAGAAAATATTAAAAATCAAGATTATCAAGATAATAGATATAATAATTACTCTGATGATTTTGGAGGGTCCAGTGCGGCATCAGCTATCATTGCTGGTGCTGCAATACTTCTCCAAAGTGCTTATAAGCAAAGAAATAAGATTCCCTTATCTCCACTTCAGATGCGTTACTTATTATCCGACCCCCGTAACGGAACAGTAGCGAATACTGAGTACACAGTCAATGCAGATGGAATCTTTGAATCTTCATCTTCTCTAATAAATGAAACTTTGCCTAGTATTGGTGTAATGCCCAATTTAAGAAAAATAATAGAAGTGGAATTATGCTTACTACCAGATGTTTATATTAGAAAAAATACTGCAGATAGTGGAGAGATTCCTTTCTTAGGTTCTATAGATTGCAGCCCTGATATAATTGTGATTCCTCAAAACTCTGCACTCCTCCCCTCCTCTGGTAACCCATTTGGACCTGATGGTAGAAGTGAGCCTTCTGTTAGAGAAAATATAACTATCTCCAATAACAAGGTGAATTATATTTATGTGAGAATATGGAATAGAGGTTTGAATAATGTTGAGAATGTAGAATTAAATCTTTACTGGAGGAATATAGAGAGTTCTGTATATGACTGGACACTTGCTGGAGTTTTAAGAAATATTACAGTTACCCAAGATAATCCAAATGCAGATAATCGTTTTAAAGTACGACCGCAGGGTTTGCCTTCCAGAGGAAATTTTTATTTAATAGCTATTGTAAGACAGTTAGAATCTGATAATCTTTTTTTACCAACAAGAAGTCAAGGTACTGAATCTAACTTTGAAGAACTCCTCTCCTCCGAACACACATTCCAACAATTCGTCCGAAACAACAACAATGTCGCTTGCTTAAAATTCACACTCCCATAACAGTTGGCTCTAATTTTATTTAGCTAATCCACACACGCACATACACTTCACAAAACAACAAGCGACTATAAAACTAAGGAACAGTAGGAAGAAGCGTCTTAATTCAAAATTCAAATCAGATAACTCTATCACATCACATCTATTTGACTACTCTTTGGTAGTAGTCAAGGTGGAAAAATTATATCGCTATGAATACACCTAAAACTACTAAAATCAGCATTGTAGAAAACTCAAAGGCTTGGATGAGAACCCTCGTTGAAGCACTGCAAGAGACAGAAGGTATGCAAGTCATTGACATTCATTCTTGTGGAGAAGATGCATTCAAAAAAATAATCAAAACCCTACCTGACATTGTCATAATGGAAATTGACTTGCCTCAAATGAACGGTATCGAATGTATGATGCGAATCCTCCGAAAAGCCCCAAGTATCTCTTTTTTGATGTTTTCTACTTATGAACATAACAAATACATTTTCGCCTCCTTGAAGGGAGGAGCATCGGGCTATATACTAAAAAAAGAGGGGGCAGAAGGGCTTATAAAAGGCATTGAAGAATGGAAGGCAGGAGGTTCGCCGATGAGCCGAAGTGTTGCTTGTAAAGTCTTGCGGAGTTTTCGCCCCAATACTCA
Source organism: Bacteroidia bacterium (assembly GCA_030427245.1). Lineage (GTDB taxonomy): Bacteria > Bacteroidota > Bacteroidia > Chitinophagales > UBA2359 > JAUHXA01. The sequence goes on along the minus strand of JAUHXA010000001.1, from coordinate 222,661 downwards.
GTTGATTCAACGAATTTCTATGCGGGAAAGACAAATATTAAATCTTTTGGCTAAAGGATTATTATACAAAGAGATAGCGGGAGAACTGAACCCCCAAATCAGTGAAGGAACGGTCAAACAACATATCCATCGTATTTACAAAAAATTGCAAGTTAATAACCGCACCGAAGCCATCAATAAGTATTTGAAGTATGTATAGCAAATAGTAACTAAAGTTATATTGTCATTTATTTTTATCTACTTTACCTTTGGTGGAAAACAGCAAGACATTTAAATACTTTTTTAATCTTTAAAAATCCATTACCATGAAACACATCCCCATTCTTCTTCTAACAGTCGTATTAAGCAATTTCACACCTCATCTTCAAGCCCAAAATTTTAGTGATAAAGTAGCCGCTGCCAAGCTTATTTTATTGGCAGCAGGCTATGACATTGCAGATACCTACTATGGAAACTATGCACAAGACCAATATGTGTATAAATACAAAAAAATGTACCAAGGGGTTGACTATGCCGTCATGATTATCTCCGAAAATGGGGTGTATGATGCGGATGTCTATCTCACTCGAGGTGGAAGTACGGTAAAGTCCAATACCGAATCGCGTGATGAAGGAGCTACTTATATCGAATATACTCCTTGGCTGACAAGCACTTACAAAATAGAAGCACACAACGAAGACAGCTATAGTTACTACAGCTATCAGGTAGCGATTATAGTGGGGTATCAGTAATCGCTAGACTACATATGAAAGAAAACAACAATCATTTTCACTTATAAGTCATTATAAAAATGAACAAAGTAATATGCACTTTAGTACTCGCTACTTGTATCTTGTTCTTAAATAGTTGTGCAAGTATTATTAGCCAAAGTAGTATAGGCATGCTCATTGTGGATCCTGTTATGGGGGCGATGTACAAGCTGGATGATGAATACATGAATGTAAATCTTTCTTCTTCAAGTTCAAAAATAGATACGCCTAGTTTAAAAGTATATGACTTGGCAAATACTCCAAAAGAATGGCAAGAACATTTAGTAGAAATTGAGCCCTAAAACAATACTTCTTCCTATATAGCTAAATTTAATAATGTTAAAAAATAACATACCATGAAATATTTACAATTTAAAACCAAGTTTTTAGTCGCAATAATTTTTAGTACAGTTGTAATGTTTTCCTCCTCTTGCCAAAAAGACGAAGTGGAGGACTGTACGAGTGATGCTTTGGGAACTTATGTCGGAACAGAATCCTGTGTAGGCTCTAATAGCAATATTACGATGGCAATAGGTACTTCTTCACAGGAAGATCAAGTGGTGGTTTCGGTAAGCGGAACTGCTTTTACTTTCAATGGTGAACTCTCCTCCAATTGTGGCACAGTAAGCATACCCAGCCAAAATATTGTAGGAGCTGGAGGAGTTGTCGTTAGTGGTTCTTTTAACATAAGTGGAAGCAATATGAATGGAACCTTGAATTTTTCAGGAAGTGTTTGTTCTTATAATATGACAAAACAATAGACTTGATTATTTCCAATCCAAAAATAATTTACATTATGCAAAAAACTTACTTAATATTCATATTATTATGGGCATTTACTATAAATAGCTTAAATGCAAAACCTATCAGCGAGCAAATGGCTCAACAAGTTGCGGTAAATTTTTACACTACAAAAGTAGTCCCTCAAAGTTCCAAATCAATTAGCACATCTTTAGTTCATCGAGAAGAAGCTGTAACATTGAACAACGAAATTATTAAAGTACCAATAGCTTTGTACTATGTGTTTAATATCGATAATGAAGGATTTGTAGTTGTTTCGGGAGATGATAAATTGATACCAATAATAGCATACTCTAACGAAGGCAATTTCTCACAAGAACGAATGCCTATACACGTTGCAAAATGGTTTCAGCAGTATAAAAATGAGATAAAGTATGTTCTCGAAAACGGGATACAGGCAACCAATGATATAAAACAGAAATGGAATAAATTAATATCAGGCGATACAAATGAAACCAAACAACTCTTACCTAGTGTTAATCCACTCTTGGCAACCAGATGGAATCAGGCTCCATATTATAATTCTTATTGTCCAGGAGGTTCTGTCACAGGCTGTGTTGCAACTGCAATGGCACAAATAATGAAATTTTGGAATCACCCTCAACAAGGAACAGGCTATCATTCCTATATAGAAAGCGACTATGGTACTTTATCAGCTAATTTTGGTGCCACAACTTATAATTGGGGAAGCATGCCGAATACTCTAAATTCATACAATGATGCTGTTGCCACACTAATGTATCATTGTGGAGTAAGTGTAGATATGAATTATAGCCCAGAAGTTAGCGGAGCTTATGTACTAGAGGAATACAGCAATAATAATCCAGAATCTACTTCAGAATATGCTTTGAAAGCATATTTCGGGTATTCTCCAAATTTGGAAGGAGTTTTCAGAGCAAACTACACAGCATCGGGTTGGATTAACGTAATGAAGGAAGAGCTAAATGCTGGTCGTCCAATACTTCATGCTGGATTTGGAAGTGGTGGTGGACATGCCTTTGTTTGTGACGGATATGATAATAACAATTATTTCCATTTTAACTGGGGATGGGGCGGAAATTCCGATGGATATTATTGGAACAACGCACTGAACCCTGGCTCATTAGGTACGGGAGGAGGAGATGGCGGCTATAATAGCGATCAACAAATCATTATTGGTGTCCAACCTTCATCAGGAACAGGAACACAATCTACACGCATTGACCTGTATAGTGACATTACAGTTTCTCCAGATCCGATTCAATGGGGAGAAGAATTTACAGTAAATGCAGACATTGTCAATAATGGTACAACTACTTTTTATGGAGAGATTACAGCGGCTTTGTTTGATGACAGTGGCAATTTTATTGATTATATAAAAACCTTTACAGTAAGTAATGGATTGTTACCAAATTATCACTATACGGGAGGTTTGGATTTTACTAATTCTGGTTTAGATGCAGCACCTGGAGACTACTATGTTGGGATTTATGTAAAACCAGACAATGAATGGTATGCCGTTGGAAAAGGAGATTATTCTAATTTCATCCCTATTAAAATAGTGTATGAGAACGACATAGAATTGTATGCCGACATTGTGCCTTCTTCCAACCCCCTAATTCAAAATCAATCGGCTAGCTTCACATTAGATGTGGCAAACTATGGGGCTAATGATTTTTTCGGAGACTTTTCTATTGATGTCCACGATTTAGAAGGCAACTGGATGGAGTCTCTTGACGAATTTACAGAAAAGTCGTTGTGTGCCAATTGTCATTACCAAAATGGGCTTACATTTTCAACCTCTAATTTGGGTCTTGAACCAGGTTCTTACTTGTTGGCTACATGGCAAAAGCCTGATGGTGGTGATTGGGATTTGGTAGGTTCAACATTCTTTAATAACCCAATCATAATCACAGTTGCAGCACCGCAACTCTCCCCAGATATTTATGAAAACAACAATACAACAAGTAGTGCATATAATTTGACACCTACTTTTTCAGCTAACTCTGCAAACTTAAAAACGACAAATTCTAATAACCATGTTGGGAACGACTATGACTATTACAAAGTATCCTTGCCCACAGGCTATATTTATACCCTTACGCCTCGTGTTCATGATAGTTACGATAGTGGAAATGGACAATCCTATACCAACGATGTGTTGTTTTCCTATAATGCGAGTGGTTCTTGGTCGGACATATACGATGATGTAATAAACGGTAGTCTTACTGTTTCAGGAGGAAAGACAGTGTATTTCCATGTTGCCCCATATTTTCAAGGTCAAATTGGAACATACTTACTTGAGATACAAATTCAAAGAACAGTTGTAACTGCAATAGACGACATTTGGAAAAATTCAGACATTAGCCTATTTCCCAACCCCACGACAAGTTACTTGAGTCTGAAATCAGAGGCTTCCCAAATCGAAGAAATTTCATTGTTCGATTCGGCAGGTAAACTGTTGTTTAAGAAAGAGGATGAAACTACTATTGATGTATCTAATATGTTAGAAGGTTCATATATCATTCTTGTAAAGACCAATAAAGGGATTGTACGTAAAAAGTTCATTAAAATAAGCAATTAACCATGAAGTATATTCTATCAATCATAATTTCAATGTATTTTTTTTCATGTTCTACACTACCGAAAAGCAATACAATTTCAAACAACGAAAAACCAAAAGAGGTTAAAATTGAATTTTCAAAGGGCGAACCAACCATTGTGTATAAAACCAAGGAAGCATATTATGATAAAGTTCCTATTCTTTTATCTGATGACAAAAGGAGAATTATCAGTTATCCACATCCCAAAGATATTTTCTACAAAGGAGAATTAGCCATACCCACAAAACTCAATAAAGGATATTTACTTGATAATCGAGGAATAGGAAAAAATACTGCTTTCCTCAATATCAGCTATAAAGATTATGCACAATTGGATGCTGCTCCTAAATTGGCGGATATGGAAAAAATGATTATTAATAAAGATCCAATTATTGAATTGTGTGATTGTGGTAATAGAAACCAATTTAAAAATGAAGCTCAGGAATTAAATCAGCTCATAGACAGTAATCAGCTAAACAAATGTAACAGAATAAAATAATATTTCCAATTTAATAATTAATTAAATTTTTAAAAAATGACAATAAAAAATATAGTATTTCTACTAATTATTACTTTCTCCCTTTCAAGCTGCTCAGTTCGACTTGTTGATTTTACAGTTATCAGTTCAAAAAATGTCAATCTTGATATTGACCGAACCCAAGGAAAAAAAGTTAAAGGCGAAAAAAAATACTTTTTAGGTATAGGGTGGAATCTTAAAGATGCGATGGACAATGCCTTAGAAATAGCTGGACCAGAATATGATTTGCTGATAGACGGAGTGGTAAGATACGGAAGCCTCTTTTTCTTTACCACAGTTACTGTAGAAGGAACAGCAGTCAGCTCAAGAGATTTACAAAAGAAACATGGAGATGCAGGATTTACGGATTGGCTAAATGGGAACAAACTGACCTATGACAAGCGGACGAATACAATTGATTCAGAAACAGTCGATGCCTCACTTTAGGCAATTCACAATTTTATAAACCACAAAACACATTCATCATGAAAAATACAGTCTTATTTCTTTCTATCTTTTTCATTGGCTTAACCGCCTCTCAACAAACACAGGCTCAAACCGTCAGCCAAGTCTATGGCTACAAATTGACCCAACAACACGTCAATGTCTATTACCATTTCATGGGTTTGGCAAAAGGCGTAGCATTGACCAATCAAGAAAGAGCCTTCATCAAGCAAAATCTTCTCAACAACTTCAAAATGAACCCAATGTATGTGCTTGCCGAAGCCAATAATTTGATTCTGGCAAAAAGCAATCCCTATCAAAGTGCAATGGTGGTGAACAACTACCGAGCCATGATGCAGCAACAACAGCAACCAGCTAATTACTATCAAGGGAATCCATATCAAAACAATAGTCCTTCTTACAATGCACAAGACCGCAATACCAGAATGGGGATTATCAACAACATGAGATAGCTAAAAATTCTGTTTGGTCACTACTCATAGTGTTAAAATCTGTTAGTAAGCATTACTAAACTAGTTACACCCGACTGCCATGTTCTGTTTTATTTTGCAGGGCATGGCGTTGTGGTGAATATTTCCCATCCTTTGATTTGGAAGTTTTACCCAACGGAGTGTATTTTTATCAGTTGTTTATGAAAAATCAAGGTATTACTAAGAGGATGTTGAAGGTCGAATAAATTGTTTTTAAAAAAAATATTTTTTATATTTGGATAATTTATTACTATTGTAACCACTAAACAAACCAAAAACATGAGCGAACTAACCTTAAACTACGGAGGAAAAACCATCACCTTCCAAAAAAGCCCAACGACCTATGCCATCAAAAAGAAAAAACAAGATGTGACAAGCGCAACTCGTGGACTGGAAGCCACCGAAGGCAAAGTGATGGGTGATTTTACCCTAATTGAAGTACCCGCTTCAAGAAGCACATCAAACGATTTAGAATCTTCATTGGACGAAGCAAGAAAAGATTCTAATGTGAGTGTGGGAACGCATGTTTTTTATTTTGGTGAATCAAATGTTCCTCTTATTCCTGATGGTACACTCTATGTCGTGTTTTCTGCAAATGCTGAAAAAACAACAATACTGTCTTTATTTAGAAAATACCATTTAAATATTATTGAGAAAATTTCGGACAATGAGTATTGGGTACAAATTACTCAGAAATCAACTAATCCACTAAAAACAGCAGCATTATTACAAAACGAACCGACGATTCAAATAGCTGAACCTGATTTCTTTAGAAATTTGGTGGAATATGCTTTCCAACCGCCTACAGATTCATTGTTTCGGGATCAATGGCACCTCGAAAATGAAGGGCCTTCAAGATACTACTATGTTGGGGGTACAGGTGGTGGTGTCTTTTCTCCTAGTAAATTTACTCAAGGCGCAGATGCCAAAATTGTTGCAACGTGGAAACATTTACACAGTATAAACAAACCTCCTTTAGGTGACAAAGAAATAGTAGTAGCTGTTATTGATTCAGGCTTTGATATAGACCACCCTGATTTATATGGTGATGGAACAAAAGTCGTTGCACCCTATAATTTTATTGATAACAGTACCAATCCCCGTCCTCTAAAAACAGAGAACCTTTCTGTTTGGCATCAGGTGAACGAAAGAGATGAAGCTCATGGAACTGCCTGTGCAGGTGTAGCTGTTGGTGCAACTAACAATCGTACAGGAACAGTTGGTGCATGCCCCAATGCTCGATTAATGCCAATTAAGGCAATACATACCGTTAATGAGAAAGAAGTAATCAAATGGTTCAATCATGCAGCCAATAATGGAGCAGATATTATTAGCTGTAGTTGGGGCTTAGGGGAAGGTAGCGAAATAGGAAGCTCTTTGAAAAATAAGTTGCAGGAAATTACGACAAAAGGAAGAAATGGAAAGGGATGCATTATATGCTTTGCTGCGGGAAATACAGATCCAAGTAGAACAGCAAAAGTGAGTGGCTTGGCTGCCGACCCTCATGTGATATGTGTGACCGCCTCTACAAGTGGAGATAAGGTAGCCACTTATTCTTTTCAGGGAAAGGAAGTAAGTATTGCAGCCTCATCTAGTGGAGAGGCCTCTATTACAACTTGTTCTGTAGGCTATAATTATACTTGGAGGCCACAAAGTATTTTTATGGACAACGGAAACCCTTACACCGCTTCCTTTGGAGGTACTTCGAGTGCTTGCCCCTTAGTAGCAGGCATTTGCGGTTTGATTTTAACAGCCAATAAAGGATTGACTGCCAAACGGGTAAAAGACATCCTCCAAAAAACAGCAGATAAAATTCAAGATACTGTTAACGACCCCAATGGTTATATCAATGGACATTCCATAAGATTTGGATATGGTCGGGTTAATGCTCTAAAAGCTGTTCAAATGGCTGAAAAAGAAAAACCAAAAGATGCCCCTATACCTATTCCGAATCCTATGCCAGAAGAAGGTGATTTCAAGATGGCAACAGTAATAGGTATAAGAGAAAATGGCTCATTGAATGTGCGATGGGAACCCAAATCTGCTTCAAGTGATACGATAAGTCGTACTTTGAAAAAGGGAAATAGAGTAAAGGTAATGCTCCCAAAGAAAGGGAATTGGTATCAATTGGCACCAGAATACGTATATGGTAAGTATTTGAAGGTAGAGAGCGGTATTGATGAACACAATCTTGACCCAAAAGATTACCTTTTTGAACTGCCACAAGAAGGACGACCTGATTTAAACAGTATTCAGCTACCTGAAGTTTGGTATCCCGATATTAAAGATTATTGGCATCATTGTACCAACGAAAGAACTTCTGAATCCCTCGACCACATTACGACTTTGGTAATTCACGCTACTGTAGGTGCATCTTCTTCTGGGGCGATTTCGGTGATGAAAAGAGAGGAGAACCCTGCTAGTTTTCATTGGTTGGTGCCAGCCGAAGAAGAATATGGACATGAAGAGTTGGTTTGGGCATGTGCAAGCGAAAAGAAACGGGCTTGGCATGTCCAAAACAAAGCGACACATCCACAAGTCAACGATGGGAAAGGGCTTTTAAACGATGTTTCTTTGGGAGTCGAAATAGTCAATTTACAAGATGATGTCGACTCATTCTCTGATTGGCAATTAAGAATAACCGCCCAAATAGCCCGCTATTGCTGGGCAAAATACCCCAATTTGAAACACATCGTTTCTCATGCGGCTTTAGACCCTTCTCGAAGAACAGACCCAGGGATTAAGTTTCCCTGGGAAAAATTTATCACCTTGGTCTTGACAGGAGAAGTGGTGACAACAAGAGGCGGACTTATTGACTTGCCATCGGAGGAGAATATACGCAAGCGTGTGCCTTCTGCAAAGGATATTGAGGTAGATGAAAGTACATTTAAAGGTACTTGTTGGGACCATGAACATAATGAACAATAAGAAATCGAGGAGCACTTAATACAATTAGTTTAATCTATACAAGTAAGTTTTTGACTTTTCGATTGTACCGAATCTTCAAGGCTCAACAGTATTTACCACTCAATAGTAGTAAAAGTTAAGTGATTTGTTTTCAGTGTTTTTTGTCTCTCTTTTATAGCTCACTTATCGCAGGATAGGATTCAAACCCTACTCTGCGATAAAATTGCTCATCGAATAATAACCCCAAAGATTCGCCGACACCTGCAAGGTTCGGCGACATCTATCTTCAAATGCGAAAAAAACTACCACCAATGCCCAACTTCACCACCTCCCATGCTTTCATCATCGGTATCAACGACTACAAATACGTTACGCCACTTCAAACGGCTGTCAATGATGCCCAAAAATTGGCAGAAGTATTAAATCAAGAAATTCATAGCTATAGAACATCAACCTACCCAAATGCTAAAGCCCATGAATTAAGAACCTTGTTGGGTGAATTACCTGCAATAGTAGGAGAAAACGATAGAGTCTTGTTCTATTTTGCAGGACATGGGGTGGCAATGGACAATGAAGAAGATTTGCCACAAGGATATTTACTTCCCGCTGATGCAGACGAAAACAACATAGCGAACACATTCATCTCTATGAATGAACTCTATGCAGCCCTTGATACTTTGCCTTGCAGGCATCTACTATTGGTTTTAGATTGTTGTTTTTCAGGAGCTTTCAAATGGGCAGGAAGTTCTCGAAAACTTCAAATTGTACCCAAACGAATTTACAAAGAACTTTTTGACCAATATGTTTCAGATAGAGCTTGGGAAGTAATTACTTCTGCTTCTTACAACGAAACGGCATTGGATACAGTCAGAGGTTATGGTGCTCATGGTCTTGCAGAGGAAAATACAGACCATTCCCCTTTTGCTTATGCCTTGTTCAAAGGTATAGAAGGAGAAGCCGACATTATTCCCAAAGAAAAAGATGGCATTATTACCGCAAAGGAGTTGCACCTATATTTGAGGCAGAAAGTCACTCCAATGTCTATTCGGCTCGGCAAGCACAGCAATAAGTACCGACAGACACCCAGTATTTTTTCGCTTCCGCAAGATGATAGGGGAGAGTATATTTTCTTAACCCAAGATTTCCGAAAAACCAATTTGTTGGATAGACCCAACCAAAATCCATACAAAGGATTGGCTTCTTATACTTTAGAAGATGCCGATTATTTTTATGGTAGGGAAGAATCCATTACAGAGGTAATACACCTGGTAGAGGGCAATCCTTTGACATTCATCCAAATTCCTTCGCCTAAAGATTCTTCTGACATGCACCAAACGATTGCAGAAGAATTGAAGAAAATAAGTACCTATCCTGATTTTCATATCCTTGAACCATCGGGTAATGTATTGGAAACCTTGAAGAACATAGGTTTACCGACCAATTCTTATGTGGTAGATTTGGAAAGCAAACTGAAAAATACCGTTTTGTTTGTTCTACAATACGATAAATGGAGTGATAGGCAATGTCTTTCGCTCGAAAAACAACTCCTAAAATGGCTAAGACCTCAAGTTCCTACCTTCAAAGTTGCCTTGACGGTCAGCACAAATTTTGAAGCTACCTATCCGCAAAACTTGCTAAAAGAGTATTGGAATAAAAATGATTTTATTACTGTAAGTACTGATTTTGAAGAAAATAAAGCAGAGGTGCTGCAAAGTTTTCATCAACAAATTGAAGGCAATCCATTTACAATCGTTACAGGAATGTCGGGCAGTGGTAAGTCTTCTTTGGTTCAGGCAGGTGTTTTGCCAAAATTGATGGAGTCAAAAAGATATGAACACAGGTTGGTCATTCATCCTTTGGAAGCCGGTACATTACCCGAATCTCTTCAATTTGCTTATGCAAAAGAAAAAGTTCTGAAAGAGCAAGTGTCTAATAAAGAGGAGTTGAGTGAGGAGGAATTGAAGAAAAAAATAGCGAAGGAAAAAGAAGAATTAAGTAAACAGGGCATAGAAAGTAAGCTTCAAAATACGATTTTGGTCATTGACCAATACGAATACCTTATCACCCAATCTTCTCCCGAAAAACGCAAAGCTTTTGAGGAACAACTGTTGAAGTATTTGGATGCCAATATCCGCAACTTCAAGGTAATCATTACAATTCGCTCCGATTTTGAAGGTAGTTTTAAGGAAGGAACATTGGAGTCTTATTGGACAAACAAGCACCGCTTTATTGCAAAACCTTTTGGATTGAGTGAGCTAAAACAAATCATTACTCTTCCCGCTGCTCAATACAATGTGGATTTTGAAGAGGGTTTGGTTGATACGATAGCTAGTGAGGTCTATAATCAAGTTGGGGCAATGCCTTTGCTTTCTTTTGCTTTGAGTACTTTGTATGAGAAGTGCGTGCAAGGAGGGAATCGGATGATTGGTAAGGAGGATTATGAAGAAGTAGGAGGGGTGTCCAACATTTTGCATAGGCAGGCGAATGAAGTTTATGAAAGTTTTCATGTAATCGCAAGGAACGGAAGTGATTTATGCACAGAAGCCAAACAATGCCAAAAAACCATGAAGAAAATGATGCTTCGCATGGTTGCACAAGAAGGTAGCGATTATACAGGGCGCAGGGTATTTTTGAAGGAGTTGGAATATGGACGTAGAGAAGAGAATGTCAGAAGGGAAATTGTCATCAATCAATTATTAGGAAAAAGATTGATTGTAAAAGGCTTAGATAAACAAACAAATCAAGAATACATAACTCCTGCTCACGATGCTTTAATAAGGTGGAGTCGGTTGCAAGAATGGATTAAGAATATAACAGCTACAATGGGCTTCGGTGTTTTTCAACGATTGAGAGAAGACATAGAAGCAAATAAGGTAGAAAACACCACCTCTAACAAAAAAAGCAAGTTATGGGATAAAAACCCTTCCTTAGATATAGTAAATGAGGAAAGGGAATATGCCATGGTCTTTAGAACAGGCAATGAACAGGAAAGGCTTAGGCGTTTGAAATCGGGGGCTGCATGGCAGCTAATTAAGGACTTAGTAAATATCAAACGAAGAAAGACAAATACCGATACCTTATTGAATAAGGTAGAGGATGAGTTTGTGAAGAAAAGTTTACAGAAACGAATAAAAGGGCAGAGAATTGCTGTGTTAGTTGCTGCAATCTTTGTCATTGGACTAGTCAGCGCACTAATTTTTTCACTTCAAAAGCAACAAGAAACCGATGCTCGAAGATTGGTAGCCGAAGCCAACAACGAACTAAAAGCCAACTACAACGTGGAAAATGCTTTGGCTAAAATGGATTCAGCTATTCACGAAATAGATGACTTTTGGTTTTGGTGGAGAGAGAAAGACGAAAAAACAAATACAATTGAGAAAGGGGTTGGCTTAGATGTCTTTAATACTTTGAAAAACAATGGATACATTGTCAGTTTAGACCATGGAGGGAACTTGATAAACGATATTGCTATTTCTCCCAATGACAAATATTTATTGAGTGCAGATGATGAAGGATTGGTTATTATTTGGAATTTGGCAAATATACAACAGCCTAAACCTATAGATACGATTTTTCACAAGCATGGTGTAACAAGTGCTGAATTTTCACCTAAGATGAATAAAATTGCTACGGGAACTAAAAAAGGAGAATTGTTTTTTACTTCGATAGATACCTCTGACCAAAACGGACAAATAATAGGCGCAAAAATAGGTATAGGGAAGTTTGGTGATTCTAAACCAATTCACTTGACTTCTTTTTCGCCAAATGGGAATTATTTTTTTGGAAGCCAAGATTGTATAGGATATTTAATAGATCCTAATTCAAATACGATTAAAAATACTATTGTAGGAGAGTTTTATATAGTGAACGACAATATATTTTATAGTAACAATGAAATTGTTGTTAAAAATAATAATGCTTTATACTTATTTAAAATCAATGATAATTTTTTTAAGAATATCAATCTAAAACAAACAGATTTTTGGGATAGTAAGACCAATTACTTAAACGTAGAACATTATGAATCGGATAAAATATACAATATTAAAAGATTTGATATCCCTAGAGCTCAAACTATACTTGGTTTTTTTAATGAGAAAGACTATTCAGAACCTCTTTTCTTAGAAAAGGACCCTACGCCGTTCACTTTCTCTCCAAAAGAATATCAATATATATCATCAAATAACAGAGTGTTTTTTATTGCTTCTAAATATGGACCAGCTTCTATATGGAGTGGTAAATATGAAAACAAGTATCAATCAGATATAATATATGCATATTTTTTTAATGAAAAAAGAATTGCTACAATTCCTAAAAATCAACTATACATTCAAATATGGAATTTATATGAAAGCAATGATAAAGTTATAAATATTCTTGAATATTAAATAATAATTATAATATGTGTGAAACATTTAAAGATTGTTGTAAGGAATGCAACCAAAATCCAGCTTCAAGTTCTTGCTCAAAAATGGAATTATATAGAAGAAACTTTAAAGAAGATAATTGTATAGCCACGGAACTTACACCGCAGGGAAAAGATAGGTATTGTAGGGACAGTAGAGGAAAGTGTGGGGAAATTTTAGAAGCTGTTAATAATGGACACAATCCTTCTAAAATGAATCAACTCCCTTTTGAAATTCAAAATGGTCTTAATAGGTTAATACAAGATGGTCTCATTAAAAAAGTAGATTTTGGTCTTGGCATTAGGGCTGTATTACCCAATGGACGTTTCACTAAAGAAAGGCAATATAGTCAAAACGAAAACATAATAGTAAAACATAATTTAAGGTATGTGGCTCGTGTAATTGTTTTTGCTCAAACTCTTGAACTATCAGAGAAGTTTACTCAAAACTATACTCAAAAACAAAAAGTTCAATATGGTTTCAACAAAAATAAAATTACAATTAAGCAAGTATCTCCAAACATTACTAACCATATCAAGGGCTCAAAAGCCGAAATCAAAATAGGCAGTTTAATAGATAATAAATTGCCTGTTGAAATAACTTCTTATCGAATACACAGAAAGGGAAACCTTACAACTGTCCAAGACACTATTCATTTATCAAATACAAGGAATCCGTCCAGCGAAATTATCATTCAAGGAATCGAGTTTATTGAATAAATAGTGATTATTCTCTAAAAAATCATAAAATTCTATACATCATCAACTTAAACCAAAGCCATTATGCCAAAACTAAAAACCTACCTCCTCCTCACCGCCATCAATCGTTACCCCTACATCCGCCCCTTACACGGCTGCATCAACGATGCCAACAATCTCCAAAACTACCTAATCCAAGCCGCTCAAGCCCAAAACAAAGAGTTGGTTAGCAAAGAACTCTACGACCAAGAAGCCACCAAAGCCAATATCGTAGAAGCCTTTGCCGAACACTTAGGACAAGCTACGGAGGAGGATATTTGTGTGTTTTACTTTTCGGGACATGGCGGACAAGAAGAAGCGCACCCCGCCTTTGAAAAGCACGAATCTGATGGCAAATTGGAGGTATTGGCGTGTTACGACAGTCGTTTGAAGCGGCAAGGCAGTTTTTTGGCAGACAAAGAATTGCGGTATTTGATTCACCAATTGTACCAAAAAACCAAAGCCCAAATCACCACCATTTTTGATTGCTGTCATTCGGGCGGTAATGCTAAAAATGCACTCCTCACACCTCGCCGATTGATGGATGATGCAGAAGGACGTAAATGGGAGGATTTTATTTTTGGAGGAGAAATCACTGCCGAAGCTGTTCAGAAAGCTACTGCCTTAGAGGACGTATTGCCGCAGGGCAAATTCCTGCATTTGGCAGCTTGCGAAGACAAAGAAAGTGCCTATGAAGTAAATGGAGAAGGTATTTTTACGAGCAACTTGATTGCCTTATTGAAGCAAACCAAAGGGGAAATCAGCTATCGGAATCTAATCAATATTTTGGCTTTGAAGCTACAAGGCAGCTACAAACAAAGACCACAGCTTTATTCCTTTGGAGCAAAAGAACTGCCTTTTCGTGCTTTTTTAGGAGGCATTACCCAGCACCAAAAACAACAAGCCAACCTGATTTACAATCAGCATGAAAAGGCTTGGTTCTTGGATATGGGCGCTTTGCACGGCATCAGTCAAAACAATCCTCACCTCTCCATCGAATTATTGGACGAAGAAGACAAGGTGCTGACCAAAGCAGAGAATTTCAGTGTATTGCCCAACTATTCCATCCTTCAATTCGGCACAGATGCGTCTTTAGATACCCAACGAACCTACAAGGTTCGCATCAGCGGCTTGATGATAAGCGTTTTGAGGGTGCATTGTTCGGGCGAAGAAGCAGGTGTTCAGTTGTTCAAGCAGCAATGGCAGGAAATGGGCAAAAATGCCAATTTTATCCACCTAAGCAAAGATTTAAGCACCGCAGACTATATTGTACACGCAGAAAATCAACGCTATTCCATTCTATTGCCCGCCAACAACCTCCCCGTAACCGACCACATTGAAGCCTACGAAAAAAACAGTGTGCGCCAATTAATGGATTATTTGAATCAAATAGCTCGTTGGCTGTTTGTCAGAAGGTTGGAGAACCCAAGCACCAATATACAGCCCAATCCACCTTTGAAGATGCAGGTCTATGTCAAAAACGCTGCCAAGGAGATTCAAGAAGTGAAGATAAAAGGCAAGCAGTTGATACTCAAACACACGGTCGTTCCTCCCGAAAAAGACTTGAAAAACCCTCCTTTTGTAGAGCTTCGCGTCCAAATCAGCAATCCTACTGACAAACCTTACTACTGTGCATTGCTCTATCTATCACAAGATTTTGGCATCTATCCCGATTTTTTGGAGGAAAAGGTGAAGGAAATACTTCCACACAAAAGTGTGTATTCTTATGGCGGTCAGTTTCTGTACGACAAACAATCCCCTTTCATTATCGACTACAATTGGGAAGCAGAAACCCACTATTTGATGCTTTTGGTCAGCACCCACAGTTTTAATATAGATGTCTTCCAACAAACGAGTTTGCCGACACCGCCTACTTCTGTTCCCGAAGAAACAATAGGAACGAGAAGACTGTATCGCCCCAAAGCCATTCAGTTTCCCGATTGGACAACTCAGTTGATAGAATTGAAGATGCCAAATCCTTACTTCAAAGCAGATATTGGCGTTTGAACGAAAGGAAATCAAATTATTGCTCGCCATAATTTTGGGTGCTGATTACCACTTTTGGTTTTCGGCACAATCAGCATAGCTTGGGCTTGATAGACAATGTATTAATCATGGATGATTTGTTTGAAAACTGAGCTACACAAGAGAACAAAAAAAAATGCGAGCCACCTAATCAAAGGTAACTCGCATTTGTGTTGGGGTTAATGAAAGTACTTTTTTCTTCTTTCAACCTAAGTTGAGGAAGTGAAGTTAAATTTGCTCTGTATTACTGCTTCGTCCAACCCGCAGTCCAATCTTGTGTGCTTCTCACCGCACCAATATAAGTACCAGGAGAAAACCAGCCATCTAAAGTACCAGGATCTTTGGCATTTTCAGAAATCGTACCTACATAACCACTCAAACCACCCATACCTGCTAAGGTAGTATTCGTTGGGTCATTTTCAAAAACAGGGGCATCCTTCCACGGAGTACCATTACCTGCCGAAACAGAGTTGGCAACCACCAATTCACCATTGTTCATGTTGTCAGTCGTCACCGTACTTGCAGCATTGTCCTCAGAGTTAGAAACACGAATACCATTGTTGGGGAATCCCGTAACGATAGCATTGTAAATCTTACCTTTTGTACCTTCACGCAATCGCATACCTGTGTTAGAACCATCACCATCGTCAAAACCTACAAGAGTAACGTTAGAAATCAATGGGTTAGAAAAAGGACTTGCAGTATTGTCATCACCATTGTTGTCCGCTTCAATTCCTCTATCACCAGCTACACCCAATTGGTTCGCTACCCAAAACTGACCTTTACCGCTCCAGCCAAAAGTCCAGTCAAAAGAATCATCTTCACTTCCCGTAGAAACTGCATATTTTACATTTACAGTACCTCCAAAAAATTCAAATCCATCATCAGAACCTCTATACGCTTGAACATACTCTACAGTTGTACCACTACCTACACCATTGAAGGAAAATCCGTTCAATTCATTGTCTGTACCCAAGATTTTACCAGCATACTCTACACGTACATAACGGATAGTACCTGAGTTGTCAGCATCATCACAGTTTGAGCCATCACAACCATAAGTACCCGTACCACCTTCACCAACACCTTCGCCGATGTTCGTTGTCGCATAACCATTTATGACGATACCACCCCATTCACCAGGACCTGCAATACCATCCAACTCTTTGATAGAAGTCAATACAATAGGTGCAGTACTCGTACCATTTGCCATGATTTTACCGCCTCTTTGAATCGCAATAAAAGGAGTCGTTCCATCATCAGCTGCATAGATAGTAGTCCCTGCTTCAATGTTCAAAGTTGCCCCATTATTGACAAAAATGCCACCAGAAATCAACCAGTTTTCAGTAGCTGCAAAGGTGAAATCTCCAGTTAGCGTACCTTCCACTTTTTGGTAGGTAGTCGCTCCAATTGTTTCTTGTGAGAAAGTCAATCCATTATCAACAATCACATCAAAACTACAAGTAGCTGTTTCGCCTGTTGTATCATCTGTTACCGTATAGGTGACAGTTGTTGCGCCAGTTGCATAAGAACCACTTGCATCGCTTGTGTTCGTTATATTGTTGGTAATCGTAAAGTTACCGGATGCGCCTGAAACCGTAGGAATTGGAACAGTGACATTGCTGCTTGCACTTACTACATCAGCAGGACAATTGACGCTAATACCCATTGGCGTATCGTCCTCCTTTTCACAAGAAGAAAAACCAACTGCTAAAAAAGTCAAAAATAAGAATACGCCTGACCATTTGGTTACAAAGTTGTTGTTTGTAAACATTCAATTTAAAATTTAATTGGGTTAAAAAATAATATGTTTTAAATTATTGATTTCGTGTTTAGTATAATTACACTCACTTAACACTCAAATGCTTTTTTCAGTGTTAAGTGAATGTTAATTTTTTGTTACAAAGCTTTAATTATTGCTTCTCGCTACTCGCTTCAAAAGCTATAAGACAATTTCAAGCCAGCCGAGATACCTCTCTTGTAGTTCTCCAACTCGATTGTTCCTGCATCCGTATCTTGTTCCAATCGGCTACTTGGGTTTAATAAATTTTTCACACTCAAGTCCAAACCAAAGTGGTTATTGATTTCGTTTTTGACCACTAAATCCAATCTATGAACAGGCAATTCGTAAATATCTCCCAATCCTCCATCTGCATTTGGAGCTTTCACTCCTACCGAATGAATCCGTTTGCCGAAAACGTTGTAAACCAAACTCGCATTGGTGTTCCATTTCTCACTGCGTTTTTGGTAGTTCAAGTCGAAGTTAATCAAGTAAGGAGACGCTCCCTGCAATGCTCTATCTGGATTCGTAACCACCACACTCACTTCTCCTTGTGGAAGCAACAACTTATTGGCTTCGTCAATGCTAATCTGAGAATACAAATAGGTAGCATTCAAGCCCGCCGTCCATGTATTCGTAAAATCTTCACTGCTCAAAAAATCCAGTTTTTTGTTCAACTCCAATTCTACACCCGCCAGAGTAGCACTTTCGATGTTGGTAAAGGACTGCAATCTACCACTCGATGCAGCAATGTTCAATCGCTCAATGGGGTCTTGAAGGTACTTGCCGAAAGCAGAAACGGACACCAATTCACCACGATTCGGATACAATTCATATCGAAGGTCAAAATTGTAGTTTTTACCATTCTGCAAAAGCGGATTACCAATCGTGCGCTCTCCTGCAAAAAACTCTACATACTCAAACGGTGCCAACTCCTTGAAGCCTGGTCGTGAAATCGTTTGACTTGCAGTAAGCCACCAAACTTGTTTTTCGCTCGGTGTGAATTTGAAACTCACAGAAGGCAGCAAATAAGCTTCTTCCAAGGTTGGTTTTTCGGTAATGCTCGGTTGCTGTTGGTTTTTGAATTCAATGCTTTGTTCTGCGCTTTCATATCGTGCGCCCGCCAACAACTTCAATCGGTTGGGAATCAAATCGTAATCTCCTAAAAAGTAAGCTGCCCAAACATCCAGTTTTGAAGTGTTGGCAGAAGCGGGGTCGTCTCTTTCGTCCAAATAGAAAGTGCCATCGCTGTGATTTGTTGGGGTCAAATAAGTGTCAATTTCATCCACATTCAAATTTCCTTGATCGAAGTTTTTGAGGTTGTAGTTGAACTGTCGGTAGTCAAAGTCTCGCTCTTTAGATTTGAGGTTTCCCCCTACTGTCACCTGCAATTTTGCTTTGTCACCACCTTCGTATCGAATCACATCATACACTGCTTCGACTTTGCTCGCCATTTCGGTTTCTTCCAAATCGCTGTAAAAACGGTGGTTTTCGTTCACGTCAATATCGTTGAACAATCGCCCTTTATCTTCTGTATCCAAAAATACAAACTGTCGTCTGTCGGGTTCTTCCGCTTTCGCAATGCTGTACGTCTGCGCCCAATTCAGCTTCAATCTATTTCCCTTCAATAAATCATGTGTTCCCCCCAACTGACCTGTCATCAAAGTATTTTGATTGTAGGTGAATCGGCGACTGAATAGAGGACTCGAATAATCGAAGTGCTCGCCATAAGCATCTCTTGTTTCGTCTGAAGAACTATTGACCAAAATTCCATTGAGGCTGATTTTGTGGCGGTCGCTAAACTTATAGGTCATGCTCGCCAAAGCCGAAGTATTGGTCGAAAAACTGTAATTAATATAATCATAGTCAATACGAACTGCTCCTTGACGGTTCACTAAACGATACACTCCTTCTTTGGTGCTGTAATCGTTGTCATAAGCTGCGGAGAACAAAACTCCCAAGCCCGAATTTTCACCTGTCGAAAAGAAATTACCAAACAACACATCAACGCTATTATTCAAAGGTGCGTTTTTGCGAACCGAATTGCTGCTGTTGTCAAATGCCAATCCATCTCTTCGACTGTCAAAAGAAGCAATTTCTCCAATTGAAGTAGGATATTGGCGACCTTGTTTGCTAAAACCTAAATAACTACCATCAATGCTTGGCGAACTCAAAAAGTTTTTGCCAGTCGTTACGGAATTGAAGCCTGTTCCAATACCTATCTTCAAGGTCTTGGTAGTCGGATATTCTTTGGTTTTAATCGCAACCGTTCCACCCGACACATCGCCGTAGTATTGAGGCGAATATGATTTGAAGATAGATAGGTTTTCGACTATATCAGTAGGAAAAATATCGAGAGGAATCACTTTTTTGTCGGGGTCGGGAGAAGCAATCGGAAGCCCATTTAGAAGCGCATTGTTGTAGCGGTCGCCCATACCTCGCACCAAAAAATACTTGTTGCCAACGACTGAAATACCTGCCACTTTCTTCAATCCTTCTACCACATTTGATACGCCTTTTTTGCTGAGTTCCTTTGCGCCAATATTTTGGGTCAAAGCAGTCGCATTTTTTCGGTCAATTAAGTTCATCGCTTGACTTTCACGATTGGCTTTCTCTTTGACCGTCACCGTTTCGATTTGAATATCGCCTTGTGACAGCGTGTGATTGAGAATGAGGTTTTGTCCTGCTGAAAGGCTCACATTTAGTGTATCTGGCTCAAAACCTACAAAGCTGAAAACAACTTGGTGGTTTCCAGCTTCTACTTCAATGGTGTAAATACCATCAAAATCAGTCGTACTACCGATTGTAGTTCCTGCAATAGAGACCGTAGCGAAAGGAATAGCCTGATCGCCACTTGCAGCTTTTTCGGTTACTTTTCCTGTGATAGTGGCTTTTTGTGCAAAGCAAGAAACGCTTATTAAGAATACTGCTAAGACTATTATCAGCCTTTTTGAAAAATTCATGTTTTGTTTATTTTGCATAAATAAATGCTTAAAAATAATCGACATTTAAGCGATTGTTTTGGTCGTGAATAATTTGTTTGTTTAGAACTATTCACTCTTTAAGACATGCAAAATAACCTAAAAGTTGTGATACGAAAGTTATGCCTTTATTATGTTATTGTAAAGTTAATGCACAGATAGAGTTAAGAAACCCATCTGTATTTTGGGGCTCAGTAGAGGGCAAAACGCTTTATGATTCAGAATCTAAACCTTATAGGTTTTTCTTTACGTAAATTCGCCTTATCAACAAAACTCTATAAACTTTCAAGATGTAAGCCTATAAGGTTTTATCCATTTTTACCTTTCGATAAAAGGCAAAATAGGTGTTGAAGTTAGATTTTAGACTTGAAGTTGAGCGGTCATTCTCCGATTGGATGCGGCTGTGCAATACTGTTCACCAGTGTTTTCCACAAAAGCCCTTTCACGTCAATGCCCTTTTGGCGACCGATTACCAACTCTAAAGGAACGAGCACATATTGATCCAACCATTTGGAGGGCATACAATCTGTAAAACCCGCCAAAGCAGCATCTACAGCCATAGAACCCAACAATTCACAATGAATTTGATCAAAAGCATCCGGTGGAACAGAACGAATATTGTGGCGAGGTTCATTGGTAAATACACTCATTTTTTCACTCTTAGAATTTTTGACCTTTTCACTGATTTCTTTCTGAAACAAATCAATAAAATTGCCCTTTTCATGGCTTACCTTTTCTCCTAAAATTTTAAACCCTTTTGCCTCCAGTATCTTTGCTACACCTTCTGCTACAACAATCAATGCATGGTCTTCTGGCGAACGGTCGGTTACTTTGAAGCGAAGATCCTCAATCAAATCGTCCCAATATCTCTGCAAGGCTTTTTTACTCAAAGGCGCAAAAGCTTCTGGTATCAAAGCCGTATTGACCTGTCCGTTTGCTAAGGAAGCAAAGGCCGCCACAAAACCCGATTCTGCTCCAAAAAACTGAATAATACCAATTCTACGAGTAGATTTGGCTTCGGTGTGTAGGTCATCAATGATGTGACTGGCTTTGCCCACTGCGGTATTGAAGCCAAACGAAGGATTGGCCCACAGTACATCGTTGTCCATTGTTTTCGGTACGCCAATCACGCTGACTCTTTCATTGTATTCGGCTAGTGCATGGGCGACCTCTTGTGAGCCATCTCCACCAATGACATACAAGATGCGGATTCGATTACTGTCCAAATTATCGCTAATTTTCTGAACCAAGTCTTCTAAACCGGGCTTATGTGCATAGCGCACATTTCCCAATTGAGAGCCTCCTTCATTGAGCCATTCCCCTGTTATGTTGTCATTCAGCACAACCTTATTTCCAGGAATGTCCAATAAACCCTTGAAGCCGTCTCTAATGCCCCAAATATTGCCCTGCATACTCATTCCATAAGTGTTGCAGTGTCGTTTTACGATGGCATGAACAACTGCATTGATACCAGGAGCTAATCCTCCTGTAGTTACAATAGCTACATTGATTTCAGAAGGCGAATGATACAGTTTTGCCCGAGGGCCTGCTTCCAAAAAAACAGGCACTGGCAACTCTGCCTCTTGAAATTTACTTAAAATGGTGAAATCAGCCGTAGCCAATATCTTTGAGTTGTCATCTCGATAAAAACCAATGGCTTTTTCTTTTCGGGGATTTGGATAATAGTCATCCCCTTCAGGTTTTTCGAGTTTTTGAACAACCGATGGGAAAGCTTCCTTTCGCTCTGCATAAGTCATCAATATGTGTTTTTCAATGACTAAGGGCTTCCCGTCTATATGTATGTCTTCTCTATGAACACTCATAACTTAAATATTAAAATGAGCTTCAAAAATAGGGTATCCACTTGAATATTCCATGAGATTTGAATAACATTGTGTGGTTGAGTGTACTTCAATCGGAAACCTCCTGTGTGGCAAAGCGTAAAAAGGAGGCAACATTTTCCACCTCTTCTCCTCTTATTATCATCCGTTTTCGGCACAGCCCAAGTCCAATTGCAGGGAGGAAGAGGCTTGTTGTTTACCCTTTCCTTCAAATTCTCTAAATACACCCTACTCCAACCCAAGAAGGATTATTTTTTCAACAGTTTCATAATGAGTTGTCTTTCCTTAACTGTAAAAAGGCCTTAAATTATTTAAAAAATAATTCAATTGCTTTATTATCAATTGATAATTGCCAATTTATTATTCCAGACTCCTATTTTTAACAAAAATGTGGCTTTCAAGACCCTTCACCTACCCTTATCTTTGTGGTGTAATCAAACGGAAACAACATCAATAGTGATTACAAGAAATTTAAAAACATTAACAATCTCAAAACAATCAAAATGAGAACTTTCAGTAACATCATCACAACAATCCTTTTTACTTTCCTTTTCACTTTTGCAGCTCACGCACAAAACTTCACAAGTGTCAGCCAATTTGGAGGCACATACTATGGTAAATTAGATGGACGCAATGCTAAACTCAAATTTGAATACTTGGCATACAATCAGGCTTTCGCAGAATGGACAGTGACTTTGACCGATTTGGATAGAAATGTAGTTATGACAGGATATGCCGTAGAGCCTCGTTTGTCACAAGGCGGTGACCACATCCTCAACAATGTAACGCTTCAAACTGCTGATAAAAGAACCCAAAAGAAATTTGCAAAAATGATGCTGCATACTTGGAATACCAACTATATGACTGCATTTACTGATGATAACTACGGTTCTGTTTTCGCCAAAGGGAATGCCAATAAATTGGTTGCTCCAGACTCTCCAAGAGTTGTTAGATTTCAGAACGTTACTCAGTTTTATGGCAACTACAAAGGACATATTGATGGACGAAATGCAAAACTAAAAATCGAAAGAACGCCTGCTGGTAAGGTAGCTTATACGCTGGTGGACTTAGATAGAAATGTAACCTTTACCGCTCAAACCAATGGACTCTCAGTTGATGATGCACGCCCTCACGCAATGAGAAGTGTGACCTTGCGCAGTGCTGATGGTCGTCATACAAAAACGATTGGAGGATTGTACTTACACACTTGGAATATCAATTATATGAGTGGGTACACCGTTTGGAATGGCAAACAATATGGTAGCTACTTTGTACGTCAAGCAGATGATGTACCTGTTTTTGAAGTAGTGGAGAATCCAAAATTTACGATTCCTTCTACAGGCTCTTCAAAAATCAATAAAGACATTAAAACACGAACCAACAACAACTTTAAAATCAAAAACAGATAAATTTTTTGAAGCGAGAAGAGGGAAGCGAGAGGCAAGATGCAAAACAATCTCAAATCTCACAGTACAACGGTCTGACTTCCCACATCTCACTTCCTCAATAAAAAAACATTAAACCTCAAACCTTTAAAAAAATAATAATCATGAGAACTTCCTTAATTTCAACAGCAAAAGCAATCATCACTCTTATTACATTAAGCCTATTTTCCTTTACCTTCAATGCTCAAGCTGGCATCAATGGAACTTGGGAAAACGAAGACTCTAACAGTCGTCACATTACCAAAGTTGTCATTACAGGTAACAATACTGTTCAAGTATTTGGTTCTTGTAGCCCGACCGACTGTGATTGGGGTAGAACTGCGCTTACTTATCGAGGTAATACCAGAATAGGAAGAGAATATGTCGCACAATACGATCAAGGATTTGCGAAAAGAACTTTGAGATTTTACGAACAGAACTCTGGCAAATTGTATCTACAAACTGCTACAACTTACACAGACGGAAGAGCCGCCCAAAAACACAGCGAATATTTTGTCCGACAAACTTGTGGAGGATTTCAAGGAATCGTTGCAGAAGGTGGTCTTCAAGGCAGCAAAATTGCAGGGGCAGTTATCAAATTTACAAGCGAAGATGGCAGTTTATCCCAAACCATTACTTCTACCAATGCAGGTACTTACAAAATTGAATTGCCGCAAGGACGCTACAAAGTGACAGCGACTCACCGAAGTTATGAAACCTATACAACCGGCAGAGGATTTTTTGTCGTGACCTGCAATGGAATGCAAACTGGTAACATCTTTATGGAAAAGAAAGCTGCCCCTCGACCTACTCTCAAAGAAGATTGTGTAAGCTTCAACCCTAAAAACCTAAGCATCAAACCTTCTGGTAGTCAATATCTTTTGGTTGATGGTAGTCATTCTTTGAAGGCTTTCCCAAGCAAAACAGAGGCTTATCAAGCTATGAAGCTCATCCAACACTATGGTATCAATCAATCTTGCTTTGTGGGTCGCCCGAATCCTTCTTTCACTTACCTTCTCGTAAACGGTAAAGCGCCATCTGGAAATGTAAGTGGTGATGATTGTATCAGTTTCAATCCCAATACAATTTCTTTGAAGAAAGTGAACAATAGTTGGAAAATTGTGGACGGAAGCCATTGGATGTTTGATTTTGGAACGAATTACACAGAAGCAAAACAGGCTTTCCAAATCATCAAAAAATACGGTTTCACTCAATCTTGTTTTGTAGGTCGTCCGAATCCTTCTCTTCAATACTTGATAAAATAATATGATTGTTAGTTGATGTATATTTAAGTTTTATAAGGCTTCCGAGCAGTTTGTTTGGAAGCCTTTTTTATTGGAGTTTATTTTAGTTCATTGATAAAATCTGTGGTTTGAGACTATTGAAGCCTCGGTTCAGAATTATTGAGCTGTTTTTATTTCCAAATTCTAAACTCACAAGTCATTGGATAATGGTCGGAATATTTCTTGCGAATCACTTCTGTCGCCCTTGCTTCAAAAGAAGGGTCAAGCAGTACATAATCAATACGAAAAGAGGGGAGAGGACCAGCATAAGTACCACCTAAGCCTAAACCTGTTTTAAGGAAGGCATCTTGGAGTTTACAGGAGATGGTTTCGTAGGTGTAGGAGGTCGGAGTGTCATTGAAGTCGCCACAGACAATGACTCGATAGGGAGAATCTTCAATGTGACTGTCCAAAGTTCGGGCTTGATTGCCACGTTTGACATAGGCCGCCTTTAGTTTGCTAACAATTGAACTAAACGATTTCCAATGTTCGGTTTTCTCGTCTTTTTTGCCATCGTTTTCGCCCAAACCCAACTGCTTTAAATACTTCAAATCTTGTCGTCCTAGGTGTATGGATTGAAGGTGAAGGTTGAAGAGACGAACCGTATCCCCTTTGATATTGATGTCTGAATAGGCAACGATATTGTTTTGTGTTTCGGGAAAGGTGATTCTGCCTTTGTCAACAATCGGAAATTTGGAGAACGTCGCCAAACCCCAATGATTAGTCGTTCGCAAGGTCAGTGTTTTCTCGAAAGAATAGTGTTTGTAACCCAATTCATTGACAAGCAACTTGACATTGTGAAACTGGCTGTCGTCGTTATCGTCTGTATAAAACTCTTGAAAATTGATGATATCGGGTTTTTCGCTTTGGATAAGTTCAATCATTTTATTGCGAGACTCCACGTTTTCGGTCCAATTGTAGAGGTCAAAATTTTGGACATTGTAGGTCATGATTTTTACATCCGTAGCATCTTTTTCGAGATTTTCATCCACATCATCTTTTGTCATAGTCGTGATTTCGCTCTTGTGCTCTACCAAATGAAAAGCAATCGTTTTGGTCAACAAATTCCAACCTAATAGAATGACAATCAACGATAAAAATACTTGCCAATGTCTTTTGAGTAGCCAATACAACAAAAAGCCGATATTGATAAACAGTAAAAAAGGATAGGTCAGACCCCAAAGCGCAGCTAGCCAAAAGGTAGAAGGGTTGATAAAAGGCACAGGATAGGTAAGCAACAAGGCAAGTGCGGCAACCATGTTGAGTTTGAAAACAATATTGCTTAGGAAAGATAGTTTTTTGGGTTTTTCCATCTGGCTTCAATGAAAATGAGCAATTTGAACTTTAGAAGGAAGAGGTGAGACGCAAGAAATGGGATTTTTTTTATCATGTTTTAATCTTACCTCTCAAACAATGCATTGAAGTCTTGCTTCTCTCTTCTTACTTCCGTATTCTTAATTATGGTCTTTGGTTTTGAAGAGAAAATCCTTTTCTTCCTTTGTCAAACTATTGTAGCCCGATTCACTAATTTTATCCAAGATAGCATCTATTTTCGCCTGTATTTGAGGCTCCATAGCTGTTTTGTTGGGTTTGCGCACCTTACCATTGTTTGCAGCCCTTGTTTCCGCCTGTTTTTTCTCGTTTCGATAGACCACTTTGGGCTTCTTTGGACCGGGCTTGAAGACCGTCACCAAAAAATCTATCAAGTTATTGAGTCCATTCCCCAAATCATTGCCTTTTTGCAGTTGCTTGATGTAAATAAATCCGAACAATGCGCCGCCTAAGTGGGCAATATGCCCGCCTGGGTTTTCTTGAAAAATTTTCAGTAGGTCTATTAATATAAAAACGGCTGCAATGTATTTTACTTGTACTGCCCCGATGAAAAAAAGCATGATTTGATAATTGGGCTGCATAGTACACATCGCCAACATGACCGCCATAACACCTGCCGAAGCACCCAGCATGTGTGAACTCGAAATGTTTTGAAAAGCAGGGGAAATGTTGAAAATGAGCATGTATAATACTGCTCCTGCAATGCCTCCTAAAACGTAAATGGGCAAAACCTGCCTATCTCCTAAAAAGCCCAGCAGCAGTTTGCCAAAAATATACAAGACAATCATGTTCATCAGGATGTGCATAAAGCTTGTGTGCAGAAACATATAACTGATCAGCGTCCATGGTTGCCACAGAAAATCTTTGAAGCTCGATGGGAACATCAGCCAAGTAACATAGTCATTCTCGAATACTTCCAAAGAAATACCTGCACCCAAATACATCACCAAGTGTAGCATTCGTATGGCAAGAAAAACTGCAATGTTGATTAAAATAAGTTTGTTGACAACATTGCCGTACCGAAACTGATGTCGGATGTCGTCAATAATCGAACTGTTGCCATAAGTTGACATATAAAAATTGAATTTATTTTTTAAAAATTAAAGCATTGAATAAAAAGTATCGGATGCCTATATCATCTATCTTTTACTCCCATTGACCGCCAATAACGCAGGATGATGTAACCAACCACCATACCGCCTAAGTGGGCAAAGTGCGCTACATTGTCGTCAGGCGAGTTGGCCATTCCTCGATACAATTCAAAGACCGCAAAGAACATGACCAAATATTTGGCTTTCATTGGGATAGGCGGAATCAAAAGCATAATTTTCATATCGGGAAATAGCATCCCAAACGCCAATAATATACCGAAAACAGCACCAGAAGCTCCCAACATGATGTGTAAATTGGCAACTGAAGCCTTTACCTTTGCAGCAAAAAGCCCTGCCGACTGCAATGAAATAGCACTGACTGCATCGGGATTTTGTATGATATTGCCATACGTTTCTCGAAAACTACGATAGGCATCCATCATCTCAAAATCCATATAACGTTGAATTCCGTCCAATCCTCCACAATAGCCAACAAAAGCTCGGATATTCTCTATCGTAGGATTCGCAATTGCATTGTCAAACGGAATATACATGTTTTTTATTTCCCAGTAATCCACTCCATAATACATGAAGGCTGCCCCAATCCCCGTCAGCATATAGTAAATCAAAAAACGCTTCGTCCCCCAGACCTGCTCTAGCATAGTCCCAAACATCCAGAGCGTAAACATATTCATAAACAAGTGCATTGTACTGCCGTGCATAAATATGTGGGTGATGAACTGATGCGGGTAAAAATCAGAAGCAAACCACAGATGTAAAGCAAATAGACGATTAAAGTCCACCACATTTGCCAACGAAATCGTTGCGAAATACATCAAGCCATTTATAATCAAGAGATTTTTGACCGCAGGAGTCAGTTGAAAACCGCCAAATCCTTGTCTCATATTCAATATTGTACTTTAAATAAACTAACCGTTTTTTTTGTCAAATTGTTTCTCTATCTCTTCAATACGATACTTCACAAAGGTTGGCTTACCATTGGGGGCAACAAATGGCGTTTGACAGGCAAATAGTTTATCCACAAGGTTTTGCATTTCCTCAATGGTCATTTTCTGTCCGATTTTGATAGCCGCATTTCGGGCGATGCTTCGTGCCAAATTCTCTCGCTTGTTGAGCTTCAATTTGTCTGCATTGTATTTGTACTGTTCCAGTAATTGTTCGATTGTCGCTTGCTCATTTCCTCCTTTCAAATCGGAAGGAACACCGTGAATCACAAAAGTTGTTTGTCCAAACTCTTGAATATCATAGCCCAAAACATTTATGTCGGGTAGAATTTGCTTCAATAAAGTCGCATCGGCCGCAGGTAAATCAATCGTTTCGGGAAACAATTGTTTTTGGGTTTCCGCTTTTTTGTTGTTCATGTGTGCCAAACACTGTTCATACAAAATGCGCTCATGTGCCGCCTTTTGGTCAATTAAGATAAAACCCGACTTAATTTGTGTTAAAATATACCTTCGGTGAACTTGATAGGGATTTTTCTCCAAAGTTGTCTTTCCCTCCATCGGCAAT
Organism: Bacteroidia bacterium; assembly: GCA_030427245.1. Taxonomy (GTDB): domain Bacteria; phylum Bacteroidota; class Bacteroidia; order Chitinophagales; family UBA2359; genus JAUHXA01. Next base: position 193,740 of record JAUHXA010000001.1, on the reverse strand, counting down.
GTCGCTTGTTTGTTGGCATCACTCTGAAAGGTGAGGGTTTGCTGTTCGTCAGGCACTTCAATTTCTTCCGTTTTGTAGAGTTCCTGCCAATCTCCAGAAGGCTTTGAACTTGAAGCCTTAGAGGTGCGAGTTTGAAAATTCAAATTGGAGGCTTCGAGTTTGGAGTTACTTGTTTTAGAACTTAGATTTGAAGGGATATTGAAGGACTTGTCAGAACGACTATCACTACTCCTTCTTGGATTTTTCTTTTGAGGACTCGAAGAAAAAATTAACTGTGTATCTCGATCGAAGTCCAGCGTAGGAGTGATATTGTAAGTACCCAAAGCTCGTTTGACCGCCGTATTGACGAAAGTATAAACCACCTTTTCGTCGTCAAATTTGATTTCCTGTTTGGTTGGATGCACATTCACGTCAATTCGAGCAGGGTCAATGTCAATAAACACGACATACAAAGGATGGCTCTTGGAAGGCAGAATATCGTTGTAGGCATTCAATACAGCATGGTGCAAATAGGAACTTTTAATAAAACGCTCATTCACAAAAAAGTACTGTTCTCCACGAGTTTTACGTGCAAATTCGGGCTTGCCCACAAATCCATAAATCCGCAAAAAATCGGTTTGTTCTTCAACAGGCACCAATCGCTCATTGAAGGAAGCTCCAAAAATTCCTACGATTCGCTTTCGCATATTGGCAGAAGGCAGGCGGAAAATTTCGATGTCATTGTTGTGAAGCGAAAAGAATATTTTGGGATTCGCCAATGCGACTCGTTGAAATTCTTCCACAATGTGTCGCATTTCTACAGGGTTGGATTTCAGGAAGTTGCGGCGAGCAGGAATATTGAAGAATAGGTTTTTGATAGAAAGAGAAGTTCCAACAGGGCATTGACAAGGTTCTTGAAGTGTGACTACTGAACCTTCAATGATGATGTGCGTGCCTAATTCTTTGCCTTGTGGGCGGGTTTTCATTTCTACATGCGTCACGGCTGCAATAGAAGCCATTGCTTCGCCTCGAAAACCCAATGTACGAATACTGAACAGATCTTGTGCTTGGGTAATTTTGGAGGTCGCATGACGCTCAAAACTCATTCGAGCATCTGTCTCAGACATACCGCTACCATTGTCAATGACTTGAATGAGTGTTTTTCCTGCGTCTTTGATAATCAACTGAATACGCGTGCTTCCAGCGTCAATCGCATTTTCCAACATCTCTTTGACTGCCGAAGCAGGTCTTTGTATCACTTCACCTGCTGCAATTTGATTGGCAATCGCATCGGGCAGCAGTTTTATCACATCCGACATTCACTAAAAAAATTAAAATGAAAATTAAAATTTTGGATGAGAGAGTAAGGAGGTGAGAAGTGGGGTTTTGAATAGTGGTAATGAACGACGTATCTGTTCTCTCATCCCTCATCCCTCATCTCGCTTCTCTCGTCTAATTTTTACATCTTGTTCACATTACGAATGAACAAAAGCATCAAAACGGCAAAGCCTACAATAGCCACAACTGAAGGAATCATGTCACCAATAAACAAACAAGGCAATGCCATCATCGCAATCAACAATAGAGTGCGTTTGGTTTGTTGAGAACGGTCGTGTTTTTTGCGAAAAACCAATTCTTTCTCGCTGAAAGCCCCAACCAATCGGCTGCGATTTCTACCTTTGAAAAAAGCTCCTCTTTCGAGTTTGATATTTTGTTCAAACTTTTCCTTGCGTTCTTCCTTTTCTGCATCGTAGTAACGAGGTGAGTAATCGAACTTGCGATTTTGGGGCGTATGGACAAATTTGGAACTGAAAATACTCATTTGACTATTGTATTAAATTTTTATAGACTCAAATATAGACAATTGCCTACAGAGACTAAAACGAAATAGCCAAGAGAATAGTTCTTGACAGCTATGCCCCCTAAAAAAAATGCCTCCCTTCTATTGAAAAGGAGACATTTAGATATTGCGTGTAGCGATTTCTTATTGGATTGAGTCGTTAGATGTTAGTGAAAATACGGTGTTAGTGAAAATAGAGTGTTAGTGACTCAAAGACTTTTGAACTAAAACTTTGCTATACTACTATTGGTTAATGGCAGAAAGAAGGAGAATGTAAACAGCTAAGAAAAAAAAACCGCAAATACTTCAAAAAAGTATTTGCGGTTTTTGTATTCAGTGAGTTTTGAACTTGTGTTTGAAATTTGAATTTGAACTTTCCTTATGACCCACAAGCCTCACAATCAGGATTGTCAATACTACAAGCATTGGCAGCATTCACCTTCGCGATATCATCCGCAGTAACGGTAACAGACTCTACGCCATTGGAGGGAAGAGCCGATACCGTTTGCGGTTGTTGTTGCTGTTTACTAAAATTATTTTGTTGATAATTTCTACTTGGATTGTATTGATTGTAGGATTGGGACTGTGACTGTTGAAGTTGTGTCATATCAACAGTGAATTTAATCGGGTCGACAGCAGGGCGGGTGCGTAAATAATACATACCTGTTTTCAAGCCTTTTTTCCAAGCGTAGAAGTGCATGGACGACAACTTTTTGTAGTTGGCACTTTCCAAAAACACATTCATGCTTTGACTTTGGCAAATAAAAGCACCCCTATCCGCTGCCATGTCCAAAACCACTTTCTGTTTGATTTCCCAAGATGTTTTGTATAAATCTTTGATGTCTTGTGGCAACCCTTCAAAACCTTGAATCGAACCATTGCTCGCTATCAGCGCATTTTTCATAGAATCATTCCAGAAACCTCTGTTGATTAAGTCCTTCAATAAGTGCTTGTTCACGATGATAAACTCACCAGACAATACCCGACGGGTATAAATATTGGAGGTATAAGGCTCAAAACATTCATTGTTGCCCAAAATCTGAGAAGTAGAAGCGGTTGGCATTGGAGCAACCAAAAGACTGTTTCGGATACCGTGCTTCAAAATATTAGCCTTCAAAGTGTACCAATCCCAACGCATAGACGGTTCAACATTCCACATATCGTACTGCAAAATGCCTTGACTTGCAGGAGAACCTTCAAAGGATTCGTAAGCGCCATCTCGCTCTGCCAACTTATTGGAGGCGGTCAATGCACCGAAGTAAATCGTTTCAAAAATTTCTTTGTTCAACTGACGGGCTTCTTCTCCATCAAAAGGCATTCGCAACAGCATGAAAGCATCTGCCAAACCTTGCACGCCAATCCCAATCGGGCGGTGACGCATATTGGAAGTTCGAGCCTCTTCAACGGGATAGTAGTTGATGTCAATGACCTTATTGAGGTTGCGGGTCACGATTTGGGTAATTTCAAAAAGGCGGTCGTGATTGAATTCACCATTTTCGACAAATTTAGAGAGATTGATGCTCGCCAAATTACAGACTGCGGTTTCCTCCTTTGAAGTGTATTCCATGATTTCGCAGCACAAATTGCTCGACCGAATTGTTCCCAAATTCTTTTGGTTGGATTTGCGGTTTGCGTGGTCTTTGTAGAGCATGTAGGGTGTGCCTGTTTCGATTTGGGAATCCAAAATTTTGAACCACAATTCTTGTGCTTTCACCGTAGAACGTGCTTTGCCTTCTCGTTCATAGCGTGTGTAAAGCTCCTCAAATTCATCGCCATACACATCATACAATCCAGGTGCTTCACTTGGACAAAACAACGACCATTCGCCATCATCCATCACCCGCTTCATGAACAAATCAGGTGTCCACATCGCATAAAACAAATCTCTTGCCCGCATTTCTTCCTTGCCGTGATTTTTCTTCAAATCCAAGAAATCAAATATGTCGGAGTGCCACGGTTCGAGGTACATAGCAAATGCCCCTTTTCGTTTTCCGCCACCTTGGTCAACATAGCGAGCAGTCATATTATAGACCTGCAACATCGGAACAAGCCCATTCGATACACCGCCTGTTCCTTTGATGTAGCTGCCTTTTGCTCTGACATTGTGAATGTTCAAACCGATACCGCCTGCTGCTTGCGAAATTTTGGCGCATTGCGAAAGGGTATTGTAAATCCCTTCAATGGAATCGTCTTGCATCTGCACCAAAAAACAACTTGATAGTTGTGGTTTCGTTGTTCCTGCATTGAAGAGGGTAGGAGTGGCATGGATAAACCACTTTTGCGACATCAAATCGTAGGTTTCTAAAGCCGCATCAATATCTTCTCCGTGAATACCCAATGCTACACGCATGAACAAATGCTGTGGTCGCTCCACAATTTCACCATTCATTTTGAGTAGGTAAGAACGCTCCAAGGTCTTGAATCCAAAATAATCAAAGGTATAATCTCGGTTGTAGAGTACATTGGCATCAATGCGCTCTTGGTGTTTTTGGATGGTATTGAAGAGGGTTTCAGAAATAAGACCAGCCGCTTCCCCAGTTTTAGGGTCAATGTAGTTGTAGAGGTCGGTCATGGTTTCGGAAAAGGATTTCTTTGTGCTTTTGTGCAGATTAGACACCGCAATACGAGCTGCAAGTATGGCGTAATCAGGATGTTTGGTGGCCATACTTGCAGAGGTTTCTGCGGCTAAATTGTCTAATTCTGTCGTTGTCACATTGTTGTAAATACCTTGTACGACTTTCATGGCGACTTCTACGGGTTCGATGTATCGGCGGTCTAAACCATAGGAGAGTCTTTCTATACGAGCGGTAACTTTATCAAATTTTACAGGTTCGGTTCGTCCGTCTCGTTTGATTACTTGCATCATAAGTGTTTGTGTCTAAATTTGTATCGCAGTTCCTTGTGCTGTTTTCATGACTGGGGTGCGATTGGTGATAAAAATTGGGTGTTTTAATTGTTTTATTTCCTGCTTTTTAGTGCTTTGATAATTTTCTTTGAGTCGTTTTTAAAACGCCTTTGCAGTTTTTTTATATCTTCTTCGGGAGGCAAATCTTCTGGTTTTACTCCTCGTTGAAGTAAAATGGTCCGTATTGCAGAATTATTATCCACATGCTCGGTTGTAATATGCTTGTCTCCGTGTAAATTCTTTTCAATGACATTATGACTGGTCAATTCTGCGGCAAAATCTTTTGCTTTGATGGTAAGAGTAGGTAAGAAATCTGCAAGAGGTCTTCTTGAAGGTACATTCAAACGCTCTTTCATAGAACGGGTAGTTAATCCCCCAAACAAAGCTTGGTCACCTTTGGAGCGAATTCTACCAAAGCTTCGATTATTTACGCCTCTCTCAAAAATGATTCCTGATAATACTTTTTCTGATTCTGAAAGTTTTTCTCTTGCATTAACTCGTTCAGTTTCTAATAATCGTTGCTCAATTATTTCTTGTTTTCTTGTTTGAACTGCAAAGTAAGTTTGTGCAAAAGCAATTTCTGGCTTTGAAGAATTACCATTTTGGGCTACCAAATAGCAGGCATATCTTGTTAAAGCAATGTCTTTAAGTTCCCTTTCTGCACCTGAACCAATAATGACCATTTTACCGACTGTAGCAAAATGGTCTGTTTCTTTTTCGCCAGAATTTATACAACTTTCTTTTGCTTTATCCACTACCTTGCTAAAATTACTCCATTTAGTATAACCCAATAAAACTTGCATGTCTCTTGCACTCCAACATTCAATGCCTTCTACATCTTGACAAGCCTCTTCAAATTTTTTAAGTAATTCTTCGATTAATTCCTTTTTCATGAAAATATAATTTTACACTTTAAAAATCTTCATCCATAGCAAATGATTGTTTGTCAGAATCTACTGCAACTCCAGATTTGGAATACTCGCTCACGCGCTTTTCGAAAAAATTGGTCTTCCCCTGTAAACTAATCATTTCCATAAAAGGAAAAGGATTGGAGGCATTGTATAATTTAGCACAGCCCAAGGCAACCAACAAACGGTCTGCTACAAATTCGATGTATTGTTTCATCATATCGGCGTTCATGCCAATCAAGGAAACAGGCAGTGCATCCCCCACAAATTCTTTTTCGCCATCTACCGCTTCTCTAATAATAGATTGTACCTCACTTTCAGGTAACTTATTGACCAACATGGAATACAGCAAACAAGCAAAATCGCAATGCAAACCTTCATCCCTCGAAATCAACTCATTGGAGAACGAAAGACCAGGCATCAAACCACGTTTTTTCAACCAAAAAATAGAGCAGAAACTGCCACTAAAGAAAATCCCTTCAACAGCTGCAAAGGCAATCAAACGGTGTGCAAAAGAGGGAGCATCTTCAATCCAACGCAATGCCCAATCTGCTTTTTTCTTCACACAAGGAACCGTTTCCAGGGCATTGAAGAGATATTTTTGTTCGGCGGGGTCTTTGATGTAGGTATCTATGAGTAGGCTATACGTCTCAGCGTGAATGTTTTCGATGGCGATTTGGAATCCGTAAAAACATCTGGCCTCTGGTATTTGTACTTCCCGCATAAAGTTGATGACCAAATTCTCGTTCACAATCCCATCACTTGCCGCAAAAAATGCCAAGATGTGTTTGATAAAATGTTTTTCGTCATTATTTAGATTTGACCAATCTGTGAGGTCTTGACTGAGGTCTATTTCTTCCGCTGTCCAAAAACTCGCTTCGTGTTGTTTGTACATTTCCCAGACCTTATCGTGCTTGATCGGGAACAGTACGAATCGGTCTTTATTTTCTTGCAATATTGGTTCAATGCTCATAATTTGGAGTATTTCTTTTGAGTTTGTTTGACTTTAATGTTTTGATAAGGTGCATAAAAATGGCCTTAGAAATAAATGAATATTTCAATGATGGGCAAATGCGTTTTTAATATTTTGAAGTAGATGGTTAACGGCTGGTTACCTCTTCAAAAAAGAAAATTAGAGAGATAATTTGGCACTTCAAACAATGTAATTGTTTTATCAATAGATAGGCTCTTCTCTGTAATCTTTGACAGTGCTAAGGTAGAATTTCTTGTGAATAGTTGTCAATATAATTTATCCACTTATTGTGGATAACTTTTAGTCTTTTGCCGTAACCTTTGGCACAGTCTTGGATTGAGGACTTAACTCATTATTTTTTAGCTATAAATGTACTTTCTTGTAATCAAAGAAATACTTATTTTTTTAGTAAATCCCTAAAGGTTGTTAACATATCCACATTAAGAATGTGGATAAAGTGTGGATGATAACAATCTAAGGAAAGTCCATTGCAAGAGCAATAGCAAGCGAGTAGAAAAAACAACTATGCCCATTCCAAAATTTGTATAGGAAGGGGCATAGCTAAAACATTTACGAAGGACAGTAAGGAAATTTCCAAAAGTCTCGATCGAAGAAATAATTTTTTTGTTGTTATGTTCCCTCTTAGTTATACGGCAAACTCTCAACAGAAGAGTTTTTGAAGGTATAGCCGATTCCTACATTGAAGCCCAAGTGCCGTTCATTTTTGACTCGGTCTATCGTATAAGAAGTTATTGCAGGGATAAGAGAAGCTCTGAAAAATAGCCCACCCTCTATCAGGTTTTGGTAGCGATAACCAATACTTGCATTCATCAACATGGAAGTGTATTCTTTGGCAGGTTGGTATTGGGCTACCTGCATACCTGATTTGGTTTCATGAGTAAAGCTTTCGGGAGTTTCTTCCATGCCAAATAAGAGGGAAGTGCCAAGGCCGAATTCGATGTGATGATTGGTTTTACCCCAAAAAAAGTTTATCGCCACGGGAACTGCAAAGTCCAGATCTGATTTTGAGGTGTTTGCTTCTTCTACGCCATTCAGCAAACCTAAACCTAAATTGCCACTAAAAGAAAAACATTTGCCTTTCAACAGCAACAAATCATAGTGAACGGTGTGCATTTGTATTTTTCCTATCATCGAAAGATTCGCAAAAACTGTATTGGAGGAATAGGCCGTTGTATAACCTTGCTCGTGGATCATGAGCGAAGGGAGAATAGAACTTTCTATGGTTTGGCTGAGGGATTGTTGTGCAAAAACTTGATTGGACGAACAAGTTAACAAACAAAACATAGCTAAAGCAGTCAGGAACAGTGGAAAGTTTCTCATAGTAGGGTTAGGGTTCGTATGCAATTAAGAATAAATCATCAAAAGGGTAATTTGACAATTTTATATACGAAGTAGCTAGCGGGTTCGGTTTTGTAAAAAGTTAAATATTTTTTTTTGATAATTAAAAAACCATGATGAGGTAATTACTTCTGGTGTTAATATTTTTAATAAGAAGTATTTTTGTTTCACATTCTTCCTTCAAAAGAGAGAGTTTTGGAAGCCTTTCTCTTGGATTAGAAACTTAATTTCCTTGCATTTTCTTCAATGCTTCCTGTGCTTCTTTGAGTTTGCTCATGTCAATATCCTTCAATTTATCTAAATCCAAATCCTTCAAATTGTCCAGCCCTCCGTTCAATTCCTTTAATTTATCCATTGGATTTTCTTCAGAAATCGACACATCTTCAGGAACTTCAAATTTTTCATCTGGAACAGACACATTGATTTCTAATTTGGTGGCAGTTTGGTTGATTTTCATTCCCATCATATTGGTTTCCGTTTTGAGGGTGATTCCTTTCCAAACCCATATCTTGGTTCCCATATTCGACATTTCCCACACATCTGCATTTTTACCCAACACCTTTTCTTCTCCCACTTTTTTGCCCCCCATTTGCTCCAACATTTCCTTACCGACTTTGCCCAAATCTTTTGTGCCTTGATTTTTCGCCATATCTTCGAGCATTTCGGGCTTCATTTTGTAGCCTGTCTTTTTGTCGAGGTCAATGCTATACATCCAATCACCGTCCATAATAGTCAATTGATTCGAGGTCTGTTTGATGTTTACTCCTGGCACACTTACCGTAGTTTTGGTGTACTTGGCTTCTCTACGTCCGTAATCATCGAAGTAAATGGTTTCTGTACCCGAATTCATTGTACCTGTTGTTTCGGTTTCTACAATGCCCGATTTGATTTCATAACGTTTGTAGCCATCGCCATTGTCCTTGTCGCTACTATCATTAGAGGAATTATTGGTATCCTCGTTGGAAGTCAATTCCGTCTTATTAGAGTCGTTATTGCTTGTTTTGGGTTTTTTATTGCAGGCAGTAAAAGCAAGGGCACAAGCTATCAAAATGAAGAGGTAAAAGGTGTTGGATTTCATGATTTTGGTTTGTGATGTTGAGAAAATAAAAATTGCAGATTGAAAATGTAAGGGCTTTTAAATATACTATTTTTTGAAGAGATATGGAAGTAGTTGAGTAATTATCTTCAATAGCTTGACTAAGTGTTGAGTTTAGACTTCCTTTTTACTGTTTCTCCCTAAGAACGACTTCTATATCTTCTCCGACCTTCACTTCAAAAGTGACCAAATCGTAATTCCCTTTCCACCCTTCAACTTGATAAATACCAGGTCGGTAAGGGTATTTTTTGCCACTGTTATGATAACTTCTGCTTTCTCCGTCACGCCCTGCAAAACAACGCTTGTCTTTGGCAGGTGAACCATCTGCATTTTGGTAGCGAAAAGTGACATGACCTACCGGTACTTCAAAGGTGAAAGTTTTTTGGTCGTCTGCGGTCGTGATTTGGACATTTTTTTGAATAAAAGGCTGTGCATCGTTTACAAGCTCGACATCGTAAATGCCAGGCAGTATATCACTTCCATTGACTCTATGGACTTTGTATTTGACCTCACCGTTTTGCAGCAAGCGATAATTGCCTGACAATGGGATTCCCGATTGAGTAGCCAACATTTTGAAGTAAACATGGACGGTTTCGACCATTTTAAAAACCAATTCTTTATGGTCTCCTGCTGCAAAATTTTCAGTCATTGTCAAAGCGTTGTCTGCATTGGGTTGTGTGCGAAATTCGTAAGTACCTTCGTCCACAAACACTTCATCCATCCAACGAAATCGAAAAACTTCTTCTCCATTCTGAAAAGCATAAATCAATGCGCCTCTTTGTTCTTGTCCATCTTCTATAAATTTGGCTTTGACCGAAGGAGGCGTGATAACTTTCACACTGACCTTGGTATCTTCCGTATCGGAAACATTGACTTCTAAGCGAACAGGGCGGTAAAGGTTGCCATTTTGAGTGCGAACACCAAGCATCAGTAAGTAATCGCCCGCAGCAACTTGATTTCTTTGGTGGCTACTCACCTCATAGATTTCTTGTCCTTTTTGAAATAAAACCCCTTCTACAGGAATTTTTTCGTTGTTAGCATCCAAACCTTCAATAATTAAAGCAGGATTGTTTGTTTGTTCTTGGATTTTCTTCAATCCTTCCGCCAAATCCGAAGCACTTTCGGCACCGTGAAAGTCCGTTCCTGAAGCATCTGCAATGCACTGCATGGCAGGTTTGGATACTTCGTCCAATCCCAAACCAACGACATGAACTTTGATATTGACATTGGTTTTGTTCCACATCTTGACCAATTCACAAGGGTCTTCATCGCAGGTTTCGATGCCATCACTTATCAAAATAATATCTCCTTCTCGCCCGTCAAAATCCTTCAATGCCTCTTTAAAACTGTAGGTAATCGGTGTTTTACCAACAGGGTTGATGCCTGTGATTTTACTTTGAAGGGCTGAAACAACTTGATTGGGTTCTCCAAATGGAACGAGCAATTCGGAGTCTCTGCAATCCCCTTTGCGGTTGTGCCCATAAGCCCGAAAAGCCAATTCGACTTCGCCCAGATCTGTTTGGACAAAATCCTGCAAGACCTGTTTGGCTACGTGGATTTTGAAGGAATTATCTGCGAGTTTACCCCACATCGAACCCGAAGCATCAAAGATGATGTAAATGCCTCTTTTGGATTGAGGGTTGGTGCTCTGTGCTTGAGCATTGAAGGAGAAAAGGAGTGTAATAAGAAGTGTTATAAAACAGGATAAAGGGTTGATTTTCATTTGTTGTGTTAATGTTTTTTAATAAGAAACTTCAAACAGTTTACAGGTTTTGTTTTCTAAGGGGTCGAAAATATTTTATTTTTAAAAGTAAGCAAAAAAATAAGTGAGTGATTGCAGTTGTTTTATTTGTTTTTCAATTCTGCCAACTGCTTAAGTAATTTTTGGAGTAGTTCGTTGGCGCTATCAAAAGCACTTTGGACTTTTTCGGCAAGTTTTTTCAGCGCAGGGTCAGGCTTTGCTTTGTCTGGATTTTTGTCTTTTTCAGGTAAGACCACACTGGGGTTGTTAAACAAAGAAGGATACCATTTTTTGAGCCAATCCAAATCGTCTTCAGCTTTTTTCAAGCATTTTTGGTGTTCCTCCAGTTCCTTTTCTAATGCTGCCCATTCTTCGACTAAGTTCTCTAAGTAGATAGTGACAGGATCGGTTGATTGAATTTCAGCTATTCGATTTTGGGTTTTATCAATATTGGCTTTGCAGTCTTCAATTTGCTTGTTGATATCGTTCAACATACCTTGAGGAGTTGTCTGTGCCAATATAGAGGCATTGGAGAAAAATACAATACTAAAACAACAAAGGAAAATTTTGAAAATGTTCATGAGGTTTGGGAGAGTTTAAATGTATTAGAAAATACTGATTTGAAATTTAGTTTTATAGGAAAGAGGGAGGGATTGCAATTGAAATAAAATTAGTTGTCCGCAGTCATTTTTACATTTGCCTGTTCCAACATTTTCCTCAATTTAACGGGATTGATGTCTGTCCAAACAAACTTACCAAAAAGTGCATTATCTTTTTCTGTTTTGGTTTTCACAGTTGTTCCTTGAAATACCCAAGCGTTGTCTATACAAAGCCACGTTTTGGTGCTTTCCTTCACCTCTCTTTCATAGAAAAAATAAACATTGAAGTAGGTCGAGATAATAGATTGACCATAAATAATGGCAGGACTTAAATCGCCATCGTAGTTACCATTCAGCGCCAAGTCAATTTGTTTTACAATATCAAAAGTGTCAATATCTTCATCTGTGCCTGTGATGATAAAAGCCATACCTGTAAATTTCCAAGCTCCTTTCTGAGACGTGGTTTCTTTTCTTTCATCACCGTCAGGACATTTGCCAGGGTAGGTAGTGACAGGTTTTCTTTTCTTTACGACTTCCTTATTTTGGTCTTTACGGTGGTTGGTACGTTGAGCTTGAACGTTCTGAAAGCAGGCTCCGAAAAACACTAATAATAGGGATAAGGTCAAATAATAGGAAAATGATTTCATGAGATTAAAAGGTTTAAGTTGAGGAATTTCCAACCAACAAATTCTTGAGTTTGAACTTGTATTTTGAGTTTGGTTTTTTGATAAAAGGCGGGAGGTTGCATATTGAATTCCCTTCAAAACTAAAACAGTTTTTGTAACCAAAAAAATACAATCCAAAAGGCTTGTGATAAAATAGAATCGTAAAAACAAAGACAATTGGAGTAAAAGATAGATAGCGAGGCTTTGACTTTTTTTCAAAAATGATTACCTTCAAGTTGTTGATTTTTAATGACCAATCACTCACTATGAAAACAACTGACCTACTCAACAGCCTGCAAGGAAGGGAAAAAAAAGAGTTTGAAGCTGTGATAAAAACACACAAAAGAAACAGCTTGAAAAATCTGTATTTTTTTCTGAAAAAGCAATTAAACAGAACCAATGAATCTTCAAAAGCAAGTCTCTACAAAGCGGTATTTGCTAGAAAATATGAACCTTCAAAGGACTATTTAATTCGCAATGAACTTCGATTGTTGAACGATGAATTGGAAGACTTTTTGGTGCAAAAGCAGTTAGAAAAAACTTTCAAAGAAAACGTTCATTTATACAACCTGTGGTTATTGAGGGCATTGAAAGAAAGAGAATTATACCAAGAATTTGAAGCTGCCTTCAAGAAAATGATTGCCAAAGCAAGCGACGATTTGCAGTATGAAATCCTCGACAAAATGACGACGCTTTATTTACGCTATCTTATCACCAACCAAGAAATTACCGAAGACTTGTACCAAAACACGATTCATGCGGGCTATCTTCAAAAAATAAATTGGATACAAAAAGACGCAGTACGAAAAATACGAGCTTCGGAGGTTATGAAAGCCTTTGCAGAGCGAACCCTTAAAGTGACCAATCCTGATTTTCCTTATTCTGACTTGATTCAAACTGTTGATTTGAAGGAAGAGTCGGTAAATGACTACTATTCCAACTACTTGTATTTGTATGCCTTGTCTTTTCAAAAAACAGGCATGGAAAAAATCATACTCCTACAAAAGGCATTGGGTTTTATCGAACAATGTCATCAGCCAGAAATGCAAGCCGAAAACCGCAAGTTCTTTTTATTGGCGACCATTGCCTTGGAATATTATCTAATGGGCAATCACCAAGCTGCTGATGACTATTACCTTCAAACCCTAAAACTTGCAGAATCAAGCAAACAAAAACTTCAACTGACGGTCATTTTCAACTATTTCAGCAATTGCATCAAATTGCAAAAATACGCCAAAGCCATTGAATTATTTGAAGACAATCAAGCAGCAATAGAGGTCAATGAAAAAGTCCATTACCGTTTTTTGTGCCTCAAAGCCATGTGTCATATTTTCCTAAAAGAAACCGAAAAAGCAATAGATTGTATTCCTCCAAATATCCAGCAACGACCTGATGCTCAATACTACTATTTTCGATTGGTGCAAATCATTGCCTATTGTCAATCAGAAGACGAAGAGGCCGCTATGCGGGAATGTCACAATTTTTTGAAGATGTATCGTTACCACGAAAAACATGAAATTGATGTGGACTACGAAACAGTGGTGAAGTTTTTATTGCGATATGCCAAAGCAAAAACGGAAGTGCCATTGAAGAAAATAGCGGATTTAGAGAAGTTGAAAGTTGACACAACTATATTCATTGAGGAAAATGGTTATGCAGGAAATTATTTGCCCGTGATTTGGCTGTCAGAAAGTTTGTAAAATTTGGAAATCCCCCTAAAAAAAACGAAATTTCGCACCAAGCCAAACAACAACTTACAAGCATGAAAGAAATCGAAAAAATAATAGAAAGATACCAAAGCATTGACTGGACACAAGAAAAGGTAGCCTTGGGTACAGTCGTGAAAGTCGAAGGTTCGGCTTACCGAAGAATTGGCGCACGAATGTTTGTCAGCAATAATGGACAATGGGTAGGCGGAATTAGTGGCGGATGTTTGGAGGGTGATGCTTTGAAGCGAGCGCAAATAGCCATCATGAAAAACAAAAGCTCCATCGTGGTCTATGACACAACCGAAGACGACCCTCACCAAATTGGTGTAGGCTTGGGCTGCAATGGACGCATTGAAGTGCTGCTTACTCCAATTGAAGAAACCAACACCAACAACCAAATTGAATTTCTGAAAGGCATTACCGACCAAAGAAATGCCACTATTTTGCTGCAAATCCTTAGCATAGAAGGCAAGGAAAGCAACAAACGCGGACATTTTTATACTTCCGACAACCTTCTTCAATTGGCAAATGACTTGGAAATTCCCTTGTCAGCCATTGAAGAAAAAACGACAATTGTTTACCAAAAACGAAAATCCCAAGTATTTACATTCTCCAATGAATCAGGCGACAAATGTGAAATCCTTTTTGAGTTGATTCGCCCCAAAATCAAACTCGTTTGCATTGGCGACAATTATGATATCAACGCTTTTATAGGCATTGCGACCGAATTGGGTTGGGAAATCCATGTAGCAGGAAAAGCCCGCAAACTCGGTAAAAGCATTTACAAACACGCCAAAAAAGTCTATTCCATTGAAGATGCCAAAGACATTGAAGTAGATGATTATACAGCCATAATCTTAATGTCACACGACTACAAAACCGATTTCACCCTCCTTCAAAAATATCTCACCTTAGATGTGCCTTATATCGGACTTTTAGGCCCCAAAAAGCGCATGGTCAAAATGCAAAACGAATTGGCAGACAATGGAAACCCAATAGACTTAGAAAACACCTCCAACCTTTATGCACCTGTCGGTTTGGACATTGGAGCAGAAAGCCCAGAAGAAATCGCCTTGTCCATTGCGGCCGAAATCATTGCCGTTTTTAGAAATAGAGAGGGGGGATATTTGCGAAAGCGGCACGGAGCAATTCATGAGCGGACATAAATTTTCAGATAGTTTTGTAGGAGACTTGGAAATTAATGGTGAATTACTTATATTTGAATCCTTCAAAGCTACTTACAACAATAAGAAAGTTCCACCTAATATAGTCGAAACCCATAACTTCTATATCAGATTTTTTTTGAAAATAAGACCTCACTTCAATTCCATATAGAACCTCACCATTTTAAGACTGCAAACATAGCTTTGGTGGTTGATGTATGTCGACAATCAAGCGAATAATGATAGAATCTTTATAACCAAAACAAACAATACCCTATGATTCCTGCCTCCTTTGAGTATGAAGCTCCTACCACCTTGGACGAAGCACTCGACCTGCTCGAAAAGCACGGTGATGATGCCAAAATTTTAGCAGGTGGTCACAGTTTGATTCCGATGATGAAACTTAGGTTTGCCGAACCAGAATTTTTGATTGATATCAACAACATTCCTGGACTCGCCTACATCAAGGAAGAAAACGGCTACCTAAAAATCGGTGCATTGACCCGAGAAGCCGAATTGGAACACTCCGATTTGATTCACTCCAAGTACCCCATTTTCACTGATGCCTCCAAGCTTATCGCTGACCCACAAGTTCGCAACATGGGAACAATTGGCGGTAACATAGCACACGGTGACGCAGCCAATGACCATCCTGCCGTATTAATCGCCCTCAATGCCACCGTAGAAATTACGGGCAAAGCTGGAAAACGCACAGTACCTATTGACGAATTTTTCTTTGGTTTTTACTCAACTGCCGTCGAGGAAAACGAAATTTTGACAGCTATCCATGTTCCCATTCCATCAAACGGAACAGGCAATGCCTACCACAAACTCGAACGAAAAGTAGGTGACTATGCCACCGCAGGTGCTGCCGTTCAACTCACTTTGGACAGCGATGGAGTGGTGACAAATGCAGGTATTGGCTTAACCAATGTCAATCCAACGCCTCTCCGAGCAAGCCGTTCTGAACAAGCATTGAAAGGCAAAAAATTGACTGACGAAACCATTGCAGAAGCTGCTCAATACGCTTCCGAAGACTGCAATCCCTCTGCTGACCTTCGCGGAGATATTGCCTACAAACGAGCAATGGTCGGAATTTTGGTCAAAAGAATGATTCAAAAAGCGGCAGAAAGAGCTTTATCCTAAGAAGATTGTGAAATGGTAAAATTGAAGAATTGTGTAATTGTTATTACCGTTCTTCAATCATACCGTCACACTACTCCTTCAATCACACAATCTAAAAACTACAAAAAACAAACAAAAAATGGCAAGAGAAATAACAGTCACCGTCAATGGCACACCACATACCCTTGAAGTAGAAAATCGGCTATTGTTGGTACATCTTATACGAGAAAAAATAAACTTAACAGGCACACACATTGGCTGCGATACCAGCAATTGTGGAGCTTGTACCATCTTACTGAATGGCAAATCCGTCAAATCCTGCACCATTTTGGCAGTTCAAGCCAACGGCAAAGAAATTCAAACCGTTGAAGGATTGGCTGCTCCTGGTGAAATGCACCCCCTTCAAGAAGGCTTCAAAGAAAACCACGGTTTGCACTGCGGTTTTTGCACTCCAGGAATGTTGATGCGTTCGGTCGAACTTCTTGAAGACAATCCCAATCCCACAGAAGAGGAAATTCGCTGGGGCATTTCGGGTAATTTGTGTAGATGCACAGGCTACAACAACATCGTCAAAGCCATTCAGTGGGCAAGTGCGAAAATGCGAGGCGAAGAAACTCCTTCCACAGAACCTGAATTTGTGTCTTAAAAAAACCTTCAAAACAAACAAAACAATGATAAAATGTAAAACATCCAAAGCCATCAGCGGAATGGGTCATTCGATGAAGCGAAAAGAAGACGCTCGATTTCTGCAAGGCAAAGGAAACTATGTAGATGATATAAAATTACCAGGCATGTTGCACATGGACATCGTACGCAGTCCGTATGCTTATGCCAAAATCAAAAGCATTGACACTTCTGCTGCACTCGCCATTCCAGGGGTCATTGCAGTCGTGACAGGCAAAGATTTGGAGCAGTACAACTTGCATTGGATGCCCACCTTGATGTCTGACACCCAAATGGTTTTGCCAACTGATACAGTCATGTATCAAGCACAAGAAGTCGCTGCTGTCATTGCGACCGACCGTTATACAGCAAGGGATGGGAAAGAAGCAGTAGTCGTAGAATACGAACCGATGAAACCCTTGATGAATGCCAAAAAAGCCCTTGATGCAGATGCACCCGTTTTGCGGACAGACAAAGAAGGCAAAACGGACAACCATATTTGGCATTGGGAAGCGGGCGATAAGGAAGCCACCGAAAAAGTATTCAATGAAGCAGAAGTAGTCGTATCACAAGATATGTATATTCCTCGCATCCATGTAGTTTCTATCGAAACGTGTGGTTGTGTGGCGGATTACAGCAAGGTCAATAACCACCTCACCATGTATATGACTACACAAGCACCACACGCTATTCGCACAGTGATTGCTTTGGTCGCAGGTCATGTAGGCTTGACCGAAGAAAAAATTCGGGTCATTTCTCCAGATATTGGAGGTGGTTTTGGCGGCAAAGTGCCAGTCTATCCAGGTTATGTGATAGCGATTGCCGTTTCGTTCTTGACGGGTGCGCCTATCAAATGGATTGAAGACCGCACCGAAAACCTTCAAGCGGATTCTTTCGCAAGGGATTACCACATCAACGTAGAAATGGCAGGAACAAAAGAAGGCAAAATTTTGGCGACTCGCTTCAAAGTTTTGGCAGACCACGGTTACACAGACGCTTCCGCCAATCCTTCCAAATTCCCGACAGGCTTGTTTTCCATTGGCACAGGTTCTTATAATTACAATACTGCTTATATGGAGGCTGATGCAGTTTATACCAACAAACCTCCTGGGGGAGTTGCCTACCGCTGTTCGTTCCGAGTCACCGAAGCCGTTCATGCCATTGAACGCATCACCGACCGATTTGCCTTTGAAGTAGGCATAGATCCCGCCGATTTACGGATGCAAAACTTCATCAAAAAAGAGGATTTTCCGTGGAAGTCGCCCACCGGTTGGGAATACGACAGTGGAGATTACCATGCAGGATTGAAGTTGGCAATGAAAACGGTGGACTATTGGAAGCTGAGAGAGGAACAAAAAGAGAAAAAAGCACAAGGCAAATTGATGGGCATAGGGATTTCGACTTTCACCGAAATTGTAGGTGCAGGGCCTTCAAAAGACTTCGACATCCTGGGCATCAAAATGTTTGACAGTGCCGAAATCCGAGTGCATCCCACAGGCAAAGCCATTGCCCGTTTTGGTACAAAATCGCAAGGGCAAGGCCACGAAACGACTTACGCTCAAATCATTGCGGAAGAATTGGGTATTCCTGCCGAAAACATTCAAATTGAAGAAGGTGACACGGATACGGCTCCTTATGGTTTGGGTACGTATGCGAGTAGAAGTACGCCGACGGCTGGCGCTGCTGCTGCAATGGCTGCCCGAAAACTGAGAGCCAAAGCCAAAAAAATTGCGGCTTACTTATTGGAAGTTAGTGAAGACGATTTGGAGTGGGAACCGGGCAAATTCTTTGTGAAAGGCGCACCCGAAAAGGTGAAGACCATTCAAGAAATCGTGTTTGCATCTTACACCAATCACCCACAAGGCATGGAGGCAGGTTTTGAAGCGACCCATTATTACGACCCTCCAAACTTGACTTTCCCGAGTGGAGCGTATATATGTGTGGTGGACATTGACCCCGAAACTATCGAAATCAAAGTGCGTCGTTTTGTGGCGATTGACGATTGCGGAAACATCATCAATCCGATGATTGTTCAAGGGCAAGTGCATGGTGGTTTGACACAAGGTATTGCCCCTGCAATGTATGAAGAATTGATTTACGACGATGCGGGTAACATCTTGAACGGTACACTGATGGACTATTTGGTACCAACTGCTATTGAATCTCCAAGTTGGGAAACAGGACATACGGTTACGCCTTCACCTCATCATCCGATTGGCGCAAAAGGGGTGGGAGAATCGCCCACTGTTGGCGCACCTCCTGCCATCGCTAACGCCATTGTGGATGCCCTTTCGCATCTGGGTGTGCGTCATTTGGACATTCCGATTACGCCTTATAAGGTTTGGAAGGTATTGCAGGAATTGAAGGGATAATTTTAGAATAATGGTAAGATGGTAGAATTGCGAAATGGTTATCTTTTTGTATGGTTTTGGCTTCAATTGAAGTATAGAACCTTAGCCAATGATTTGACCATAAAACGATTTTCTTACCGAGAGTAGAATCTAAAAACATTATGTAGTATAAACTTGCAAGGTACTTTCAATGGGGTAAAATGAGTCGTGTCCTGTTGGAAGGAAATCTCCAGTTATTGGAGTAAGCCTTGCGGGTTTTCTTTACAAAATTTCGTTTTTCATACAAACGATAATAACAACTCGACCATAAAACCATTTAACAATAAAACGATAATCAAAAAACATGAATACAACCATCAGTAAAACATTTGAAGTTGATGAGCCTGTCGAAAAAGTTTGGAGTTATCTGACTGACCCCACCAAAATTGTTGTGTGTGTTCCAGGTGCTTCATTGACTGAGATAATAGACGACCGCAATTTCAAAGGCCAAGTTTCTTTGAAGTTTGGACCTGTAAAAGCCAAGTATGCGGGGGAAATAGCTTTTGAAGACATGGACGCAGCCAATCACAGCATGACTCTAAACGGCAAGGGTTTGGATTCAAAAGGTAAAGGAAGTGCCGACATGTTGATGAAAACCAAGCTAACTGAAAAAAATGGTGGTGGAACGACTGTTGAGAGCAGTATGCAAATCACTGTTGTTGGCAAATTAGCGCAGTTTGGTTCTCGCTTGGTGAATGATGTCACAGACCAACTCTTTGACCAATTTGTGAACAACTTCAAAGCGAAATTGGCAGAAGATACAGCGGCTACTGTAGTGGCTGAGCCTCTTGTAGAAAAAGTTGTAGAAACAGCCCCAGAAGTGGTTGACGCAAACACAAATATGGATTCTGGTGAACAAGCGGCGGTAAATACTGCCTCTAAAAAAATGACTTCTTCAATACCTAAAACAGAAGCTAAGACGGAAACCAAAGTGGACAATTCGGTGAATGTACTGGCGCTGACTTGGGCGATTGTGAAAGGGTTTTTTAGTCGCATGTTTGGTGGAGGGAAATGATATTACCAAAAGATATTGAACAAATAATCAACGGTTTCGACCAACTCAATTACGTCTTAGACAAAGAGTTGGCAACGATTCTATTTCTGCTATTGAAGCTCGAAAAACCTTTGTTGTTAGAAGGGAATCCAGGCGTTGGAAAAACGGAGATAGCGAATGTTTTGGCCGCAATGTTGGACACCGAATTGATTCGGCTGCAATGTTATGAAGGTTTGGATGTCAGTACGGCGGTGTATGAATGGAATTACCAAAAACAACTCTTATCCATCAAAATTCAAGAGGCAAGCGAGAAGTCGGATGTAGAAAAAGAAGAACACATTTTTGGAGAAGAGTTTTTGTTGAAGCGTCCGCTACTCAAAGCGATTACCGCCCCCAAAGCTCCCGTTTTGTTGATTGACGAAATAGACCGAGCCGATGAGGAATTTGAAGCTTTTTTGTTGGAATTGTTGTCTGCCTTCCAAATCAGTATTCCCGAAATGGGTACTATCAAAGCCGTTCACCGCCCCTATGTTATCCTTACCTCCAATCGTACCCGTGAACTCAGCGATGCGCTGAAAAGGAGGTGTTTGTATCATTGGGTGAACTATCCCGATTTGGAGAAAGAAATCAAAATTATCGAAAAACATCTACCTGATATTGAACCTCAATTGGCGATGCAGTTGGTCAACGCTGTCCAAAAATTGCGGCTGCAAAAACTGGACAAAACGCCAGGTATTGCCGAAACGTTGGACTGGGCGAGAGGTTTGCTGGCTTTGGGATATAAAGAGTTGTCCGTGGAGGCGATTACCCAAAGTTTGGGCTGCGTATTGAAGTCGGCGAATGATATTGAAGTGGTGAAAGCAGCAGTAATGAGCGGGGAATTTTAAATCGCAGAAATACAAATAACACTGATGAATACATAAAAAATTGACCCAAAATCCCCACCATACCGACTACTCCAATATTCCCGAAGCGATTCTTGCATTCGGACAACTCGCTCGCTTCAATGGTTTGAACGTTGGCGTGCAAGAAACCATAGATGCGTTGGAGGCGGCAAAGTTGGGAGTGATTGGTGAAAAAAAGGCTTTTCGATTTGCACTGAAATCCATTTTCTGCGCTTCAAAGGAGGACATTGAAGTGTTTGACAAAATATATGATTGGTTTTGGGGCTACAAAAAGGGCGGATTGAAAAGCAAGACAACGTATAAAAACCGCTCCAATCTGCAAAAAAAATCGGTGGCTTCGGTGGTGATGATGGGCAAAGGAGAAAGCAAGGACGAAGGAGAGGAGAGTAAAAACGTGTCGGGCGCAAATCGAATCGCTCGACTCCGCAAAACGGATTTTTCCAAAATTGAAGAAATAGATAGTGAATTTTTGGAGGAGTTGGCGATTAAGTTGTGGCAGCAAATGAGTCTGCGATTGAAGCGAAAAATGAAATTTTCGACGAACAAAGGACGCTTGGATTTGCGGCGAACGATTCGGAGCAGTATTTCTCATGGTGGTGAACCCATCGAATTGAAGCGAAAAAAACGTGCGCCTCGCAAACAACGCTTGATTGTGTTGTTGGATGTGAGTGGTTCGATGGACAAATACAGCTTTTTTCTATTGAGATTTATTTGTGCCTTGCGTACTCATTTTGAAAGTATTGAGGCCTTTATTTTTAGCACACACCTCATTCGCATCACCGATTATTTACACGCCAAAAACTTAGTGTTGACCTTAGCTGTTTTATCTGCAAAGGCGGACAATTGGTCGAGCGGCACCAAGATTGGTGAGTGCTTCAAGGATTTCAATGAGCGATTTGCCAAACAGGTTTTGAATGGACAATCAACAACCATTGTGTTGAGTGATGGTTTGGATACGGGCAAACCCGAAGTTTTGGAAACGGAACTGAAAAAGATAAAATTGCGGACTCGGCGACTAATTTGGTTGAATCCATTGAAGGGTATGAAGGGCTATGAACCGATTCAAAAAGGCATGAGTGCTGCTTTGCCGAATGTGGATGTTTTTCGGTCGGCACATAATTTAGACAGCATTTTACAATTGGAGGAGTTGTTGTTGTCGGTTTGATTGAATATAAAATAAAAGAAGTTTGGTTAGGAGATTAAATCTGATTTTGTGCCCTTTTGATACTTTTGTGGTTCAAAATCATATTGTACAGTAGTAAAACAATGCTTATTAGAAACTATTAAAATCTGAAATCATGTTCCACCAATTTATAGATACGACCCAAAAACTGTATCAAAACAAAGAACCCTTTGCGATAGTATTTGTCGTCAATCGGGAAGTGCCATCTTCAGGCAAGCCTGGAGATAAGGCGGTGATTACCAAAGATGGAACCATAACAGGTTGGATTGGAGGAGGGTGTACCAAAGGAATTGTTTTGAAGGAAGCATTGGATGCGATTAAAGACGGCAAACCTCGATTGGTCAAAATCAGTCCAGATGGTAAGGTAGAATCCAAGCCTGGGGTGATGTGTTACCCAATGGTTTGTCATAGTGGAGGGGCGGTTGAACTCTACATCGAACCTGTTTTGCCAAAACCTCAACTGCTTATCATGGGCAAATCGAATGTGGCAATGGCTTTGGCTCGATTGGGAAAAGGCATGGACTACCCCGTTGTTGTAGCAGCAAAATCGGTGGATAGTGAAGGTTTTGAAGGAGTGAATCGCATCATTGAAGGAAATTTGCAGGCATCGGATGTGACGGCCAATACCTGTATTGTGGTTTGTACGCAAGGTGAAAATGACGAAGATGCTTTAGAGCAGGCATTGCAGTCCAAAGCCGAATATGTAGCTTTTGTAGCAAGCCGAAGAAAAGCAGCCGCTATTTTTCACACCTTACGACAAAGAGGCATTACCAATGAGCAATTGAAGCGGGTCAAATCTCCTGCGGGATTGGATATTCATGCCAAACTACCCGAAGAAGTGGCTATCAGTATTTTAGCGGAAATTGTACAGTTTATTCGAGAGGAAAAAGTGGAAATTCTTACTACTAAAACAGATGCTTCTTCCGACTTGTTTATCAATCCTGTCTGCAATGTGCCTGTTCAGAAAAGCAGTGCAAAACACATAATCAACTTCAAAGAGAAGGACTACTATTTTTGTTGTGATGGGTGTAAGGTGGCATTTGAGCGAGAGCCAGAGAAGTATGAAATCACCGACTAAACCTCGTCGTATAGCTCTCTGAATTTCCTACTCTATCCTTCACAATAAAAGTCACTTCATGCTCTCCACTTGCAAGACGTTCATCAAAATAATACCTTGCCCCACCTGTTTTTGCATCAAAAGTCGTCAAAACCCATTGACCATCAATATACATATCGTAAGACTTGATGCCCGTCTCTCGGTCTGAAATGGTGAAGCCGATATAAGTATTTTTAGACATCACCTTGTTGGGCGAAATGTTATAAGGCTTAATCGTTGGAGGAATCGAGTCGACTGCAATAAAATATTTGCCAAATTCCTTCGACTTACCCTTCAAAAAATTACCCTCCCACTCTCCATCAATGGAGCGTTTTCTTCCTCCCACATCGTAGTAAGCAATGTAGGCTTTGTCGTAAAGTGGATAAGGCAAATTGTTAGGTTTGATAGAAATATCGAAATATTTGTGGACAGGCGTTTTCCCTGTATGTACTTGATGGTATTGAGAATAGACGCTGCTGCTGTTGGCTTCAATGATTTCGTAGTTGAAGCCGATATCTGTATAAAAAGAATTGGTTGGGAAATACAATCTAATCAAATCGTTTTCGTAGCGATTGTCGGTCGCATAACTGAAAGTTGTGATGGCATTGCTGTCAAATGGAATCGCTGCAATCGGTTGATTTTTATCCCATTGGACTCGGTAAGAAAGCGTTGAAGTATTTCCTGCAATATCTCTCGCTGTAATAGCAATTTGATGGGATTCTCCATCCGAAAGGTCAATCACCCCACGATTCACCACATTTTCGTAGGCACTGAGATAATTTCCTGGGTCAATAAACAACTTCTGCATATTGCCACGACCCGATTTTTTACCTTCGTAATCCAAATAGCAATTGATGTAGCGGGTTTCGTCAAAGGAAATGCGCTCAACATCGAAGTAAAAATATTTTTGTCCATCTTTATATACTTCAATGCTGTAGATACCATTCATGTTGTCTGCTCCGTTTAGCTTGTCATAGGCCTTTGCGCCCAATCCAATCTTGGGTGTATTCACTTTTATCGTATTGGCTTCGAGAGAATACACACCATTGGATTTTTTCACCACCTTATACATTTTAGGAGTATCGTAGCGGTAATTGTTGTCAAAAGGATAGATGGCAGCTCCCGAAAAAAATGGATGACGGGTATCTGGCACACTGTAACCAAAAGCCAAAGGATTGATAGGAACTTCAGTGGCCGTATCTCGGATTTCAAAATGTAGATGTGGTGCAGTAGAACTGCCTGTATTACCCGACTTTGCTACAATCTGCCCTTTTTCGACCTGCAACATTCCTGGTGGAACAATCAAATCAACGGTAAAGCTCTGTTGTTCATATTGTCGTTCCTTTACAAACCGGCCAATATTACCCGTAAAACCATTGAGGTGAGCATAAACACTCGTATAGCCATTTGGATGGTCAATATACAAGGCATAACCATAGCCACCTGCTTGAATTTTCACCCTTGACACATAGCCTTCCGCCACGCTATATATATTGAGGTTCTCTTGTTTGTTGGTTTTGCAGTCAATTCCACCATGAAAGTGATTGTTGCGGAGTTCGCCAAATGTTCCTGCCAAAACCAACGGAATACCCAATGGAGAACGAAAGTAATCTTGGGGGTATTTGGTTTTTAAGTCTGTATCGGCAGATGCTTGGAAAAAAGGTAATAAAAAGAACAAATTTAGGGTCAGTACAAGGTGTATTAATTTCATTTCGCTTTATTGTTTCAAGATTTTGACTAAGCTATTGGTTTGAAGTTGAAAAAGTAAACGTTTTTTTTGAAAAATTACTATCTATAGATAATCGGTTTTTCAATTGCTTTATTTTGAAGAAATTGTAAAGTCATGAGATTGATTTTTAGAAATGATGCAAATTGCATTAAGAAACTCAAATTCTCTACCTTTGCAAACTAAAAAGGATAATTAGTTGTTTATCCCATGTTGTATATCTGACAAAAAAAAAAAAATACAATGATAGGTACAAAAAGAGTAGTAAGTATATATACGGAAGCAACGCCGAATCCAGAAACAATGAAATTCGTGTTGAATAAAATGTTGTATGCTCAAAATAGTGCGGATTTTCCTACTCGTGAGGATGCAGAAGGGGCTTCTAAGTTAGCCATTAGCTTGTTTGACGAGTTTCCTTATGTCAAAGGGGTGTTTGTTATGAACAACTTTGTAACGGTTACCAAAACTCCTACTACAGAATGGTTTGAAGTCGTTCCTGATATTCGCGAGTTTATTCGAGAATATGTGGAAAATGAAGGCGAAATCATCAATGAGGAGGTACTACGTCAAAAATTAGCAGACAAACCAGGTGGAGATCCCAACGAAGTCAACGCAGATGATTCTGAAATCGAAGCGAAAATCAAAGAATTGATTAAGACGTATGTACAGCCTGCCGTAGAAATGGACGGAGGAAGTATCGTCTTTCGCTCGTACGACGAAGGCATTGTTTATTTAGGAATGCAAGGATCTTGCAGTGGCTGCCCTTCTTCAACGGTAACGCTCAAAGCAGGTATTGAAGGACTGATGAAACGTATGATTCCTGAAATCAAATCTGTGGAAGCAGAGATGATGTAATGTAAATTTTTGGATAAGAGAAGCGAGAATAGGGATGTGAAATTATACGAAAATGCCGGATTGAATCTATTTAAAAATAAAATCCTATTTCTCACATCCCGCTTCTAACTTACTCAAATTTCACTATGAAAAAAATATGAACCCAAAAAAAGTAAAGATTCTGATTGTAGATGACGAGGCGGATGTATTGGAGTTTATGCGCTACAATCTGAAAAAAGAGGGCTTTCAAGTATTCATTGCACCGGATGGCATTGAAGCGATTAAGATTGCCAAAAAAGAAATTCCACATTTGGTCGTATTAGACATTATGATGCCCGAAATGGATGGATTGCAGGCTTGCAAGGAATTGCGAGCTATCCCAGAACTTCAAGACACTTTGATCACTTTTTTGACGGCACGTAGTGAAGAATTTACACAAGTGATGGGACTGGAAATTGGTGCAGACGACTACATCACAAAACCCGTCAAACCTCGTTTATTGATCAGTAAAGTCAAATCTCTTTTGCGTCGTTATTCCAAACAAGAGGTGGAAGATGTGATTCGAGTGAGTAATTTGGAAATCAATCAAGATGCTTTCACCATCAAAAAAGGAGATAAAATCATAGAACTCCCCCGCAAAGAGTTTAAACTCATTTATTTACTCGCCTCTAAGCCAGGGAAGGTTTTTACTCGCGAAAAAATCCTGAGCGATGTTTGGGGAACAGATGTGATTGTGAACGACCGTACGATTGATGTTCACATCCGAAAACTAAGAGAAAAAATCGGCAATAAGTACATCAAAACCATCAAAGGTATTGGGTACAAATTTGAGTTATAAGAACTCATAATAGAAAAAAACACCATTTCTACTCAAATTTCCCATATATTCCTTCCTTATCTTATCATTTCACAGGTCAAATTGCATATATTTACGAGTGAAAGCTTCAAAATTGAATAATGCTCAGTAAACTTAAGTACAACTCGTATGAAGACAATCAAAGGCCCTGCCATTTTTCTAGCTCAATTTGTTGGCGACAAAGCTCCTTTTGACACATTGGATGGAATGTGTCAATGGGCATCGAAATTGGGATTCAAAGGGATTCAAATTCCTACTTGGGAAAAACACCTAATTGACCTGCAATTGGCGGCTGAAAGCAAAAACTACTGTGATGAATTGAAAGGAAAAATTGCAGAACATGGCTTGGAAATCACCGAGCTATCTACTCACCTTCAAGGGCAACTTATAGGCGTTCATCCTGCTTACAATGAAATGTTTGATGGCTTTGCAGATGCTTCTGTTCGAAACAATCCCAAAGCTCGTACTCAGTGGGCAACACAACAACTTAAATGGGCTGCAAAGGCGAGCCAAAATTTGGGATTAAACGCCCATGCTACTTTTTCTGGGGCTTTACTATGGCATACGATGTATCCTTGGCCTCAACGCCCCGCTGGATTAGTCGAAACAGGCTTCAAAGAACTAGCAAAACGTTGGATTCCCATTCTCAATGCCTTTGACGAAGCAGGAGTAGATGTGTGTTATGAACTGCATCCAGGTGAAGACCTGCACGATGGAATTACCTTTGAGCGATTTTTGGAAGTAACCGACAATCATCCTCGTGTCAATATTTTGTATGATCCGAGTCACTTTCTTTTGCAGCAATTGGATTATTTGGCATTTATAGATATTTACCAAGAATTCATTAAAATGTTTCATGTCAAAGATGCTGAGTTCAACCCCACAGGTCGGGCAGGTGTATATGGAGGCTACGAAAGTTGGATAAATCGCCCCGGACGGTTTCGGTCATTGGGAGATGGGCAGGTGGATTTTGTAGGAATTTTCAGCAAGTTGACGCAATATGATTTTGAGGGATGGGCGGTTATGGAATGGGAATGTTGTTTGAAACATCCCGAAGATGGCGCAAGAGAAGGAGCTATATTCATT
The DNA here is from genome assembly GCA_030427245.1 of Bacteroidia bacterium. Lineage (GTDB taxonomy): Bacteria > Bacteroidota > Bacteroidia > Chitinophagales > UBA2359 > JAUHXA01. The sequence continues at coordinate 165,945 of JAUHXA010000001.1, read as the reverse complement.
GAAGACCATATCATTAAAGTAACTGAAAAAGCTTTCGATGATTTTGCAGGAACAGGGACTGACGAAGCAATGAACAAGCGGATTTTGGGCCTTTAAAAAACGAAAAATAAGCCGATGAAAGACGATTTCTACATAGGTTGGCAACCCCAATCTCCTAAATCCTACAGTCATGCAATGAAGTTGCTTATTGGTGCGTTGTTGGTAATTGTACCCCTTTCTGCTTTTTTGTTGGTCAGCAGTCAAAACGAATTTTCGGCTGCCAATTTTGAGTTTGGGAAAAGCACCGAAGTAGAGGGTGTCTTGGTCAAAAAGCCTGTTCCTATGTTGAAGCTAGAAGGAGGAACAACAGCAGACGGAAAAGTTATCTATCAAAATATTTTGTTGGTAGCATTTGGAAAAAGAGGGGCAAAAGGAGACATTGTGAAAATGGAACAAGAAAAAGGTGACTTGGAGGGGCAACTTGTCCGACTGAAAGGGACGTTAATATATGGAGATGGTAAAACCTTATTGGAATTGACCGATGGAAAAGACGCTTTATTAGAGGTCAAAGAAGGCGAGCAGATTAGGAAGTCTCAAGAGGAGAAGTTCGGCGAAGCAACTTTGAAGGGAGAAATTATAGATCCTAAATGTTACTTTGGCGTGATGAAGCCAGGTGAAGGAAAAATACACCGTTCTTGTGCCATTCGCTGTATTTCGGGAGGAATTCCGCCTGTGTTGAAGATACAAGATGCCGAAGGCAACACCAATTACTGCTTACTATTGGGAAGTAAAGGAGAAAGTATCAATGAAAAGGTGTTGGATTATGTGGCGAGTCCTATTGAAGTAAGTGGACAGTTGTCAAAAATGGACGATTGGCTACTATTTCGAGTAGATTTTGACAAAGGTTTTAAACTTTTGTACTAAAAAAAGACTTTATTCAGTGTGGTATAAAATAAATGGTGGCCTTAAAGTATTGTGACTTTTTAATGACAATTTGATAAAAAGTAGTTAAACCAGTTGCAATCTCATTGAGTCTAAAAAAACAATTAGCAATAGTAAAATTTTAAATAATCAATAACCAAAACCTTTGGAATATGTCAACAATCTTCAAACGTTTTCAAATATTTTCCGCCTTTATACTCATCATGAGTTTGGCGATGTTCTTCAATGCCTGTGAGACTACAGGTTCAGATCCCTGCGAAACAGTCAATTGTATCAACGGTGATTGTTTGGTGAGTGCTACGGGAGACCCTTTTTGTAACTGTGATCCTGGATTCAGTGGCCCTACATGTGAGGATGTAGACGATCCTTGTGCGGGTGATGTATGCCCTCTCAATTCAACTTGTATGATAGACTCTGTAACGGGTGAAGCTTTCTGTGAGTGTGATTTGGGCTACGAAGGTGCCAACTGTGATGTAGAAATCCGAGCTAAATTCTTGGGAACTTACACAGGAAGAGTAGATTACGCCGAAGGAGATCCTTTTACAGATTTTACTCAGAATGTCACTGTGACAGCAGATCCAAGTAATATAGAACAGTTCTTCATCAACAATTTTGAAGATTTATCTATACCCGCCGCAGAGCGTTTTACGTTCACTGCAAAGGTTAGACCGATTGACCAAGATGCCAATACTTTTGAAATAATAGGTAGCCACACAAGCGACTACATATTAGATGGTACTCAGTATCGTGTTAGATATACGGGCGTAGGTTTGGGAACTGTAAATGAGGCTTCTGGAAGAATAGTTATTGAATATTTGGTGGAAGACATCAATCCAGATACAGGGCAGGTTCTTTCTACCTTGAACAATATCTTGACCTTGATACCTCAATAAAGTAATCGAAAGATTGTTAAAATATAAGAAAGCGGATGTATTTTTTAAAAATATATCCGCTTTTTTTATGCCTTCTTCATATACGCCAAATATTCCTTCACCGCCTTTTTAGCCTCTCCAAAAGTCATATACTCCACTCCATTTCGGTATTGATAATAGCTAATCTCATAGATAACTTTCCACTGCTGAAATAAATCTTTGTAGGCCTGTGAAACCGAATAAGTAGGGTCGTAAATGTGAGCAGGTTCGGCAGCCACTCCATTGATTTCAAGAATTTTGAAGTTTTTCCCTTGCTTCAAATCTGCAATACTTTGGCACTTCAAATCGTAGCGACAAAAGTAGATGTCCTTCAATTGCAGGCTGATTTGGTCAAATACTTTTCGCATTTGGTCGTCTATCAAAGCATTTCCGTTCAAAAATTTTGCGCCTTTGCAGTGATTCCCAATCGCACTCAATTCTATCTTTTCTCCCTTTGAAGGAATGACATTCAATAAGCCTTTTTCGGCTAAAATAGGTGACAATCGTTCAATTTGCAGCTTGGCACGAGGCTTTTTTTCCATCAGCTGCAATACCGTATTTTCCCCATCCCCTTCAATACTCAAAAATTCCTTGATACAAACCGAACTCACCGTTCCTTGCGATTGATGTGGATAGCGATAGTGCAAAATAGCTGCTTCAACGGGATAACTAACAAACTCTTGAATCAAGAAATTTACTTGATTTTGTTGGTGATATTGCTGCAATTCTTCCATTGAAGACAATTTCTCTACCAAAAAACCACGTTCCCCAATATCGGGTTTGGCAATGATTGGGAAGGTTAATTGAGCGTCTTTTAACCATTGAAGTATCTGATGAAAGGAAGTTTGTTTCGGTACAAAAACGGTGGTGGGTTTGAATTTCTCGGGAATCTGTTGGATGATTTTGATTTTTGATTCTCCTAATACACCTCCCGTTTCGATAGCAGGATTGGCAGCACTGAAAAAAAATAAGGAGCGGGCCTTAACCGAAAAATAGAGCCAAAAAAAGACAACAGGAATGTTGGTCAAGTAAGCAGGGTAATACTCCCAGCTCGACCAACGAATGAAGAATACAGAGTTTTTGAAGCGTTGCCACATGGTTTTTTTCATTTAGAAGGCGAATATTGCGCTTTTTTTTGAACTTTCTTTACTCAAACATTGTAGTATTGCCAGCAAGGATATATCTTTGTGATAGTTCTTTCAACTGTTAGAAATATAGAGTTTATCATAAACTCGTGCTTTACAGTTGGGCCCATAGCTCAGTTGGTTAGAGCATCTGACTCATAATCAGAGGGTCCAAGGTTCGAGCCCTTGTGGGCCCACTCAGAAATGAGTACATCCCCAAATTGTTTTTCAATAAGCGATTTGGGGATTTTTTTTTGCCTTTTGGGCAATTCCTGCAATCCGCTATTTTAACTCAAACTATTCATTGACAATGATATGCGATGTTTGATTCTCCAAAGTCTTAGCCGATTTTACTCCCAATCGACCTCCATCATGATTTCAAACATATCCACTTCAAAATTCAAACTATCTGGTTTTTCTACTTCAAAATCATCTGGAGAAAAAGAAATATATTTCATCGAGGTAAAATCCTGTTTGTTGAGACAAAGAAGAAGGTAAGCATCTTCATTGTGTACTTTTTTGGGAAGACGTTCAGTCCAAGAAGCCCTACCTATGCGTTGGTAATCACCAAGATAACCTGTGGAACTGTTGTAAATTTTCGCACCATCTCGAATTCGTGAGATTTCGACGTATAGGTCATTGGGGGAAATATCTGGATGAGCGCATTTTGCTTGTATATTTTTGATAGTCATGATGGTAGCAAAGTAAAAGCTGTTTGGTAGTTTTGTTTTGGATGATATAGGCCTTGGACTAATCAAAAGAGGAATGTAATATTAAAGAAAAAAACGTTTACCTCGAAATTTATTGTATTTCATATAGCCCCTACATTTCGGAGTTCTAAACATAAAATTTTGATAAACAAAAAGTTATATTTTTGGGTTTCAATATTTTATCTGCGACATCTGAAATACCTGCGAAATCTGTGATAGACTTCTATTCACCCTATAATTTGTTTAAATTTGTCAAATAATAATATCAAGTCCTGTTTTAGCTTCTATTTATCATAAAACCAACAAAAGCATGAAATTTTTCTCTCTTCTTCTAACCTGTCTTACACTGTGGATACTCAACGCCTCCGAAGGCTGCAATGCCAATCGAGATGCAGAAGACTCCAAGAATACAACCAAAACCGAACAAACAGAAACGGATAATACGGCAACTACAAAAGACAAAGACTGCATTGATGCCTCCAAAATTAATAAAGATGCGATGTGCACAATGGACTACAATCCCGTCTGTGGTTGTGACCAAAAAACTTACTCCAATGCCTGTGTCGCCGAAACATCGGGCGTGACTTCTTGGACAAAAGGGGAATGTGGCAGCCCCCAAACGAGCGACTGTATTGACGAATCCAAAATACAAAAGAATGTCCCCTGCACCAAAGAATACCGCCCAGTTTGTGGCTGTGATGAAAAAACTTACTCCAACACTTGTATGGCAACAAGAGCTGGTGTATTGTCTTGGACAGAGGGCGAATGTGGGCAAAAAGAGAAGGAAGAAGCTGCCACCAAAAAATGTATTGACCCCTCCAAAATTGACAAAAACCGCCCTTGCACCAAAGAGTACCGCCCTGTTTGTGGTTGCGATGGCAAGACCTACCCCAATAAATGTTTGGCAGACAAGGCAGGTTTGACAAGATGGGTGAATGGACCATGTACGAAGTGATGTGCTGATTTTTCAAAATCACAAACCTCAAATCAAACTTCAAAAATCATCTATCGCAAATCCTGTCAATGCAAACCAAAACGATCCGGCATGTTCTACCGCTTCCTTCTTTTCTTTTTATTGTTGATGCTGTTAACTCCTTTTGTCATCCACAAAAACTCCGAAATAGATACAACGGTTCAACTTCCCAATGAGAACTCTATACCCACTTCAAAAATACCAATGACTCCCAAAACTCCCTATATCGCCGTCTTAGGAATCGCACAGGATGCAGGTTTCCCACAAGCAGCGTGTCAAAAAGCCTGCTGCAAACGAACCGTCGAACAGCCCGAAAGTAAACGTTTGGTGTCTTGTTTGGCATTGATTGACCCGATTAGTCAGCAAAGGTGGTTGTTGGATGCAACGCCCGATTTCCGAGAGCAATTGCAGCGATTGGATAGTTTGCAAGTGGGAGTAAAAGAAGAATACTTGTCAGGCATTTTCTTGACCCATGCGCACATTGGACATTATACAGGTTTGATGCACTTGGGTAGAGAGGTGATGGGGACTAAGGAGGTCAAAGTATATGCCATGCCTCGAATGAGCAGTTTTTTGACCAACAATGCCCCTTGGAGTCAGCTACTTATTTTACAGAACATCGCTTTGCAGCCTTTGGAAAATGAAGAAACAGTAGTATTAAATGAGCGATTGAAGGTTACGCCTTACCTCGTTCCACATCGGGATGAATTTTCTGAAACGGTAGGGTTTAAAATTGAAGGGACTTCAAAATCAGCCTTGTTTATTCCTGATATTGACAAATGGCATTTGTGGAATCGAGATATATTGAAGGAAATCAAAAAAGTGGATTATGCCTTTTTGGATGCCACTTTTTATGCAAATGGTGAAATTGCAGGGAGAGATATGAGTGAAATTCCCCATCCCTTTATCGAAGAAAGCCTAACTTTGTTCGCTGATTTACCTGCAAAGGAAAAAGCAAAGGTGCATTTTATTCACTTCAATCACACCAACCCTGTTTTGGACGAAAGCAGTGAAGCCTATCATCGGGTATCGGACTTGGGCTTCAAAGTGGCGAAGGAAATGGCGGTGATGGAGTTGTGAGATTGTTTTATGGTTGAATTGTTATATTGCTGGATGGCTATACATATAAACAATCCCAAGTGAACAGCAGTTTAACCATTTAAGAGTCAACCGAAGGAGAAACCATTAGCAAAGCGAAACAATATAACCATTCAATCATGATTATCCCTGCAATAGACATCATCAATGGTCAATGCGTTAGACTGACACAAGGTGATTATGACCAAAAAAAGGTTTACAATGCTAATCCCTTAGAAGTTGCCCAACAATTTGAAGCGGCAGGTGTAACACGTTTGCATTTAGTGGACTTGGACGGAGCAAAGGCAAAACATATTGTCAATCATAAGGTTTTAGAAAAAATCGCTACGCATACTGGACTGCAAATTGACTTTGGAGGCGGGCTGAAAAGCCATGAGGATGTGCGAATAGCCTTTGATAGTGGGGCGAGTCAAATCACAGGAGGAACGGTTGCGGTCAAAAATCGAGAAATGTTTTTGGAGTGGCTGGAGGAATATGGCAGCGAAAAAATTATCTTAGGGGCGGATGTTCGCAATGCTCAAATTGCAGTAGGTGGATGGCAAGAACAAACGAGTCTAGATTTGTTTGATTTTCTTCAATTTTTTGTCGGTAAAGGAATTCAATATGTGATTTGTACCGACATCAGCAAAGATGGAATGATGCAAGGACCTGCTTTTGAATTATATGGACAGATTCTAACTCAATTCCCTTCATTGAAGCTGATAGCGAGTGGAGGAGTTTCCAATAATGAGGACATTAGACGATTGGAGGAAATGGATTTGTATGGGGTAATTGTCGGAAAGGCGATTTATGAGGGAAAAGTGGATATTTGACCTACAAATGCACAAAGTAAACAAAAGTATCCACCAAGAATCAATAGCATCTATCAAGAACCAAAAGAATCCATAGAAAAATGCTTGCAAAAAGAATCATCCCCTGCCTCGACATCAAAGACGGCAGAACTGTCAAAGGAGTTAACTTTGTGAACTTGCGAGATGCAGGCGATCCTGTGGAGTTGGGGCAAAGGTATAGCGAAGAAGGTGCAGACGAATTGGTGTTCTTGGACATCACCGCTACCCATGAAAAACGCAAAACCCTCGCAGCTTTAGCCAAATCCATTGCCCAACATCTCAATATTCCCTTTACCATTGGAGGAGGCATCCGTTCAGTCGAAGATGTGGAGGCACTTTTAGCGGTAGGAGCCGACAAAATTTCGGTCAATTCGGCGGCTGTCCGCAATCCCGATTTGATTGATGACTTGGCGAAGAACTTTGGAAGTCAGTGTATAGTAGTAGCCATTGATGCAAAAGAGTTGGAGGAAGAATGGACAGTGCATTTGAGTGGTGGGAGAGTGGCAACCGACAAAAAACTGCTGGATTGGGCGAAAGAAGCCGAAAGTCGAGGAGCAGGTGAAATCTTGTTTACCTCCATGAATCACGATGGCACCAAACAAGGTTTTGCCAATGATGCCTTGCGGATGTTATCCGAAAACCTATCTATTCCCATCATTGCATCAGGCGGAGCAGGTACGAAAGAGCATTTTTATGATACTTTCACTACTGGAAAAGCCGATGCAGCATTGGCAGCCAGTATTTTTCACTTTCGAGAAATTCCGATTTTGGATTTGAAAGAATATTTGAAGGAGAGGGGAGTGGCGGTTAGGCTGTAGCTTTAATAGTAAACAGATTTTATTTTACTTTCTGATTAAGACTTATTGTTTCTTTTGGGTTGGGCGTTTCTTCAAAAGAATGTATCTTTGGAAGAAGCTAAATATTTTGAAGGATGCGAATATTTGATTTGAAAATGAAAGGTATTGGTCCTTTTAAGGAAGAGTACCTACAATTTATTGGTGAAGAAGACAGTCAAGATAAACCTCCCGTAGTGATTATTACGGGAGAAAACGGAACAGGGAAAACCATTGTTTTGGATGCGATTCGGGGGCTTTTGTTTGGAGCTTATCAATATGTGGGTAGAGATATTTTTAATGGAGAAGAAATTATACTATCGTCCAAAATTGCTATTGATAATCAAGAAGAACAAGTTAGTTTTACAGGAATACATTCTCATAATAGGGATAACCGATTTTTTACAACTGCCCAAAAACTAAATCAAAGTTTCGGTGATAATAAAGCTCCATTTATAAATGTAGTAGTTAATTATTGGCTTTCAAATTTGGCGACAGATAGTTTTGACATAAAGAATATTGTTGCACCTGATATCAAAACGTATTTGACAGGCGCTTTAAGTGGGCATCATAAAAATATTTCCGTTACCCAATTAATTTGCTATTTCGACTATTTGAGGGGAAGTGAAGCAAAAACCGAAAAAAGATTGGGCGAATTTTTGTATCAAAAATTGAAGGCAATCATAAAGCTTAGCTTGAACAACGGCAAGTTGGCGTATGTCTCTCGTTCTGATTTAATGCCCATTATTGAGCAAAATGGAAAAGAAATCACATTAGACAAACTAAGCAGCGGTAATTTGTATCTTATCCAACGAATGGTTGCACTTTTGGGACAAATGCACGCTGTCAATAGGTTAAACAATTTACCTATTGAATCACTTTGCGAAACACGAGGACTTCTACTTATCGATGAAGCAGAAAACCACCTTCACCCCAAATGGCAGAAAACCTTTATCTGCAATATCTTAGAAATTTTCCCAAACCTTCAAATCATTCTAACAACACATTCTCCTTTTATCGTTTCTTCAGTTGAAAATGCCAAAGTTTTCGTGTGTGAGGCAAGGCATGACCATTGTATAATTGAAGATGCTACAGAAGAATACGCCAGCAAACCTATTGAAGAAATTCTTTTGTCGCCCTTGTTTGGAGAGACTTTGCCCTTCAATGAGCCTATCACCAATCTTCTAAATAAACGCAAAAAAGCCATTGAAGCAGGAAATTATTTATTGAGAAAAAATATTGAAAATCAACTGCAACGCATCAATCCTCAATACTTTGCTTACTTTGATGTAGATAATTTACTTGAACAACTGACTGCAAAAAACTAATCCATGCGATACATCAAACGCTTGTCTAAACCTGACAATTTGGAGAAGAAGGAAAAGGAATGGACATATAAATTCATAAAAAGCGGCAAAAAACGACCTGATAGCTCAAAATATGCCCACAAAAAAATAAGACAATTATTAAAAGTAATGAGTCATTCTAAGTGCTTTTATTGCGAGCAGAAATTGAGGGGGTTAAAGAGTGAAGTCGACCATTATATCGAAGTGGCAGAAAGAAAAGATTTGGCATTTAATTGGGAAAATTTGTATTTGACTTGCGACCATTGTAATGGGAAAATACCAAATAAAAGTATTGCTGTAATCGAAACCTTGAACCCATGTAGTGATTTTGATGAAGTGATACAAGAACATCTTGGTTTTGAAGATGAAATTATTCTTGCTAAAAATGGTTCTATAAAAGGCAACAAAACTATTCAAAAATACCGTTTGAGTGCTGAGAGGTTGGATTTATTACGGGCTAAAGAGCTACAAAAATTCTCCAATATCTTGATTCTCATTTTGAAGCAGCAAATACTTGAAGAGAGAAAGTCAATGACCGAAACTGAAAAAAGCCTCTTGAAAAGATTTGCCCAAAACGATCATCCTTTTTCTCTGATGTTCAAGATATTATTAGAAAAATACAGCATTAAGTAACTTATTACTCAAATCCTATGACCCTCTCATTTGCGTTCCTCCTTCTCATGGCAGCTTTTTACATTTATGCAGGAGTCAGCCATTTTCGACATCCCCGTTTCTTCTTAAAAATCACCCCTCCTTTTGTGCCTGCTCCCGAAAAGGTCAATCTGTTGGTCGGTGCGATTGAAGTGGTTTTGGGTGTTTTATTGCTCATTCCAGCAACTACTTCAATAGCAGCTTGGGCAGTCATCGCCTTGTTGATTGCCGTTTTTCCCGCCAATGTGTATCACTTCCAAAAAGCCCTTGAAAAAGGGAAACACGTAAAGGCAACTTTTCTTCGATTACCCATTCAAGGAGTGCTGATTTTTTGGGCATATTGTTATACCTAAGGAACGGAGGGAGATTGAAGTAATGGGTTGATTTTTAATGCATTGGATATTGTTTGGTTTGAGGAAAATATGGAAGAAAGATTCCTTTTTTTGGAAGGTAAAAAAAGTTGGTTATGGACTTGATTTTTCTTCAAAAAAAGCGTGACCAAAATCCAATAAGGAGTCTAATGTTCATCTGTTTTTTGCAGAAAATAGTAATATTTTTTTGACCCTTTAATATAGTTAAAAATGAAAAAAATAACATTACTTTTTAGCCTATTTGTGCTTGTCGTATTGGGATTTAGCTCCGTACAAGCTCAATCTACTGATGAAGAGGTAGAAGATTTGATAGTTGTACCGGATTTGGAAGAAGAGGACGATGCAGTTCTATTGGCTGCGGCTGATGACAAGCCTGAAAAGAAAGCCAAAAAAATCAAAAAGAACAAAACCAAAAAGGTGAAAACTAAAATGAAAAATAAAAACAAGAAAAAAGGAAAGATGAAAAAAGAAGACGATATGGAGTCATAGTCCATGTATGTTTAATAAGTTTTTATTTCCAAAAAAGCAGGTGCACGAATGTTGTGTACCTGCTTTTTTGTTTTTAGACTATTATTTGCAACAGTGTTGCAAAAATGAAAAGGATGGTTTATATTTGCAACACTGTTGCATAAAGTGAAACCATGAGAAAACACCTTTTTTTACCCTATTTCCTAACCTTTCTGCTATTCGCCCACTTCAATGATATGGATGGGCAAGTGCCAAAGTCTCCCTGTAATTATTCGCTTTCGGGAAATGTCAGTGACGAACACGACCGACAGCCTTTGCCTTTTGCAGCTATTTATATAGAAGAACTCAAAACAGGCGTGGTCAGTGACAGCTTGGGAAATTACCGCATTGAAGGGCTATGCGAAGGTTTTTATACGGTCATCGCCAGTCACATTGGTTGTGAATCTGTCACCAAAAAAATCAACCTCCGAAACCACACTGTCCAAAATTTTACGACCGAACACCACGAAGAGATTCTCGAAACCATCAAAATAACAGGTAAAAAGAACCAACAGGCTGTCTCAATGACCCAAAACAACCTCAAAGGTACAGAGTTGGAGCAGTTGGCAGGGAAGTCCTTGGGAGAAGCATTGACCAAAATTTCGGGAGTCAATTCCCTACAAACGGGACCCACGATTTCCAAACCCATCATTCACGGCTTACACAGCAATCGAATTTTGATGCTCAACAATGGCGTGCGGCAAGAAGGTCAGCAATGGGGTACAGAACACGCTCCCGAAATGGACCCTTTTATTGCAGCCGAACTGTCGGTTATCAAAGGTGCAGCGAGTGTTCAATATGGTTCGGATGCCATCGGAGGAGTTATTTTGGTAGAACCTGCTCCTTTGCCGATTAGCAAGACCTTCAAAGGAAAAATCAATTTGGTGGGCATGAGTAATGGGAGACAAGGTATTGCATCTGCACAGATAGAAGGCGGTTCTTCAAAGTGGAAAGGCGTGGGTTGGAGACTGCAAGGAACGCTCAAAAAATCGGGTGATTTCCACACTCCCAACTATTCACTCACCAACACGGCCATGCAAGAAAGCAATGTATCTGCTGCTTTCGGCTTCAAAAAGTACCATTTTGGAATGGAAGTTTTTTACAGTTATTTTCATACTGAATTGGGTATTTTGCGGGGTTCACATATTGGCAATTTGACCGATTTGCAGGCAGCATTGGAGCGTGAAGTGCCTTTGTTTACCGAAGATTTCAACTACGACATTCTCAATCCCAAACAAAAAGTCGACCATCATTTAGCCAAAATGAATGTCTATTGGCGAGGCGAGAATTGGGGGAAACTTCAACTGCTATACGCTTTTCAGTATGACAACCGCAAAGAATTTGACATACGCAGAGGCAGCCGTTCTGATATTCCTTCTTTGGACTTAGACCTTCAATCCCAACACATTGACCTTACTTTTGAACACAAAGAATGGAGCAAGCTAAAAGGAAGAATGGGTATAACAGGGAGTTACAAACTCAATCGAAACGACCCCGATACAGGTGTGCGTCCCTTAGTCCCCTACTACAATCAGTATGGATTAGGGGCTTTTTGGATAGAACATTTGAAGCAGGAAAACTGGGAGCTGGAAGCTGGAATTCGCTATGATTTTCAGCATTTATTGGTGAAAAAATTCTCTACTACTAATGAATTATTAGAGCCTACCTTCAATTTTCACAATGTCTCAGCAAGCATTGGGGGAATGGTGGACTTCAATGGAAAACTATCCTTTCGCAGCAATTTAGGAACAGCTTTTCGCCCTCCAAGTATAAATGAATTGTTTAGTGAAGGATTGCATCATGGAGCAGCCGCAATTGAAGAAGGAGATGCAGATTTGACCACTGAAAAGTCATGGAAGTGGGTGCAAACGCTTCAATACAATGACTCAAAAAAATGGCAATGGGAGGTGAGTGCTTATGCCCATTGGTTGAAAGATTTTATTTACCTCACTCCAACGGGAGAGCAACGATTGACAATAAGAGGCGCATTTCCAGTTTTTCAATACCTTCAAACGGACGCTCGATTGCTGGGCTTGGATGGAGTCGGACAGTGGCAATTCCATTCCAAATGGGCTTGGCAGTTCAAGGGTTCATTGTTGTGGGCAAAAGATGTGACGAAGGGAGATTACCTGATTTTTATGCCTGCCAATCGATTGGAAAACAGTCTGGTCTATGCACAAAAAGATTGGGGAAAGTGGAAGGACATAGAAGTAAAGCTGGGACATACCTTGGTAGGTAAACAAAATCGAGTTCCTGCAAATGTAGATTTCACCGAACCGCCCGAATCCTATCAATTGATTCATTTTGAAGTAGGAGCGAAGTTCCCATTGCAGCAAAATACTTTAGGGATTCACTTTGAAGTTCAAAACGTTTTTAATACAGTTTATCGGGATTATTTAAATCGCTTGCGATACTTTGCAGATGAGACAGGACGCAATTTTGCACTACGGTTGAACTATCATTTTTGAAATCTGATAGGCCTTATGCGCTAACAATAGACTTTTCAGAATAACAATTTTTATATTAACAATTTAACACAAAAACATGAAGCAGTATCTTTTTTTATTCGGACTTGTATTGGCTATTTTTTCTTTTTCGAGTTGTGACAAAGACGACCCAACTCCTCCAAATGAAGAAGAGTTGATTACCACTTTGACCTTGACAATGACTCCAGAAGGTGGTGGAAGTGATGTCTTATTTCGATTTCGAGATACGGACGGAGATGGCGGTAATGATCCTGTTATCACAAGTGGTACGCTGGCTGCAAACACCATTTATAATGCCACACTTGAGTTGCTAAACGAATCGGTTTCCCCTGCCGAAAACATTACCAATGAAGTGAGAAGTGAAGGAGAAGACCATCAGTTTTTCTACGCAACAACTGCGGGAGTAAATCTGAGTTTTGCTTACGATGATACGGATACAAATGGCAATCCAATTGGTTTGGAGGTTCTTTTTCAAACGGGTGAGGCAAGTACTGGACAGTTTCAGGTGACGCTTCGCCACGAACCAAACAAAACGGCTTCTGGAGTTTCGACAGGTGATATCAGCAATGCAGGTGGTGAAACGGACATTGAAGTGATTTTTGATATAGAGATACAGTAAGAAAAAGACTTATTATCCAAATTGGCTAATGTTTCCGTTTTTTTATCTCCAAAACTTCTTATCATTTTTCTTCAGGTTGAAGTATTTGATGAAATAGCACGCTGATTGAACAGATTCAAAAGATTTGAACAGTTATCAGTCTCAATCAGTTAAATCTATTCAGTCAGTGTTCCATCCTTTCAGTTTTACATAAAAGCATTAATCCCCGTTACATCCATTCCCGTAATCAATAGGTGAATATCGTGCGTACCTTCATACGTCACCACAGACTCCAAATTCATACTATGGCGCATAATCGAATATTCGCCGCTAATGCCCATACCGCCATGAATCTGTCGGGCTTCCCGAGCAATCTTCAAAGCCATGTCCACATTGTTGCGCTTGCCCATCGAGATTTGGGCAGGAGTCGCACGACCTTCGTTTTTCAAAACGCCCAAACGCCAAGCCAACAACTGAGCCTTGGTGATTTCGGTAATCATTTCAGCGAGTTTTTTTTGCGTCAATTGGAACGCTGCAATCGGTTTGCCGAACTGTTCTCGCTGCAAAGAATAACGCAAAGCAGAATCATAACAGTCAGAAGCTGCGCCAATTGCGCCCCAAGCAATGCCAAAACGAGCCGAAGACAAACACATCAAAGGCGACTTCAATCCCTTTGATTTTGGCAACAAGTTTTCTTTCGGAACTTTCACATTGTCAAACACCAACTCACCCGTAGCCGAAGCACGAAGCGACCATTTTCCATGAATTTCGGGAGTCGTAAAACCCTCCATACCACGTTCAACTATCAAACCACGAATGATTCCTTCCTCATCTTTTGCCCACACCACAGCGATGTCTGCAAAAGGAGAATTTGAAATCCACATTTTTGCGCCATTCAACAAATAATGGTCGCCTTTGTCTTTGATAGTTGTCACCATGCCGCCAGGATTCGAGCCATGATCAGGTTCAGTCAAACCAAAACAACCCATCATTTCACCCGTTGCGAGTTTGGGTAAGTATTTTTTTCTTTGTTCCTCAGTACCAAAAGTGTATATCGGATACATCACCAAAGAACTTTGCACCGATGCCGTCGAGCGAATTCCCGAATCTCCACGCTCCAATTCCTGCATGATGATGCCATACGAAATGTAATCCAAACCCGAACCGCCATATTCCACAGGAATCGTGGGACCAAAAGCTCCAATTTCGCCCAATCCTTTCAATAACTGATGTGGAAAAGCAGCACGTTGTGCATAATCTTCAATAATAGGACTGACCTCCTTTTTGACCCAAGCCTGTACCGATTCACGAATCAATCGGTGTTCGTCCGTCAAAAGTTCTTCTACCAAAAAATAGTCAGGATGTTTGTATAAGTCTTGCCCCGCAGCCGTTTTAGAGTGTGCAGTGCCGTTTGAAGTTTGGGGTTCTACGAGTTTTGTCGACATTTGTGTTTGTTTGTTTTTAGAAAATTAAGAGTCTTACGTCTTTTGTCTTAAATCTTACGTCTATCTCTAAACCACAAAAATACAAAGAATGTCACTCATTGCCCTCGAAGGAATGGAATTTTATGCGTATCACGGTTATTATGCCGAAGAACAAATCATTGGAGGACAATATACTGTGGATGTATATTTAAGTACCAACTTTGATAAAGCAGCCGAAAAAGATGAGCTTTCGGGAACGATTAACTACGAAACGGTGTTTGCTATCACACAAGAGGTCATGCAAAAACCTTCAAAATTAATCGAACATGTAGCGCAGCAAATTTTAACACAAGTTATTGCATTAGAGGCTAATTTGAAACACATCAAAATAAGGGTGTCAAAATGGAACCCTCCTTTTTCTTCAAAAGTAGAGCGTACTTATATTGAAGTAGAAAGGAGTTTTTGAAGTCTAATTTTATCAAAAGACTTGCATGAAAAAGAAGAAAAATTTTTGACTACAATAAAAAAAAACTATCTTTGCGTTCCATTTTAAAGAATGGTCGAGTGGCCGAGTGGCTAGGCAGAGGTCTGCAAAACCTTGTACAGCGGTTCGAATCCGCTCTCGACCTCCAATAATTGTAAAAGGCTTCAAAACAATCTCGTTTTGAAGCCTTTTTTTTTTGATAAAAAACAATATTTTGAAATTAAATTATTTTTGGTCACTAATAAAACAGTATTAATGACCAAATCTACCTCCAAAACGCTACATTTAGTCACAAATAAATCTATATTGACGACCAAAAGTTTTATTTTTGTCAGAAATACTCTATACTATGGCAAGCTTTTTTATTGGTCGAAATGAAGAAAAAGAAATTTTGGAAGCTGCCCTTAGCTCCAAAGAGGCGGAAATGATTGCAGTGATTGGACGCAGGCGAGTAGGTAAGACTTACTTAATTGAGTCTGTTTACCAAGACCAAATCGTTTTTCAAATAACAGGTTTGCAGGATGCTACCAAAGCAGAACAGTTGGACAATTTTGCGATTCGATTGACAAAACTAACCCAATCCAAAATTCCTTTGGAAAGACCCAAAAGTTGGTTGCGTGCTTTTGATATATTGACGACTTACTTAGATGAACAACTTGGAGCGGAAAAAAAGGTGGTGTTCTTAGATGAATTGCCTTGGTTGTCCACCCATAAATCGGGTTTTTTAACAGGTTTGAGTTATTTCTGGAACAGTTGGGCAGCCAAAAAAAACATCGTCTTGGTGGTATGTGGTTCGGCAGCATCTTGGATGATTCAAAAAGTCATCAATAACAAAGGAGGACTTTACAATCGGGTAACCAAACGTATTTTTTTATCCCCTTTTACTTTGGCAGAAACGGAAACTTACTTTCAAGCAAAAGATTTTGACTTCACCCGTTATCAAATCACTCAATTGTATTTGGCATTGGGCGGCATTCCGCATCATTTGAAAGAAGTGCAAAGAGGAAAAACGGCTGTTCAAAATATCAATCAAATTTGCTTTTCCCCAAATGGCTTACTCCGTACCGAATTTTCTCGCCTTTACCCTGCTTTATTTGCCCATGCAGACAAGCACATTGCCGTTATCAGAGCTTTGGCTACCAAACAAAAAGGCTTGACCAGAAATGAAATCATTAAAACTGTGAACCTTCCAAATGGCAATAGCACTACCCGTGTATTGGAGGAATTGGAGTATTCGGGCTTCATCTCTGCCTATCGCCCTTTTAACAAAAAGAAGAAAAATCGCCTCTACCGACTCACAGATGAGTATTCCTTGTTTTACCTAAAGTTTATTGAAAGAAAAGCCTATGAGGGCAAATCGGTTTGGAATCACCTCAGCCAAACACAAGCCTTTAAAACTTGGAGTGGTTATGCGTTTGAAAGTTTGTGTTTAAAGCACATTCCACAGATAAAAAAGAGTTTGGACATAGCGGGAATTTATTCTTTGTCTTCCTCTTTTTACTACAAAGGCTCTTCTACAGAATCAGGCACACAAATAGATTTATTGATTGACCGCAATGATGGAGCTATCAATCTTTTTGAGATTAAATTTTATGCAGACCCTTTTATCGTTTCCAAATCTTATGCAGATAATTTGAGGCAAAAACGGAGTATATTCAAAAGCATAACCAAAACCCAAAAACAGATTTTTTATGTGTTGATTGCTGCACAAGGGGTTGTAGAAAATGTACATAGTCAGGCTATTTTTTCTCAAACATTGACCTTAGATGATTTATTTGTGAATTTGTAGCGAAAATTACATTTCAAAATGGAAACTTCAATTCCCCAACAACAAAAACCCACCCCAATACCTCGGCGGCAAATCTTCCTTCAATAATTGCAGCTTGGCATAGCGCAAAGCTTGAGCATAATTGTCTTCTTGATTCAGCAAATAATCGTAAAAATGGTGGGCAAAAATGGCTGTTTTTTGGTCATAAATCTTGAAGAGGGTAAAAACGATGTTGGGAACACCTGCATACAACAAGCCCCGATTGAGCGATAAAATCCCTTCTCCTGCTGCAATTTTACCTACCCCACTTTCGCAACAACTCAAAAAAACCAAGTCGCTTTTGAGCTTTAGTTGATACAGTTCGTGGGCATACAAAATGGCACTTTGAGTAGATAAAGCATTTTGTTGTCGAGGTTCGAGAGGATTTGCATTGGAGGAGGTATCAGTCGAAATTGGAGTCTGTTTTTTGTCGGGCGAAAACAAAATCCCCAATACATTTTTGCGGCGATTGGAAACTCCATGTGCTGCGATGTGTAAGTATTTAGGAGTAAATTGCTGTGCTTTTTCTTTAAATTGTGTCAAATTGGCTTTTGAACGCAGAAAAACCTGTGAATTCCAGCCTTTTTTTCGAAAAGTATCTTCAATGTCTTTCACCTCTTTTTCAGAATAAAGCAATGCCTTGTAGTGAGTACCCCGAATGGAAACATCCCTTGTTGCCAATGCAGGTAGGGCTTCGGACACATTGGAGGGAAATTGTTGGGTATCGTAAACGGGAGCGAAACCCAAAAATTGAGGGGGCAAGTTCTTGGAGCCTTTGTTTCGCTGTTGTTGATATTGCCGCAAAGTAGCGGAATAATGGTAGGTAATGCTGTATTCTTTGAACAAATACGGCATATTGGAATACGCTGTTTTGAAGGGAGTCGCTTCAGTCAATAGCAAGCCAAAGGAAAGTTCCAATAGGTGACTATCTGGAAGAATCAGCAGAGATTGAGTTTTGTTTTGTTTTAATTTTCCTTCAATGGGAAGGATAAGCAATTGATACAATTGGTGTGCTTGTTCTACAAAAACTTTGCGATTCATGCCCAAAATTGCTTCGTCAATAAAAGTATCCAATAATTGAGGAAAATGAGCAGGAAGAGAAATACTCGTTAGATGGAGGTTTTGATTGTCCATGTATAGTATATACAAAAATTCCGCTTCAAGTACATAACTAATCGCAGTTTGGTGATGGGCTAGTTGAACTTGGAAATCGCTCAAGTGAATAGAAGGCATCTGATGTTTCAACGCAAAATATTCGGAATTTTCTTGTTCTATTTGTTGTATAAGTTGATGGTATCGAACTTGAAGGTTAGCAAGTTCTTCCGCATTTTTATCAAAATTTTCTTTACTTATATCTGCTTCATTTACTTCCAAATATTTTTGATAATCTTTTATTTGTGATTGAAGTTTTAGCAATTTTGTCGTCTGTTTTTTGGGGATATTGGTCAGTTGAAGTGCTTCAAAATCTTGAATCGAAGCTAAAAGACTATGAACTTTGCTTTTTTCAGATAGAATGAATATTTGTTCCAATAGTTTATGCTCACGATTGATTGAGAAAAGCGCATAAGTTAGGTTAATCGCAGTATGATAAATACTTATTGCAGTTTGATTGAACTCCAACTTATCTAAATTAGAAAACAAACTCATGCGTGTTTCATCAATGAGTTGAAGAGCCTTAGACAAAAGCGCATTTCCTTTTTGTAAGTAGGTTATTGAATGGTTTTCCAAATAAAGTTTCCAGTATATAAATAGCTGCCTTTTATAAAATGAAAATTGAAGAAATCGCCACTCCCCCGATTGGTTTGCAATAATATTTCTCAAACAATCCCGAACCATTCCAATATAATTAAGCGCATCAGTATATTTGTTTTCTTTCAACGCAATGTCGACTTTCAATAAGTAAGCATGTATAAGAGGCAAGGTGGTTTCTGAGGGAAGTGTTGTAATTGCCTTTTCCAAATAAAACTTGCCAACTTCAAAATGACCATTCTCTATATGTATGTTAGCCCATGTATAATAAGTATTTGCAAACCACCGATAACTATTTTCTTGAATACGTTCCTGAACGCTAATGGATTTTTCAAAATATTCTCCTGCCTTCTCCCAATTTCCTAAATAAACATTGATTTTTGCCAAATAAAACAATGTACTTGTAAGCTCTCTATCTTCAATTTGTAACTTTTCCTTAATGTCTATAAGTTTGCTAAAGTATTCTAATGCCTCTGAGAAACTTTCTTGTTCTGTGTCTATCATGCCCATCATCAGCATACAATTGGTGAGAGGGGGATACTCATTTCCAAATAGTTTTTTATACAAATCAATCGTTCTCAAAAAATAAACACGAGAAAGGTGAAATTGTCTTAAATGAAAATACGCATGACCCATCGTTTGATAGATGTGAATTGTTTCTAAATTTTGAGCCAAAAACTTTGAATAAGACAGCGCCTTGAATAAAAATGATAAACCCTCTGTGTATTTTTCAAGATGTAAATTTATGCTCGCAATTGCATTGTAAGCTTTTATAATGAGTGTCGAATGATTTAGAGCCTGTGCTATTTTTAGACATTCATTTGCATGATAGGTAGCAGATTCGTAATTTGCTTGATAAAAATTGCAGTAAAACAATCTGTAGTGAAATTCTGCTTTCAACTCATGCTCTCCAACTATTTTTTGTAAACATCTCTCCAATTCATTTTCTGCAATATCCTTCGCTTTTTGAATTTGATGTCTCACACACAGCCAAATAGTTATTCTATACTGACACCATAGGTACTTCTCCCAATTTTCAAAAAATTGATAGGTGATAGATGCCTTTTCAAAAAAATCGTAGTAATCATTGGCATTGTTTGCTTGAAATAGACATTCCCCTTCTTCAAATAATTCATCTGCTTTTGCTATATCTTTATTCAAATTAACCCCTTTCATAATAAGTGCAGTTGTTTACAAAAAACACAAATTTACGAAAAAGAGAATTTATTGCTTACAAATAAGAAATAGCAGGCAAAAATCAATCTCCTAATAACAAAAAACCACCCCAATACCTCGGCGGCAAATCTTCCTTCAATAATTGCAGCTTGGCATAACGCAAGGCTTGGGCATAATTGTCTTCTTGATTCAGTAGATAATCGTAGAAATGATGGGCAAGAATGGCGGTGGTTTGGTCGTAAATCTTGAAGAGGGTAAAAACGATGTTGGGAACACCTGCATACAAGAGGCCTCTGTTGAGCGACAAAATGCCTTCCCCTTCTGCAATTCTGCCTACACCACTTTCACAACAACTCAAAAACACCAAATCACTTTTGAGCTTCAATTGATACAGTTCGTGGGCATACAAAATGGCACTTTGGGACGAGGAAGCTGTTTGTTGGCGAGCCTGTAAAGGAGTTTTTTTTGAAGGAATGACATTGAAGGTAGAAGCACTTAGTGCCTCTTTCTCTGGTGAAAACAAAATCCCCAACACATTTTTGCGGCGATTGGAAACTCCATGTGCTGCAATGTGTAAGTATTTGGGAGTAAATCTTTGTGCTTTTTCTTTGAATCGTGTCAAATTGGCTTTTGAACGTAGAAAAACCTGTGAATTGTAGCCCTTTTCTCGAAAAGTATCTTCAATGTCTTTCACCTCTTTTTCGGAATAAAGCAATGCCTTGTAGTGACTTCCCCGAATGGAAATATCTCTCGTTGCCAATGCAGGTAGGGCTTCAGATACTTCAGAGGGAAAGTGTTGATTGTCGTAAACAGGTGCAAAGCCCAAAAATTGAGGGGTTAAGTTTTTAGAGCCTTGGTTTCGCTGCTGTTGATATTGCCGCAAAGTAGCGGAATAATGGTAGGTAATGTTGTATTTTTTGAGTAAATAGGGGAGAGATGAATAAGCCGTTTTGAAAGAACTTGCTTCAGTCAACAATAATCCAAAGGGCAGTTCCAATAAGTGACTGTCTGGAAGAATCAGCAACGATTGAATTTTGTTTTGATTTAGTTTTCCTTCAATTGGAGCGATGAGCAATTGGTACAATTGGTGGGCTTGTTTGACATAAGCTTTGCGGTTCATGCCCAAAATGGCCTCATCAATAAAGGTATCCAATAATTGAGGGAAATGGGGAGGAAGAGAAATTCTCTTTAGGTGAATATTCTGATTGTCTATGTATAATAGATACAAAAATTCCGCTTCAAGTACATAACTAATCGCAATTTGGTGATGGGCTAGTTGAACTTGGAAATCGCTCAAGTGAATAGAAGGCATCTGATGTTTCAATGCAAAATATGCTGGATTTTCTTGTTCTATTTGGAGAATAAGCTGATGGTATTGGATTTGGAGCCGAGCTAACTCCTTTGATTTTTCATCAAATTTTTCTTCTGGGAGGAGTCTTTTCCCTTGCTGTGTTAAGAATACTTGACAATTATTTATCTGTGATGGAAGCATTTGTAGCTTCTCTATGTGTTGTTTAGGAATTTTGGATAATTGCAGTGCTTCAAAGCTTTGAATAGAAGCCAATAGGCTGTGTACTTTATTTTTTTCTGATACAGAAAAAATTTCTTCTAAAAGCTTTTTACTCGGTTGCAGTGAATAAAGCACATACAAGAGATTAATCGAAAGATGGTAAATGTTGGTCGCAGCTTGATTGAATGTCAATTTATCTGCCTCATTAAAAAAAGATAAACGTACACTCTCAATGTGTTGCTGGATTTTAGGCAATAGTTGATGTCCTTTTTCCAAGAAGGTTTTTGAAGAACTATTTTGATAAAGGTTCCAATAAACATTTAGTTGTTTTTCATACAATGAAAACTTCAATAAGTGGCTATCCGCTTTTTTATTGACCCCAACATCTTCAACATATTTGTTTGCTTGTGTTACCACCTTCAATGCGTAGTTAAATTCATGCGCTGCACAAGCAAAATCTACTTCCAATAGATAAGTATGAGCCATTAAAAACGCAGCATTAGTAGGGAGTAAAACTGCCTTGGCTTTTTCTAAGAACTGTCTTCCTTGTTTTAGGCGATTTTGTTGTAAATGTAGGTTTGCCCATTGATAATAGGCGGCAGCAAACCATCTAAAATCCTTCTCATTGATGTTTTTTTGTGTTCTGATGGCTTTTTCAAAATAGTTATCTGCATTCTCCCATTTTTCTAAAAGAAAATAAATCTCTCCCAACAAAGAAAATAGATAAGACAGTTCTACATCTTCGATAGCATGTTTTTCTTTGATTTTCAAAGCTTTTTCGTAATGCTTCAATGCTTCCGTATAGTCACCTACTCGCATATCAATCTTTCCCAGCATTATCATGGGATTGGCAAGAAAAAGAGAATCGCTTCCAAAGTGCTGTTTGAATAAATAGACCGTCCTCAAAAAGTAAATTTTGGAAAGTTGGTATTGCTTCAAATGAAAGTAAGCATGACCTATTGATTTCCATAAATCTATTTTCTCTGATTTGTCAGCCGATTCTTTCGTATAAGGCAGTGCTTTGAATAAAAGAGATAAACTATGTGCATATTTTTCAGTGTGCATGTTAACATTAGCCATTGATAGATATGCCTTTGCGGTGAGTCTATTATGATTCAAGGCTTGCGCTATTTCAAGCATTTGGGCTGCATGGAGGTGGGCTTGTTCATAATGGCGTTGAAGAA
Source organism: Bacteroidia bacterium (assembly GCA_030427245.1). Taxonomy (GTDB): domain Bacteria; phylum Bacteroidota; class Bacteroidia; order Chitinophagales; family UBA2359; genus JAUHXA01. The sequence goes on along the minus strand of JAUHXA010000001.1, from coordinate 143,252 downwards.
AATTGCACTTAAACAACCTATAATGAAATTCAGCTTTCAATTCGTGAGGTACAGTTATTTTTTGATTACATAGCTCCAATCCCTCCTCTGTGATTTTTTTTGCCTTTTGGACATGATTTTTTACATTCAGCCAATCCGTCATTTTGCATTGACACCATAGGTATTTTTCCCAATTTTCAACTTTCCAGTATATCTCAGATGCTTTTTCAAAAAAAACATAGTAATCGCTACTACTATCTTTTTGAAAAAGATTTTCTCCTTGTTCAAATAAGGCATCTGCCTGTACAGTGGTCAAATCAATAGAGTTGTTCATAGCTTAATAAACAAAAAATGGAATTATTTGATTTCCTCAAACAATTTTTAATCAGTTTAGCAACAAAAATATTTTTTGCTTGAAAGAAAACTGAAAACAATGACAAATATAGGAAAGAAATAATTTATCTCCATGAGACTTACTTTTCTGAACAACAAAAAACCACAAACAACCATTGAGGTCGCTTGTGGTCAAGTTCTTTTAGTTCGAATTTGCCTTAGTAAGGGTAAAAAAATAACTCTTCGTTTTTTTTTGCTAACATACCCCATCCCCCACCGAGAAATCGGGGCAGGCTTTTCAAAAGGGGAATATTGGTCGATGAGTTATTTTTTCTTTTTTACTTAGTCTGTATTTCTATATTCTAAGACTGCTATTACTTAGAAGGAACTCACTGCTTCCTGTTCTGTTGAAACTATTTCCAATATACTATCCAATTGAGCTAGTTCCAAAAGTTGTATTATTTGGGAGTTTGCTTCACAAAGTATGAGTCTTCCCCCCTCACTATTCATTATTACATGGATATTTATAAGCATTCCCATGCCAGAAGAATCCATGCGAGGAACCTGTTTTAGGTCAATAACAAAATTTTTATTTCCTGCATCTACCAGTTCCATCACCTTATTTCTTAAATCCATGTCATAGCCAATTGTAAGCTTTCCATTAAGGTGTAATACTTGTACGTTTTGATTTTGGTTTACTGTAATTGTCATTGGTTTACAATTTATATTAAATGAGTGCCTACTCTATCGCTTTTGGCTTTGCGTCCACTTTTTTTACAAGGTTTTGGATAACCCTTTTTTACTTCAAGTCAAGAAGACTTTTTTTAAGTAATTTACCTGCATATTAAGCGTGACTAAGGCGAGAAAAAATGTGACCTCTTTGGAAGAAAAAAACATACTATTACAAAATATGGCAATACTCAGTTCCCCAATATCTCGGCGGCAAATCTTCCTTCAATAATTGTAACTTGGCATAACGCAAGGCTTCGGTATAGTTGTCTTCTTGATTCAGCAGATAATCGTAGAAATGATGGGCAAAAATGGCGGTTTTTGGGTCGTAAATTTTGAAGAGGGTAAAAACAATGTTGGGAATACCTACATACAGCAGACCTCTGTTAAGGGATAAAATTCCTTCCCTTGCTGCAATTTTGCCTACGCCACTTTCGCAGCAACTCAAAAAGACCAGATCGCTTTTGAGCTTCAATTGATACAGTTCGTGGGCATACAAAATGGTACTTTGGGGCGAGGAAGTTGTTTGTTGTCGAGCCTGCAAAGGAGTTTTTTTTTGAAGGAATGACATTGAAGGTATAAGCACTTCGTGCCTCTTTCTCTGGTGAAACCAAAATTCCCAATACGTTTTTGCGGCGATTGGAAACTCCATGTGCTGCAATGTGTAAGTATTTGGGAGTAACTTGTTGTACTTTTAATTGAAGGGGGCAAGTTTTGGGTTTTGCCCCCGTTGGTATTGAGTTGTAAAAAATACAATCAAGTTCTTTTGAGTAGGTCTTTTGCAATAAAAAACGCCCCTATTGCAGAAATCTCATGCCTTTTGGAGGTCAATTTCCAATAATAGCGACCAGGCTTGAAGCCTTTTTTGAAGTCCAAATTGATGCTGAATGAGAGCGTTTGAATAGGGATTTCTTTGCGAATCAATACATCGTATTCATTGTTTTCGATGATAAGCAATAGAGGAATGTGATTGGGTTTGCTCCATTCAAAATACAGGTTATCAACACAATTGATGTGGTTTTTGGGATGCAAAATTTCTACATCGCTTGCCCTGCTAACGGTCGACAGGTTATCTTCATATTCTTGAACAGGAGAAAAACAAGCCAATAATTCTTCCAAAGTATAGGATTGTTGATAATAGAAGGTTTGTTCTACTTCCTTAAGCGTTCTTAAAAATTGGAGGTCGTCGTTTTTCTTAAATGATTGTTTTAAAAGTACGCTGAGATAGGTTGATTCCATAAAGTCAGGATTTTTTAGTAGCTCGTCAAATTGTGTACGTTCTTGCTCATTCAATTGGTCATTTAAAAATTTGTCAGCTAATTCGTTGAAGTCCATGAGTCGAGAATTTAGGTGTAATTAATAAAAATATAACTTTAAAAATTAAGTAAAAAATATATTAATGGACATGTTTTTTAACATACTTAATAACAGAAGGAAAATGATGCGCTATTTGATTGGTAAGTCCCTTTGAGTCAATAAAACGTGCCAATTCTTTTAGGCAGCGAGACAGTCGTTTTCGAGATGCAGTTTCAGAAATTCCGTACCGAGCGGCAATATCGCTATGAGGCAATTCGTGTTGATACCTCAATCGGATGATTTGCTGACAGTAGATGGATATATTGTTCAACTGCTGTTGAAATTGGAGAGCAATTTCTTGTCTATCGGTCTCGACTAAAGTGGTTTCAATGCTTTCTACCAACTCTATATCTTCTTGAAGATTATCATAATATTGGTGAATCATCTGCTTTCGTTTCTTTTGCTTCAATTCTTTATACCACAAAAATCGAGCTATTTGTACGATGTAGGCTTCGGGATTATTGGGATGATTTTCTTTTTTTTGACATTGTATCTTAAATGCGTGAAAAGCCTTCCAAATTGTGTTTCGCACATCGTCTTCATCTCCTCCATTTTCCATTATCATCTTCTTTATTTGGGCAAATAGTTTTTTGTAAAAATATAAAATGACTTCTTTATCATTTTTGATGAAGCCTTCAATGATGTTTTGTTGGGTCATATTTTGAGTCGTTGTTTATTAATAACGTATCTATTGGGAGCAAAAATGTGACTTAATTTAAAGTACATTTCAAAAAGAAAACTTTTTTTTAAAAAAACTCAAAATTAGGTCACATTTTTATTTGTTAAAGTCATGCTATTAATAGCAAACATTATTCAAGACAATTATTCAAAAGAAGTATGAATTCATTAAATGACTCTATGAACAATCGCAGTAATGTGCTTTTAATTGCTACAATTGCCAGTCAAGTACGACAAAAAGAGCCCTTCAATCAAGAACACTCTAATGATGCTTATGCACATTTAAGTATGCTTTGCGATGAATTGAATATCAATCTTTATATCACGCATTTTGCCAATACAATAAATGATTCTGAGGTACTTTCATGGATATTCAAAAATGGTGAGTGGAAGATGGTTGAACTTGCAGCATCGGAAATAACTTCCTCTTATGCGGATCTTCCCCAAAATTTTCCAGAATCTAATGAATTGAGAAATATTCTAATTAAAAACGAGGTTATTTTTTTCAATGATTTAGACATGAGCGATTGCTTGACAGACAAAATTCTTACCTATCAGCTTTTGCCAAATTTCGTTCCTCCAACTTTTGATACATCTGTACCTGATATCAGTAATAGTTTGAGAACAGCATCAAATCATCCAGACCTTAGAACTGATAAGCTTATTCTAAAGCCTCGGTATGGAGAAAGGGGTAAGGGAATAGAAGTAATAAATTTTGCTGATTTGGAGTCTGACTATGTTGCCAAAAAAGAAGGATTCATTGTTCAGCCTATAATGGAATCGGATTTAGGGATTCCAGAATTGGGAATTTACGGTAGGCATGATTTAAGAATACTTATTTACAATGGAGAAATCAAAGACTTTTTTGTAAGGGTAGCTCCAGCAAACACTTTTATTTGTAATCAGTCTCGTGGTGCAGAGTTCTTCTATTTTAATGTGGGGGAACTTCCAAAAAGATTCAGAGAGGTAGCTTATGAAATAGACAATGCTTTTAATCAGTATGTGCCCAGATATTACACTATTGATATAGGGGTAGGTAGAAGTGGGAAAATATGGGTGTACGAATTGAATACGATGCCTGGAATTGTTTGGAGAAAAGATTTCTCTGATAAAATGATTTGCATTCAAATGCACAAAAATATTGTAGCAGCAATTAAATCTACTACAATAAAATCTGGTGTCATGTCATGATTTTTTTTTACAGAGAAATGATAGTCAATAATTTGCTTCTCTAAATTCAATGAAAACTACCCAAACTATTGTTAAGACAATTATTCAAAAAAGTAATCAACCAAAAATAGACTACAAAATGGACAAAAATTTAAAAATTGGTTTGTGGATTCCACCTCGTCGAGATTTGAGCCAAGCCATGAACGAGGACAATCCAGGAAATATCGACCAAAGACTGTATGATTTGTATATAGCATATTTGGATGACTTAGGAGTGAATTATACAAATAATTTGGATTTTAGAGATGCCAACATCCAAAACCATCGAATTTTATTGCAGAACGGTGTTTGTTTGAATGATTTCGACCATTATATCTGGATGGGAGACTTAGATAGACACATTGACAGCTATCAATTAGAGGTGCTTCGTGTATTGGAGTTAAGCACAAAGGTACACAACCCTTACAGCTTCTATAATGTGGCAACAGATAAATTTACGGCTTTTAGCATTTTGCACAGTCATGGAATTCCTGTTTCTGAATTGTATTTGGTAAGTCAGAACAATCACGAACTGTTAGAGGAGAAATTCAAAGAATCTTCTTTCTTGATCAAGCCCAGACGTTCTTCTTGGGGAATAGGTATCATCAAAGTAGATAAATACACGCAGTTGCGAGACATTATCGAATACAATGGAGGAAAGCAATTCTATTTAGAGAAGTTCTATCCCAATGATATGAAAGATTGGTTGGGATTGACGGTGTTCAACGGAACGGTTTTGTATGGCTTTCGCAAGAGGCATGAAAAAATAGCTGGTTGGAAGGTCTATGATAAGCATCAAACGGGAGGGCAGGCGGACTATGTAAAACCCAGTCCAGAAATTGAAGCGATTGCTAAAAAAATTGGAGAAGTATTGGGAGCTAATTATTTCGGTTTAGACTTGATTAAAACCTCAGAGGGGTACAAGGTGGTGGATATCAATTGCCACCCTGGAGTTTACTTCGATATGATTGAAGAACTGAAATTACCCATTGCAGAATTGTTCTTCAAGATGTTGCCTTTACAAAACCTAAAACGTCGCTCTACTCAAGTGAGCATGGCAGTTGTATAGAAATTGAGGGGCATGACATAATTATTGAAAAAAAAGAAAATAGGGCTATTCCTTTCGTTTAAACATAACAACAACTATGGGACTTCAAACAGTATCTCGTGTAAAAAGTCAAACACAGGTGCAGCAATTCGTGCGTGCCTTATTAAAGGATGTCGCAGCATTGGAGTATTTGCTGAAACACGACTGGTTCGAAAACAATATCACCCGAATTGGAGCAGAACAAGAAATCTTCTTGGTAGATAAACACTCATTGAAGCCAAGCCCAATCAACATGCAGATATTGCAAATATTGAAGGAAAAGCCATGGTTGAAAACAGAGCTGGGAAAGTTCAATCTCGAAACCAATTTGAATCCTTTGGAATTGAAAGGGAATTCTTTGAGCGAAATGGTAAGAGAAAGCCATGACTATCTAGCTACAATCAGAGCTGTTGCACATTCTTTGGGAGCAGAAGTAGTGCTAACAGGGATTTTACCTACTTTGCATCGTTACGATGTGGATTTGCACAATTTGACGAACAATAAGCGATATAGAGGAATACTGGAAAATACGCAAAATCAAATACCTGACCGAAAATTTAAGTTCCATATGGAAGGCATAGACGAGTTGGTTTTTCATTCTCGTTCGTCTTTATTGCCGGCCTGCAATACCAGTTTTCAGCTTCACCTTCAAGTAGCTTCAGACGAATTTGCCAAATACTACAATATTGCTCAGGCGCTTGCAGGTCCTGTATTGGCGACTGCTGCCAATTCGCCCCTTGTATTTGGCAAGCGACTTTGGCACGAATCACGAATGAAATTTTATCAACAGGCTTCGGATACAAGCTTAACTTGTGAGTATTTGAAGGAAAGGCGACCACGTGTCATTTTTGGTAACGATTGGGTACAACATTCCGTTTTGGATATTTTCAAAGAAGATATTGCTCGCTTCAAAGTGATGATTACGGGAGATATAGTCGAAAACCCTTTTGAAAAAATTCAGCAAGGAATAACTCCTCAGTTAAAGGCACTGCAAATTTACAACTCGACCGTTTATCGTTGGAATCGTCCTTGTTATGGTATTAGTCCGAATGGTAAACCACATTTGCGGATTGAAAATAGAATGTTGCCTGCTGGACCGACTGTTGAGGATGAAATGGCAAATGCTGCTTTGTGGTGGGGGACAATGATTGGCTTGGCAGAGGAAGTGGAAGATGTGCGGAAGCGGATTTCATTTGTGGAAGTGAAGGAAAATTTTGGAAAAGCTGCAAAGTATGGAATTGAGTCTGAACTGTCTTGGCTGGATGGTCAAAAAATAGCGGCGACTGATTTATTACTTCATAAACTCATCCCACTCGCCCGAAAGGGATTGAAAAGTAGAGGTGTGGATTCATCGGATATTGATCTATATCTCGGAATCATCGAAAAAAGAACTCAGCAAAAAACCAGTGGAGCTAGTTGGATTCTGAGTGCATATAACAATTTACTGAAAAAAAATCCTCCTCAAAAAGCCTTGACTGTATTGACAGCAAATATCATCAAAAATCAATGGAAAAAACGGGCAGTGCATACATGGGAAATGCCCAAATCGGCTAATTTGGAGGGGTACTTTCCAATAGGTTTGAAGGTGGAGGAGGTGATGCAGACAGACTTGCAAACAATCGGAGTAGAGGATGTAGCGGAGTTGGCAGTGAATGTTATGAAGTGGCAGAAGCTTAATTTTTTAGCCGCAGAAGATGCTGAAGGTGACTTTGTAGGGTTGGTAGTAAGCTATCTATTACCAAGTCCAGAAACACTTGCCAATTCTGTCGAAAAAGATAAGTGGATTACAGTAGGAGATATTATGCTGACAAAGATACAAGTTATTGAGCCAGAAATGGATTTGCAGCAAGCATTTGAGCTGATGGGGAGTCAATCTATTGCTTGTTTGCCTGTTGTCAAGGAAGGAAAGCTGCTGGGGGTATTGACGGAAAATGAAGTAACACATATCAGACAACACCTAATGATGGATTGCAGAAAAACGAAATAATATAATAAAATTTACCATTAAAAAATTTAAAAAATACTTTTCTTATGGAACAAGCAAATGTTTACGTTCAGCAAATTATTTCTATGTGCATAGAGTATGCTCCAAAGGTAGCAATGGCACTGTTCGTATTGGTAGTGGGTTGGTTGGTTATCAATTACATCAATAGGCTAGTAGATGCTTCTCTCAAAAAGTCAAAGTTTACCACTCCCGAAATTCAATCTTTCGTACATTCTATTGTCAATCTTGGCTTAAAAGTACTCTTGGTCATTAGTGTGGCTGGAATATTAGGAATAGAAACAACTTCTATTGTAGGGATTCTCGCTGCAATGGGTTTTGCGGTAGGATTAGCATTGCAGGGCAATCTAAGCAATTTTGCAGCAGGTGTATTGATTTTAGTAATGCGCCCCTTCAAAGTAAGTGATGAAGTAAAATTGCAAGGTAAGTGGCTCTTTGTGAAAGAGATTCAGATTTTTCACACCATTTTCAAGGAGTTTGACAATACGATGCTGATTATTCCCAATAGTATGATTTTGAGTGGCACTATTCAAAATCTTTCTACCCTTCCCAACCGAAAAATGGCTGTCAAGGTAAATGTACCTTACACAGAAGATTTCTTCAAAGTCAAGCAGTTGATTACGGATACAGTCTATGCTATTCCCGAAATAGATTCGAGCATCAAACCTTTTATGTACCTCAGCGATTATGGCGAACACTATATCAAATTGAGTTTGTCTTTTGCTTTAGATCCCAAAAAATATTGGGTAGCGAACCCAAAAGTAAATGAAGCTGTCATTAAAGCTTTGTATGACAACAAGATTCAGGTTGCGTATCCTACTGGTGTAGCTTATGGAGAATTTGGGACACCTGTTGTGGAAGTTCAAGGAGCAGAAATGCGTGTCAATTAAAACAAACACATCTATTTTTTTATTATTAAACAATCACGAAATGAAAATTTTAATCATAGGAGCAACAGGTAATGCTGGCTCAAATGCTATCAAAGCATTGAAGGCAAAGGGTGTAAAACCCACTGCCGCAGTAAGAGATATCGAAAAAGCAAAAGCCCAACTTGGTGAAGGCGTGGACTATGCGTACTTCGATTATTTGGATAAAAGCACCTACGATGCAGCATTGGAGGGTGTGAACAAATTGTTTTTCATTGCCCCTCCTCCCAAAAAAGACCCTGCAATCGCCAGAGAATTGATGCAAGCAGTCCAAAAAGCGGGAGTTGATTTTGTATTGTTTCAGTCTGGTGGAACATCAGGGACTTATAAAGGCAAACCTCTCTATGAAATTGAACAAGATTTGAAGAATAGTGATGCGAATGTGTGCATCATTCGACCTGCTTGGTATATGCAGAATTTTCACACTTGGTTGGGAACAACCTTAGAGGATGATGAAATTTGTCTGCCAACAGGAAAAGCCAAAGTCGCTTATTTTGATTTGAAGGATTTGGGAATTGCCATTGCAGAAATCCTTACAACGGATGGACATGTTGGCAAAATTTATTCTTTGACAGGTTCTAAAGCGATTGACTTCGATGAGGTCGCTGCTGCAATTGGGAAGGCTTCTAGTAGAAACGTGCAATACAGAGATATGACGAATGAGGGCTATGTCAATAAAATGGTGGAAAAAGGGTGGAGTGCCGAAGCTGCAAAATACTGTATCTGGCTGTACGACAGGGTGAAAGCGGGTTCAGAAGAGGAAGTGACAGATGATTATAAAACTATAGTGGGCAGTGAGCCAACAAGTTTTGCGGAATTTGCTATGAGGGAGTTTGGTAAGAAGCAAGCAATAACTGTATCATAAAGCCCTTTTATTGATTGCACTTTTTACGGCATGAATGGGTGTGTGCTGGAAGCTTGTAGCTGTCACAAAATTTGCGATTTATATGTCTATCAACAACATAGGATTTTCTTTAGAGGCTTCGTTTATGCGCCATTAAAAATACAACTGTCTTACGAACAAACCTTTTTTGCTTTTTCCTTTCTTTTCGTACTGATTCTTCAAAGGAAGAAATATTTTTCTAAAAACCAATACTTTGGACTTTGGACTTTGGACGAAGGACTTTGGACTTTGGACGAAGGAGCAAAGAAGCAAGAAGCAGGATTCAAATTCTTGATAATGAACAATTTGTGAGCAGGACATTAATTTGATTAAGTGTTTGATTTACATAGTTTTATGTCTTGCATCTTACGTCCTACTTCTTTCGTCCAAAGTCTAAAATTACTAATACATACAATAAATGTAAAAATGAAATATTCTTTATTCTCTATCCTATTCCTTTTCCTCTTTAGCGGTCTAAGAGCGCAAGAATCAAACCTATTGAGTAAACAATATGATTCTAAATCCAAACAATTGGATAGCCTGAAAATTCAACTAAAAACCCTAACTGAACAAACAGACTCATTGACAAAAGAAGTAGCCAATCTAAAAGACAAGATTACGCCCTTTCCGAGATGGAAATTTGGTGTGTTTGGCACAGGAGGCTTCAATGTTTCTACCTACTCTGATTGGCTTGGTAAAGAAGCTCCCAATACCACAGCGGTCAATATTGGATTGACTGTCAACGGCTTTGTAGAAATCGAACAAAGGAAATATTTTTGGAAAAATGCCTTCAATAACAATACAGGATGGCTTAAGTTTGACAACAAAGACAATACGGAAGACGAGACTGGTTTTGAGGTTGCCTCAGATGCCTTCAATGCGACTTCTTTGTTTGGTTGGAAAATAACTCCAAAGCTTGCTCTTTCCGTCTTAGCTGAATACCGCACTTCTTTGTTGGATGGCACTTTCAATAATCCAGGGTATTTGGATATAGGGGGAGGTGGGTTTACCTGGACTCCTTCTCCAAATTTCAGAGCTGTTGCCCATTCCTTGAACTTCAATTGGGTTTTTTCGAAGGAAGATTCTGATTATCAATCTTCTTTGGGCGCAAAAGTCATATTGGATTACACAAAACAGTTCAATAAAGACTTTGCTTGGAAATCTAATCTTTCTCTTTTTGCGAGCTACAAGGATTTGAAGGAGCTATCCAATTGGACTTGGGTCAATCATTTTAGCACTGCGGTGAAAGGCATTGGAGTAGGTTTAGACATTGGATTGAGAAGCAATAAGCAAGAAGCTTCTGCTAGAGAATTGACTAACAATCCCATTCAAACGTATTGGGTTTTAGGCTTGACGTATGGATTGTCTAAGACTTGGTAAGAGGAGTTATATATTCATATTTGATGGGGACTTAAAAGAGTCCAAAATCATTGTTTTTTTTCATCTACGAGGCAAATGAAAATATCTTAGAAAAAAAAATCTAAGATATTTTCAAAAAACAAGTCACGTTTTGCAGTAAGCAAGGCACGTCATTAATAGAAACAATGATTAAATGAGATGCAGCACTTATCCTCTCCTATTAAGTTTATAATCATAGTCCCCCAAATTGTCACCTCATAAGAAACTTTTGGGGTTTACATTATTCAATAAATAAAGGGTGATTAAATACTAGTAGGAAGCAAATGCTTTACTAGTTTAACTAAAATTCTTGAATACTACTCACAACTCGAAATAAACGGACTAATTAGGGTTTATAACGATTTAAGCGCTGGACTTAATTTTTACTACAAGTAGTTGAAAAATTGCTTGTGGTTTTTGATTTTTTTCAAAAAACAAGTCACATTTTGGAGTAAGCAAGGCACGTTATTAATAGAAACGATGATTAAATAATTTGAAAATACTATTTTAATTTTTCCCTCCCATTCAAAAAAAATATTCCAAGATTGGTCACGCTTTGTTGGTTTTTGGACACGTTATAGTAAAAGAGCATTAAATGATTTGAAAATACTATTTTAATTTTTCCCTCCCATTCAAAAAAATATTCCAAAATCGGTCACGCTTTGTTGGTTTTTGGACACGTTATAGTAAAAGAGCATTAAATGATTTGAAAATACTATTTTAATTTTTCCCTCCCATTCAAAAAATATTCCAAAATCGGTCACGCTTTGTTGGTTTTTGGACACGTTATAATAAAAGGGTCTCAAATTGATTTGAACCCAAAATTTTGAGTTTTTCCTCCCATTCAAAAAAATATTCCAAAATTGGTCACGTTTTGTTGGCTTTTAGACACGTTATAGTAAAAGAGTATTAAATGATTTGGAAATATTAATGGAAGAACAACTTTTAGAAGAAAATTTAGAACTACCACAGCCGAAAAAGAATGGCTACTATATGCACATTATCATGGGTTTAATGGTTGCAGCAACGGTTGTATTGTACTTCGCAGAGTTTGTTTTTATTGTGGTAGAAGCAGGTCATAAAGGGGTATTATTTGATCGTCTTGACAACGGAACTGATACCAAAAAAAGCTATGATGAAGGGTTTCATATTGTTTTTCCGTGGCAAGTAATAATTCCATATAATACACGTGTTCAGGAAGGAGATTATAAAATGACTGCATTAACTGAAGATGGTCTATCAGTAGATGTGGAAGTGTCTTACCGATACCGTCCAAACATAGATTCTTTGGGGGTCTTACATAAAACACTGGGGCCTCAATATGTAACTACGATATTAAAACCATTAGTGGCAGCAGTGACACGAAATGTTATTAGCCATCATCGTGTGGATAGGCTATATTCTACAAGCCGAAATGAATTACAGGCTGATATGACCAATGAGGTGGCTGTTCAAATACATGGTGTATATCCTATTGAAATAATTGATATGCTCATAAAAAATGTCGCTCTTCATCCTGATGTGGAGCAAGAAATTGCTAATAAGTTGATAGAAGAACAAAAAATGTTAGCCTATACCTTTATTCTGGAAAGAGAGAAGCATGAAGCACAACGCAAAAGATTTGAAGGGCAAGGTATTCGGAATTTTGAGGATTCGACCAAGATTGATTACCTCAAATTTAGAGGGCTGGAGGCTACTGAAGAACTTGCTAAATCACCTAATGCTAAAGTAATTGTGATTGGTACGGACAGCAAGGATTTGCCCATTATTTTGGGAGGCAATTAAAAAAAATAGGTTCAATTTAAGTATAATTATTTCATTTTAATCATTTTATCATGACAACTACAGTAGAAAGCACTACAATTGAGAATGAACAACTCAATGAGGAAATAATAGAAAAATCACCTAGCTTGGCAAGATCAGAAGCTAACAAGATTATTCTTAGGCGAACGCTTTATTCAGCGGGTATTGGTTTGATTCCTTTTCCTGCGGTGGATGCGGCTTTGGTTCTTGGCATCCAAATATGGATGATTCGAGATTTGTCCAAAGTCTATAACATAGAGTTTAAAGAGAAAATGGTTCGATCTTTTATCATCACACTTGTTGGTAACTTAGGCGTAGTGGGTGGCATCAAGCTTATTCCTGGCGTAGGAAGTGTAGTGGGCGCTTTTTCTACTTCTTTGGTGGCAGGTGCAGCGACTTTTGCTATCGGGAAGGTCTTTGAACAGCATTTCAGTCAAGGGGGAACGCTCTTAGATTTCGATCCCGTTACTTCTCGGGCTTATTTTCAAAAAGCATTTGAAGAAGGAAAATTGGTGGTTGCTGATTTGAAAGAGGCAGAAAAGGACTCAAAAAAATTACCGAATCTCAAGGAGATTTGGAATATATGGATTAAGAAAAGTGCACCAAAAGAAGAAAAAGAAGAGGAGATAATTACTTTGGCAGAATTACAAAAGACGAATGAAGAATTAAAATTAGCCATTTTACAACTTCAGGAGACGATGGAATCTTTGAAAGAGAATCAAGGGTAATAATTTATCGAAAAGAACCCTAATAGATTGAAGATTAGTTAATTATTCTGATTTACTAACTTATTAAAACAATTGGTATTTGTTCTAATCTATAAGCTACCTGAGAGTAGCTTAAGAGGTGATTGTGTGGATTGAAGATGTACCAGATTTTAAAAACCTATTGCATCTTCAGTCCACAAATTACCTGACGTTATTAAGTTGAATAGAGACCAGTCTATTTTTTGTAATTCAATTTTAAAATATGTTTCCACAAGCAGTTTTTTTAGATAAAAAAAAAGAAGCGGATAAACTAGTTAGGCGATATGCTATTTTTAGTGCAGGAGCAGGATGGATTCCACTACCTCTTATTGATTCCGCAACGATTGCAAGTATTCAATTAATAATGATTAAGCAGCTTGCAAATTTGTATGAAACACCGTTTAAAGACCATTTGGCGACTTCATTATCTGCTGCCTTTTTAGCAAGTGTTGGAACAGTTAGTGGTTTCAAATTTTTGCCAGGCGTAGGGAAAATTATTGGTGGTGTGACGGTGTCTTCTATTGGAGGTGCGTCGACTTATGCGCTGGGAAAAGTTTTTACACAGCATTTTGATCAGGGAGGAACGCTTTTCGATTTTGACCCTGAAAAATCAAGGGCTTATTTTCAGCAAGAGCTTGAAAAAGGGAAAAACTATGTCTTAGGTATGAAAAATAAGAAACAAGTAAACACACTCAAAGAGTTGGTTGCCGATAGTCAAAAAAACAGAGCCGCACTGAACAAACTGCAAGAAAAAGCCAATCAATTAGTGGAAAAACAGAGAATGCAAACTACGAAGAAAGTAGATATCGTCTCAACAGACTTGAAAGTCATTGATGGTGTAGGGCCCAAAATTGAGGCTGCTTTGAACGCTTCTGGCATTCACAATTGGCATCAATTATCTAATACTGAACCTACGGTTATTCAAGGGATTTTAGAAGAAGCTAAAGGTAATTTTAGACTTGCTGACCCAGAAAGCTGGCCCGAACAAGCGGCTTTGATAGCGACTGGTAAGTTTAAAGAATTAGCAATTTTACAGAAGAAATTAAAAGACAAGAAATATTCAGATAAAAAACACGCAAAATCAAATTAATTTATGCCTACTAAATTGACCTTTTTTATTGGTGCCTATTTTTTCTTTTGCATATTGGTGGCAATAGGTGGTAGAAAAACCGCTATTGGTTTCTGGGGGGTGTTCTTTCTAAGTATTTTGCTTACGCCATTTATACCCGCTTTTTTTATTGTAATTTTTAGAAGCAATTAATCTTAGTTAAGTGGATAAAAAGAATAAAATGGAATACCCCATTCCTATGTTGAGGCAAGAGACGGATAGAGTCATTACCCATACTTGTTTTTATGTGGCTGGAATTGGGCTTATACCGATTCCCTTATTAGATGCCTCTCTCATTTTGGGTGCTCAAATGATTATGATTAGAAGCATTTCCAAAATTTATGGCATTCCTTTTAAAAAACAGGTGGTAAAAACGCTTATCGGCTCACTCACAGGAAGTTTGGGAACAATAGGGGCAGTTAAGTTTATTCCTGGATTGGGAAGTGCATTGGGTGGAGCAGCTGTTTCAACAGTTGGGGTAGGAACGACTTATGCTTTGGGACAGGTTTTTAGCAATCATTTTTCTAAAGGCGGCAACTTTACTGATTTCAAAGCGGAAGACTGGCAAATTGCTTTTCAGAATTACTATAAGAAAAAAGAAATTGAAAGCTATAAAAATGCAACGGCAGCCCAACTTATAGAAAAGCGAGTAGCCTTAAGTCAAGAATTGAAGGTACTACAAGATTCTTTGGATAAATTACAAAAACAACAAAAGAATATTACTAAGGCCAAACGTAATAAGCGTAGGCGCAAATGGATGATTTCAATTCTTGCGATAGGTGTTGTGTTGTTCGGTGGATGGTTTTTTAGGGAAAGTCTCTTTCCTGCAAAAGTAAATAAAGCTATGGAAGAGGTTGTCTCAGAAAGCGGAGAGGTGCTTTATTCTGCAGAACAGGCACTTGGCATTGACTCACTGATTCAAGACGTTTCGGCAGGAATAGATTCTTTATCACATAACTTAGGGGTGGACTCGCTGCTTCAAAATATTTCGACAGAAGTGGACTCTACATTGCTTGAAAAGAAAGAGGAGTAAGAAGCGTAATCATAAGACCAAGTTGTGTCATAGTGAGCAAATGGTAGAACGGAGTGCGGAAATGACTAAACTTTTTTTGTTTTCTATATAGACCCATGACTAAGTTTTAGACACAAAGGGAAATGATTGATATTTTGATATTAATTTCCAATTAATTGTAAATCTTAAACAAATGAAATGTACAGTAATAAAATAGGACGAAAATCATTCTCTTTTGAGCACCTCTTTGCATTTCCTAAAAATATCGCTCAATACGATAACAATCAACCAAGAAAAAAAGTAGCTATTGTGGGAGCAGGTATAGCAGGGCTTGTGGCAGCTTATGAACTCAAAAAACTAGGCCATGAGGTTCAGATTTTTGAAGCCTCTAATCGAATTGGTGGAAGAATTCACACTCATTTTTTTAGTGATGGCACCTATGGAGAATTAGGAGCAATGCGGATACCTGTTAATCATCAGATGGTTTTACACTATATTGAGCAATTTGGGTTAAAAACTCGTCCTTTTATTAACCATAATGAAAATGCATATTGTTATGCCCGAGGCATCAAAACACGTATTGGCCATTGGAAACGACTGCTCTCAGCATTTAACCTTCCTATACATGAACAAAAATCGCCTATAGCACTTTATGACCAAATTTTACAAAAAGCAATTGACGGCTTATCAGATAAAGAAAAATGGCAAATTTTTGCCTCCGATTTTAGCAACCCACTTTTAAAAAGTTTTGAAGAACAAACACTTTGGCAGGTACTACACGCCCATCTTTCGGATGAAGCTATTGATTATGTTTCTGCTGCCACTAGTATGTTGCATCAAAAGAAAGCGTCCTTTTTGACGATTATATTAGATCATTTTTCTGTACTTCATGGAGATAAAGTGGAAATCGTAGGAGGCATGGAGACACTTATTCAGGCCTTTGTAAAAGGCTTAAAAAACCATATTGTTTGTAATGCTAAAATACAGAAAATACAAGTAGAAGGTAATAAAACTAAACTATTCTGGAAGCAATTAGGTATCATCAATAAACAAGCAGTATTTGATTATGCCATTGTGACGGTGCCTCTACCCGCTTTGATGAAAATGGATTTTCAACCGTCACTTCCCTCTCGAAAATTAGAAGCGATTAGAGGAGTTACTTATGAAAATGCGAGTAAAATGTTTTTTCATGTTAAAAAACGTCCGTGGGAATTTGATGACCATATTTATGGCGGGGGTTCTTTTTCAGACTTATCTTTCCAACAGTGTTGGTATCCTTCTGATAATGTTGCT
Organism: Bacteroidia bacterium; assembly: GCA_030427245.1. Lineage (GTDB taxonomy): Bacteria > Bacteroidota > Bacteroidia > Chitinophagales > UBA2359 > JAUHXA01. The sequence continues at coordinate 126,710 of JAUHXA010000001.1, read as the reverse complement.
CTTTCCAAAAACAGACAATATGTTCCTTCAAGAAATGGATATGCTGTTCCAGAAATAGCGAAGGTAAAACTACAGGTTAAAGATAAGGAACGGTCTCATTCGCCTGGGGTTTTATTAGCTTCTTATGCTTGGGGAGACAATGCTTTGCGATTTGCTACTTTATCTGAAAGCGAGCGCGTTGAACTCATTCTGAACGAATTAAAACTAATTCACCCTACGATAGAAAAATATGTGGAAGGAACTGTTTCAATAGCTTGGGATACTCAGACCAATCCTGGCTATGGGGCACATGCCTTTTTTGGACCAGGAGAACATCAAAGATACCAGAAAGTTTTAACGGAGCCCTTTCCTAAAGAAGCACCAAGAGTTTTTTTTGCAGGAGAACATTTAGGCATTATTCATGGCTGTATTCAAGGGGCTATTCAAACAGCACTAGCTGCAACTAAGAAAGTCTTGAATGCCCCTGCTCCTTGTGTTGCTGCCAGCAAATCAAGATATGAGGAAAGTTTTAAGTAGAAATGTATTTCCTACTTCACTAATTTATAGCTACAAAAAAAAAATATGCGGAAAAAAGAAGAATACGATGAGTTTGCACCAAATTATGACAAAAATGTAAGAGCAAGAGGCTATGTAGGACCTGAATATATGGTTTCCTTTCTTTTAGAACTGGTGACGGCTCAAAAGACAAGTATAGTACCACATCATCCTGCTACCAAAGTATTGGATGTTGGATGCGGTACAGGTTTAGTAGGAAAAGCCTTAAAACGAGAAGGATTTTTACATCTTGATGGCATTGACTATTCTCAGGGAATGCTCTTGGAAGCCTATCAAACTAAAGCTTATCAAACGCTTATCGGATGGTGTGATTTGAATAAGGAATTGCCGTTTTTTCTACTTAATCAGTACGATATTACTATTTGTTGTGGGGTGTTTGCGCTTGATTTCGTAAAGCCAGAAGCTTTAAATTGGTTAATTCGAGTAACTAAACCAGGCGGTTTAATTATTATGAATACAAAAACAACGTATTGTAATACTTATGACTTTGAGGGATATTACAAAAAGATGGAACAAATGAAGCATTTAAAGTTAATAGAAAAGAGAATGAATAAACCTTATCTAGGAAATGAAGCGGATGCTCATTACTGGGCTTTTTCGATTCCTAATACCCAAAAAAAAATACTGACGAATGGTTAAAAAGTGTTTATTTCTGAATGACAAAATTCCTTTTCCAGAGGGTTTATTTGACCATATTCCAAATATTGTCGTCAGTTGGGTGCAGGACGAATCGGTTGCGACATCTTTGGCATCTGTCTTGGATCGGCATCAAGATACACAAATTTTAATAGCACGTTATCTAAATTTGAATGCTACCAACTTACAAAAATTGCCGCATTTAGAATTAATCATTACGATGACGACAAGTACGACATTTATAGATAAATCTTATTGCCAAAAAAATGGAATCAAAATATTAAATACACCAAAGTTTTCTGGTCCTGCGGTAGCAGAACACGCTGTTGCTTTAATGCTGGCCGCCGCTAAAAATATAGTTGCATTGAATGGCAAAATAACAAAAAACGATTTCTATTCTTTTGCACAGCCTTCAATAGAATTGTATCAAAAAAAAGCAGGCATCATTGGTTTTGGAGATATTGGGCAACGAATAGCCAAAATACTTAATGGCTTGGGCATGGAGGTCTATTATCATCGACGGACTAAAATGATGTCGGAACTTGGAAAGCAAACGGATTTAGATACCTTACTCAAAAAAAGTGATGTCATTTTTCTAGTACTACCACTTACGGATTATTCAAAACATATTCTTGATGAACAGGCATTTTCTAAAATAAAAACAGGTGCTATTTTGATTAATGTGTGTCCAGAAAAATTAATAGAATTTGATGCTTTAAAGAAGGCCTTAGAGAACGGTAAACTTTCAGCTGCCTGTCTTGATTTGATGCGTCCAGATAATAAATATAAAGCCTTGCCCAATTTAATTACAAGTCCTTGCCGGGCATGGAATACTAAAGAATCAGATCTCCGAAGATCCGATATATTTACAAATACGCTTGCGAATTATATGCGTCAATGGGAGGTTAGTTGATGAGTATGAATTACCTAGTTGGGTGTAAATCAAATTTCAGTCATTTAAAAAAATACGACTTATGATAATTCCTAATAAAAAACCTGTAATTCTTGATGTAACCATTCGTGATGGTGGCTATTTAAACGACTGGTATTTTGATAATCAAGACATTATCAATATGGTGACAGCACTTTCTCATATCGGCATTGATATTATCGAAGTCGGTTATTTACATAGCGATACCACCAAACCGATTGCCCTGCAATGTTCGGAAAGTTATTTAAAATTACTTAGAAGCAAATTGCGTCCTGAAACAAAAATGGCGGTCATGCTTCGGTCTGATGATGGAGATAATTATCTGGAAATGTTAGAAAAAACAGCAGACCATATAGATATGATTAGAATGGCCTGCACCGAAGAGGCTTTTGAGCGGGAATTAGAGATGATAGCAAATGTCAAAAAGTTTGACATATTTACCAGTTTCAACTTTACGAGTATTACCTCTTTTACAAATGATGAGATTCTATGGATGTTGGACAAAGTGATGGCTAAAGATTGTGTAGATATGCTTTATATCGCAGATTCAAGAGGAACACTTCAACCTGACCGTGCTTTTGAAATATTCGATTTATTAGGGAAGATATGGGGTAAGCCACTTGGATTTCACGGACATAATAATCAAGGATTAGCAATTGAGAATGTTAAAGCAGCTCTTTCAGCAGGTGTTGAGTTTTTAGATGCTTCTATCAAGGGCTATAGTTTTGGCGGAGGTAATACCAAACTTTCAGACCTTTTGGCTTTACTTCACGACAAGCGAACAGATATTCAATTAGGGTCTGTTAATCTTCATGATTTGATTGAATTAGATAATTCACCAGAATATGCTTATTTGTTCAAGCATTCGGGGAGAAAAAACTTGGAACAAGGTTGGGTAAAAATGATTTGGGATAGATATGGTGCAGAGAGTTTGAATTTTATTCAACAAATTCCTAATAATCAATTAAATAAAACTTTGGCGGATATTGGTTTCCAATCAGTAGTCAGCTCTACCAATTAAAAATATGAAACTTCTTTTAGTACAAGGTGCCAATCTAAATTCTTTAGGCAATAGACAAGGTAATACCTATGGTGCTACAACAGCAGAACAATTAGATACGCTTTTAAAACAGCATGCTCTATCCTTCAACTATGACTTAGAAATTTTCTATACCAACCTTGAAGGGGAAGCCATCAATAAGGTTTACGAAAGTGTAGAGGCAGGTGTAGATGGCATTCTAGCCAATCCAGCAGGTTTTACTTATAATGCTTACGCTTTAAGAGACTGTTTGAAATATGTCAAACCACCTTATATAGAAATTCACCTAACCAATATTGATCAGCGGAATATTCGTTCAGTCATGTCCGAGGCTGCGTTAGGTATGATACAAGGTTTTGGGATAGATTCTTATTTTATTGCACTTGAAGCAATGCTAAAAGTACTTTCAAAAAAGGTATAAGAAATCTTATAGTCCTCCATTATAAAATCATAAAAGTATTATGAAGAACTTTAAAATTATCGAAGTGCCTTCTGAAGTGGGTTGTGCTAAACGTGGTGCTTGTTTAGGTCCAGCAGCAATTAAACTTGCAGCGGATAAGATGGGCAGTTCTTTTTTTATAGGAAAAGAAATAGTAAGACTGCCTGACCGAAATAGCATTTTATCTAAAAAAAAGAAAAAGCCAGCTTATGAAAAAGCAAAACGAATAAAATATATACTTGAAAATTGTCAAACAGTTTGTAATACCCTTTCCGATGTATTGGAGGACAATCATTTTCCCATTGTTCTCTCTGCTGACCATTCTTCGGCTGCAGGGGTCATTGCAGGTATAAAGCAAGCTTATCCAGAAGATCGTTTGGGTATTATTTGGATAGATGCACATAGTGATTTGCACGCTCCTTATACAACCTATTCGGGAAATATGCACGGTATGCCCTTGGGGGTTTCCTTAGCTTTGGATGATGAAGCAAGAAAACTATTGAATAAAGCACCTAATGACGTACCCATATCTATTCAGCGACAATGGAACCACCTCAAAGAATTAGGAGGTATTGTTCCTAAAGTATTACCAGAAGATGTGGTCTTAATTGGTGTTCGTTATTTCAAACCCGAACATTCTATTATCATCAAGGATTTGAATATCCAATTGCATAGCGTAGAAGAAGTTCGGGCGCAAGGTGTCCTTGCTTTAACTGCTGCTGTAAATGAACACTTAAAAAATTGCGATAGGTTGTTTATCTCTTTTGATGTAGATAGTTTCGATTGTGATGTGGTTTCAAAAGGAACAGGCACACCAGAACCCAATGGCTTTTATCTGAATGAAGTGGTTGATATGATGTACATTTTCACGAATAACCCCAAAGTCTGTTGCCTAGAAATCTGCGAAGTCAATCCATTAGAGGATGACAAAGGCAATGCTATGGCAGAAGCTGCTTGGGAAGTTTTGGAGGCGGCTGTTAAAGGTTTATGTAATTGATTCTACAGTGAAAAGTAATTGAACACTATTTGGTTATTTCTAAACATATAACATGAAAAAAAAATACAATGTAACGATAACGCATCAATTTGATGGCGTTCACATATCTCCTAAAGATTATGAGCAACTGTTAGCCTTTTTAGAATGGGAAGAAGTACCGCCTTTTATAGCTCCGGGACGGACTGCTTGGTATGTTTTAAAAGAAGATGCCCTTGCAGAAGGCGCACGAAATCCAATCTTAAGAGCAGCTAAAATGAAAGGCGTAGCTTACTGGAATCCAGTAGGTAAAACTAAAAAATACAATTATGCGCTTAACCAAACCATTGCTGAGAAACCGACATATCCTTCTAATGAAATTGCCTTTGAAAGTTTATTAACCTATCCCCATTTCGGATTAACAGTAACAGGGGAGTATACGACAGCTTATAGTAAGCCTGCGCCACTAGGTGGCATTACGTATGAAAGAGCTTTAAGAGAATATAAAAATGCAGTTCAACTCTATCGTCATGGTGTGCCTTGTACGATACCATTAATGGTCGTCCGTTTTAGTGACAATTATCAATTTGAGGGTGAACCAATGGGGGCTGTTATTTGTCTTGCACCAGAATCAAGAGGAGAACGTTTATCTACTATTCAATTCGGAAAGGCAGTTAAACGAGGTTTAGATTCTCATGCAGATGCTTATTATGATGAGATTCGAGCGGCTATTCATATTGATGGGAATCCCGAATTGGAAACCACTAGGTTGAAAACACTAACCTATATGGCTAGGCAGGTAGGAAAAATAATTCATGATTTTTCAGCAGCAGGCTTATTCCGTCATGCTTCTGGTTGGGCTAATTTTGAATTTAATAGAGCAACTAAACAGGTTTATTTGACGGATTTAGACTCTAGCTTGCCTTTAGAAATACGTCCACCTGAAGCCCAAGCATTGGAGGTATTAAGAGATTTAGGCTCAACGGCTTATCGAATGTTATCTAAATATGCTTATCCCAGTGTTTTAGGAGATTATACCTTATCCAATCTACTTCGTTTTGACCCATTATATGAATTGTTATTGGGCTATTTTCCAACGGCATCTGAACAAGAAATAAAATCTGTTAGTAAACGATTGTGGAATTATTTCATTCCACATTGGATGTTATTGCAAAGGCATAAAGAGGCAATTCTAACAGAGTGGTCTATTGAACGTCGAATGTCTTATAAAGTGGATCATCACCTATTTTATGTGCTGATTATGACACTGGTATTTCCTTTGTACAGAAAGTCAGATTTATTCGATTTATATCCTACTGATTTAACTATGGATGATATGCTAGAGAAAGCTAAAGGGTTTCTCGGAGAAAGATATGACCATTTTCTCTATTTACTTGATGGGGATCAATCTACAAATTATCAAAACTCTACACTTTATGTTACAACAAATTTTAGCTGAATTTAATCATTCAGATACACAATTAGTGGCTGTTTCTAAAACCAAATCACCAGAACAGATTCTAAAAATTTACAATCAAGGTCAAAGAATATTTGGTGAAAATAAAGTACAAGAATTAGTCACTAAATATGAACACATGCCAAAAGATATTGATTGGCATTTCATAGGTCATTTACAGCGCAATAAAGTCAAATATATTGCTTCATTTGTAAAACTCATTCATGGTGTTGATAGTATGAACTTATTGAAGGAAATTAATAAGCAAGCCCAAAAAGAAAAGCGTGTAATTGATTGCTTGTTACAGTTTCATATTGCTGAGGAGCAAAGCAAATTTGGGTTGGACTTAGAAGAAGCTCGAACCTTATTAAAATCTGAAGAATTTAAAAAGTTTGCACATATTAATATCATCGGTGTAATGGGGATGGCAACTTTCACGAAAGAGCACCAGCAGATTAAGAACGAATTTCAGTACTTGAATCATATTTTTAAAACTTTAAGGAATGAGTTTTTTGAAGAAAAGAGTGATTTTAAAGAAATCTCTATGGGAATGTCAGGCGATTATAAGATTGCGATAGAAGAGGGAAGTACGATGGTTAGAATTGGAAGCCTCATTTTTGGAAAAAAGGTGTAAAGAGGTGAGTTAATGTTTAATAAGAGGAGGCGAGCGTTTATCGTCTTTACATGGAGGTTTGAAAGAAATGTAAAAAAAATAGAAAATGAAACTATTGCAATTGGTTAAATCCGAATTAAAACCACACAAAACTAAATTGTTAGGTTTAACTCTACTGGCAGGGTTGTCTAATATAATGCTCGTTGAAGTAGTTCATTCGGCTGCCGAAAATGTAGCTAATAACAATATACAACAACGATATTTCGTAATTTATATCCTTTGTTGTTTTCTATTTTTAATGTCAAAAAAATATACGCTTGACATGGCTTGTGAGGTCATGGAAAATATCGTTTATCGAATTCGTTATCGAATTACCGATAAAATACGCCAAACAGAACTAGCAACTTTAGAAGATGTGGGCATACCTTCTATTTATACAAGGCTGACCCAAGATTCACTTGATATTTCAAATATGTCTGCGGCTATTATTTGGAACACACAAACCGCTTTTATGGTGTGTTTCATGTTAATTTATTTGCTTTTTATTTCTCCTGCAGCTTTTGGGCTAGTTTTTCTAGGGGTATTATTAGCAGTGTATAATTTTTTGGAGGATAATGAACGTTCTGTGCAATATTGGAAATCACAATCTATTAAGGAGAAAGAGTTTTTTGAAAAATTCAATCATATCTTGGGTGGATTCAAGGAAATAAGAGTGAATAGAAAAAAGAACAATAGTGTTTTTGCTACCTATACCAAGGTCTTGGGTGAAAAAAGTCGATTAAGAATTTCTGTAATGAAAATGTTCAACAATAAATTTGTGTATGCACAAGCTTGCATCTATGTAACCTTGTGTATTCTTGTGTTTGTTTTACCTTTTTACCATGAAGAACAAGCAGATTCTATTATTAAAACCATCGCTGTTATATTTTTTATCTTGGGCCCCTTGGAAGCCATCTTGAATGCTAGTGTTAATTTTTTTATTGCAGATAATGCTGCTTATAATATTTTGGAATTAGAGAAAGAATTGAATAAAAAACTGAAACAAAACAAACAAACTTCCTCAAAAGCAAATATGGACTACGAGTTGGAAAAATTAAGTTTTAAAAACCAAATCGAACTTCACAATTTGAGCTATCAATATAATAATAATGCCTTTAGTGTTGGACCTATTAATTTAAGCATTCAAAAAGGCGAACTCATATTCATTACAGGGGGCAATGGTTCTGGTAAATCTACATTCTTAAAAATGTTTATAGGGCTTTATATGCCTAAAAAAGGAACAATTTATATAGATAGGAATATCGAAAAAGGAGAGATGGGTACACACATTGACGTTACTAGCTATGATCAATATCGAGAACTATTTACACTTATTTTTACAGACTTTCATCTTTTTGATAAACTATATGGATTAGAAGGTATTGATGAGGATATTGTCAACAAACTCTTGATAGAATTAGACTTGCCTCCTGAAAAGACCGTTTTCCGTAAGGGTGGTTTTAGCAATATAAGTTTATCCAGTGGACAAAAAAAACGCTTGGCTTTGGCAACTTCCATATTAGAAGATAAAGACATTTATATTTATGATGAAGTAGCGGCAGACTTAGACCCGTGGTTTCGGGATGTCTATTATTATAAAATCCTATCTAAATTGAAAGCTCGGAATAAAACGGTTTTTGTGGTTTCTCATGATAAAGAATACTGGCATATTGCTGACCGTATTTTATTTATGGAGAAAGGACAGTTATCAGAATTAACAGAAAAAGAAATTGACGAACACTATATTCAAGCAGAAGAGGCTGCGGCAGCTATGATGGAAGTGAAATTGGGGAATTTTGCGAAAAAGAGGTAGGAGAGTTATTAGTTCATTCTTCCTAGTATTTGAGTGCCCGATTAAATACTACAAAACTATTTCATCCAATTGCAGTGAACGAATGTCAAATTGGCAAATATCGCCTTTTCTGATATTGTGGGTTGTAAGATATTTCGGATTGGCTTGCGGTCGGATACTTTGTCATTTTTTGAGAATCAGGCTCATGTTGAAAAAACAATATTTGATGAGTGCTTTCGTAGTTCGCTACTTCAATAGTGTGGCAGAATCACAATATTGATTTTGTGAAAAGAATAATGAATACCTACTTACAAAATTTATAAAAAATACTACTATGCAACTTGGTTTAGCAATTGCCGAAACAGATGTACGTCAGCACAGTACCGTTAGCTCCCATAATGAATGGGATACCTTGGAAGAAGTTATTGTTGGAACGCCAAAAAATGCTTTTTTCTCACCCGGAGACCCTACTGATAATTATTTATATAGCCAAAAAGACCTACAAAAGATAGAGCCATTTTTAAAACTAAAACAACCTTATCCTGAGGAGTATATTAATCGGGCGTTGAAGGCGAGAGAACGATTTGTCCATATTCTTGAGGCGGAAGGCGTTAAAGTACGAGATATAGAAGAGGTAAATTATAATCAAAAATTTGCTACGCCACTTTGGGATACAGAAGGGGGATTTTGTGGCGCTAATCCTCGGGACTTGTTTATGGTTATCGGTAATCAAATTATTGAAACGCCGATGTGTTCTCGTTCCCGTTTTTTTGAAACCAGAGCTTATCGAAAACTTTGGAAAGAGTATGCTATCAGTGGCGCACATATCGTAGCTGCTCCCAGACCCTTGTTGTCAGATAATTTATACAATCCAAATTATACTGCTCCTGATTCACCTACACCTTATGTCTTAACGAATATTGAACCTGTTTTTGATGCTGCGGATTTCATTAGATGTGGTCGAGATATTATTGGTCAGCTTAGTCATGTCACCAATCAGGCAGGGGTGGATTGGCTGCAACGTCATTTAGGGGAGGACTATACAATTCATCTCATCCAGAGTCTTGACCCGAAGCCGATGCACATAGATACTACGATGGCTTTATTAGCTCCTGGAAAGGTATTGGTCAATCCAACCTTTACGGATGTGAATAAATTACCTAAAATATTCAAAAATTGGGACATTCTCATTGCTCCCAATCCAGTTCCATTTAAAACACGTCCTCAATTAATGAGCAACTGGATCAGCATCAATACTTTAATGTTGGATGAAAAACGCATCGTGGTAGAAAAACGACAAGCGCCTTTAATCAAAGCATTAAAAAACTGGGGCTTTCAGCCTATTCCTTGTGATTTTGAGGATTACTATCCTTTTATTGGTGGCTTTCATTGTGCTACCCTTGATGTTCGTAGAGCAGGGACATTGCAATCTTATTCTTAGATTTAATCATTCGAAAATCATGTTTATAACAGGAACAATAATCGCAGGATGTATTTATACATTTGGAAAAGAACTGCATGAAAAGCATTCTAAAAAAACTCAACAACTATCCCGACATCTTCGGTCAAACAGCCAAGAAGAAGAAGAGGCTCCCAAGCTAATAGATTCATTTATTTCTTCTATTCGTCAGGATAAACGAGAACAGCAATTGCAGCAATTTGGCAGCATTGAAAAAAGCGAAGAAGAAAAAGCAATTGACCGTGATTTGGTACTTTCGGCAGGGTTAATGGGTTTTACTCTGATGAGTTATGTGGTTTATCCGCCGTTGCTGATATTGGCAATTCCACCTGCCATATATTCAGCTTTACCTTTCACCAAAAGAGCATGGAAAGCACTTACCGAAGAACGAAAAATAGTGTTGGAGGTGATGGATTTAGTGAATTTCGCAGGTACTTTGCTGACGGGATATATAGCTTCTGCCTTTTTTGATAGTACACTTTATTTTACCAATCGAAAAATATTGCTAAAAACTGAAGACCATTCCCTTCGCCAGATGTATCAGATTATGGAGGACTTGCCAGCCACTGTTTGGTTGGTGAAGGGAAGCGTAGAGATTGAAATCCCTTTAGATTCAGTGGAGGTTGGAAATGTCTTAAGTGTATATGCAGGTCAGACGATTCCAGTAGATGGAGTCATCATTGACGGTGCAGCCATGATTGATGAACGAATGTTGACTGGCGAATCACAACCCATTGACAAGGGCATCGGCGCTACTTGCTTTGCTTCTACCTTGCTAGTAGAGGGCAAAGTCCACATTCGGGCTGAGAAAGTAGGCAAAGCTATGGTGGTTTATCAAATCGGTGATGCTTTAAATCACTCGCTTGATTATCGGGATGAGATGGTTGCCGAAGGACAAAAACGAGCAGACAAAACCACACTGCCACTTTTAGCATTTGCGGGAGCAGCCTTACCATTCGTAGGCCCAGTAGGAAGTGTGGCACTTTTGAACTCCAACTATGGCTTCAATTTACGGATGATTTCGCCGATGATTGTCCTAAATTATTTATCCATTGCTGCTCAAGAAGGATTACTAATCAAGGATGGAAGAGTTTTAGAATTGCTTCACAAAGTGGACACTATCGTATTTGATAAAACTGGAACACTCACGCTCAACTTGCCTAATGTTGAAAAAATCCATCTGCTCAACCAATTTTCAGAAAATGAACTGCTCACTTTTGCTGCCGCAGCCGAATACCGACAGTCTCACCCGATTGCACAGGCAATTTTGGAAGAGGCAGAAAAGCGAAGTTTGCCATTACCAGATGTTGTTCATACAAAAATAGAAATCGGTTACGGTATTTATGCAAAAGCGGACGAGAATGAAATTCATATCGGAAGTGCCCGTTTTATGGCAATTAATGACATTTCTATTTCTGAAAATATAAAAGACATCACTGAAAAAGCGCAAGAACACGGGAACTCCATGGTATGCGTGGCAGTCAACGGTGTTCTGGAAGGAGTCATTGAACTTTGCCCCACTATTCGTCCTGAAGCAAAACAAGTAGTATCGTTTTTTCAAAATAGAGGCATAGAATGTATCATCATTTCGGGGGACCACCATTCTCCCACTCGTCGCCTGGCGTGGGAGTTGGGTATTGAGACTTATCATGCTGAGGTATTGCCTGCTGAAAAAGCCAGTCTGGTTGATTTACTTCGCAAAGAGAAGAAGACCGTTTGCTTCGTCGGAGATGGCATCAATGACTCTATTGCGCTCAAAAAAGCGGATGTCTCTATCTCGCTTAATGGAGCAACCTCTATTGCTACCGATACCGCACAAATTATCCTGATGGATGAGGCTCTTCGACAGCTTCCACTCCTTTTTGAAATAGGGAAACAATATCATGCCAGTATGAAAAGTAATTTCTACACCGCAGTTACCATTAGTGGACTGGTAACTGGAGGGGTATTTTTCTTTCATTTTGGTATTCTGGCAGCTATTATTGCTAACCAGATTAGTATGACTGCTGGCATGGGCATCTCTATTCATCCTTTAATTGCCTATCAAGAGGCTGTTCGAAAAAAGCGAAAAGCAGAAATTAAAAAACATATTGATGAACACAAAACCTCTTCGAAAGAAGCATTGCCTACACTAGTAAAACCAAAGCTTCTGCTGAATGGTAAACCTAAATATCCAGTAATAGAATAGCATCCGCTCAGTAACGAGGATAATGACCACATTTCTAACATTTAAAGAAAAAATACAACGATGATTTCAACTGAGAATAAATACAGTCAACTGCTGGACGTCCAAAAATTCGTCCGCATTCCTTCCGATAAAATGATTATTGATAAAGGCTTATGGGAAGACTATGAAGCCTTCAAAAAAGATTGGGAGGACTTACCATTAGATAATTATTTACAAAATAATTCAAAATTTCGTTATCGACGATTCAATTATTTTTACTACCATCCCAGCAAGGATATTTTACAGGTCATGGAAAAAGTTCCGTTTTTCCAACCAGCGGAAGATAACGAATATGCAGGAGGAATTAATCGGGAGTTTCCACCTTTGAAAAAACGTACCATTGAGAATAAATTCATGCTGGAGTTAATAAAATTCAGTTTTGCGCAAACCCCCGATGCCAAAAAGAAGGAACTGCTCGATTCCCCGTGGAAAGTAGAAGTTCATTTAGTTAGAGTAATTGCTTCAGCGGAAGAATTGGGAGAACCTACTCCAGAGGGCATTCATCGAGATGGTGGAGAATCTGGCTTTGTTTATCTTATGAATCGCCAAAATGCAAAAGGTGGAGAAAGTGCAGTTTATGATAATGACAAAAACTTAATTACTCGCTTTACCTTGACGAAACCTATGGATACCATGATATTTCTGGACCCTGATGTGATGCACAGCGTGAGTCCTATACATCCGATTGACCCGACTCAACCTGCTATTCGAGATGTATTTCTTTTTGGTTTTTTCCATGAACCCACACTAAAAAGACCAAAAAAACGAATCCTTCAAAACATAGATTATCAAATTAGCTAGCAGACCTCTTCCAAACAGTTCATCTATTTAGAGTAGTGGCATTAGGTGTTTTGCTTTGGAATGCACTAGACATTTATAGAAGTGCTTATAACGATTCAGCTAATAAGAATTGTTTTTTAACAAGAAATATAGGAATAAAAATAATCATGAAAGCTAAGTGTTTATATCGTTCAAAAAACATATTGGGTGAATGTCCAGTTTGGTCAGTAAAAGAGCAAGCTTTATATTGGATTGACATAGAAACTCCTGCAATCTATACTTTACATATTGAGACCAATGCCTTCCGTGAAATTAAGCTTGAACATAAAATTGGCAGTTTTGCCTTTACTACGAACGATAATGAAATTGTAGCCGCACTAGACATAGGATTTGCTTATATAAACTTGGTAACAGAATCTATAACGCCGATTGCAAATCCCCTAAAAAATAAAACGAATATGAGGTTCAACGATGGAAAATGTGACAGAAAGGGGCGATTTTGGGCGGGGTCACTTGATAATGATTTTGACAAACCAGTAGGTGTATTATACAAGTTGGATAATAATGGGACAATCAACAGCTTCAAAGAAGGAGTTATATGCTCAAATGGTATCGGCTGGAGTCCAGATAATAAAACCATGTATTATACAGATTCCTTCAAGTATTGCATTTATGCTTATGATTTTGATATAGAAACAGGAATGATGACAAATGAGAGATTTTTTGCATTGGATACAGATGGTAGTGAACCTGACGGATTAACAGTTGATGTAGAAGGTTTTGTTTGGAGTGCAAAATGGGGTACAGGGCGAGTTGTTCGATATGCTCCAGATGGCAATATTGACCAAACCATCAAACTACCCGTTCAACAACCCACTAGTTGTACATTTGGAGGCCCAGCTATGAATCAACTTTTTATTACTTCTGCAAGAATGGATTTGAGCGCACAACAATTGTTACAGCAGCCACTTGCTGGAAGCGTGTTGGTTCTTGAAACAAATACTAAAGGGTTGGAAGAGCCTTTTTTTATAAAAAGCTAAGCAGGTTTTAGAAACGACATTTTTTTTCAAAAAACAAGTCACGTTTTGGAGTAAGCAAGGCACGTTATTAATAGAAATGACGGTTAAATGGGAGACAACACTTACCCTCTCCTATTAAGTTTATAATGTACGCTCCCAAATTGTCCCCATAAGAAACTTTTGGGATTTACATTATACAATAAATAAAGGGTGATTAAATACTAGTAGGAGACAAATGCTTTACTAGTTTAACTGAAAATTTTTGAATACTACTCACAACTCGAAGTAAACGGACTAATTAGGGTTTATAACGATTTAAGCGCTGGGCTTAATTTTTACCACAAGTAGTTGAAAATTGCTTGTGGTTTTTTTTACCTAAACCTAACCCGACGCAGCCAGCACCATAATTTTGACTAGTTTATCCCAAAACCTCGGAAAACAAATGCTAAATTTCTTACTGAAAAAGGTATATGAACCGAAAATACTTTGCGATTCTTTCATTTTTTTGAGAAAGTTAAGTCACATTTCCTAAAGCTTAAGTCACGTTATTAATAGAAACGCCGAATTAAATCAAATACAACATCTTACACTCTAATAAGAGGCAAACGTAAAGTAGCTTTACTAATATAGATAAAATCTTAAGTGCTATTCACAACTCAAAGTAAACTGAAGTAAACAAGCGTAAACTAATTAGGATAAATACAGATATAAGTGTGACTTATTAGACTACCAATGTTTTAGAGAGCTGGGGAATCTATTGTTGAAACATGCCTCTAAGAGTTTGAATGAATTAAAAGTGCCGGATGTAGCTTGTGGCAGTGGACTCATGGGCAAGTATATAAAAGAGAACAGCTCTTTGGCTGTTGATACTCTGATTGGTGTTGATATAATTCCAGAGGCGATTATGGCTATAAATAGAGACTACCCGCATCTATATGACGATACTCTAATTGTTCAAAACCAATTAGATTTACAAATTATTGATAATGTATCCTTCAATGTTCTTTCTATATGTGGTGGTGCAAGCCATATAAAGCTAACCGATATTAAAAAATACATTGATTTGATGACAGAAGGGGGATATTATTTAACCTGTTGACAAAAGAAAATGACAAAGATAACCGACGGTCAAATATCCTCTCATGGCTAAAACAGGAGATATTATTTTGCGAAAGTACTCTATATAACCACAGAAAATTAGCAAATGGACATATTGTTCAACACGAAGCATTTTTGTTTAAAAAAACTTATATGTAGATAAACTGCTAAAAAACTATTCAAATTAAACGTCTAGGTAGTTGGGAATGCAACATGAAATAGTCAAAAGAGCCGTAGGGCGGGACTATTAGAATTTCAGTTGGTGTTATACATTATCTGAAGAAGAAATGGCAAGAGTCGAAAACTCCAAAAGGGAAGAAACCCGACATAGCCCTTGCCAATACAAGTTGATTGCCCAAGACGTAGTTGAAGCCATTGCGCTCAAATTTTAACTAATAATACAACCAACATGAATTCTAAAAATCAACAAGTCACTCCTTTTTTTGAAGTAAGACACTTCACCGAAGAAAATTATAAATCCATGTTTGTCACTCAAGATATGGAAGCCAATACAGTTTTGATGGCATTTAGCTACAAAAAAATATTACCTCAAGCCACTCGCTATACAGTGCAAATGGGCAAGAATAAGCACATTCACCTCGACCCCGAATATCTGCAATACATCAATCACAGTTGTAATCCCAACGTGTTTTTTGATTTAGAAACCATGACTTTGCGAACCTTACGCCCGATTCAAAAAGGCGAAGAAATGGCATTTTTCTATCCTTCAACCGAATGGGCAATGACCGAAGCCTTTGATTGTATGTGTGGAAGTGAGAAGTGTTTGAAGCGTATTCAAGGGGCGGCATTTCTGGAGGAAGAAGTGCTTGAAAAATATCGATTATCTCCACATATTGAAGCAAAATTGAGCGAGAGGACAATGGTATTTATTGCTGAATAAAAATTTGTATTGCTGATTTTCATGATAAGCCAATGTCGATAAAATTTTAATTATCGGCATTGGCTTTTTCTTGTCTATATTTGCCATGAAATAGTTATTTTTCATTATCCCTGCAATATGGACAAAGAATTAAACGAGTCGGCAATCGAACAAGCGGATAGGTTATTTGCAGAAGGACAGCAACTCCTTGAAGAAAGTCCCTTTAGCAAAAGCTACGATTTATTTGACAGTGCATCCAAAATTTATTTAGAATATGAAAAATGGGAATCTTATATCCAATGTTTGTATAGAATGGCGAATTGGAAACGCAATCAGCAAGCATCGGCAGAAGCACAAAAACTAGTCGAAGAAGCTCTAAGAGTTTATGAAAACAAAATAAAAAAGCAGCAAACCTTATTGGGGAATTTGTATGATTTGCAGGCAACTATTTCTTTCGACCAAAAACAATATGAAAACTCATTGAAGCAAAGCAAATTGGCGTTGGCTGTTTATCAAAATCTAAACGATGAAGAAGGAATAGCAATGGTTTATACAGGCATTGGCAACTATTACAATCACACCTATCGTTACCAAAATTCTTTGCCCTACTACTACAAAGCTTTGAAAATACAAAGCCGAAAGACCAATAAAAAATCGCTTACAAGCACTGCTTACACCTATTTTAACATTGCCCATACCTATAGACTATTGGAGTATTACAACCTCTCGAAGTCTTATTTAGTAAAAGCACTTCGACTCTTCGAAGTGCATCTTGGTATAGACAATCCTATAACCATACATGTTAAAGTGAGTTTGGCTGAAATACAGGCTAAATTGGGAGAGGACGATGCCGCATTTCAACAATATCAAGAAACTTTAGCGATACTACAACAGCAAGAATTGGCTTATGACGAGATTTCCATGATACTGTTTTATATTGGAGAACTCTATGTAAAACAGGGAAATTGGGAGCAAGCATCTGATTTTTTTCAACAAGCCCTTGACAATCACCTTCAACACAATCCTGAAAACTATGAATGGTTGGTATTTGCTTACGATAACTGGTTGGTACTGTGCTTAGACGCTCAAAAATGGGAAATGGTTGAAGAGTGTTTTCAGAAAGGGAAAGAAGCAATTGAAAACCTGGATATTAATCAAAACATGTTTAAAGCCCGTTATTATGGGTATGATGCAAAATCGTTGAGTCTGCAAAATAAGCCGCGTGAAGCTCTCTTTTCCATTAAAAAAGCCTTGAAGCATTGCGAAAAAGCACAAAAAACCCATCAAGTCTTTAATTTAGAGCTTCTTATAGAATTGGAGATGCGTCGCCTTCAAATTCTTTTCGAGTGTTTTAGAGCCGAACAAAATGTGGAATACCTGCAAGAGGCTGTTCAACTGTTTCCAAACACTTATGCCCTAATTGCAGAAAAACAATCCTCTATTTTTCAAGAGGCTGACCAATTAATCTTTCACCAATACATCACTCAATTTTATCACTTGGCAATCAATATACTATATGAACAATACAGCCAATTCTTAGAGGTAAAATTACAGGAAGAAATCTTTATTCTTTCCGAAAAAAACAAGGTTCACAGCCTATTATCTACTATTCAAAAGGCAGAAGCCCTTCAATTATCTGCTATTCCGACCAAAAAACTGCAAGAGCTACAACAGTTGCAATCAAGAATCAATTACCATCAAACCCTACTGCAAAAAGCAGACTTAGAAACCGATTCAAAAACATTTGATGATAAGGGAGAACAGTTTGCCAACCTCCAAGTTGAATACCACCAACTTTTCCAACAAATCGAAAAAGAACATCCCGAATATTTGGAATTGAAGCACCAAATGCCTTCCCTTCAAGTAAAAGACCTTCAATCTCAACTGAAAACTTACCAAGCTGCTATCAGTTATATTTTGGGAGAGGAGTATTTGTATATCCTGTATATAGACATTCACACGATTTGCTTAGAAAGAACAAATCTCACTGAAGGCTTTAACCAATTGTTAGACAGCTTTATAGACGAAGCGATTTTGGGCATGAACCGCAAAGCGTATGTCCAAAAAGCCCATCAATTGTATCAATTACTGATAGCACCGATTGAAGAAAAATTTCAAGGAAATCAAATCGAATCTCTATTGATTTTACCCGACAGTCACCTATTGGAATTGCCCTTTGAATTGTTGCTTACCCAAGCGACCTCCTTCAAAACGGCTTATTCAAAAATGCCCTATTTGCTCAAAAAATACAGCATCACCTACCACTATTCCGCCACCTTGCGTCAATATCAACAACAGCGAAACAAAGACTCCAAAAACTTACTACCTCAATTTTTGGGTTTCGCTCCCGTTTACGACACCCAACAATTCTCCTCCAATGTGTCCGAAGCCCTACCCGCAGAAGCTACAAGAGATGTCTCTATTCGTGGAACGCACTACAAAGCCTTGCTCTATTCCGAAAAAGAAGTGAAAGACATCGAAGCCAACTTTCAGCAAAAGGGTTGGCAATCACAGGTTTTTCTGCGTGCCAAAGCCAATTTGGAGGAATTCAAGAAAAACGCACAGCAGACTCAGCCCAAATATTTACACATTGCAGCCCATGGAGTCTCCAATCAAAAGAAAAATGTATTGGGGATTTTGTTTTCGCCCGACAAAAAACAGACTCCAATTTCGACTGATACCTCCTCCAATGCAAATCCTCTCGAACCTCGACAACAAAATGCTTTATCTACTCAAAGTGCCATTTTGTATGCCCACGAACTGTATCAGTTGAAGCTCAAAAGCGACTTGGTTTTTTTGAGTTGTTGCGAAAGTGGAGTAGGAAAAATTGCAGCAGGAGAAGGGATTTTATCGCTCAATCGGGGCTTGTTGTATGCAGGTGTTCCCAACATCGTTTTTACCCTCTTCAAAATTTACGACCAAAAAACTGCCATTTTTGCCCACCATTTTTACGATTATTTGCTGAATCAAGAAGACAATTATGCTCAAGCTTTGCGTTATGCCAAGCTGCAATTATTGAAGGAAGATTTGCCACCGAGGTATTGGGGTGGGTTTTTGTTGTTGGGAGATTGAGTTTCGTCATATTTTTGTGATAACACATATTTTTCCTTTCCAAATAGGGCACATTTTTTCTAGCCTAAGTCACGCTTTACATAGAGCGTTGAATACATCAATATAGTTGATAATTATCTTCAAGAAGGATAATGTAAATAAGCCACAAGTAGCAAAATGTTACTTGTGGCTTACTTTACCATCTTTCGCACCCAAAAAATAGGTCACATTTTTTAGCTTCAATGTGATACTATTAACAAGAATTCACCGTACACTCTTCGAAAAAACCATTGAAAGGATGAAACAAGAGGGCGGTGTTCCACCTAAATCCTTTGGGCATAGGTTGAGTACATTACAAAGAGATTGAAGCAATAGAAAAATACCAATTACCCTTAATCGGTTCTGGACTGAAAACTCTACTACAACTTTTAGAAAAAGATACCTGTCAATTGAAATTAAAAGAAGCAGGTATTCCCGTACCTCCAAACATTATACTTCAACGACAAAATGTAGGAAAAGTAGCTAAAAAGATAATTTCAGAGGGTTGGAATTTCCATTGGTACTGAAGAAGACCCAACTGTATTGAGTCAGTTGGAAACTTATTTGCCAATGATTGTAGATGTATTCGGTGTCCAAACCACTATACGCATTGATGGGAGATTAGATAGAAACGGAATCATGAATTTCTTTGACATCAATGGATTTCCTGGACTGAATTATCCGATTTCTGCATTGATAAAACAATGTTTTGCTCACTTCCCTACTTATGACCAAAAGCATTTATTCAAATGTCTGATTCACACTCTTATGGGAGATAGTTTGTGGCGATACAATATGCCAATCCCTTCAATTGTACAAGAACACAATTTATTCAATTTGGAAAGTAAAACAATCTTATTGATTGAGCGAGCAATGATTGTGAAATAGAAAGGGTTTTAATTTTTTTCAAAAATCCCTCCCCAAAAAGGTCACATTTCCGATTTCGAAGGTCACGTTACTAGTAGATACTATAACTAAAAAGATTGGGTGAAATCTGAGGGGCATTGAGCTCAATGTGTTTTCTTAATAATGGACGGAGATAAGTTTTTCCAGATATATGAGAATAATTTGTTTTCTGGATCTTAGCCTTTCTTCTAAATCATAAAAGATGAAAGAAATAAAAACAGTAGGAGTTATTGGTATGGGAGCCATTGGCATATCTATTTCCTATATCTTGCAGCAAGTAGGTTTGAATGTAATTGGATATAAACACGAAAGTAGAGGAGCAGAAACTTTCAAGAGATTTATTGAAAATAATAATATAACTGTATTTAATCGTGCAAAAAAAGATAATGCTATTTGTAAAAGTGGTTTTCTGAAAATACACATCACTTCTTATCTACAAGAAATTGTAGATAAGTCTGATTTAATACTCAATTGTTGTCGTTTTCCTCAAAACTCAACTATCTATCAATTTAGTGATTTTCAAAAGTTAATACTCCAAGTAAAGAAAACACCTATTATTATGTTTCCAGGGAAACTTGGCTCAACATGGCTGTTTGGAAAGGAATCTATAAAGGCAGGCTTGATTGGGTACTCACCTATTTTCGCTACAAGTGAAGTTGATTCTACTGGAATTA
Source organism: Bacteroidia bacterium (assembly GCA_030427245.1). Taxonomy (GTDB): domain Bacteria; phylum Bacteroidota; class Bacteroidia; order Chitinophagales; family UBA2359; genus JAUHXA01. The sequence goes on along the minus strand of JAUHXA010000001.1, from coordinate 106,104 downwards.
CCGTAAATATACTGGATTTTAAATCGAAGATACCTTTAGGACATGATGATACAGATACTCGAATAGGGGTATTGAGTTTTTTGAACAAATACTTAAAGTTTAAAGAGGAACAGAACACATTTGTAGATGGTGGTAATACACTCAAAGCAGCATTAAGCTCACCTATCTCTGCCATTAATGCTTCTGCAATATGTGATAATGCTAAAGGACTCATTCGTTCAAAAGGAAAGCCAATATCAAGAGAAATTTATAGGCTAAGTGAGGAGTATTCTCTGTTGTTTCAAGAAGTTTTTAATGAACAAATGATGGTTGCTGAAAAACTAGACATATCGGGTATTCAGAGCCTGGAAAAATGGTTGTTAAATCGCACTAAGAAGATTCAATCGTGCGGTGTTACAAAGATGTTGGAGGAAATATATAGAGGGAAGTTTGTAACAATTTCATGTAAAGACAGGCGATTAACAGAGTCTTTTTATGCTTTGTCATTTTTTAAGCATTTTGCAGATGAGCTAAATTGCTATACACCTGCAACAAATACTTTATTACAGAAGCTAAAGTTCATCCAAAAATCAATAAATAGAAATTATTGTTCGTCAGATATGGATTCATTTATTAGCCAAGTAGCTATTGCTTATGCCCAGTCTGTGATATCTGATAAGTTAATGTATGAGTATGTATAGGTTGATTTTTAACTATTGCTGATTTTCGTGATAAGCCAATGTTGATAAAATTTTAATTATCGGTATTGGTTTTTTATTTTTACAATCCTATTTACTTATTGAATAATGCAGCTATATGGACTTAACCCATTACTACCACGAACTTCACTCAAAACGTTTTTTTTATAGGAAACTCACTCAAAATGATGTTGAAAGCTGGTTGGATTTTTATCAAAACAACCCAAACCTTCAATACCTAGGCATCAACCTCAATCGAACGGATGAAGAAATGGCAAAAGCCTGGGTGCATACTCAGATGAAACGCTATGAAAACAATGCTTTTGGTCAATTGGGCATTGTGGCTCGAACAAGTCATGAACTGGTAGGAACGATTGGATATATTAAAAGTTCCTATTGTGAAGAAGGAGAAATAGAAAAAGCAACGGCTATAAAACCAACTTACTGGCGGAGAGGCATAGGAATTGAAGCTTCGATGACTCTTATTGATGCTGTTTTTCACAACAACTTGGCAAGTGCTATTATCGGAAAACGGCATATTGACAATATGAAGTCGATGTATTTCTATCAAAGGATGGGTTTTAGAGATATACGAACTATAAAAGAGGAAGATAGAGAAATTGTAAAGTTCCGACTGACCAAAGAGATTTGGAGGAAAAATGATTTTTGGGCGAATAAAAATGTAACATATCATGAAGGTTAAAATTATAAACAGCAAAGGGCACTGGAAAAATGGGTGGATAAGCCATTATGAAGATTTAGAAGTAATGATGGCAGCTTTAGAGCGCAATGGTATCGAAGTCAGTCATGTAGAAGTCGATAGTTTGGCAATGCTGAATAAAATACTGTCGCAAAGCAATCCGCAGGAACTGATTTTACCAAATGCTTACTATGTAGATGTAGAAAAAGGAAGTAAAGAAAAGGCATGGCTGGTAGATATCATTGAAAGTTATGGCTTACCGGTCATAGGCTCGGATAAAACAACCTTGCAAAATGTATTGCGAAAAGATGTTTGCCAAAAAATACTAAAATCTCATGGGATTCCTATTCCCGAGTTTGCGGTTGTAAAAACCACACAATTGAAGGAAATTGCTGACATTCTACGAAATAGTGCTTTGTCTTATCCTGCTGTGGTAAAGTTGACTGCCGAATCGGGCAGCAAAGGCATGACCGATGATTCATTGGTAGATAATGAAAAGGAGGCTACCCAACAAATACATCAGATGATAACAACTTTTCGAAGCGATGTGATTATTGAGGATTTTCTTCCGAGTACAGACATCACAGTTGGATATTATGCTGCGCCTCAAGGGCAAACTCAATTGTTGACCACTTATTACGCCGTAGAAGGAAAACCAGGCGAAACTTCTATTATGGGGCAAAAAGAGCGATTTATGAGTTGGGGTGATTTGAAGCAAATGACAATAGTAAGGGATGAACATATATTGAGTCAGGTCCGAAATATAGTACCTGAAATCTGTAAAGTGCTGAATATAAGGGGTGTAACAAGGGTGGATGGAAGATTAGACAGTAAGGGGCAGTTGCGAATTTTTGATGTAAATGGCTTTCCTGCGCTTGTATTCCCTGAGAGCGTTCAACTCAAACAGGCAAGTGTATGTTTTTCACATCTGGACGAGATGGAAGTTTATGAAGCTTTGCTGAATACCATTGTAATGAATGCTGCTCAACGATACAATATAAAGATTCCAAAACGCTTACAAGAATTTAATTTGTTTCAATTGAGCAATCTTCCACAAAAAACGTTTCATAATACTTAACCATACCTTATTGAAGAAAAAAGTAGGAAGCAGCTTTTCAAAGATAAATATGTATTTTCTCAATTTATTGAAATCCAACTCAATTGACCCTCCGTTGCTCCTCCCCACTCCCCGTACTCCGATTCTTCCGTTTCAATTTATCTGACCCAAAACTATGCGTATAACTCAATCTCGCCACCGAACCATCAAACTCATACCGCCAATTATATTGCAGATTAATCTCAGGTTCACGATAGCCCACCTCAAAAAAGCTGCCCGTATTAAAGACATCGCTCCAATTGAAGGTCAGTTTTCCCTTGCCATCAAATAGACTTTTGCTGACACCCGTATTGACCACAAAACGCACAGGAATAATGCCCATTCCATAACGGCGTTCAGAACGATACTGTGTGTTCAACTCCAGTTCCCATTTTTTAGGCAACTGAAAACTTTGGGTCATATTGAAGGTAAAATAAGAATAGCTGCGGTTGTAAACGATGCCTTCGTAGATGGGTTGGCTTTAGGTATAGTATGCCCCAAAATTGTAACGCCCTTCCCACCAATCCGTTACGGTAATCGGGAAACTGCTCGTAAAACTCACCGTTTTTCGGTCTTGCATATTGATGGGTCGGTTCACCACGATGTTTTCCGCCTCGTAATGCCGAATAAAACCCGACAAACGAGCACTCACTAAAGTTTTGTTACTCAGTTGGTAATCTTATGAATTGGATGTTTAAGAAAGGAGATAAGAAGAAACCTAAAGGTATGTCTACTTCTCTTCAAGACGAACTGACTGCTCTTTGGAGCGGAAACTCGATGGATTTTGAAATGGAGGGTGACGATGGTCTATTTACATTCATAGTGGATGAAGACGAAGAAGACTAAAGTACACAATAAAATCTCTGATAGAGAAACTGTTATGTGAGCCAATTGATTTTTCAATTGGCTTTTTTACTTCAGTTTTTCCTCCACTTTCTGCAATAACCACTTCATGTTTGCAGTATTTCGAGCTGCTTCAATTTGTTTTTTGAGCTTCAATAAACGGCTGTTTTGACCTTTCGGCAAACGACTCAACCGAGCGATAAATTTGATAAAATTGAGGTAAATCTTTTTCCTGTTTTCTGATAATAGGTTGTTCCGTTTCAGATAAATTTTGAAAGAGTCAATCAGCGAATAAAAGGAGTCAATTTCATCCAATTCGTAATATACTCGTAGCAACAAAGTACGTGATTTGATGCTGTATCCAATATCATCAAAGGTCACTTCATGCAACAAACCCAAGGCATTTTCAAACTCATTTTGGTGAAAATACAAATAAGCCAAGTTGTAGGAGTAGGCATTTTGTCGAAAATTCGGAGCTAACCTATCCTTGTAGCCTTCAATAAAATTTTGTGTCCATTCAAATTCTTTTGTGCTCACACCCACATCCACGATATTCATAAAACTCCAAGGGGAGAGGTGCTTCCCTTCAAAAATAGTTTCCTTTTCCAGCGCTTCTCGATAGACATCAAAAACCTCCGCACGGTAATTTTCCTTACCCATTCTGATTTTGCCAATACAATAATTCACCCCATACAAATACATATCCCTCGCTTCTTGCTTAGAAAAAAAATGAGCATATTTCTTCAACAATTCCTTCAAATGCTTGAAATGCTGTTCGTTTTCTTTTTCCAATAGGCAGCGAAGAATGGCCGTGTAAATCGCTATTGGCGGCACATCATCATGTGGATGATGCTTCAAATAGTCCAAAATTTCGTTCATCAATCGAAGCTCATAGTTGGACACCATCACATTTTGACGGTTTAGGATTTCACAGCAATAGCGTAGTTTTTCGGAAAGGTAATAGAGGTCGAGGTTGTCAATTGCCTTTTGCAAACTGTTGTCGTAAATGTGCTTTTTCTGTCGGTCGAAATAGACATTTTCGTGGGCATGAAGCAAAAACTCATTGTAGTAGTATTGGTGGTCGTAGTGTTTGGGCTTGGATTGCTGTTTACGAAGTGGTCGAATCGTGCTTTGAAAAGGTTTTTCCAACTGCCAATTGTTGTAAATCTCCAATAAATAAATACCCTTTTGAATAGGATTTTGCTGCAATTGTTCTTGCGCCAAAAAGTCTTCTGCCAACTTCAATAAATCACTCATCCAATATCCCACCAACTTTTCTTCATATCCTTTTTGGGATGGATACACATAGCGGTAAGCTCTTGTTTTAGTCATTTTATTCGATTCAAAATCGGGAGCATATTGAAGTATATAGCGGTAAAAAGCAGTCACCTCTTCTTTTTTATTGAAGTAAGGAGATGCCACAAAGTCTCCCAACCTTTTGAGTTGTCGCTTCGAAAAGTGTTGTAGTATGCTGATGAGTTTGCTTGATTTCATTGGAGTGGGTTGACCAGATGGGAGGCGAGAGGTAGGAAGATACAAGAGAGAAAAAATATTCTCATAGCGTCTTCTTTATTCTCGCATATGAAAATTCAAATTTTAGATGTAAAATACACTTTTTTTTCGGAAACAGGTCTTTTTTGTAGATGAAAAAAAGACCTGTTTCTAAGGTTAAAGTATTGATAAATAGTGTTTTGTGGAGAGTAAACTTTTTTGTAAAACTCCTCAAAACCTTCGGAAATTAATGGAAATGGCATCAAAATGTATTTTTTTAGGCTTTGAATAGAGTGCATTTTTGTAGTAGAAATAACGTACAAGCTAAAATGTCAGCGAATGAATCACCTTATTTTCTTTAAAAAAATAATTTTTTTGATGGTCTGTTGTTGGGTTTTACATATTCCAACACTCAGCGCACAGCCTATTGGTGGTACGCAGACTTTACCCGATATTGAAGCGATAGATGATACGCTCTACATCGCTACTCCTATTGAAGCGATTAACTTCATTCCGATAGATATTTTGGCAAATGACATTCTACCCGATAGTGCGATTGTATTGATTCTCCCATCGAACCCTCAATACGGTTTGGCACATTGGGACGATTTTGCGAAACAAATGTTGTACGTGCCTTTTGAGTTTGGCGACAGTACTTTTATTGATCAATTTGACTATACGATTCACATTTGTTATGTGAGTAGTTCTGATACTTTGTTTACAAATACAGCAACGGTGACAATCGTAGCAGATTGTGAAACAGACTGTGTGTGGCCAGGAGACACCAATAATAGTGGTCGGGCAAATATTTGGGATGTATTGCCGGTTGGCTTGACCTATGGTACAGAAGGCCCTACAAGAGGCGTTCCGAATAGCTTTTGGATTCCACAGCAAGCCAATGATTGGCAGGATTCATTGGAGTTGGAAGGCAATCATTTTTTGAACTACAAATACATTGATGCTAATGGAGATGGAAAGATAGATTCCTTTGACGTTGAAGTGATTGACCAAAATTATGGCTTAATACATGCTAAAAAAGGAGTTGAACAAATGGAGGATGCAGATTTTGCGATTGTATTGGATTTTCTGAATGATTCGGTGAGCATTGGAGATACTGTAGTAGCCAATATTATTTTGAGCGAGAGTGGTGATACAACTGATATTTATGGTTTGGCTTTTTCCATTAACCACAATGTAGAAGATTCTGGAACAATGGAAATCAACTTTCCGCCTTCTTTTATTGGAGATGAAGAAAACACGATTTCACTGCAAAAAAACTTGGGAAATGGACGCATTGAAGCTGCCATTAGCCGCATCAACCAACAGAATACAGGAGGTTCAGGGGTTTTTGGTGTTTTGACTTTCATTATGGAAGATTTTATTGACGGCAAAAAGAAAGTTGCCTCTCAAGACATCTCCTTTGATTTTTTGGAAGTGCGAGCGGTGAATAGTATGGGAGAGGTCGTTCCAATTACTGGTGTAGGTGATGTGACAGTTTTTGATGATACAAGTACCAACATTGAAGATAAAGTAATTGACCATATTTTGGACTTTTACCCCAACCCTACGGATAACTATTTGTATATCAATTTAGAGCGCATACAAGGCACTTCTATAGAAATTACGAATTTGATGGGCGAAAAAATGCTGCATCAAACATTAACTCCTCACCAAAAATCTATTGAACTGTCTTTGAAGAATTGGAGACAAGGGGTGTACTTATTGCAGATCAAAACGAAAGTGGGAATTATTGTAAAGCGAATAATGGTATTTTAAATTTTACTCAAACAAAAAGAGGCGGAACTATCCAGATTAAGCATCCAAAAAGTAGTCCTGCCTCTCAACGATTTTTTACAACATAAAAGTAATAAAAATTATGCAAAAACTTCTAAGTATTTTTTTGATGCTCTTTTCTGTAATGATTTTACAGGCACAACCAGTAGGTTCGGGCGATTGTAGTGTTGATTTTTCAGCCACAGTTGAGGAGTATGCGATTACCCTAAGCGGAAATGCGACTTTGGCAGACCCTTCTGATTTTGTAACAGAATGGTTTTGGTCTATCGGACAAGGTTTCAGCATGACAGGTCAAAATGTGATGGTCGAAACTATTTTTGGAGCAGGTGTTTATTCTATTTGTTTATACATTACCACGAATGGGGGATGTCAGGCAGTATTTTGCCAAGACATCATTGTTAATGATGATGGAGGTGGCGGAACAGATTCTACTGGGTGCTATATTTGGGCGGGTTTCTTTGCAACGACCAATGGCACAACTACGGCTTTTACGGATTTCTCTAACAATGGCAATACTTCTGACGGGATTGCATGGACATGGGATTTTGGAGATGGCAATACTTCAACCGAACAAAACCCCATCCATGTATATGCTGAGGAAGGGAATTATACAGTCTGCTTGACTGTAATCAATGCAATAGGTTGCGAAGACACCAACTGTCAAGTGATTTCTACTGCAAATGCGTCAGTGGACTGTCTGACGATTCTAAATGGAGCCGCACCTTATGCAGCAGATGATTCTATCTTCTTGGAGGTCATTGCGGCTGATTCTTACTGTTGCAATAGCGATTGGGATGGAATCTGCCAAAACTTATACGATGAGCTCGCCAATGGTGGAGGAGGTACTGATTCTCTATGCACTGCTTATTTCTACCATACTGCCAATGATTCGACTGGAAACGGTACTCCTATTGGTGGAGGTGGTTTAACAGTCACCTTTTGGGATGGTTCGACAGGAGCAGGTTTATGGGAATGGGATATGGGGGACAATACCCTCTTGACAGGCCCTCAAATCATTCATACCTACAACGAAACAGGAGTGTACACGGTTTGTTTGACGATAACCAACGATACAGGCTGTACTTCGACCTATTGCGAAGATATTTATGTGAGTGGTGAAGGGTTTTGTTTTGCAGAATTTTACTATTTTCTTTCACAAGACAGTAGCACATTGAGTTATAATTTTGAAGATTTTTCTACTGACAATGCGACCTCTTGGGAATGGGATTTTGGAGATGGAACTTTTTCAACTGAACAAAATCCGTCACATGCTTATGCAGACTATGGAGAATATGTTGTTTGTTTGACAATTACTACAAATGATGGTTGCAGTAGTCAGCAATGTTCTGTTATTAATATTTGGAATCCAGCCGATTGCGAAGCACATTTTTGGCATAGTGCATTGCCTGGCGACAGTGCAGTATTGGATACCGTAGTGATTATCGACCCAGGATTTGGAGGATTGACGGTTAATTTCTTGGACTGTTCGTTGGGCAATCCAACTTCATGGACTTGGGATTTTGGAGATGGTACAACTGGTTTTGGCCCACAGGAAGTCCACACTTATGAGGAGGTAGGTACTTATACGGTTTGTTTGACGATAACCAACAATGTAGGTTGTGAAGACACGATTTGTCAAGATATTTTGGTAGAAGAAGGGCAATGGGATGTTTGTTATGCCGAATTTAGTACGTATTCAACAGATGGAACAGCAACAACACCCGGCAATATTTTCCAGTTTGAAGATTGGTCATCACAAGATGTGGTAGCTTGGCAATGGGATTTTGGTGATGGTGCGAGTTCTACCGAACAAAACCCAATGCACACCTATGAAGATGGCACTTATACCGCTTGCTTGACAGTCGTAACAGCTGATGGATGTGTGAGCGATATGTGTGTGAGCCTCATTGCAGGAGATGGCGGATGGCAGCCTACAGGATTGAGTTTGTGTGGAAGCATCAATGTTGCCAACAACTTCAATGCGCCTACTACTTATGATGCGACTGTTTACCTAATCGAATACGATGCCGAAAACAATACCTTGACTGCCGTAGATTCTACGATTGCGATTGGTTTTGGATGGGGACAAGGCGACAGCAGCAGCTTTTCTTTCTACTGTTTTGACGGATTGGAAGAAGGCAGCGAATATTTGGTGAAAGCTGCAATGAATGTATGGTCACCTCTCTACAATGATTATCTCCCAACTTACTATGATGGAGTGCTTTCTTGGATGGATGCAACAACTGTTGCAGTAGATGGCAATGTATTTGGCATTGATATCAATATGGTAGCAGGTGAAAACCCTGGTGGACCAGGATTTATTGGCGGCAATATTTCGGATGGAGCAGGTAAAAGCTTGAGTGAAGTGGGCGGAATCATGGTTATCTTGTTGGATGCAGACGGTAATCCTGTTGGTTTTACCCATACAGATGCACAAGGGAACTATTCTTTTGAAGGAATTCCTTACGGAACTTATACTGTTCACATCGAAATCCTCAATATTCCAAGTGAGCCTTTTGCAGTGACTATCAGTGCAGATATACCAAGTTTTGAAGATGCAAATTTTGTACGGGCAAACGGAAACATAGCGGCTGATTTTTCTTCTTCAATTGAAAACTTGATTTTGGCAGGTATCAATGACTTCAATGTTGCACCAAATCCTGTTAGAGGTCAAACTGTCGTTTTCTTCAATGCTTCGCAAGAAATAAACGCAGAATTGCAAATTTTTAACATCATGGGGCAGCGTTTACTGCAAAAAGAGGTTTCTATAGAAGTAGGAGCAAATTCTATAGAAGTAGATGCGAGTCAACTTGCAAAAGGAATGTACCTATTGCAGCTTTCTCAAAATGGACAAGCAATTCATCAGGTAAAAATAATTAAAGAATAGTCATAATTCTTATCATTTTAGTTTGGTTTAGTCAAAAGGGAGTTCGATTCGTTTCGGACTTCCTTTTTCTTTTTGAGTATTCTTCAAAATTTACAACTCCCTATTTCCTTCGTCCAAAGTCTAAATTTCTTTAATCATTTTTCATAGACTACTTCCTATTTTATTTGCAAAACTCCTAAAATTGTTGTACTTTAGTAAGTCTAAACCAAACCTTAAAAACTCATGATTACATCTTTTTTCAATTCTTTAGACAGTAATTTCTATCCTTCTCCCAATACTCTTCAAAGTGAGCATTACCAACCTTTATTGATTGGAGATATGCTCAATGTACAAGAGTTGGCTAAAAAATCGCAACAGGTTGCTGCTTCTCAGCAAGCTAAAACGAAACCTTCTAATTAACAAACAGATAGGGGTTAATTTTGCTATCAACCGTTATATTGTTTGATTAGTAGAGCTATCTTGGATTCAAATTCTTTTTTGGGTTTAGTTGCGAACAACTTTTGAAACAATTGAAGAGCTTCTTGATGGTGATTTTTTTCCATCTCCAGCAAAGTATCTTTTTTAGATACTTCTTCAAAGGCTTCCGAGGCTATTTTTGCTTTGGAAGCCTTTTTTTGTCGATTAATCTCCTCTCTGTATATTTGCCAAAGCTCAAAATGAACCGCTGCCTTATTCTCATCCTCCGCATTATTTTCCAACAAAGCCTTTAATTGTGCAATTGCAGCTTTTTTTTCTCCCACTTTATATTGCAGTTTCCCTTGTAAAAGTTTTGCATTAAAGAGCATATCTGTTCTTGCAATTGCCTGACTGACTTCAATGGATTTTGTAGTCCATTCAAGAGCTTTTGAGTATTCGATTAATTCATACAAACAGAGGGCTTTAGACCAGTACCAGTCGGGTAATGAATGTTTGAAACCTATTTGTTCATGCCCTTCAATCGCTTTTTCTAAATAAGTTAAGGCTTTTTCATAGATATGTTGTTGGTAATAAACCTTGCCCATATTTCCTTCGGCAAAGGCTTGTAAACGCCTATCTTTCATTTCTAAAGATAGAAGAAGGCTTTTGTCGAAGTAGGAGAGGGCTTCTTCATACAAACCCTTCTGCATAAAAGTATAGCCGATATTGACAACTGTGTATGCCGTGCCATGTTGATAACCAATTTTTTCAAAACTTTGGAGGCTTTGTTGATAGTAGCTCATCGCTGCGTCGTAATCATCCTGTATCGTGGCGATAGTTCCCATATTTGCAAGATTCATAGCAGCATTTTGGGGGTAGTTGATCTTTTCAAACAATTGGTAACTTTTCTGATAACAGTCAACGGCCGCCTGGTATTTCCCGATTTGATTGAAGAGACTGCCTAAATTTCCCAAAGCCGTTGCGTGATTCTTTTGGTCACCCAGTTCGCTCGCCAAACTGATTTGCTTTTGAAAACATTTTGCTGCTGTATCGTTTTGTGAGAGGTTGATGTAAATTACCCCCATATAGCCTACTGTATTGGCAATCTGTTTTTTATCATTCGAGGATTCGTATTCTTCAAGGCAGCGTTGGTAGTAATCTAAGGATTCTTGGTATTTTCCCTGCAAACTATAAATTCGGGCAAGACTGTATAATACTTCTGTTTGATAGGCTTTATTTTGCAGTGTTTTTGCCAATTCCATTGCAGTTTGATAGGTCGTTTTTGCCGCATCCCATTTACCAATCGTTCTCAGAACGGATGCTTTTTCCAATAGAATTTTCCAAATAAAATCATCGTCATTTAGTTTTCGGAGTTGCTTCAACAATCGTTCAAATAGATCTAAAGCTTGTTGGTTTTGGAAGTTGTCTTTTGCATAATTTCCTGCTTTTTCGAGATATTCAATGGCCTTAATTGTTGTTTCGGCTTTTTCATAGTGAAAAGCAATATCAGCGTATTTTTCCTCTATATTTTTGAGGAAAATGTTTTCCATTGCAGCAGCAGTCAACTGATGCAACTGACGCAATTGTGCCTTCAATTGCATATCATAAGCCATGTCTCTCAACAAGGTATGCTTGAATATGCCTTTTGTATCTCGTTGTAAATTCCATACTTGTTCTGTTTCGGCTACTTTCATTTCTGGCAGCACATTTCGATTCAGTAACATTGAAAGCAACTGTGTGTCGAATTCTCGCCCGATGACGGCTGCTACTTTTACGACTTGCTTTATTTGCTTGGATAGGCGGTCAATCCTTGCCATCAAGAGGGCCTGAATACTGTCAGGAATGCTGTCAACGTGTTGGGTTAATTGCCATTTTCCGAATCGATTTTGCAGCCATTGATTCTCTCCAAAAAATTGCAATAGTTGTTCTACAAAAAAAGGGTTTCCTTTAGAACGTTCCACCAATACTTCCAAGAATGAATCACTAAGGGAAATGGGGTTTTCGTTGTAGCTATTCAATCGTACTTCTGCTAAAGCTTTCACTTGATGAGGAGGTAAGTAATCCAATTCGATGGTGTGAAAGGGGAAATCTTTTAGAGGTAATAGAGCTTGGGTTCCGTCGTCCTTATAGCGGGCAGTGCTCAAGATAGCAATTGGATAATCGGTGAGGTGATTGCACAGTTTTTGTAGCAAGGCGATAGAGTCTGGGTCGAGCCATTGACTGTCCTCCAAGTGTATCACCAAAGGGTTCAACAAAGACAAGACTTTTAAGAAATTTTGTATAGCGGAAATGGTGTTTTCATATTTGCCTTTTGCATCCAAATGCTCCAAGAGGTTGTCTTCATATACAATACCTACTTGTGAGGCCAAAATAGGTTCGGTTCTTCTCAATTCATTGAGTGCATCTTTGAAAATACGAAGCAACTTTTTTTGAGAAGTCCCTTTTGTACGTAAAAATGCCATATTGTGATTGAGTTTCACAATCAGGGATTGAAATGCTACTTTAAAGTAGGATTTTTGTGCCAAAGTATTTTTCAGTCGAGGAAATTTAAAATGAGCAATCAACATATCCTTGAAGGGCTGAAAGGGTTTTTGGAGAATTTGGTCCGCAGTGATATGTAGCCAAGTTGTTTTAGAAATTGTTTTTTCTTTCAGGGCATGAGCCAGACGGGTTTTTCCAATACCTGCTTCTCCAAAAATATAGATAATGCCTGCTGTTTTTCCTTCAAAAATTGGAGTGATTTGTTTCTGCAATTCAGCCAAAGTAGTCTCATGCCCGATAATAGGGACATTGTTTTGGTCAACGTTTTTTTTCTTTGCTCGTCCCGAGAACTCATAAGTTTCAACAGGGGTTACAAAACCTTTGTAGTAAAACTTTCCTTTTTTCTGAAAGGTGAAATTGGCATCCGTAGCAATGTTATTGTTCACCCAAATTTGCTGCCAAGGAGCTTGCATCATGATTCGGGAAGCCATGTTTACGATGTCTCCAATACAAGTATATTCACATCGGTAGGAGCCTCCAATGATACCTGCGTAAACTTTGCCAGAAGTAATCCCCATCCGAAATCGTAGCGTTTTCAAAGCACTTGATTCGGTAATTTCATTGGCTACTTCTTCTGCAAAATACAAGGCTCTTGCAAGGTTGTTTTCATAGGCTACTGGAGCGCCAAAAAAACCTACCATTGTAGCTCCTTTATCGCCAAAGTCAATTTCTTTTAGAGCTCCTTTATATCGGATAATGTGTTTCAACACAATGGAAGCGAAGATATTGAGTTGTTCATGGGTTTCAATTCCTTTAAAAGAAATAAAAATCGAAATGACATTGCGAAATTCTCCTTTTTCACGTAAAGCAATGACTTCACTTGGGATAAAAAGATTGAGAATAGTAGGTTGGATTTGAGGTAGTTCAGGTGCTTGTGAACGATAAAGAGGTGTTTTTCCATAAGCTTCAAAACTTTCAAAATGAAAAATATTGTCTGACAGATAATTGCCCTTTAATGGTACTTCCTTTAGGATAGTTTTGAAATTTTGACTCAGTAATGTTTCTCCTTTATCTGCTTGTTGTTCTACAAGAGTAGCTTCGTCAATGGCTTGTCCTCGAAAGTAAAACTTAGATGCCTGAAGACCCATTATGTGTTCATCTCCTACAATCCCCCAATCTATTTGCCCAAAAGACAAACCAATTTTTACCTGCAAATCAAATTTTCCAAATTTGGAACGTTGAACCCCATTTTGTAGAAAAAAAAGTTGAATATTTTGAGCGCATTGAAGCGCTGTGAGTGCAGAATGTTTTGGAGTAGGAAATTTTTTAGTGGGAAAAATAGCAGTAAAGGCATCTCCTGCAAAGTGAGTAATAAAACCTTGTGCGTAGTAAACTTCACTGACCATCACCTCAAAAATAGTATTGAGGATATTGGACAACACTTCTGCCCCTTCTTTTTGACCTTTGTTCATCAACTGTTGGGTCATAAGGGTAAAGCCCGATATGTCAACGAAAAATACACTCCCTTCAATATTTCCTGTGAACCGACGGGCAATGTATTGCTCTTGAATAAAGTGAGGTATAAAAGGTTGTATTTCTTTCAAAGGTAAATGCTTGATATAGAGTTTGAGGTGATTGACTTACTTTTACTTAGGCTAATACGAAAAAGGCTTTAACAGTTGTTAAACCGTTAAAGCCCTCAAATATATGATTATAAGTTCTGAATGTACTTAGTCCAACTCTACTTTTCTTGACATCATGCTTTCCTGCACTCGTTTGAATTCCAATTTTTGTTTGGTATTCAAAACGTTTTCAATCGCTGCATTTCTCGCTCGGTAGATATCCATTACGGCACTAATAAAACCATTGGTATCGGTGTTTTGTAGGCTACTCAATGCAAGTCTCTTTTGTGCTGTTTCCAAATTGATTTGGTAGACAGTTGCTTCTTGTTGAGAATCAAAAGACAATTGGCTATTGAGGTTACTGGTAAGTTCTTGGGCTACTTGCTCTGGATTGATTTGAAATTCAGCCGCATTGTATGTTTTCACTCTCGTTGGTAAAAATGCTTGATCGGCATCTACTTGACTTTGAGCAAAAATATTAGTAGAAAAGAGGATGGCAAATACGCTAAGAATGGACAAAATCTTTTTCATTGTATTATGATTTTTAAGTTAATTGAATTTATGTTCAATGATGATAATCTACGTTTTTAGATGTTGGCTTTGTTTGTAAGTTTAAAGATAAAATATTTTTTTCAAAAAAAAGTTCTATTTTTCTCTCTCTAAATAGAATGCATTGGCTTGAGCAGTGCAAGTGAGCATGATTTCATTGATGTTAACATGAGAAGGTCGAGTAGCTGCAAAATAAATAGTTTCGGCTACATCTTGGGCTACTAAAGGCACGACATTTTCATAAACGCTGTCTGCTTGTTCTTTATTTCCCTTAAAACGAACGACTGAAAACTCAGTTTCGACCATACCTGGCTGAATAGAAGTAACTTTGATGTGGTGTTTGAGTAAATCAATCCTCATTGCCTGACTCAATGCTTCAACAGCGTGTTTGGTAGCACAATAAACATGACCATTAGCATAGACCTGTCTGCCTGCTATAGAACTGATATTGATAATGTGTCCTTTCCCATTTTCAATCATCATTGGGCTAATCAACCTACTAACGTATAAAAGCCCTTTAATGTTTGTGTCAATCATGATTTCCCAATCTTCAATTTGTGAATTTTGAAAAGCATCTCGTCCTATCGCCAATCCTGCGTTGTTAACAAGAACATCAATGCCTTTCCAGTTGTTAGGTAGATTGGAAATAGCATCTTTTACGGCTGCTTTATTACGAACATCAAAACTTAAGGGCAAAACATTTACTTTATATGTTTCCTCTATTTTTGAAGCAATGGCATCCAAACGTTCTTTTCGTCGACCTGTAAGGATTAAGTTCCAACCGTTTTGAGCAAATACTAGAGCTGTTGCCTCACCTATTCCTGCGGTTGATCCTGTTATAAAAATAGTCTTTTGTTGATTCATATTTATATCTGTTATCGGTTTTTTTCCCAAAGGTTATTTATTTTTGTTGAAATTAAAAAAGAAATCAAATGAAACAATTCTTTCTTTTAGTGCTTTGTCCTCTTTTTTTAGTGAGTGCTTGTGTGAATCCCAACGACATCCCTAACAACACCACTGAAAATACCTCTGAAACGGAATCTGTTAAAAAGAAACCTATGAAAGTACCAGAAGTGATGGACTTTGCCGAGTTTGAAGAACGTATCAAGACAGATGATGACACACTTTATATTTACAATTTTTGGGCAACATGGTGTATGCCTTGTGTGAAGGAAATGCCTTATTTTGAGCAGGTTCATGATGAATACGCTTCTCAAAAAGTGAAACTCATTTTTGTGAGTTTGGATTTTATTGATATGCTTTCGACCAAATTAGTGCCTTTTATTAATAAGCGGAATCTGAACGAGGATGTATGGTTATTGAATGAACGAAATCCGAATAGTTGGATAGATAAGGTCAGTGATGCTTGGACAGGTTCTATTCCCGCCACGTTATTGTCACATCCACCTTCCAATTACAAAGCATTTTATGAACGTTCTTTTGAGTATAAAGATTTGAAAGAAGTGGTTGAAAGAGCTTTGGAGGTAGTGAAAGAGTAAGGATTTACATTTAAAAATCGTAATCATGAAAAAAATAATCAAGGAGTATTTTACTTTTTCCAAAAGAGAGCGGAATGGAATATTGGTGCTGTTAATCTTGATTGGGGTAACGTTGATTTTGCCTTATGTCTTCCCTTATTTCATTCACGCTGAGTCAATGGAGACTTCCGAGTTTCAGGCGGAGGTAGAGAGGTTTAGAGCTGCTGCGGTAGCACAACCTTCTAAGAAGGAATACAATAATCGACAATGGGAAAAAGAAGATAAAGAAGGGTTTTTAGAAGAGGAATATGTTACAGAGGAGTTTGCCTTCAATCCGAATGAGCTCACATATGAACAAGGCCGTAGACTTGGCTTGAGCCATAAAATTGCTTTGCGAATCACAAATTACCTAAAAGCAGATGGGCAATTTAAGAAGAAAGAGGATTTGAAAAAAATATATGATTTCTCAGATGAAGATTACAAACGATTGGCTCCCTTTGCTATTTTTGAAGAAGAAACTGGCAATAGTTTCGAAAATGAATCTGAAGAAGGTTTTACAGGTAAAAAAGATAATAAATGGAAAGATAAAGAACCTTCAAGGGCAACTTTTGAAGTAAAGCTTTTTCCTTTCGATCCTAATGAATTGACCTATGAAGAAGGCAGGCAGTTAGGATTGTCTCATCAAGCTGCAAAGGCATTGGTAGGGTTTGTGAAGAAGGGCATGGTCTTTCGAAAAAAGGAAGACATCAAAAAAGTATATGGTTTTACAGACGACGACTATAATAGGTTGGAGGGGCTGATTCAGATAGATGAAGAGAGCGAATCCATTGCCTCCAAAGATTCTGAAAGCGCAGGGAAAAGAGAACGCCCAAAGACCTTTCAACAATTTGAAGAAAAAGAGCCTCTACTGATAGACATTAATACTGCGACAGTAGAAGATTGGAAAAAACTAAAAGGAATTGGACCTTCTTTTAGTAATAGGATTGTAAAGTATAGAGATTTGCTGGGCGGGTTTACCAAACCCGAGCAATTGAAAGAAGTCTATGGATTGGATGCTATTTTGTATGTAGAAATAATGAATTTTTTAACAAATGATTCTCCAGATCAAATCAAAACTCTCAATGTCAATATAGTGGATGAACTGACACTCAAACGGCATCCTTACATCAGCGAAAAATTGGCAAAAGCGATTGTGAAAAAGAGAATCAAAAAAGGAGATTATCAAGAAATCAGTGAACTTCAAAAAATAGGAGGAATGGACGACGCTCTTTTCCATAAACTTTCTCCTTATTTGAGCGTTCGTTAATTTTCTATGAACGGAAAAATAGAATGTGTGTATAAATTGATATAGTTAGGATTCTTTTTTCAAAACTACTTTCTCTTTTATGGCGTTGCTTCAATGTGAAATAAAAGAATTGTAAAGTGCCGCATAATGTTTTAAAATTAATAAATGTATATGCAAGACGTATTAGAACAGCCATCGGTGAATTTTTCTACCTCCGAAAACCAAGAGATGATAGCCGAAATGGCTCGTGATTTCAGCGAAAAACACATTCGCCCCTATGTAATGGAATGGGATGAATCCCAAGAGTTTCCCGTTCAAATGTTTAAAAAAATGGGCGAATTGGGTATGATGGGAGTGTTGGTGCCAGAAGAATATGGTGGGGCAGGTTTGGGATATTTTGAATATGTGACAGTTATCAGGGAAGTAGCGAAGGTTTGTGGTTCAATTGGCCTATCCGTTGCTGCTCACAATTCCTTGTGTACTAATCACATATTGCAATTTGCTACTGAGGAGCAAAAACAAAAATGGCTGCCAAAACTGGCAACGGCTGAATGGATAGGAGCTTGGGGTTTGACCGAACCAAACACGGGGTCGGATGCCGCACGTATGAAAACAACAGCTGTGAAAGATGGTGATTATTGGGTATTGAATGGAACGAAATGTTGGATAACACATGGGAAATCTTCTGATATTATAGTAGTTATTGTCCGAACGGGTGAAGTAGGGGATAAGCATGGCATGACTGCTTTTGCCGTTGAGAAAACAACACCTGGTGTTTATGGTGGTAAGAAGGAAAATAAGCTAGGAATGAGAGCCTCGGAGACAACGGAGGTGATTTTTGATAATTGCCGAGTACATAAAAGTTGTATGTTGGGAGAAGAAGGACAGGGGTTTATTCAAGCTATGAAAGTATTGGATGGTGGACGTATTTCCATTGCAGCCTTATCTTTAGGTATTGCAGAAGGAGCTTACTTGGCTTCTAAGAAATATGCCAAAGAAAGACATCAGTTTGGACAGCCAATTGCTAATTTTCAAGCAATTGCCTTCAAATTAGCGGACATGGCAACTAAAATTGAAGCGTCTCTTCTTTTGATTTTGCAAGCCGCAGATCTGAAAAATAGGAATGAAAAAGTAACCAAAGAATCGGCCATGGCAAAATATTATGCTTCGGAAGTGGCTGTTGAGGTTTCTACTGATGCTGTTCAAATTTATGGTGGTTATGGTTACACCAAAGAATTTCCAGTAGAAAAATATTATCGAGACTCCAAGCTTTGTACAATTGGAGAAGGAACATCGGAAATTCAAAAAATTGTCATATCTCGCGAGATTTTAAAAAAATAGTGAATATTCTGAAAACTCAGATTTTGCTTAAAAGGCTTATTGTCAATACAGTATTCAAAGATAATAAGCCTTTTGCTTTTTTACTCTCATTAGTTAAAAAAAAATATTGTAAGTATCCCATTTTTTAGCTAATTTAGACTATCCTAAAAATCCATGTATGAATAAAAAATACTTCTTAAAATATCTCGAATACGAAAAACGTTGCTCTCCATTAACTCTCAAGGCTTATCAGAAAGATATAGAACAGTTTGAAGATTTCTTGTGGAATGAATACGAAATTGAAGATTTGACCCAAATTCAACACAAACAAATACGGTATTGGATTATTTCACTTATCAACCAGTCCTACAAAGAAAGTAGTATCACTCGCAAAGTACGCTCTATTAGCAGTTTTTATAATTTCTTGCAACGAAGAAAATATATCGAATCCAATCCCTGTATGGGAGTACAACTACCAAAAATTCCTCATAGACTTCCCTCCTTTGTAGAACAAGACAAAATGGAAAGCTTATTTAATAATATAAATGCCGATTCCGAAAAATTTTCTGAAATCAGAAATCGTCTCATATTAGACTTATTATATGCTACTGGTATAAGACGGGCTGAGCTAATTGGTCTGACTTTGAATGACATTGATTTTGCCAATCAAAAGATAAAGGTATTAGGAAAAGGAAACAAAGAACGTTTTTTACCAATTGGAAGAGAAACCCGACATTTTCTTCAGCAATATCTTCAATATAGGTCGGAAGAATTTCCAGACTACCACAAAGATATATTGTTACTTACAGATAAAGGAAAAGAACTTTACCCCAAATTTGTTTATAATCTGGTCAACAAACACCTATCTTCAATCGTTACAAATACCCATAAGAGTCCGCATGTTTTGCGACATTCTTTTGCTACAAACTTACTCAACAATGGAGCAGATTTATATGCGGTGAAAGAGTTATTGGGACATTCGAGCTTGGCCGCAACTCAGGTATACACACATAATACGATTGAAAAACTTAAACAAGCTTATCATCAAGCACATCCAAGAGTAGAATAACAATAAATTATTTCTAATAATAAATGTATTTTCTTTTTTCTTCACTAGAAAGCCTACTGTAAATTATCAAAGTACATTTTCTCCAATAATCTTTTGAGGTTGGAACTTAATTAACCTTCAATAAGTTGTTGGAATAGTAAAAAGTAATAACAGAGTCTTTCACAAAAAACATTCCTATGAGAATACACATTCAGGCAATTCAATTTACAGCAAGTGAACAACTTATAGAGTTTATCGAAAAAAAAGTTGCAAAACTTGAACACTTTTATGACAGAATTATAGATGTGGAGGTATATTTAACTTTAGATAATAAAAGCAGCCATATCAAAGATAAAATTGCGCGTATCAAAGTAAACTTGCCTAGGGTACAATTAGTTGCAAGCGAAAGAAGTAAGTTGTTTGAAACGGCAGCAGATTTATCGATAGAATCTATTAAAAGACAGTTGAAACGTTATAAAGAAAAACTGCGTGGTCAATAGCGTAAAGTTTTTTTAATAAAGTTTGTTTTTTGTGTCAAAGTTTCTGTATCTTTGCACACCTTTTCGAGAGAAAAGAAAAAAAATAAAAACAGTTCTTTTAACAAATATTTATAATAGTTTGAAGGCAAGGCCAATGTGTTTTGTTTTGTAAAGTCGCAAAAAGTTCTTACTTTTGCACTCGAAAAAATTAAAAGCAAATACATTGGCTTTGTTTAATTACAATTGGGGAGATACCGAAGCGGTCAAACGGGGCAGACTGTAAATCTGTTGGCTACGCCTACGTAGGTTCGAATCCTGCTCTCCCCACTTCAAAAATTATATCTCGAAATTTGAAACAACTAAGTCTCTCTGAGAATTAAGGCTTTTTAAATTTTGAACAGGCGGGAGTAGCTCAGTTGGTAGAGCATCAGCCTTCCAAGCTGAGGGTCGCGGGTTCGAGTCTCGTCTCCCGCTCTTTTTTTGTTCAGTTTGCTGAATTGCCGATGTAGCTCAGGGGTAGAGCGTTTCCTTGGTAAGGAAGAGGTCATGGGTTCAAATCCCATCATTGGCTCTTGTAAATTGCTGTTTTGGATAGTTTTGTAAATGTTTAAATTCTTAAAAGTAGAATCAAAAAATGGCTAAAGAAACATTCGATCGGAGTAAGCCGCACGTAAATATTGGCACGATTGGGCATGTGGATCATGGTAAAACTACATTAACTGCTGCAATTACATCTGTGTTAGCAGATGCTGGACTTGCAGAGAAAACAGATTACGATTCAATTGATGCTGCTCCTGAAGAAAAGGAAAGAGGTATTACAATCAATACAGCTCACGTAGAGTATCAAACAGAGAATAGACACTATGCTCACGTAGATTGTCCTGGTCACGCTGACTATGTAAAAAACATGGTGACAGGTGCTGCCCAAATGGACGGTGCTATTTTGGTTTGTGCTGCAACAGACGGTCCTATGCCGCAAACTCGTGAACACATTCTATTGGCAAGACAAGTAGGAGTGCCAAAGATTGTTGTATTTATGAATAAGGTGGATTTGGTAGATGATGAGGAATTGTTGGAGTTGGTAGATATGGAATTGAGAGAATTATTGGATTTCTACCAATTTGATGGAGATGAAACTCCAATTATTCAGGGTTCTGCTTTGAAAGCACTGCAAGGCGATGCTGAGGCAATTGCATCGATAAAAGAATTGATGGAGGCTGTAGATAGCTACATTCCGCTTCCTCCAAGAGCTGTTGATAAGCCTTTCTTGATGCCGATTGAAGACGTATTTTCTATTACTGGTCGTGGTACGGTTGCAACAGGTAGAATTGAAAGAGGAGTTGTGAATACTCAAGATCCTCTTGAAATTGTTGGGTTGGTAGACAAAGAAACTAAGCCCATGACTACTGTATGTACAGGGGTAGAAATGTTTAGAAAAATCTTGAATAGAGGTGAAGCAGGAGACAATGCTGGTTTATTACTTCGTGGTATTGACAAAAAATCACTTAAAAGAGGAATGGTTATCGCCAAACCTGGTAGTGTAAAACCACATACTAAATTCAAGGCAGAGGTTTACGTATTGAGTAAAGAAGAGGGTGGTCGTCACACTCCATTTTTCAATAATTACCGACCTCAGTTTTATTTCAGAACAACAGATGTTACAGGTTCCATTACATTGCCAGAAGGCGTAGAAATGGTGATGCCTGGTGATAATGTTACGATTGAAGTAGAATTGATTTATCCTATTGCAATGGAATTGAACCTACGTTTTGCGATTCGTGAAGGAGGAAGAACGGTAGGTGCAGGTCAGGTGACAGAAATCATTGAATAATAATTACTTGTAGATTGAAACAGCAATATCAAATTGCTGTTTCAATATTAAATTTTCTTGGTAGTGTATAGATAGGAATTCAATCACTTTTAATAGTAGTGATTTGACGCTTGCTATACACTACCAAATTTTTTCTGATACGGGTGTAGCTCAGTTGGTAGAGCGACGGTCTCCAAAACCGTAGGCCGAGGGTTCGAGCCCTTCCGCCCGTGCTTTTATTTCTTAATTTACTTTTCTGATGGAAAAAGTTAGAGTTTATTTCAAGGAAACAGCTAATGAATTACTATACAAAGTAACTTGGCCTAGTTGGGAGGAGTTGCAAAGTAGTGGGATGGTTGTATTGGTATCTTCCCTTATTGTAGCTTTCATGGTTTTTTTGATGGATTTCATTTTCGGAGCACAGCCTGAAAATAATTTCTTTCATGGACTATTATACTACGTTTACGAAATATTTAGATAACTAATATGATAAAGATGCTTTTTAAACTGAGTTATCTTTTAATTTTGTAATCTCAATAAACAGTCTAATTTTTCAAACACCTTTCAAAAATAATGAGCACAGAGGAAAATAAAGGTAACAAAAAGTGGTATGTGCTGAGAGTTATAAGCGGAAAAGAACGCAAAATAAAAATGCACTTGGATGCCGAAATAGTTCGCTCAGGATGGGAGGATGTTATTATTCAGGTTCTTGTACCTACCGAAAAAGTATATCAAATTAGAAATGGAAAAAAAATAATTACAGAACGTAATTTTTATCCAGGATATATGCTGATTGAAGCTGATGAATTTAAACTTAATTCAGACGTAATTCAATCAGTTAAAAGTATGAATGGAGTTATTCATTTTTTAGGAAAAGAAAACCCCGTTCCCCTTAGAAAATCAGAAGTAAATAAAATATTAGGAAAGGTAGACGAAATGCAAGATGCAGGAGAAAGATTGAATGAACCTTTCTTAGTAGGTGAAACTGTTAAAATTATTGATGGACCTTTCAATGGATTTAATGGAGGAATTGAAGAAATTTACGATGATAAGAAGAAATTGAAGGTTATTGTTAAAATTTTTGGTAGAAGAACACCTGTAGAACTCAATTTTGGTCAGGTTGAAAAACAATCTTAGAATAATGGCAAAACAAATAGAAACATTTATAAAACTGCAAATAAAAGGAGGTCAAGCTAATCCTGCACCTCCCGTTGGACCTGCACTTGGTTCTAAAGGAGTCAACATCATGATGTTTTGTAAAGCATTTAATGCTCGGACAAAAGATAAGATGGGACAGGTATTACCTGTAGTAATAAGTGTTTATAAGGATAAGTCTTTTGATTTTGTTGTAAAAACCCCTCCTGTGCCTGTTTTATTATTGGAAGCGGCAGGATTAAAGAGTGGTTCAGCACAATCTAATAGAGATAAGGTCGGAAAGGTTACTTGGGATCAAGTAAAAGTTATTGCTGAAACCAAAATGCCAGATTTAAATGCTTTTAAAGTCGAATCAGCCATGAAAATGGTGGCAGGTACAGCACGAAGCATGGGACTTTTGGTTGAGGGGACTCCTCCATGGGAAGTAGAAGCGTAAATTTATCATTGCATGATGTTAAGTAGTGAAGCCACAATATCACTTTATATTGGAGAGGCTTTTAAAATTGATTTTATTTAATTTCTTAT
The DNA here is from genome assembly GCA_030427245.1 of Bacteroidia bacterium. GTDB lineage: Bacteria > Bacteroidota > Bacteroidia > Chitinophagales > UBA2359 > JAUHXA01. The sequence continues at coordinate 82,468 of JAUHXA010000001.1, read as the reverse complement.
ATAATCAAAGTTAGACGTGAAACTCACAAAAAAAAGAAAACAGGTTCTTGATAAACTGGAAAAGGACAAGGTATATACTATTCAAGAAGCGGCTAGCTTAGTAAAAGAAGTATCTACTACAAAGTTTGATGCTTCAGTTGATTTACATATTCGCCTTGGTATAGATCCTCGAAAACCAGATCAAGCTTTAAGAGGAACAGTAACCCTTCCTCATGGAACGGGGAAATCTAAGACAGTTATTGTACTATGTTCGCCTGATAAGGAAGAAGAAGCAACAGCAGCAGGAGCAGATTATGTTGGATTAGATGAATATGTTCAAAAAATTCAAGGAGGATGGACTGACTTTGATGTTGTAATTGCTACTCCTAATGTAATGTCTAAAGTAGGGCGTTTGGGCCGAATTTTAGGACCAAGAGGTTTGATGCCTAACCCTAAAACGGGTACTATTACTATGAATGTAGGAGAAGCTGTAGGAGAAGTAAAAAAAGGGAAAATTTCTTTTAGAGTAGATAAATTTGGCATTATTCATTCTTCGGTAGGAAGAGTATCTTTTAGTCCTGAGAAAATAGCTGGAAATGCTTCTGAGGTACTAAGAACGATTGCAAAAATGAAACCAGCTTCAGCTAAAGGAATTTACTTTAAAAGTATATATATGGCTAGCACCATGGGTCTTGGTGTTCCAGTTGATGTAAAATCTATAAAAGGTGTATAAGTCATGACGAAAAAAGATAAGTCAGCGGTAATAGAGTCATTAAAGGCTAAATTTGAAGAATTACCGTTTTTTTATATTGCTGATTCTTCAACTTTAACTGTTGAAGAGGTAAATAATCTCCGAAGATTGTGCTTTGAGAAAGGAATTGAAATGAAGGTGGCTAAAAACACCCTCATTAAAAAAGCACTAGAGGAAGTAGGAGATAATCAATACGAGGGTTTGTATGATGCTTTAAAAGGTCCTACAACCTTGTTTTTCTCTGATGTTTCTAATATGCCTGCAAAGGTTATTAAAGAGTATAGAAAAACATCTGAACGCCCTATTTTGAAAGGTGCATATATTGATAGTTCCATTTTTATAGGAGAAGATTCATTAGAAACACTTTCAAAACTCAAGTCTAAAGAAGAATTACTTGGCGAAATCATTGGACTTTTACAATCTCCTGCAAAGAATGTTATTGGTGCTTTGCAGTCGGGAGGGCAAAAATTGATGGGCATACTCGAAACTCTTTCAGAGAGAGAAGGATAAGAGCTTCCAATTTTTAATATATATTGTATTGTTACACACAATATTTTTATTTTGAAATTTCATAAAAATATAATAAAATGTCGGATTTAAAAGCATTTGCTGAGCAGTTGGTAAACTTAACTGTGAAAGAAGTGAACGAATTGGCAGGTATTCTGAAAAACGAATACGGTATCGAGCCTGCTGCAGCGGCAGTAGCTATGGCTGCTCCTGGTGGTGGTGGCGAAGCAGAAGCTGCTGCTGAACAAACAGAGTTTGATGTAATTCTTAAAGCTGCAGGTGGCAAGAAGTTGAATGTAGTGAAATTGGTTAAATCCCTAACAGGATTAGGACTAAAAGAAGCAAAAGCGTTGGTAGATGACGCTCCTCAAGCTCTTAAAGAAGGTGTTTCTAAAGAGGAAGCAGATGAATTAAAAGCACAGTTAGAAGAAGCTGGTGCAGAAGTAGAAATTAAGTAGTGTTGGTTTAATTTATTAAATTGGCATTTGCTTTAAGTTTTGCACGATTTTTGTCACAACAAAAATCGTGCAAAACTGTTATATTATCACACTTTTCTCATAAGGAAATTTTCAATTTATTGATAAAGTGACATATATCTTTTCTCATTCTATTTTCTTTAGATAGGCATTGGGATTATTGTGCATAATCCTTATGCCTTTTTTGTGTTTTATCAACATTAACACATAACATAAGTAAAGTTTCTTTTATATGACCTCAGCCATAACTGCCTATACAGAGCGTATTAATTTTGGTAGAATCAAGCAAACTCATGAGAATCCCGATTTGCTTGAAATTCAGGTAAAATCTTTCAAAGAGTTTTTTCAACTAGAAACTGCTCCAGGTGACCGTAATTCCGAGGGTCTGTACCGAGTATTTACAGATAACTTTCCTATTAGTGATGCGCGTAATATTTTCGATTTAAAATTTTTAGATTATCATGTTGATCCTCCTCGTTACAGCATTGAAGAATGTATGCAGCGGGGGTTGACTTACAGTGTCCCACTAAAGGCAAAATTACGCTTATCTTGTAATGATGAAGAACACGTAGATTTTGAAACAATTGAGCAAGAAGTTTTCTTAGGAAACATTCCTTATATGACTCCTAAAGGAACTTTTGTTGTAAATGGTGCGGAAAGAATAGTTGTTTCTCAATTACACCGATCTCCAGGCGTATTCTTTAGCCAAAGTATGCACCCAAATGGAACGCGCCTGTACTCTGCACGTGTGATTCCATTTAAAGGCGCATGGATTGAATTTGCTACTGATATTAATAACGTAATGTATGCGTATATTGATAGAAAAAAGAAATTCCCCGTAACAACACTATTGAGAGCAATAGGCTACGACACAGATAAAGCTATTTTGGAGCTATTCGATCTTGCTGACCAAGTGGAAGTAAGCCGGAAAGTGCTTGAAAACAATATTGGACGTAAGTTAGCTGCTCGTGTATTGAAAAGTTGGATTGAAGACTTTGTAGATGAGGATACAGGGGAGGTTGTTTCTATTGAAAGAAATGAAGTAATTCTTGAAAGAGACACCGTGTTGGATGAGTACAACATTGAAGACATTTTGGAGACAGAAGTAAAATCAATTGTATTGCAGAAAGAAGAAAAATCTGCTGATTTCGCTATTATCTATAATACACTTCACAAAGATACTTCCAACTCTGAAATAGAAGCCGTTCAACATATTTACCGCCAACTAAGAGGGTCAGATCCTCCAGATGAAGAAACTGCAAGAGGGATTATTGATAAGCTATTTTTCTCTGACAAACGATATGATTTAGGAGAGGTAGGCAGATACAAAATCAATAGGAAGTTAAAAATAGACATGGCAAATAATGACCTTCGCGTTCTAACGAAGGAGGACATTATTGAAATGGTGAAATATTTGATTCGCCTGACTAATCAAAAAGCAGATATTGACGATATTGATCATCTAAGTAACAGACGAGTAAGAACAGTAGGAGAGCAGTTATATAGTCAGTTTAGCGTAGGTTTGGCACGGATGGCTCGAACAATTCGTGAGAGAATGAATGTTCGAGATAATGAAGTCTTTACACCTGTTGATTTGATTAATGCGCGAACTTTATCATCTGTTATCAACTCGTTTTTTGGAACCAGCCAGCTATCTCAGTTTCTTGACCAAACAAATCCTCTATCAGAAATTACGCACAAAAGACGTATTTCAGCATTAGGTCCAGGAGGTTTGTCAAGAGAGAGAGCCGGTTTCGAAGTAAGAGATGTACACTATTCCCACTACGGACGTTTGTGTACAATTGAAACACCTGAAGGGCCTAATATTGGGTTGATTTCTACTTTGTGCGTACACGCCAAGGTGAATAAGATGGGCTTTTTAGAAACTCCATATAGAAGAGTTGATGATGGCAAGGTAAAAATGGGGCGGAAAGATGTTGATTATCTTTCAGCAGAAGAAGAAGATACAAAAATAATTGGGCAAGCTACTTCAAGTTTTGGAGACGCAGGCGTCTTTAGTGAAGATCGTATCAAAGCTCGTCATCAAGGGGAATTCCCTGTCCTACCTCCTGAACAATTACAGTATATTGATGTTGCCTCCAATCAAATTGTAGGTGTTTCAGCTTCCATGATTCCATTTTTAGAAAATGATGATGCGAACCGTGCCTTAATGGGGTCAAACATGCAGCGTCAGGCTGTGCCATTATTGCGAACTGATGCTCCTATTGTAGGAACAGGTTTGGAAGCAAAGGTAGCGCAAGATTCTCGAATGTTGATGAATGCAGAGGGACATGGTATTGTAGAGTATGTGGATGCTGATAAAGTAACAATTCGATACGATAGGAATGATACTGATAGATTGATTAGTTTTACCGATGATTCGAAGACTTATAGTTTAACTAAGTTTAAAAGAACGAATCAAGGCACTTGCATCAATTTGAAACCAATTGTTAGAAAAGGTGATAAGGTAGTTCCTGGTCAAATTCTTTGTGAAGGGTATGCTACACAGCAAGGAGAACTGGCATTAGGACGTAACTTGTTGGTTGCGTTTATGCCTTGGAAAGGGTACAACTTTGAGGATGCGATTGTAATTTCTGAGCGAGTGGTGAGAGAAGATTTGTTTACCTCTATTCATATCGAAGAATACGATATGGATGTGAGAGATACCAAACTAGGCGAGGAAGAATTGACCAACGATATTCCAAATGTAAGCGAGGAAGCGACCAAAGATTTAGATGAAAATGGTATCATCCGAATTGGTGCAAACGTGAAGGAAGGAGATATTCTGATTGGTAAAATTACACCTAAAGGTGAGTCTGATCCAACTCCAGAAGAAAAGCTATTGAGGGCAATTTTTGGAGACAAAGCGGGCGATGTAAAAGATGCTTCTCTTAAACTTCCTCCTTCAACAAAAGGAGTAGTTATTAACAAACGTTTATTCGCAAGAGCTAAAAAGACCAAAGAGAGCAAGGTAAGAGAAAAAGAAGCGATTGCAAAATTGGATTCAGAACACAAAGGACATCTTTCTAAATTGAAGGATTTATTACTTGAAAAGATAACTGCGCTTTTGAGTAATTATCGTTCTGCTGGAGTAAAAGACGTATATAATGAAATTATCATTAAAGAAGGCGTTAAATTTACTGCACTTATCCTGAGAGGTTTGGATTATTCTCAGGTGAAAGCAGAAGGGTGGACAGAAGACGAGGATTTAAATGACTATATTAAGACGCTGTTGAACAACTACAGTATCAAAGTGAGTGAAGAGGTCGGACGTTATCGAAGAGAAAAATTCAATATCAGTGTGGGAGATGAGTTACCCGCAGGCGTGTTAAAATTGGCTAAAGTCTATTTAGCCAAAAAACGTAAATTGAAGGTGGGAGATAAATTAGCGGGCCGTCATGGGAATAAAGGAATTGTAGCAAAGATAGTCCGACTTGAAGATATGCCATTTTTAGAAGATGGAACTCCAATGGATATTGTTTTAAACCCATTGGGTGTACCTTCACGAATGAATATTGGTCAGATTTACGAAACCGTATTGGCTTGGGCAGGAAAAAAGCTGGGTAAAAAATATGCGTGCCCTATTTTTGATGGACCAACGGTGCATACAATTAGTGATGAGATAACACAAGCAGGCTTACCAGAGTTTGGTATGACACACCTTTATGATGGAGAAACAGGAGATCGTTTCCACCAAGAAGCAACGGTGGGGGTTATCTATATGTTGAAACTAGCACACATGGTGGACGACAAAATGCATGCTCGTTCAATAGGACCTTACTCTTTGATTACCCAACAGCCTTTGGGTGGTAAAGCTCAATTTGGGGGACAACGTTTTGGAGAGATGGAGGTATGGGCTTTGGAAGCCTTTGGAGCTGCACATATACTTCAAGAATTGCTTACTATTAAATCGGATGACATAGTAGGTAGAGCAAAAGCGTATGAAGCCATAGTAAAAGGAGATAATCTGCCAACGCCAAGCATTCCTGAGTCCTTCAATGTATTGTTACATGAATTGAGAGGTTTGGCACTTGATCTTATCTTTGAATAATTTTTTAGGAAAACAGTTTGATTTAACTATATAAAACGGAGGTTTGCAATATGCCTTTTAAAAAGGATCACAAAATTAAGAGTAATTTTTCGACAATTACCATCTGCTTATCTTCTCCTGACACGATACTCGAACGCTCGTATGGTGAAGTGTTGAAGCCAGAAACTATTAATTATCGAACCTATAAGCCAGAGAGAGACGGTCTTTTTTGCGAACGAATTTTCGGTCCCGTAAAAGACTATGAATGTTACTGTGGGAAATACAAACGAATTAGATATAAGGGAATTGTATGTGATAGATGTGGTGTAGAAGTAACCGAAAAAAAGGTTAGAAGAGAGCGAATGGGACATATCAAGTTGGTAGTTCCTGTGGTTCATATTTGGTACTTTAAGGCTCTTCCCAACAAAATTGGGTACTTATTGGGATTGTCCTCCAAGAAATTGGAAAGTGTTGTTTATTACGAAAGATATGTCGTCATTAATCCAGGTCCTTTGGATGGGCAGGTTTCTAAAATGGATTTGCTGACGGAAGAAGAATACTTAGATTTTGTAGAAAGCCTTCCTAGAGAAAATCAACTTTTGGAGGATCACGATCCCGAAAAATTTGTAGCTAAAATGGGAGCGGCAGCAGTTAAAGATTTGTTATCGAATCTTGACTTAGATAAGATGTCTTATGATCTTCGTCATCAAGCTGCAAATGAAACTTCACAACAAAGAAAAGCAGAGGCTCTCAAGAGGTTGAGTGTTGTAGAAGCGTTTAGAGATGCAAATGAACGTAGACAAAATTCTCCTGAGTGGATGATTGTGCAGTATCTGCCTGTTATTCCTCCAGAATTGCGCCCATTAGTACCTTTGGATGGTGGCCGTTTTGCAAGTTCCGATTTGAACGACTTATATAGAAGAGTCATTATTAGAAACAACCGGTTGAAACGTCTCATTGAAATCAAAGCACCAGAGGTGATTTTGAGAAATGAAAAAAGGATGTTGCAAGAAGCGGTGGATTCTTTGTTTGACAACTCTCGTAAATCAAATGCAGTCAAAGCAGAGGGAGGTCGTGCGCTGAAATCTTTGAGTGATGTATTGAAGGGCAAGCAAGGACGGTTCCGCCAAAACCTTTTGGGAAAAAGGGTGGACTATTCTGGTCGTTCTGTAATTGTAGTAGGACCAGAATTGAAGATGCACGAATGTGGTTTGCCCAAAGGAATGGCCGCAGAGTTATTCAAGCCTTTTGTGATTAGAAAACTGATCGAAAGAGGAATAGTGAAAACCGTGAAATCTGCTAAGAAATTAGTGGATAAAAAAGACCCTGCAATTTGGGATATTTTGGAAAACACACTTCGTGGACATCCTGTAATGCTTAACCGTGCACCAACCTTGCACAGATTATCTATACAAGCATTTCAGCCTAAATTAGTAGAAGGGAAAGCTATTCGTTTGCATCCTTTGGTTTGTTCAGCCTTCAATGCCGACTTTGACGGTGACCAAATGGCTGTTCACGTACCTTTGAGCAATGCAGCGGTTTTGGAAGCTCAATTATTGATGTTGTCTTCGCACAATATCCTAAATCCTCAAAGTGGTACTACGATTGCAGTACCTTCGCAGGATATGGTATTGGGATTGTATTATATCTCTAAAATTCGTACAAGTACTCCGGAAAGAAAGGTAAAAGGAGAAGGAAAGGCCTTTTATTCTCCAGAGGAAGTCATCATAGCCTTCAATGAGCAAGCAGTGGAATTACATGCTGCTATCAAATTAAAAGTTCCGATTCGTCAGGATGATGGAACAATGAAAACACAATTGATAGAATCAAGTGTTGGTAGAGTCTTGTTCAATCAAGTTGTTCCAGAAGAAGTAGGGTATGTAGATGAATTGCTTACTAAAAAAGCATTGAGGAAAATCATCAATCGTGTGTTGAGTATCGTTGGGATTGCTCGAACTGCTGAATTTTTGGATAACATTAAGACCATGGGATTCCAATGGTCATTTAAAGGAGGATTGTCTTTTGGAATCAAGGATTTGATTGACCCAACAGGCAAACCTAAAATGGTAGAAACTGCTCAGTCTGAGGTGGATGAAGTAGGAATGAACTACGAAATGGGCTTAATTACCAATAACGAACGATACAATCAGGTCATTGATATTTGGACTCGTTTGACTACTCAAATAAGTGGTCGTTTGATGCACGAATTAGCCACTGATAATCAGGGGTTCAATGCTGTATATATGATGATGCACTCAGGAGCAAGGGGGTCTAAAGAGCAGATTCGACAGTTGGCAGGGTTGAGGGGGTTGATGGCAAAACCTCGTAAATCGGGAGCAGCAGGTCCAGAGATTGTAGAAAACCCTATTTTGGCAAATTTCAAAGAAGGTTTATCAGTATTGGAGTACTTTATCTCTACTCACGGTGCGAGAAAAGGTTTGGCTGATACCGCTTTGAAAACAGCAGATGCGGGGTATTTGACTCGTCGTTTGGTAGATGTGGCACAAGATGTTGTCATTACCGAAGAAGATTGTCATACTTTAAGAGGTATTGAAGTCTCTGCATTGAAGGACAATGAGGATATTGTAGAACCTTTATACGATCGTATATTGGGGCGTGTGGCTTTGAATGACGTAATTGACCCTATTACAGAAAAGTTGATTGTAAAAGCAGGTGGAGAAATCGATGAAGATATCGCCCAATACATTGCTGAAAAGACAGGTATCGAATCTATTGAAATTCGTTCTGTTTTGACCTGCGAAACGGCAAGGGGGGTATGTGTAAGGTGTTATGGTCGAAACTTGGCTAACAATCGAATGGCTCAAAGAGGAGATGCAGTGGGAATTATTGCAGCTCAATCTATTGGAGAGCCTGGTACACAGCTAACGCTTCGTACTTTCCACGTTGGGGGGATTGCTAAAGCAACAGCAACAGAATCTCGTATGGTTTCCAAATTTGATGGTATTGTCCAGTTTGACGAAGTGCGAACAGTTGTATATGTGAGCGAGGACGGACAAACTAAGACAACCGTTTTGGGACGTACTGGTGAGATTCGAATTATCCATCCAGAAACAGGTAAACAACTTATCAACTACAATGTACCTTATGGTGCTTTGCTCTTTGTGAAAGATGGGCAAAAAGTCAAAAAGGATGATCCTATTTGTGAGTGGGACCCTTACAATGCGGTAATTGTATCTGAGTTTGCAGGTAAGATAATTTTTGAAAACATCATCGAAGGTGTTACTTTCCGTGAAGAGTCAGATGAGCAAACAGGTCACAAAGAAAAAGTAATCATAGATTCAAAAGACAAACGTAAGATTCCTTCAATTCAGGTAGAACATACCAATGGAGATGAGGTCAAAACTTACAACTTGCCAGTGGGGTCACACATTAGTGTTAATCAAGACGAAGCGGTTTACAAAGGGAAAGTATTGGCAAAAATTCCACGTACTTTGAGCAAAGTGAAGGACATCACGGGTGGTTTGCCACGGGTAACAGAGTTGTTTGAAGCTCGTAATCCTTCTAACCCCGCTGTGGTTTCTGAAATTGATGGTGCTGTTACATTTGGAAAAATCAAAAGAGGGAACCGAGAAGTTTTGATTACGTCGAGAGAAGGGCAAAAACGCAAGTACATGGTCTCTTTATCTAAGCATATCTTAGTACAGGAAAACGACTTTGTGCGAGCTGGTACACCGCTTTCTGACGGTTCAATTACGCCTGCTGATATTTTGAACATCAAAGGACCTTTTGCAGTACAAGAATACATCGTGAACGAGGTTCAAGAGGTTTACCGACTACAAGGGGTGCCGATTAACGACAAACATATTGAAGTTATTGTACGTCAAATGATGCGTAAAGTAAACATCATGGATCCAGGAGATACCCGATTCTTGGAGAATACAGCTGAGGATAAATTTGATTTCATTGCAGAAAATGACCGTATTTTTGATAAAAAATTCGTGACAGATGCAGGAAAGTCAAATCGTTTGAAACCGGGTCAGATTGTTACCCTGCGTCAATTGAGAGAAGAAAACTCTTATTTGCGTAGAAATGACCTTGACCTAGTGAAATACCGAGATGCGATTGCAGCAACTGCTAAACCTGTATTACAGGGGATTACAAAATCTTCTTTAGGCACAAAAAGTTGGATTTCAGCGGCTTCGTTTCAAGAAACAACGAAGGTGTTGAGTGCCGCTTCAATTGCTGCGAGACAAGATAATTTGGAAGGATTGAAGGAGAATGTAATTGTTGGCCATTTGATTCCAGCGGGTACAGGTAGCCTTGAATTTCAAGATAACATTGTGGGCTCTCAAGAAGAGTATGACAAGATGAAGGCTGCTTACAGTCGAAGAGAAACGGCTAAAGCATAATCTTTTCAACCATGAAAGTTAGCTTTTAGAACAAACAAAAGCCCAAGCTACTATTTTGCAGCTTGGGCTTTTTTGTTATCTAAACAAAAATAGAATTTTTCAAATAACTTCAGTAGGTTTCCTTCAAATCTACACTATCTGTAGTAATATGCACAAACTGTCCTTCGACAACTTTTCCTGCAATACGTGCTTTATAGTTCGCATCCTTCAATAGAGACAGAGCTTCGTCAGCAGAGGTTTGAGGAAGAACTATCAACATGCCATTGCCCATATTCCAATACAAATAAGCCTTTTCTAACTCCACATTACCTAATTTTTGTAGTTTTTGCATCACCAAATGAGGTGGAAATAAGTTGTCTAATTTAGCCGCTACTCCCACTTTTTTTAATACTCGCTGAAAGTTGTCCGCAATGCCACCCCCTGTAATGTGTGCGATTCCATTGACTTGAAGCCCTGCATTAAGTAAGCTCAAAATAGCAGGAGAAAAAACCAAGGAAGGGGTCAATAATTTTTCACCCCAAGTCGTTTCATCATCATAAGATTGGATGTGCCACAAATCACCATACGTTTGCTGCATGATCCGGCGAATCAAAGAAAAACCATTGCTGCGAAAACCACGGCTTTGCAAGCTAATCACCACATTACCTACTTCAATATCACTTCCGTCAATAGGTTTTTCCAAGCTTTCGTGTAAAACGCCAATAGCCGTTGAACACCAATTGAAGTGCATTCCGTCTCCATAGCCTCCAATACGATTACCCAACTCTGCAATTTCACCTCCCGAAATAGCCACGCCTGCAAAATTACACGCATCGTGAAGTCCTTTCATCAATCCATCAATTGTATTGTAATCCAATAAATTAACATCAATAATATTGGAAATATTGGTCGGTTCAAAACCTCCAGCCACCAAATCATCTACCACCATAGCCAACAAATCATACCCAAGTGTATGGTAAATCTTGCTACGTTCTGCTAATTCGATTTTGGTGCCAATGCCGTCAGAAGCAATTCCGATGCGAGTTTTACCAAATTGCAGCATATTGGCGAACCCCCCTTCAATGTCCAATGCCAAATTACCTGCCTTTCCTTTTCGGTTTTCAAAGGTTCTTTTCGACCAGTTGTAGGCATTTTTAGAACACTGATTGCCCAAGTCTATGTCTAAGCCACTTTGTTGATGTGTCATCGATTGAATTGTTGAATTATTGAATAGAAACTGCGAAGTTCTAGCTTTTTGATGTTCATTTGGGAAAAATCAACTATCTTTGCACGAATTTTTTTTGCAAATCGCCGAAAAAATTCAACAACCATGCATAAGTTAATAAAAGAAGGGCTCACCTTCGATGATGTTTTACTTCTTCCAGACCATTCCCAAGTCCTTCCCAAAAACGTCCAACTTTCTACCTGGCTTACACCAAAAATTCGCTTGAACATTCCCATTATCAGTGCGGGTATGGATACAGTCACAGAGGCACGTATGGCAATAGCTATGGCACGACAAGGTGGTATTGGCATCATTCACAAAAATATGTCAATCGAACACCAAGTCGAGCAAATAGATATGGTCAAACGCTCTCAAAATGTGGTCATCAACGACCCTTTCTTTTTGTCTCCTGATCATAAAGTGTTTGAAGCAGATGATTTGATGGCAAAATACAAGATTTCGGGGGTGCCTATTACCAATGAAAAAGGCATTTTGGTGGGTATCATTACGAATCGAGACATTCGCTTTGAGACAGATCACAATAAAAGTATTCAGGAAGCCATGACGAGTGAGCATCTCATCACAGCTCCCGCGGGAACTACTTTGGAAGAAGCCAAGGGCATTTTGATGCAGCACAAAATAGAAAAACTGCCGATTGTAGATGATAATGGAAAATTAAGAGGTTTGATTACCATTAAAGATATCGAAAAAGCCATTCAATATCCCAATGCGGCAAAGGATGCCTATGGTCGCTTATTGGTCGGAGCTGCCGTAGGAGTAGGAAAAAATACACTTCATCATATAGCGAAATTAACAGAAGCACAGGTTGATGTGATAGTAATAGATACAGCACATGGTCATTCGGAAGGTGTTCTTCAAACGGTTAAAGAGGTAAAAGATACATTTCCTGATTTACAAGTTATTGCAGGGAATGTAGCTACTGCAAGTGGCACAGTGGCTTTGATTGAAGCGGGAGTAGATGCAGTGAAGGTGGGTATTGGGCCTGGTTCTATATGTACGACAAGGATAGTAGCAGGTGTTGGAGTTCCTCAAATCACGGCGATTTACGACTGCGCAGAAGCGGCAAAACCTTATGGAGTTCCTGTAATTGCCGATGGAGGTATCAAATATTCGGGCGATTTGGTGAAGGCCATTGCAGCGGGGGCAACAACTTGCATGATGGGAAGTATTTTTGCAGGATGTGAAGAAAGCCCAGGGGCAACAGAACTATATCAAGGTCGAAAATACAAAGTTTATAGAGGGATGGGTTCGATTGGTGCTATGGAAAAAGGCAGCAAAGACCGATACTTTCAAGAAGGGGCAAAAAAGTTAGTACCTGAAGGAATTGAAGGTAGAGTGGCATATAAAGGAAAATTGGAAGATACTGTTTTCCAGCTAATTGGAGGGTTACAGCAAGGCATGGGATATTGCGGTACTGCAACTATTGAGGAATTGTTGGAAAACGCTCGTTTCATTAGAATTACAAGTGCAGGATTGCGTGAGAGTCATCCTCATGATGTTCAGATTACCAAAGAAGCACCGAATTACAGCGTTTCGATGTAGATAATTTTGAATGAGTAAATGATGAATTTTGAATACATTTGTTATTCAAAATTCATCATTCAATCTATTCATCACTGGTCAGAAACGGTCTGGTTATCTGTTTTATTAAGCCAATAGACAATTCGCTTCAATTGCTGCCATTGATCGCCAGAGAAATAATAGTAAGGATAAGACTCTTTTGTTTTTCTATCATAAAAATAATAGCGGTACGCAAAGTAAGACTCATCTTCAACTTCTTTGGTCTTAAGATTTAAAGATCTTTTGTTGCCAAAGAAAGCTTCTCGTCTTAGAATATACCGATGCTCATTCTTATCAGGATATAATTCATCAATTTTTCCCACTGGAACTAATTCGAAAGAGTGCTTATATTTTTTAAAAATAGGCTCTAACTTTTCGTTATAAGCCTCCAAATTGTCATTTGTTTCTTCAATAAAATCATCTCTATCATCCTCAAAAAACTCATCAACATCTTCTAAGGTATTATTTGGGTCTTGATATTTAAATCGTTCTACTAATAAAGTAGTTGTTTGAACATCATCAGGCAGCCATTTTTTTTGAGCAAAAGCCAAGGAAGTGGTGAATATTAAACAAAGTGTGCAAACAATGATTTTTCTTGCCATAGCATTAGGATTGTTTAAAACTAAAAGTTGTATGAAAAATTATACCTCTACAAAGCATAATTTATGAAAAATGTTTTGAATCAAGTAAAGAAAAAATATCATGTACTGAAGTTCGGTTTAGTAGATTATGGTTTGATAATGTGAGTAAATCATGGTTTAATGCACCTTGATAAAACGCATAAAGTATGACAAAAGTATGTTTTTTTACTATTTTACCAAGCTCTAAAATTTTTGTGCGAAATTTTAACTAAAAATCAACCCTTTAGTAATACATTTCTCGAAAATTTATAAAACAAGCTTGTTTATTCTTTACCTTAATTGTATCTTTGCACTCCAATTTTAGAAAAAGATTTTTTCTCACAGCAAAAAAAGTAATGCGGTGAATACATTGAGTTATAAAACAATTTCAACCCGAAAGGAGGATGTCAAACGAGAGTGGTTTATAGTGGATGCAGAAGACATGGTAGTGGGTCGCTTGGCTACCCGTATTGCTACTGTTTTAAAGGGCAAACACAAACCTTCTTATACTCCACATATTGACGATGGAGACTATGTTATTATCGTGAATGCGGAAAAGATTCGTTTCACAGGTAACAAACTAAATGCCAAAGAGTACATTCGGTACAGTGGTTACCCTGGTGGTCAGAAGCGACGTACTGCAAAAGAAATGTTGCAGCATAAGCCTACGGATGTAATGGAAAAAGCAGTTAGAGGTATGTTGCCAAAGAATCGTTTGGGGCGTCAAATGATTAAAAAATTATTTGTCTATACAGGCACAGAACACCCACATCAGGCACAACAGCCAAAAGAATTGAAATAAAATTTTAAAGAGTAAATAATCCATATTTTATGAGCCAGATAAATGCAGTAGGTCGAAGAAAAGCATCTATTTCTCGTGCTTTTTTATCACATGGTACAGGCAAAGTTACCATCAATGGCAAAGACTACAAGGAATACATTACTGTTCCACACTTATCCGATTTAATTGTATTACCTTTTAAGTTGACCGATACAGAAGGTAAATTCGATATAAAAATCAATGTAAATGGAGGCGGTATCAAAGGGCAGGCAGAAGCTATTGCATTGAGCATTGCTCGTGCCTTGGTGAAAGAAAATGCTGAACACAAGCCAGCACTAAAAGCAAAAGATTTGATGACCAGAGATGCTCGTGTAGTAGAGCGTAAAAAACCAGGTCTTCGAAAAGCACGTAAGAAAACACAATTTAGTAAACGATAAAATTCAACATATACTATGGCGGGTCTTCCTTATGAACAAATGCTGGAAGCAGGTGTCCATTTTGGACATTTAAAAAAGAAATGGAATCCAAAGATGCTTCCTTATATCTTTATGGAACATAAAGGTATTCACATCATTGACCTAAACAAAACCAATGAAGCCTTGATTACGACAGGAAAAGCTGTTCGTTCCATTGCTCGTTCGGGTAGAAAAATATTGTTTGTAGCAACTAAAAAGCAAGCAAAAGATATTGTAGCAGAAGCTGCAAAAGGCGTAGGCATGCCCTATGTGACAGAAAGATGGCTGGGAGGTATGCTTACCAACTTTGCGACTATCAAAAAGTCTATCAAAAAAATGCAAGGCATTGAACGTACTCTTACAGAAAATGCAGATGCACTAACTAAGAAAGAACGTCTTATGTTGGGTAGACAAAAAGACAAATTGGAACGTGTATTGGGTGGTATTGCCAATTTGAATCGAGTGCCAAGTGCTCTTTTTATTGTCGATATCAGTCACGAACACATTGCTTTGGCAGAAGCTGACAAGTTGAACTTGAATACTTTTGCGATGGTTGATACCAATTCTGATCCAACGTCTGTAGATTATGCAATTCCTGCTAACGATGATGCTTCAAAATCTGTCAATATTATTATAAACTACATTGCTGAGCAAATTCGCGAAGGTTTATTGGAGCGTGACAAAGAACAAGTATCCCAAGCTTCTTCTGGCCAGAGCAATAGCGATGGTGAACAAGATGGCGGGCGTAGAAGAAGATCAAGAGGACGTAGAAAGAAAAATAAATAATATATCTTTCTTTCAATTATTTTTTCTCTATTTTTATCAAATATATAAATCGAAACAATGATGAGTGTTGTTAAGATCTCTGCATCAGAAGTGAATAAATTGCGTAAGCAAACTGGTGCTGGTATGATGGATTGTAAAAAAGCCCTTAAAGAGGCTGAAGGTGATTTTGAAAAAGCTATTGAGATTCTTCGTAAGAAAGGTCAAAAAGTAGCTGCCAAAAGAGCTGACCGTCAGGCTACTGAGGGGGTTGCAGTCGCTAAAGTTTCCAATGATGGAACAAAAGGGATTACTTTGGTTTTGAGCTGTGAAACCGATTTCGTAGCCAAAAATGAAGACTTTGTTGCTTTTGCAAATAGTATAGCTGACCTTGCGTTGGCAAATATGCCTGCTAAAGTAGAAGATTTGTTGGGATTATCTCTCAATGGATTGACTGTTGCGGATAACCTGATAGATCAAGTAGGCAAAATTGGTGAAAAAATCGAAGTTTCTCAATATGAGAAATTAGAAGGGGCTTTAGTTGTTCCTTATATTCATGCTGGTAACAAAATCGGAGTATTGGTAGGGCTGAATCAAGAAGGCAATGATGAAATCATTGGAGCAGGTAAAGATGTGGCCATGCAAGTAGCTGCAATGAAACCTATTGCAGTAGATGAAGATTCTATAGATGAAGCTACCAAACAGAAAGAAATGGAAATTGGTAGAGAGCAAGCTCGTGCAGAAGGAAGACCTGAGCAGATCTTGGATAGAATTGCGGAAGGGAAACTAAAGAAATTCTACCAAGAAAATACTTTGGTTCACCAAAAGTTTGTGAAAGATAACAGCCAAACTGTTAAAAGTTACTTGAATTCTGTTTCCAAAGGTTTGAAAGTGGAAAACTTCAAGCGATTGGCGATTGGATAATTGAATCCATCTGATAAGATAATTTTAAAAGCGCATTTTCGTATCTCGGAAATGCGCTTTTTTTATTTATCTTGTCATTGAGATGCGAGAGGCAAGAAAATTCCTACATCTTACATTCCACTTCTCTCCTCCAATATTACCTCTATGAAACTACTCGAAAAATATCCCATTACGATTCTACTTCTTTTCTCCATTGGAATCACTTTCCTAATCTGGGGGGATGTGATTTGGCACCTCAACGACTATTTATTTGCGCCTTATGGAGACGGAATGAAAAATTATTATGCGCCTGCCTACTATGTCAAATATGGCGGACGATTGACTTTCAATGGAATGGGATATCCATACAGTAGTTACTTGATGTATGCCGACCCAATGCCCATCATAGCTGTTCCTCTGCATTGGATAAACGAGTACTTGTTTGGTATTGAAAACTATACTATTGGCATCATCAATTTTGTGATGCTTTTTTCCATCATTCCCTGCATTTTGTTTTTATTTCTCATTCTGCGGCATTATCGTTTGCCTGTATGGTACGCAATTATTGTAGCCTTGTTAGTCGCCCATTTATCACCTCAAATTCACCGTATATTGGGGCATTTCGGACTTTCGATGACGGCTTTTGTTCCCGCAATATGGTACATACTACTCCGACAAACAACTTCAAGCCGTCCTTATCGTTGGGTATTGCTGCAAATAATAGTCATTCTATTTTTCACCTTCATCCATGCTTATTACCTACTCATAGCAGCAGTCTTTATTTTAGCTTATCTGTTGGTCTATTTTTTACAATATTACTTCAAAAAACAGGTCAATTGGCGGCAATTTACTGCATTATTGCTCACTGCAATTTTGCCCATTGTTGTCTTCAAAATCTTCCAAATATTGACCGACCCAACGACTGATATGCACATCTCGCCCTATGGTTTTTTTGTGTATCATGCCGAACCTCGCACCATCCTTTTCTCTCGTGAAGTGCCTTTGGTCGGATTTTGGAAAACCTTTTACTCCAATCATACGCCCAAATTTGAAGGTTATGCTTACATCGGATTTACAGCCGTTTTGGTGGTTTTATTCACACTCATCAAGGGTTTTAAATATGTAGTTAAGCGGCAATGGTCAAAAATCATTCGCCCCGTTTTGCCCAATAATTTGCGAACTGCAATATGGGCTTCTGTCGTTGTTCTTTTGTATTCCATGTGCATTCCCTTTGAACAGGGTTTTGCTTTTGTATTGGATTATGTGCCTCAAATCAAACAATTTCGTGCATTGGGGCGGTTTGCTTGGATATTCTATTACATCTTCACTGTCTATGCTGCTTTTTATTTTTATTTGGTTTTCAGACGAATGTCCATTGAAGGAGTGAGAAAAATTGCAGTAATGATGCTCTTTCTACTGTTTTCGTTATGGGCAATAGAAGGCTATCAGATGATTAAAGCCAAAAAGGATTATATCATTAAAGTGAATCATGCTGACCATGATTTTTATGGTCAAACAACGAACTACAATAACATTTTAGAAGAAAAAGGCTACAAAGTAGAGGATTTTCAAGCCATTATGGTGTTCCCTTACTTCAATGTAGGCTCGGAAAAAATCTATGTGACCGAAAGAGGTTCGGGCGGATTGTATATGGGCTGCAAAGCATCGTATCAAACAGGTTTGGCGATGAATAGTACATTCTTGGGGCGTTACTCCATCAGTCGGGCCATGAAAATGGGTCAATTGATGAGTGATACTTTGATTGCGAAAGAAATATTGAAGGATTACCCAAACGATAAACCGTTGTTATTGGTCGCTCATGGCAAAAAGTTTTTACCGGATGAAGAACGAATTCTAAAAAAAGCGAAGCTAATTTATCAAAAAGAGGAAGAAGCCCTCTATGAGCTCCCTTTATCTGCCTTCAATGATAATAAGGAACAAATCAAACTGCAATTTGCAGCACAAAAAGACAGCCTTTTTCGATTCCAAACACCTAATTATTGGAGTACAGATAGTATCAACAATGTGGTCATCAACCATTTTGAAGACGGGAATTATGCGGATGCTTTGTTTGGCGAAAAAGCATTGCAGCAAGAAGCGGGCGAAATGGTGCTTTTTGAAGGGAAAATACCTAATGCCAAAGCTGGTCAATTGTATCTTATTTCTGTTTGGGTAAAATCCGACGACAAACACGCTGCTTTTCCTGACTTTAGCTACAAACAATTCAATGTTGAAAATGCCGAAGTTGCTCAAATTTACTACGACCCAAAAGACAGATTGGACATCTACAAAGATTGGGTAAGAGCCGATCACCTTATCACTGTTCATCATCCTGATAATCGAATCAAAATAAGTTTGGTGGGAGACAATATTATTGCAGATGAATTCATGATAAGGCCATTAGATTCAAATGTTTACACCAAATTGCAGGAGGAAGAAGGATTTTTATTCAATGGTTATGTCATAGATTAAACGGTTTCTAAAACCTATCGTTAAGTAAAAATCATTTTCTCTACCAAAAAATAACGTATTTGAATCTAAACTTGCACAAACAGCCCTGTTTTTGTAGTGGCACAATACTTGTTGAATAAATAATAATGACTCGTCAATTTATTATTTTATGCCTGACTCACCCCAAATACCTTCTCTCTCCATCAATACTTCTGAAAAAGTATTGTTCAATATTCTCTATGAGATTGCTCTTGCTCATGGAGGAAGTTTCTTTGATACAGTCGTAGAAAGCATCTCTAAAAATCTGAATGTGAGGTATGTCTTAATTGGAGAGTATTTTCGTGATACTTACAAAATAAGAGCAAAGTCGCTGTGGACAGGCGAATCCCTTGTCAAAGAATATGAATACTCTATTGCACATACCCCCTGCGAACATGTCCTGTTCAACGAAGAAATAAAAATTTACCCAAAAGATATTCAAACAAAATTTCCCAAAGATGTAGATTTAGTGGAATGGGAATTGGAAAGCTATATTGGCATACCATTGTTCAATGATAAAAAAATGGTGATTGGGCATCTTGCGGTTTTAGATACCAAGCCTATTGAAAATATCGAATTGATTCAGACAGTATTGAAGGTATGTTCTAGTCGATTGGAATCAGAATTGAATCGTGCAATAACCGATGAACTAGTCAAAAGACGAGAGATAGAGAACAGTATTAAAACACAAGAACTTGCTGAATCTGTTTCTTTGTTAGAAGCAACCATCGAATCTACTGCCGATGGCTTATTGATTGCAGATGGAAATGGAAAAATGGTTCGCTTCAATAAACAGTTCGTTAAAATGTGGAAAATGCCTGTAGAAATGGCCTACAGTAAAAACGAAGCGGTAGGGCTAAATTTTGTGCTTTCCCAACTAACAGATCCAGATCAATTTATTTCCAAAGTAGGAGAACTATATAGTGACCCTACAGCTGTTAGTTTCGATGTTTTACACTTTAAAGATGGGCGAGTTTTTGAGAGGTATTCGCAACCTCAAAAGGTAGATGATAAAATAGTAGGGCGTGTTTGGAGTTTTAGAGATGTCACCAAGAGAGTCAAAATGGAAGAGGAGCTTCGGCAAAGCGAATCCATGTTTAGAAATTTATTTGAAGAGAGTCCGATAGGAATCGTTATTAGCAATTATTCGAGTTTTGTGTTGAATCATGTGAATAATAAATTCTCTCGAATGTTGCAGTATTCCTTTGAGGAATTGAAGAATATGACTGCTTTTGATATTACGCATCCTGAAGATATGAATAAACATATCAAAAGTTTTCAGGAGATTGATACACAAAATAATAGTGAGTCTAACTTTGAAAAAAGATACATCACCAAAAATGGAGAGGTAATATGGGGGCATGTATCTGCTTCGGCAGTAAGAGATAAAAAAGGCAATCTCCAATACAGGGTTTTGATGATTCAAGACATTACCGAAAAGAAAAAGATATTATTGAACTTAGAGACAAAAGCTAAAGAACTGAAAGAAAAAAATCAAGAACTTCAAAGGTATATTGACTCCAATATGCAATTGGAAAATTTTGCTTATATCGCCTCCCATGACCTTCGAGAACCTTTACTCACGATTATAGGGTTGGTAGAGATTCTAAAAGATAATTATGCCAAACAATTGGACAAAGATGCTTTTGACTTTTTGCAATTCATAGAGCAATGTGCTAAAAATATGGATTTGCTTATCAACGACTTGCTTACTTATTCTCTTGTTGATACACAGGCACATACCGTTACTACCTTCAATATGAAAGAATTGCTTCAAAAGGTAGTTAACGGACTTCAAAAAACCATTGGAACACAAAAAGCAAATATCCATTTCACCAACATTCCTCAAAATTTTATTGCCAACGAAACAAAAATGTTGCAGCTATTTCAAAATCTAATTGCCAATGCAATAAAATTCCAACAACCTGATACGTCACCTGTTATTCAAATATCTGCAATCGATAAAGGTAATTATTGGCAATTTTCGGTGTCGGATAATGGAATAGGAATCGCTTCAGAACACTGCAATAAAATCTTTTTACTCTTCAAAAAACTACATAGTAAAAACCAATATGAAGGCACGGGTATTGGATTGGCTACCTGCAAAAAAATCGTAGAGCAACATGGTGGAAAAATCTGGCTGGAATCAGAGCTTGGGAAAGGCACTACTTTCTACTTTACCATCTGTAAATAGTGCTTGAACGGAAACCCTTAACTAACTGAATTTCAAAACATAACTAAATACTTAAATAAACGAACTTTTTAAGGCAATTTTTGTATTTCCATAGCAAACTGACTATCATTTATTAGGAATTTATTGAACTTATATCAGTTCTTTGATTTTCAAAAAAGTTCAAATGTTTTTTCAACTACAATACATTGATTATAAACCCTCTGTGAGTTTCCGTTCAGGCACTAAATAGAGTGGTGAGAGATTTTAACCTACATTACGATGTTCTTGACATAAAGTTTTGTTTATCAAAATTTTATATTCCAATATTTCAACTATCCAAATGATTGTTTATCTGTAACATCTGAAATATCTGCGAAATCTGTATTTAAAGGTGAATGTTGTTAGACAGTTCAATGCAAATAAATCACCATCTCCACTTTTCTATCATCCAAAGCATTTGCTGCAACTCGCTGCATAGAACTATTGAAGTGATTTGCTGAAACCGTTTGTGTGTTTCTGACCAAATAATTCGTTGTATTTTTTGCTCGTTGGGCTGCCAAATCAAAATAATCGCTCATTCCACCTCGTCTCAAGATACTTTCGTCTGGCAATTGCCCCCCTTTGGTAAAAACAATAACTTGAATCTGCTGATACAAACTATCGGGAATCTGCTCCAATGCCTTGCTGCAACGGTTCAAAATTCGCCTTCCGCTTTCAGACAATACTTCTGAACCATTGGCGTACAATAAATTGGAGTGAAAACCCCATCTAATTTGGTTGCCTTCTATTTCGTTGCGGATACTACCTGCTCCAATTTCTGCCCCAAAAGCACCTTCAAATTCATTGAGCAAAGTATTTTGATGAGTACGAGTATAAAGGGTTTGAAGGTGTGCAGGTTGGAAGAAAAAAGAGTAGGCAAGCAGAAGCAAGACAATCAGTACCCCAACTGCCAAAACATCTGCAAAGACCAAACCCAAAGCGGGTACTTCACCAATAATAACCGACTTATTGTTTTTCTTCATAAACAGGGATTGAAGTCTAAATATAGCATTTTGCAGCGAAAAACTGTATTTTTGTTAGAGATTGTTTTAGAGCATGGCGGAGAGAATAGAGGAATAAGAAGAGGGGTTTTTGATGAATCCTGCTAAAGTCCAGACTCCTCTTTTATCTAATAAAAATGGCATTTTATGGAACGATTTAGAAAAACAATAAGTTATTTAGTAGAACATCTAAACACAAAAAACAAGGGATTCACAAAGAAACCCATAAGCACACTTATCAACCCAGACACAACTATCAACCTAAACACATAAAAACAACCAAATGTACGAGAATAAACAAATCCAAAACCTTCAAAATCTCACCCAAACCCTTCTACAACACAACAAAGCAGATATTCCAAAATTGGAAGCAGCCACCACAATTGCCGCAGAATTGCGAGCTGTCATACAGTACCACGATTGGTTGTATTATGTCAAAGCTGCTTCGATTATTCCCGACATTGACTACGATTATTTATTTGACTACCTCAAAGCCATTGAAGAAACCCATCCCGAACTGCTTACATCAGATTCTCCTACCCAAAGAGTCGCACAAGGATTATCAGATGATTTTACAACTGTCAGCCACCTCATTCCCATGCTTTCACTTGCCAAAGCTTACAGCAGTCAAGACCTATTGGATTGGGACGAAACCGTCAAAAAACTCACACAAGAAGAACAAATTGAATATTCGGTTGAACCCAAATTTGATGGCGCAAGCATTGCAGTGGTTTATGAAAATGACCAATTGGTGCGGGGCGCAACTCGTGGCAATGGTGTGGCAGGGGATGACATTACCAACAATATCCGAACGATTCCAACCATACCTTTATCCGCAGCTTTCTCCAAATATGGCATCATTCGGGCAGAAGTGCGGGGCGAAGTGGTGATTCACAAAGAACGGTTCAAAGAAATCAACGAAAAACGAGCTGCAGAAGGGGAAGACTTGCTGGCAAATCCTCGGAATTCGGCTGCGGGTGCGCTTCGTCAGAAGAAATCACACAAGGTCATGGAGCGAAAGCTCGAAGGTTTCATTTATCAAATCGGTTTGGCGACCAAAACAGACGGTTTGGATGCCTTGGGTAGATTAGACGATTTGAGGAATCACGACGACAGTATGAAACTGCTCTACAAACTGGGCTTCAAAACGGCATTGAAGGATGAAAAAGATACAAGTCACGTTTTTCAAAACATAGAAGATGTGGTGGCTTACTGCAATGAGTGGAACGAAAAACGAGATGATTATCCCTACGAAATTGACGGAATGGTCATCAAAGTAAACGACTACAAACTGCAAGGTCAATTAGGCGCAACAGGACATCATCCCCGATGGGCGATAGCCTTGAAGTTTGAAGCGAAAGCTGCAACGACTAAGTTGTTGACTGTAGATTATCAGGTCGGCAGAACGGGAGCGATTACGCCTGTTGCCAAATTAGAAACCGTCAATGTGGCGGGAGCAAACATTTCCAATGCTTCTCTTCACAACGAAGATTACATCAAAGAAAAAGACATTCGCATTGGTGATACGGTCATTGTCCAACGTGCGGGCGATGTGATTCCCTATATTGCAGGAGTGGTGGAGAAAGACCGCAAAGGCAACGAACAGCCCGTAGAGTTTCCCGAAAATTGCCCTTCTTGTGCTGCAAAATTGGTGAAGCCCGAAGGAGAAGCGGTTTGGCGTTGTGTCAATATTGACTGTCCTGCTCAAGTAGAAGAACGCATTATTCACTATGTTTCTAAAAGCGCAATGGATATTCGTGGATTGGGGAAAGACATCGTAAAACGCTTTGTAGCAGAAGGTTTATTGCAAAATATTGAAGGGATTTATGAATTGGATTACGACAAGATACTTCAATTGGACAAATGGGGCGAACGCTCTGTCGAAAACTTGAAGACCAGCATCGAAGCCTCCAAAAGCCAACCTATTTACCGCTTGATGATTGGGTTGGGGATTCGTGAAGTCGGGCGAAGTACCACCAGAATGTTGGCAGGAGTTATCAATGAGGTGGAAGAATTGAAGGATTGGGATGCGCAAAAATTGCAGGAACTGCCCGATATTGGACCCAAAGTTGCCGCCAATATTGTCGATTTTTTCCAAAATGAACAAAATTTGGAATTGATTGCCAAATTGAAAGCCTTTGGAGTGAATACCAAAAAACTGGAAACGGAGGTGAAAGTGACAGGCGGAAAATTGGCAGAAAAAACCTTTTTGTTTACAGGCTCTCTTCAACAATTTACCCGAAACGATGCCAAAAAAATGGTGGAAGACAATGGCGGTAAGGTCATTAGCAGTGTCAGTAAAAAGCTGGATTATTTAGTAGTAGGCGAAAAAGCGGGGTCTAAATTGAAAAAAGCCCAGACGATTGACACCATTACTATTTTGACTGAAGAAGAATTTTTGGCGATGTTGGAGGGATAGTAATTGGTGGGTTGGTGACTTGTGATGGGTGCCTTAGTTTTATCAGTACTTCAATTCTATACTTCAAAAGTAATCAAATGGAGATAACCAATCACTACAAACCATGCTTTCTTACTAACTTTGGCTTTGTGATATTAGTGAGTGTTTTTGAATATTCACCAACAGTCACCCATCTACTAATCACCAATAATCAATTCCTCATTGAATCTACAAATCAAAGTCCCCATTGAAGTCATTGAACAGCAGGCGAATGAATATTTTCACGAAACGCTGTTGCATGATGAACAAGGTGGTAATATGATAGACTTGAAAGTAACCAAAACTGCGCCCATCAAAGTTATTGGACAGGATGGTTACTTACTACTAACCGCCAAATTGCATGTTTGGGCAAAGATGAAACTCAAAAAACAATTGCTAGGTGTTTTTGATGTTTATACACCGCAAGTGGATAAAACGGAATTTGACATTGAAGTAGAATACCGCCTCAAGCCCATTTTGAACAGCAGTTGGCAGCTATTAACCCAAACTTCGGGTGCTTTTCATTGGCTACAAAAACCGTATATGGAAATGGTGGTGATGAAGATTGGTTTGGCGGGAATTTTATATCCATTTATTCAAGTACAGGTTAATACTTTTGCCCAAAAGATTGATGAGTGGGTGGCGAAAGAGTTGAACGTTCACAGTTATGTAGAGGATGCTTGGAAAATTCTACGAGACCCCATTGGTTTACATGATGATTTTGACTGGTGGTTGGATGCGAAACTGGAAGCGGACAAGGTGGAAGTAGGGGCCTTTTTGGTCGCAAAGGAACATGTTGAATTGACCCTGAGTATGCCTATACAACCCGAAGCCATTTTTGGCACACCTTCGGTAAGCCGCTACGAAGGAACTCACATCTTGCCTGATTTTACCATCAACAACTACTTAGAAATTCTCCCTAAACGAGAAAATGCGACTGCAATTGTGGGTTTTGAAGCCTTGTCACAATTACTTCAAAATAAACATTTTAAGTTTGATAGGGGTAAACAATGGCTGGATATTGAATACATTCAGTTTGGTACAAAAGATAATCAATTAGTAGCAGAATCTAAGTTGAGTGCTTATGTAAAGTGGGGTGTATTCAGCAAAAAGCTAGCAGGTGTTGCTTATATGATGGCAATTCCTGAATACGATAAAACTACCAAAAAACTCAAAATCACCGACTTTTCTTATGCTTTGGAGTCGAGCGATCGCTTACTTCAATTTGGTAGCCGACTCGCCCAAAAAAGCCTTCAAAATTTTCTGCATGAAAAAATGGAAGAAGGGGCAAACCATCTACTTCAACAACTCCCTGCTTTTTTGGAACGTGAAATGAAACACATTGAAGTGGAGGATTATGCGGATTTGAGTGGGACTCTGAATTATTTTGAAATTGAGGACATGTATTTGACCGATGCGGCATTGTATATTACAGGAAAAGTAGGAACGGAATGGGTTTTAGAGATTGGTTAACCAATCCCTCACACTCATTCCTCTCATAATCAAACTCAATTTCGCCCATCAATCGTACCTCCCAAATGGGTAGAAGTATTTTTGTGAACAGGATTGCCTTTGTAGCTGATATTGCCGCCTGTATTTGCTTTGGCATCAATACGTTTGTTGGCACTCACCTCTATTTCTCCGCCTGTATTGGAGCGAGCATAGACCTCTTGAGCCTCCAAACCATAACCATAAAACAAGCCTCCTGTTGAAGCAATAGCATTCAAGGTATGCACTTCACCTGTCAATTCGATTTCTCCACCTTCAGCCGCACGTCCTTCTACGACATCCACCCATATTTCCAAAGCAACGTTTGCGCCACTTCCTGCTCTGATTTCTAATTGGTCGCCTTTAATCGCTGTACGGCTATAAATTCTTGCCCCAGCTTGTGCTTTGATTTCTCGAAGGTCTCTATAGGTCACCACTACCCTCGCACTTT
Organism: Bacteroidia bacterium; assembly: GCA_030427245.1. Taxonomy (GTDB): domain Bacteria; phylum Bacteroidota; class Bacteroidia; order Chitinophagales; family UBA2359; genus JAUHXA01. Next base: position 55,970 of record JAUHXA010000001.1, on the reverse strand, counting down.
TGTGTTTGTTGTAAATAACGTCTTTGATACGTACCTTTAAAATACCCCCTTTGACTTCGGTCATTACTTTGTCTTCTTCAACTCCTTCAACTTCAATGTTTACGCTCTCACCGCCGCCCTGCTGCAATAAAACTTCGACATTGCCCGAAGCGTGTATGGCATCAAAAGAAGGAACGGCTTGTTGCTGAGCTTGCAAGGAAAAATAGAAAGTGCTTGTGAAAAAAAGAAAAAGCGAAAATTTAAGAATGTGATTCATCGTTTGTTGATTTTAGTTTGTCTGTAATTTTAGAGTCAAAAATTATAGCTATTTTTATTGCTTCTTTATTCCATTTTGGGTTACTCTCTAAAAGTATCTAAAAACGCCTAAAAGTTGCATGGAAAAAGAAAGAACGGTAAAAGAAAAATAGATTTTTTTGAAAAAAACACACCTCATCAGTTTAGGGCTTCTATTTCTGCTTTTTTGTGGAATATTTTCTTCTGCCTGTCAGCAACAGAAAACGGAGAAAGTACATTCACAAGTCTCCTCTTATCCCTTGTCCGTTCCTAAAGGATTTCCCGAGCCCAATATTTCAAATGACAATCCCCTAACCATAGAAAGCGTGGCATTGGGCAAAAAACTATTTTTCGACCCCATTTTGTCCAGCGATAGCAGCATTGCCTGTGCTTCTTGTCATCACCCTCGCAAGGCATTTAGTGATACGGTAAAATTCAGTAGGGGAGTATCTGGAAGATTAGGTAAAAGAAATGCGCCTCCTTTGATGAATTTGGCTTATAACACCGCATTTTTGAGAGATGGTGGAGCAAGAACTTTGGCTCTTCAAGTAATGGTGCCCTTAACCGATCACGCAGAAATGAATTTGACCCTAAAGGAAGCGGTAAAACGACTGAAAAACCAGCCTGAATATGTGGAAATGACTCAAAAAGCATACAATCGAGAAATAAGCGGTTTTACCATCACTCGTGCCTTAGCTGCTTTCCAAAAAACATTGATAAGCGGCAATAGCCCTTACGATCAGTACCATTTTGAAGGTCAAAAAGACGCATTCTCTCCTGCTCAAATAAGAGGTCTTGCATTGTTTCAATCGAAAAAAACAAATTGCACCCAATGTCACAGCGGCTTCAATTTTACCTCCAATGCTTACGAAAACAATGGATTATACATCCACTACAAGGACGAAGGGCGTTTTTTGATTACCAGAGATTCGGTCGACATGGCTAAATTCAAAGTACCTAGTCTCCGAAACATCGCCTTAACTGCTCCTTACATGCACGATGGCAGTTTGAACACACTCGAGGAGGTGATTCGACATTATGAAATGGGTGGAAAACCACATGTCAGTAAAAGTCCGCACATTCGTCCTTTTGAATTAACAGAGCAGGAAAGAGAAGATTTGAAGGCCTTTTTGGAAGGTTTGACAGAGGTAAATTTAGACCATTATTAATTCTCCAAATTTATCCTCATCATCACCATCAACTTAGAAAAGCCCGCTTTTTGGTATGCACGAATAGCGTCGGAATTTTCGTTATAAACTTCCAATTGAAGTTCATAGACGTTTTGAGTCATACACCATTTTTTAAGTTCTGTCAAAATCATACGATTCACTCCTCGCCCTCTATATTCGGGTAAGACATACATAAAACCCAAATAGGCGTATCGTTGGTGTTTGTATTTAGTCTCTGTGACTTCTTGTATTCGGGCATAGCCACTGCCAATGAGTTGACCATCCGCTTCTGCTACTAACAGTTCGATGTGAGAAGCCGTAACCAATTCTTCAATGTCGTAATAATAAATCTTTTCTTCCTTCAAAGTGACATCAAAAGGGCGTTCCGCTTCAATGACTCCTTGCTCGAATTGAAGAAGAATGTCTAAGTCTTTTAAGGTAGCTTTGCGAATGGATATTTGGGGCATATTTGAATTAATGTTTGGTTCAGTATTCAATGAGTTATTTTAATGATTGCCAGTATTACTTCAAATAATTCGCCACTCTTTCGGCCACATTCTCTCGCACATTCATCCAAAACAGATTGTAATCCCCCACATGATAGTTTTTTGAGAAGTACAAAAAGCTGCCAAAAATCTTGGGCTTATGAATCCAAATCACTCCATCCTTTGTCTGAGCATCATTGATTCCAGGCTTGATTTCATCAAAACCTGTCAAGACACCTCCTTTGTTTTCTTCACGAGGAGCATAGCTGCCATCTAATGTCCAATTGATTGGGTTTGTAGCTGTTGCTCCCTTGAAGAATGGAGTCATTTTGAAGTTCCAGCCTTTTGTATTCCAACTCACATAGCAGTTATTTTCAATTGCTACTTTACAAGGCGGAATGTATTGAAAATCATTAGGACGTACCGCATAACCTACTAGATAGGCTGCCACCAAACGGTTTTTCCATTCAGGATTGTCAAAAAACTCTTTAATCAATTTGGTGGCATGTAGCGTGCCTTGACTGTGACTTGCGATGATGATAGGGCGATTGTTATTGAAGTTGTCCAAATAATATTGGAAAGCATTTTTGACATCTTCATAAGCCAAGTCTAAAGCCTGTTTTGCTTGTATCGTTCCTGTTTCTTTGTAAAAAACCTTCAAATTTGCCTGACGATAGCGAGGCGCATAGATTCGCCCACTACCATTAAAGACACTCGCCTGCAATTTGATGGTAGAATCGTCGGTTTTGTCGTTGATTTCTTGATTATCAATCCCTATATTCCAAGCATCACCTTTGGTGAAAGTAGTTGGATGCACAAAAAACACATCTACTTTAGCCGTTTCTTGCTCGTTTTTGAGAGTATTCACAGGCACTAAGTCTGCAGGGTCGTCTTTGGTAGGAAGGGAGGCCCAGTGATCGGGGTTGCTGTAATCAGGAACAGCAATCTTTGTTGTGAATTGAATATTCTTGCTGCTTGAACAACTTGATAGTAAGTTGATTAACAGCAATATCAATAAAATATATTTCATTCTTTAATGGTATATTGATTCTTCAATCAAACAGAAAAGAGAAAAGAAGGTTTTCAAAAAAGTGCAAATAATCAGAAAGATTGGTTAACTTTTGGAGGGTTATAGTGTTGTATGATTGTTTTTAAGGATACGCTGTGCAACTTTTTTGCAATTCCATATCCTTTATCTAAACAAAACCTTTTTATTAACTTTCAAACCAATAATTCAGTATGAAAAAAATGAAACACTCTTTATTCGTAATAGTAACGGTTGTTTTGTGTTGTCAGATGTTTAGTTCTTGCTCGTCGAGTAAAATGACACAAGCAGAAGTAGCAGAATACTACAAAGACCTTAAAATTACAGGTCAGGGGATTCAGACTAATGCGGCAAAAACAGAAAGAAACTCTACAGCAAGTGTTGCGAAAACGAATGTCGAAGTTCCTACTCAATCGCTTGTAGAAGAAAACATTGAAGTAATTGAAAACGTTTCCGTTTTAGAACAAAACCCAACAATTACGGCAAGTACAGAAGAGGAAATCTTAGTAGCGGACACTCCGATTTTCACAACTGCTCCAATAAAAGAAAAACCTGCTGTTTTGAGTCCTTCAATGAAAGAGGCTCAAGAAAAAATGGAAATTTTGGCGACTAACTCTTCTCTCTCTAAGAAGGAGAAACGAGCTATGAAAAAGGAAGTTCGTCAAACATTGATGAGAGAAGTCAAGGTGCAGAAAAAAGCGATGAAAGCCGCCAAAAAAGATGGACAAGAAGTTGCGGCTAGCGACAATCAAATCCTTCGATTGGTGCTTGCCTTTTTCTTACCTCCTGTTTCAGTAGCAATCGGGAGAGGGATTGGTTCTACTTTTTGGTTGAATTTACTATTAACTCTACTTTTCGTATTGCCAGGGATTATTCATGCCTTGATTGTCTATGGAGAGGACTACTAAAAGGAATTCAAAACCTATCTATTAAGTCCAAATTCAAAAACGCCCTAAGTTTGCTTTGCCAAACTTAGGGCGTTTTATTATTTTATCATAACATCCTTGCTATTGAAGTCTCTCATAACTTATAGAGAATGTTCTACTTAGAATGTTTTTTAAAGAATTCAGATTCAGTGGGTCCAATTGCTAATCAGCATATCAATCCATCACTGCCCGATAGAATCCATTACTGCTTCTAAAGACAAGGTATCCAAAGGGTTTGAAGTTTGTTGAGGTTTGAAGTCGTATTTAGAATAGATTTCAATTGGCTGTGTCAACTCCATTTTGTGTGAACCTTCATTAGATGTATATGCTTTTGTTTTGCTGCTTTGTATGGCGAATACACCCAGCAAAACAACCACAATTACTACTGCTAAAATGCCATAAGCTCCTCGCATGGATTGTTTTTTTGTTGATGTAGAAAAAATAATGTGTGCGAAGATAAGGAAGATTCCCAATTTTCAATATCTTTTTTGAGAAAACGATTAAATATTGACAACGAGTAACTTACCTTTTCTTTCAAAAAAAAATGAAAAAAAACTTCTTTCAGAGAATAAAATGGCTTCAAAAGAAGTCTAATAATCGTATAAATTCTTATATTGAAATATTAAACTCATTTTATCTCAATATCAAAAAAAATATTTCAATCTTATTTCATTATTAAAATTAAGTAACACAATGAAAATCAATTTTTTGAAATTAACAACTGTTTTTGTGCTGACTCTTTTGTTTTCTGCCACAACCTTAGTTGCACAAGATGCTCCTACTGTTAAGACTCCACAAAAAGGGAAAGTCTATAAAGCAGATCGTCAGCAATTGACTCCTGAAGAAAAAGCTGCTAAAAAAACAGAGAAGCTGACTGAAAAGCTGAGCTTGAACGAAGAACAATCCGCTTCTATCTATGAAATTTTTCTAAAAGAAATTCAAGATATGAACGAGCTTCGTACACAAAATACCGAAGATCGCGAACAAAGAATGGAAGCGAGAAAAGCCATTATGGAAGAAACCAAAGTCGCTGTTACCGCATTATTGACACCTGAACAAGCCGAAAAACTTGCAGAATTCGAAGCCAAGCGACAAGAGATGCGAGGACGTAAAGGACGTGGACGAAAATAACCCTCTACCTGCTAATAATACTTCATATTGCCTTCAAGAATTTCAACAATTTTTGAAGGCTTTTTTTATATTTATCTTTTCAAAACCAATTAGGCTTTTACTCTTATGTCAAAACGCCCACATATTCTATTTCTTCTTTTCGCCTTTTTATGGGTGATTCTGGTATTTTTACCTACCAATAGTTATTACCCCGAAACTTTTTTAGGCTCATTTATAGGAACACTAAACGGGAAGGTGATTGGAGAACAAAGCACCGTTATCGAACAGGTAACTCCGTGGCTTTTTCAGATTCCATTCCTAACTATTTTTCTGCTTTCTATCCTATTTATGAAAAAATATATGGGTAAAACACAGAGAAGCTACAAGACTCTACTTCCCGTAGCTTATATCACAACATTCTTTACAGTTTTCCATGCTTATTCCTATTCGAAGTGGATCGCACATGAAGATTACACAATCAATTTCACAGATTCTATTCTCATTGTTCCTATTTTGATGTTCCTCATCACTGTTTGTTTGATGAAAGAGCGCAAAAAGGTATAAGTGAATCTTTATTTTTTGTAGTATCTTAGTCCTTTCAATATTTTAAGAATATGGTCGTAAAAAAACGACATTTATACCTTCTCCTATGAAATCAAAATTTACACTTCCTGTTCTGCTATTTATTGCAGTCTCTACAATTGCTTACTACAACTATTTTCCTTTCATTCTTCAAAAAGAAAAACCTACACAAAGCATTGAAGAATTGTTTGCCGCAGGATTAGCAAACAGCCTACCTGACCGCCCCAATGCACGAACAGAATGGGAACTCAACCGCTTGAAAAGCCCTATTTCTGGTGATGTTCCCAAAAATATGAAAGTCAGAGAACAAGCGTTTTTGAAGCAATTGAAGTCACAACAATCTGCAAAAACACAAAAAAACTCTGTAGAAGATTTGGAGTGGGTGGCGAGAGGTCCTTTCAATATCAGTGGACGTACCAGAGCTTTTGCGATGGATGTACGAGATGAAAACGTTCTTTTTGCAGGCAGCCCATCAGGAGGACTTTGGCGAAGCGAAAATCAAGGCGCATCTTGGACACAGGTTGACTTGGGTGATGTGCTTCCCAATATAAGTTGCATCGTGCAAGATACTCGCCCAGGAAAAGAAGATACTTGGTATTTGGGAACAGGAGAAGGTGCGGGGCAATCTCCTTCTGATGGAGGGGCATTTTACCTCGGAAATGGACTCTACAAATCCACCGACAATGGAATGACTTGGCAATCATTGGAGGCAACTGCAAGCGATACGCCCCAAACGTTTGAGGATTATTGGGACATCACTTGGCGAATCGTGGTCAACCCTACGAATATGGAGCAGGATGAGGTTCTTGTGGCTTCTTTTGGCGGCATTTACCGCAGTACGGATGGTGGTGCAACTTGGCGAGACGAACTCGGGCACAATGTTGGAAATGCACCTGATGCTGAAATAGCCATGACCACTACAGGCGTGGCTTATGCTACGCTTCACGAAAACGATGGTGACCGTGGAATTTGGCGGTCTGAAGATGGCGACAATTGGATAAATATTTTGCCCCCCGACTTTCCTACAAGGTATTCTCGCATCGCCATAGGCATCAATCCTTCCAATGAAAACGAAGTATATTTTTTAGCAGCAGATACAGACGGTTTTGGGCATCAAGGATTTGACTTTCGAAATGAACCTGAATGGAGCAGTTTGTGGAAATACACATACCTCAGCGGAGATGGAACGGGAATGGGCTCACAATGGGAAGACCGTTCTGCCAATTTGCCGATAGGACCACATCCATTTGACGACTTTATTTCGCAGAATGGATACGACTTGTATGTGCGTGTGAAGCCCGACGACCCGAATGTCGTTTTTATTGGAGGAACAAATACCTACCGTTCTACAGATGGTTTCACCTCGCCCGACAATACAACTTTCATGGCGGGCTACAAAGAAGATACGGAGTTGCCTCTCTTTGAATTGTACAAAGGACATCACCCCGACCAACACGAAATGTTCTTTTTGCCTTCTAATCCCAACATTGCTTTTACAGGTTCGGATGGAGGTGTGCACCGCACCGATGATGTGATGGCAGAAACGGTGGAATGGACTTCGCTGAACAATGGTTATTTGGCGACTCAATTTTATACCGTTGCCTTTCCTCGACACAATACGAGCCCAATTTTGATAGGGGGATTGCAGGACAACGGTACTCACTTTACGCCAAGTTCTGACCCCGAACATCCGTGGAAAATCTCCTTCAATTACGATGGTAGTTTTTGTGCGATTCCCGATAATGAGGACGTGTATTATATGGCGACCAATGGCGGAATGATGGTCAAATTGACAGTGGATGAAGTAGGTAATATGACGAGTTTTTCGAGAGTCGACCCACTTGGTGCAGATAGAAGTAATTATCTGTTTATCAATCCTTTCACGATGGACTTGGCAAACAACGACATCATTTATATGCCCGAAGGTCCGTTCTTATGGCGAAACGATGCTCTTTCGAGTCTTCCGCTTTTCCCTCCTTCTCTCAATATTTTTGTACCCACAAATGTGGGCTGGACAAAATTTTCCGAAAATTTGGAAGAGGAAGGGTTGATTATTACTGCTTTGGGAACGAGCAAAGCGAATCCTGCTCACCGACTCTATATCGGCACCAACCAACGAAATGTGTATCGTTTGGATGATGCAAATACAGGCGACCCTGCAATGGTGAACATTACAGGTACGAATTTTCCAAATGCGGCAGGCTATGCGAGTTGTATTGCAGTCGACCCAAGAGATGCCGACAAAGTATTTGTGGTTTTTTCCAACTACGAAGTTTACAGCCTTTACTATTCCGAAAATGGTGGCACAACTTGGACAGGTGTAGCAGGCAATTTGGAGCAAAACAACAATGGTTCTGGAAATGGACCTTCTCTTAGATGGTTGAGTGTTTTGCCTGTCGATGAAGTAGCGGATAGTACAGCCTACTTTTTGGGAACGAGTGTGGGGCTTTTCCACACGTCCGAAATCAATGGTGGAAATACGCAATGGGATTATGTGGAAGGAGTTGGCAATGTGGTGATTGAAATGGTGGAAAGTCGAGAATTGGACGACATGGTGGCAGTGGCTACTCACGGCAATGGAATGTTCACTGCAAATACTCCTAAGAGTGGAGTGAACATCGAACAAACACCTTTTGCAGCCTTGACCAAGCTTCAAACCTATCCAAATCCTACAAGTGATTTCTTAAACATTGAATTTGAACTCCAACAATCGGCTTTAACCAAATTGGCGATTTACGACCTTTCGGGACAGAAGCTTCAAACGGTCGTGAGTGAGACGCTGCAATTGGGCAAATATCAGCGAAAGATTGAAGTGAGAGATTTGGCGAAGGGAATGTACATTTGTCGATTAAAGGTGGGAGGAGAGATGGTTTCGAGGCAGTTTTTGGTAAACTAAACAGCTCTTTTTACGGATTTAACCCCGTATAAAAATCTACTTCAAAGTGTGAAACTGCAAATTCAAACTGCTCGTACAAAAGCGGCTTTGGCGGTCAATCGGGAACTTATTATTTTGTATTGGAACATCGGTCAGCACATTTTGTAGAAGCAAGCAGAGGAAAGTTGGGGCGGTAAAATTATAGACCAAATCAAATAGTTTAACACCTTACGAATTTGAACAAAAAATATTAGCCACCAAATTGTACTATTGTCTTCAATAAAACTTCCGCCCTTCTTCCGCCATTTCCACCAACAAAGCTGCAGGCTCAAACCTTCCTCCGTGTTTCTCCGCCAAATTTTTGAGCAATCGAACTACTTCTTTTGCGCCCCATTGGTCAATCATTCGGAAAGGACCGCCTCTAAATGGAGGAAAGCCCAGTCCAAAAACAGCCCCAATATCCCCATCCAATGGATTGTCAATGATTCCTTCTTCTAAACAATGAACTGCTTCATTGACCATCATCAAGGCAGTGCGGTGTTGAAGTTCGATGGCAGGAAAGTTTTTTCGCTGAGGTCCATTGAAGTAGTTATAAGATTCTTCATTGACAGCCCCTGTTTTTTTGCCCGTTTTGGGGTCGTATTGGTAGAATCCTTTTCCATTTTTGCGGCCTTTGTAGCCAACAGCAGCCATACGCTTAAAGCCATCACTGAGTTTGACTGTATCACCACCACGTTCCTTGAAAAAATCACCCAATGCGCCCGCCTGTATGTGTGCGCCAACGTCAATGCCGACCTCATCCATAAGTGTGACAGGGCCAACAGGAAAACCAAAATCTTGCAGTTGATTGTCCAAATTTTTGATTTCTGCGCCTTCTTCAATCAATAGCAAAGCCTCGTTCATCATCGGTGAAAGGATGCGAGTCGTATAAAAACCTGGGCCATCCTTGACCACAATACAAGTCTTGCCTTGGCGAATCCCCAATTCCAAACAACTGGCAATCACCCAATCTGCGGTTTTCTCAGTTTTGATGATTTCCAACAATGGCATTTTCGGAACGGGCGAAAAATAGTGCATACCAATCACCAATTCAGGACGTTTGGCGTTTGCCGCAATTTGGTGGATGGGCAAAGCCGAAGTATTGGTAGCAAAAATGCAGTTGTCTTTGGTGGCAGCTTCTGTCTGTTCCAAGATACTCTGCTTCAACTTCAAATCTTCAAAAACAGCTTCAATCACCATATCTGCCGTTTGGAAGTTGTCGTAAGTTAGTTGCCCGTGGACTCGTGCCATGATTTCGTCGGCTTCGACTTGTGAGAGTGATTTGCGTTGAACCTTTTTATCTATGTTTTTCCAAATCGTTTTGTTGGCAGATGCGAGCGTTTCTTCCTTGATGTCTTTGAGCAATACCTCTACGCCTTTGACGATGCTCACTTCTGCAATCCCTGCACCCATGAAACCTGCGCCCAACATCCCCAAAGTGTGTACAGGACGAGCCAATTCTTTCATCGGGTTTTTCTTCTTTGCAGTCATCGCAAAGAAGAGGTGAATCAATTGTCGGCTTTGTGGGGTCAAAATCATTTGCTCAAATTTGACCGCTTCTGCCTCCAATCCCGCTTCCATACCTTTTTTCAAGCCGATTTCTACACAGTCTAATATTGCAGGAATAGCAGGGTAATTGCCTCTACTTTGTTTCATGGCGATTTGACGTGCTTGGCTCAATACGATGCTTCTGCCCAATGGATTTTTATTCAAAGCCCAAGACATCAAACCACCTTTCGACTTCCGCTTGATTTTTTTGCCAACCAGTTTGAGCGCAAATTCACAAGCAGCAAGATGTAATTTATTGGGGTGTACCAATTCATCCACCAAACCGATTTTTTTGGCTTTTGAAGGATAGATGTTTTTTCCTGTCAGCATCATGTCCAGTGCGATTTGCAGGTCTATCAACCTTGGGAGACGCTGTGTCCCACCACCGCCAGGAAAGATGCCCAATTGTACTTCGGGTAGAGCAAATTTGGTGCTTTTACTATTAGAAGCTACTCGTGCATGACACGCCAAACAAATCTCCAGTCCAGCCCCCAATGCCGAACCATGAATGGCTGCTATTACAGGCTTTGAAGAGTTTTCGATTCGGTTCAAAATCTCGTGACCTTTGCGGGTAATGGGTGCAAAATCGCCTGGCTCTTCTACTTTCTGAAAAGCTTCAATATCCGCTCCTGCAATAAAATCTTTTTTGCGGCTGATCAATACAATCGCTTTCACCTCATTGTCGGCTTCCAATTCTGTAATCAGCGAATCGAATAGTCCAATGACTTCGGGTGATACTTTGTTTACAGGACTGTCTTTTTGGTCGAGCCAAATTGTGGCTACGCCGTTTTTTACTTCAATGCTAAGGTAGTCTTCACGTTTCATAGGTTGTTCGATTCTTTGTTATTTCTTTATTCTTTTAAAGCCAAAATCCGTTACTATGTTTAGTTTTTGCGATTGAATTTGCACTTTGAATTTGAATTTCTCCTACAAGTCTCCCAATTGCGGGCGCATCAATATTTCTTCAACGACTGCTGAATCTCCCAATCCTACAATTGCTACAAGAGTTTTTGCCACATCTTCGGCTTGCATCAAGCGATTGTCAGGCACTTCTACTCCTTTCCAAGCGTCGGTTCGAGTTGCTCCTGGCAATACCGCAGTCACTTTGACATTGTGTGGCTTCAACTCTTCTCTAAGGGCTTTGGTATAGCCCAAAAGCGCAAATTTGGAAATGCTGTAGGAGGCGCTGTTAGGATAATATTGAAGGCTGGCTACTGAGCAAATATTGAAGATGTGACCAGTTTGGTGGGGTACAATGGAAGGTAACAGATTCTGAGTGAGATAGTAGGCACTGTATAGATTGGTCTCGATGAGTTTTTCTAAAATACCTTCTTCTTTTTTCTCCAATAAGGCATCGGGCAGCCAAACTCCTGCATTATTGACTAAGATATGTACGTGACTCCAAGTGGCTCTTATCAAACCTGCAAAAGCAATGACTTCTTGTTTGACGCTCATATCCACTGCCTTGATGTGAATTTCAATGGAAGGATATGCCTCAAAAAGCTCCAATTGAAGGGTTTCCAAATCTTTTTGCGTTCGAGCACACAAAAATAGATTATAACCTTCTTGTGCGAATGCCACTGCAATGGCTTTTCCGATTCCTTTGGTAGCTCCTGTAACGACTGTATTCATAGCAATGAATGAAAATTAATAAACTCAAAAATAGTCTTTCTTTTCAATTCAAACAAAAAGTGATATATTTGACTGCAAGGCATTAAGCGAATCCAAATGAGTGAAATCAAAGTGAACGTTACATTTTATAAAAAACATCGCTTTTTTTGGGATGAAATGTCTTTTTAATGATTAATATTCTTAGACTTAAAAATATAAAAAATGAAACAACTTAGTTTATTATTAGTAGCCATAGTTGTCGTTTGGGGGCTCAGTAGCTGCGACAATGCCAAATTGGGCGAGATGAAGGCAGAGCAAGAGAGAATGGTGGATTCCTTGGCGAATGTTCAAATAGAAGACTTGGAAGCACAGTTGATGGAAGATTGCAATGCTTCGGTGGAAGAAATGATTCAATCAAAAGTGGATTCTGTTCAAGCTGCAATGGCTTCGGGTGGTTCTGGTAAAACAAATCCTACCAAGCCTCCTACTACCAAACCAACGACTCCTAAACCCGATAAGGTTGTTCCCAATACTGGCGATGGTCGGGATTTGAAGGACAGAAGAAATGGAGAGGTCACTACGCCTGTTGGTGGAGGAACAACAACCCCTGATAATGTGAAGCCTAATACGGGTAATAGTCGAGATTTGAAGGATAGGAGAAGAGGTGGAGGAGAATAATGCTCTATGTCACACATTTTTTGCTGGGTTTTGTATTCAGTTTTATTGGGTCTATCCCTTTCGGAATGATCAACCTAACGGTTGTTGACACTACTATACACAAAGGACTGCGTGCTGGAATTGTGTTGGGTTTGGGAGCTGCAATAATAGAATTTTTTCAAGCTATTATTGCAGTTTTGTTTACTCAGGTTTTTATTGACTATCCTCAGATTGAGGAAGTGATTCATTGGCTGGCAATTCCTATTTTTTTAGGATTGGCGGTCTATCACTACCTTCAGTCCAAAAAAGAATCCAATCATAAAAGTTCTGAAAAAAGTTTACCCCCTTTTTACAAAGGGCTTTTTATCAGTAGCTTGAATATGCTGGCAATTCCCTATTGGGTGTTTTATGCTACTTATTTTGGTTCGATAGGTTGGCTGTCTTCAGAGAAAAGTTTGTTGTTGATATTTTGTGTTGGCATTACAGCAGGAGCTTTTTCTTTGTTTGTTGTGTTTGCGAAGTTGAGTAGCTTGGTTGTCAAACGTATGGCTAAAATTTCTTCTATCACCAATCAAGTATTGGCAGCTATATTTTTGGGATTTGGAGTGTATCAATTGGTGTCGGTCGTGATTTTGTAACCTCTCATTTTTTGCGTTTTTCAAACTCAGTAATTACTTCAATTTATGCAAACCCTTGCTACCATTTTCGTTTATCTACTCTATGTCTATTTCGGTATAGGGTTGTTCTTTGCCATCTTTTTTTTGGTGAAAGGCATTGGAAAAATAGACGCAGGTGCAAAAGATAGTTCTTGGAGATTTCGATTGTTGATGCTGCCAGGAAGTGCCGCCTTTTGGCCTCTATTGCTTCAAAAATGGCTTAAAGCATCACAGAATAACAAATAAAAAATTATTGATGAAAATTCTCTCAAAATTAATCTCTTTTATATTTCACCCGATTTTTGTACCTACTTATGCCATCCTTTTTTTGGTGTGGTCAAATCCTTACGAGTTTGGTCAATTCGGTTCTTATGATTCCTTTTTTATTCTACAAACTGCCATTTTATATTCCATTCTTTACCCACTTTTTGTAGTGGTACTTTTGCGTTTGTTGGATTTTATTGACAACTATGAAATGCGTGATCGCAAAAACCGTATTTTGGTTTTTATTCCTACTTCCTTCTTCTTTTGGTGGACATTCATTGTTTATTTGAAGTCCGATTATTCTGAAGTACTGAGCGACGTGATGCTGGGAGCAACGATTTCTATTTCCATTGCATTGGTGATTACCTCTGTGTTTTCCAAAATCAGTTTGCATACCATTGGAATGGGCGGCTTGTTTGCGATTGCCCTGTTTTCGGTCAACATTGCAGTAAAGGATGTCACTGTGTTTTTATTCGCAGCGATTTTCATTGCAGGTTTAGTAGGTACTTGTCGTATGTATTTGAAAGCCCACAATTTGCAGGAAGTGTACAATGGTTATTTGGTGGGTTTTTTGAGTATGTTTTTTGCCTTTTTGATATGAATCTACCTTCCCGATGCACTCTGACAAACAGCATACATTTCTTGGGCCATATTTCGTCCCCAATTTGGAGCGATGCTGTTTGAGGGTTGATAGGTGTCGTATTTTTGAATTGCCTTTTCAATAAGTGGACAGGCGTTGCTCAAACCACCTCCAGCTTCAGATGATAAAAAATACAGATATTGGGCTTTTAAGTAATAAATTCGAGGATTGTTGGCATCCATTTTTTGCGCTTCTTCAAGGTGGGCTGCAGCCAAAGATGCGGCATTTGTAGCGGACATATTGATGTTTCCGTCTGAACGAGATTGATAGAGATAGGCTTGAAGAATAAATAATTCGGCATTATTGGTGAGTTGTTTGGCACTTTCGATATATGATTGTGCTTGGTCTAAGTAAATCGCCTTTTGAGCAGGAACTCGTTCTTGTAGGCTCATTGAGATATAGCAATAAGCCGCATAATACATTGCTTCCCAATTGTTTTTATGCGTTTCACTCAATTGAAGAAACTGTTGAGCAGAAGTTTGCAGATCCTCCATACTGTTCGCATCTTCAATGATTGCAATCAAGCTTTCCATGGAAGCTACATAATCGGGATGAGCGGGTTGTTGTTTGTGAACAATGGTAAAAGAGCATAAAGTCCAACCAAACAAGCTAAAAAGCAGAGATAAAAGTATGCTGTTTTTCATAGTAACAATAATTTATACAATTCGTGTGTAAAACAAAGGTTTGGGGGACTGTATAGCTTCAAAAATTCAAAAAAAAATGGTAAATTCAATGAAAAAAATAAGATTGAATTTACTTTTACTTCATCAATAATCTGGGATAGATTGGATTTGGTTGGATAGCTTGTATATATGATTGCTTAGGTCATATCTGTATTAGACTGCTAAGATAGTGGTTGGTTTATTTTTTTTCTTCAATATATCAAAAAAAGTGCCTAAAAAATGAAACATAAAATAACCGAAATCGTAGTTCGTAGTTTTCACCTCGATATGTATATGCACGTCAACAATGCTCGCTACCTCGAATTTTTGGAGGAAGCTCGGTGGAATTATTATGCCAAGGTCTATGAAAACGAATGGATTGCACAAGAAAAAATTGCTTTTATCATTCACAACATCAACATCACTTATCGCTCCCCAGCGGTAGTCGGTGATACAATTGTGATTCATACGAGCTTGAAAGAATTGGGAAACGTAAAATTGACAGTTTATCAAAAATTGGTGCAAAAAAGCAATGGAAAGGTGATTGCAGAGGCTGAAGTATCTTTTGTGGCAGTGGATATGAAGAAAAATCGCCCGATAGGATTGAAGGGGAAAGTGAGGGAGTTGTTGATGGAGCCTGAGATGGAAGGGTGAAAACTCAACGTTGCTAAAAAAATAAAATAAAATTCATTAGAAATTACTGTTTTTATCTATTTTAGGGTTTTGAAAAAAATACAATTGCTAAAAAACTCATAGATACCCTAAACCAAAACAAAATGTCTAAGAAAAAATCCATTCAGCAATACAAGCATGATGATAAAAAACGCCTCAACAACCCACCTATAGGATTGGTAAACGACCGAACAGATTCTGAGTATGGACAGAACAAAAAGAAGTATCAATACGACCCACATCTCGACCCCGAACTTGGCTGGGATAGAGACAACACCAAAGCAAAAGCCAATCTTGCCTTCAAACACCTCAAAGAGAAAATAGCAGAACATGAAGAAGGAATGAAAAAGCTGCAAGAAAAGTTTGGAGAAGAAGCTGCCGAACTTGTTCAACAACTGCAAGACCAACACAAAGACATGTTCGCATTGATGCAAGAAGCGGAATCGGTCTTTGCACCTGCTCTGAAATGGACTGGAAAAACGGAGAAAAAATCCTTTGAAGTGCCTACTGTGAATCTGCACGTACATGAGCGCATTGACCCACATGCGATTATCGAAACCGTAAAAAAAGACAAAAAAGAAGAGGAACAACTGTCTATGTTTGAAACCAAACGCCCTCTGCGAGAAGCCATGGATTTTTACAAACACAAAGACGGGTGGACAAATCGCTTGATTGCGGGCGATAGTTTATTGGTCATGAATTCGCTATTGGAAAAAGAGGGAATGGGCGGCAAGGTACAAATGATTTATTTCGACCCTCCCTATGGAATTAGTTATGGCTCTAATTTTCAACCTTTTGTCAATAAACGCAATGTGACAGATGGCAAAGACGAAGACTTGACTCAAGAACCCGAAATGATCAAAGCCTTTCGAGACACTTGGGAATTGGGTATTCACTCCTATCTGACCTATATTCGAGATAGGTTGCTTTTAGCCAAGGATTTGCTGCATGAGTCAGGGAGTATTTTTTTGCAGATTTCGGATGAAAATGTTCATCATTTAAGGGGGATTTTAGATGAGGTATTTGGGAAGAATAATTATCTTAATATTATTCCTTTTGTAAAAACAGCAGGAATTACGACAAAATTTTTAGCAAGTAATGTAGATTTTATATTGTGGTATGCTAAAGATAAATTAAGAGCTAAATACATACCCTTGTATAAGGATAAGACAATGGAAAATGCAAAACATTATAATTGGCTTGAATTAAAAGATGGGACTAGAAGAGGTATGAATTCCAAAGAGAAAAAAGGACTTATACCACTTCCGATTGATTCCAGATTGTATAAGCCTGACAATATTACCTCGCAAGGTAATCCCAAATTTCCATTTGAGTATTTAGGTAAAGAATATTCACAAGCGTGGAAAACTAGTAAAATAGGGTTAGAAAACTTAGCAAAACATAACAGATTGCATGTTGCTTCAAATAGTTTACAATATGTACGCTATTTTGATGATTTTCCTTGTCTTTCTATAACCCAACTTTGGGAAGATACTGCAACAGGAAGTTTTACTGATAATAAGGTATATGTTGTTCAAACAGGAAGTAAAACTATTCAACGATGTTTATTAATGACTACTGACCCTGGAGATTTAGTGCTTGATATCACTTGCGGTAGTGGCACAACTGCAAAAGTAGCCGAACAATGGGGCAGACGTTGGATTACTTGTGATACTTCAAGAGTTGCTTTGACTTTAGCTAAACAAAGGTTAATGACCTCTGTTTTTGAGTACTACAAATTGGCGCACCCCAATGAGGGCGTAGGCAGTGGCTTTAAATACAAAACGGTTTCACATATTACTTTAGGACAAATTGCAAATGATATACCTTTAGGTGAAGAAGTGCTGTATGACCAACCTCTGAAAGACAACAAACGAACTCGTATTACGGGACCCTTTACCGTAGAATCCGTACCTGCTACCATGGTCAAAAGTCTGGAGGAAACCCTGCAAGAAGAACCTTCTACACTTTCCACGGCCGATACGGCAATCGCCAGAGAAGGAGAAACTTATCGGCACAAACAATGGATGGACGAACTCGCCAATACAGGTGTGCGGGGAAAGGGCGGTGCTGTCTTGAAAATCAATCGCGTCACTACCTTAAGCGGTACACATCACCTACAAGCAGAAGGGGAAACAGAAGGCGACCCACCTCAAAAAGTATTGATAGTTTTTGGTCCAGAACACGCTGCAATGGATGCCCGACAAGTCGAAAACGCCATTGAAGAAGCTCGCTTTTTGAAGCCCGACATTTTGCTATTTTGTGCTTTTCAATTTGATGAAGAAGCAGCTAAAGACATTGACGATACTCCCCCTCATTTGCTGGGTTTCAAGCTATTGAAGGTGCAGATGAACATGGATTTACAGACCAACGATTTGAAGCGAAAAAGCAAAAGCAATCAAAGTTTTTGGTTGATTGGTCAGCCCGATATTCGGCATTGGCAAACGGAGGATGGCAAAACACAGGTTGAAGTCAAGGGTTTTGATTATTTCAATCCCAAAACGGGAAAAGTAGATAGTGGAGGTCCCAAAAAAATCGCCATGTGGATGTTGGACACCGACTACGACGGGCGCAGTTTGTTTCCTTCTCAGGTTTTCTTTCCAATGGCAGGAGCTAAAGATGGCTGGGATAAATTGGCAAAGGCTCTAAAAGCAGAATTGGATGCCGAAAAAATCCATCAATTCAAAGGAACGGTCTCTTTGCCTTTTGAAGCGGGTCGGAAGATTGCCGTAAAAATCATTGATGATAGAGGTATAGAAAGTTTGAAGGTCATCCCCCTTTAGTAAAAAAGAAAAAATAACTCATCGACCAATATTCCCCTTTTGAAAAGCCTGCCCCGATTTCTCGGTGGGGGATGGGGTATGTTAGCAAAAGAAAACGAAGAGTTATTTTTTTACCCTTACTTAGTCTATTTTAATTTTTTATCTAAAACAAAGAGCAATGAAAATCCATAGCATACGACTGAAAAACTACAAGACTTTCAAAAATTTGGACTTGACTCATATTCCTCCTTTAGCGATTTTTGTGGGTGCGAATGGAACGGGAAAATCCACTTTGTTTGATGTGTTTGGCTTTTTGAGTGATGCTCTGACCAACAATGTGCGACAGGCATTGAACAAAAGAGGAGGATTCAAAGAAGTGCGAAGTCGAGACAGTGAAGGTTTGATAGAGATAGAATTGCAGTTTAGATTGGATATTGCAGGGAGCAATCGTTTGGTGACTTATCATTTGGAAATTGGCGCAGAAGGACGAGACATTTTCATTGAAAGAGAGTTTTTGCGGTACAAAAGAGGGCAATATGGTTCTCCTTACCATTTTTTAGAGTTCAGCAGAGGAAAAGGCTATGCAATTACCAATGAAGAAGATTTTGCAAAGCCCGATGAGGAATTGGAACGGGAGGAACAAGAACTCAACAGTCCCGATATATTGGCAATTAAAGGCTTGGGACAGTTTGAGAGATTCAAGGCTGCAAGTGCTTTTCGCAATTTTATTGAAAACTGGCACGTTTCGGATTTTCATATTTCAGAGGCTCGAAGTGTCAAAGATGCGGGTTATGCCGAACACCTTTCTCCAAAAGGCGAGAATTTAGCATTGGTGGCTCAATATATTTACGAAAATCATCCCCATGTTTTTCAAACCATTTTGGATAAAATGAAACATCGGGTGCCTGGCATAGCCAATGTAGAAGCAGAAACTACTATTGACGGTCGCATTGTTTTGAAGTTCCAAGATGGCTCTTTTCAAGACCCTTTTATTGCTCGCTATGTTTCTGACGGAACCATTAAAATGTTTGCTTATTTGGTGCTGCTACACGACCCTTCCCCGCATCCTCTGCTCTGCATTGAAGAACCTGAAAATCAACTTTATCCTTCCCTTTTGGAAGATTTACTGGAAGAGTTTAGGCTTTATGCACTCAAAGGAGGGCAAGTTTTTGTCACTTCACATGACCCTGATTTAATCAACGGGGCAAAGTTGGAGGAAGTGTATTGGTTGGTAAAAAAGGAAGGTTATACCACTGTTCATCGTGCAAGCGAAGATGAAATAATCAAAGCCTTGGTGGCAGAAGGAGACAAGTTGGGCTATTTGTGGCGACAAAGTTATTTTACTCAAAGTGACCCTCAATAACAAAAAAAATTAAGCATGAAAGAAGAAATGATAGAAATTTTGGTTGAAGAGGCTTCCATGAAAAATCTATTGGAAGTGATTCTTCCTCAAATCTTGCCCGAAGGTTACGAGTTAGAAATCAATTGTTTTATCCGACCACATCAAGGTAAATCAGATTTGAAAAAATCCATTCCCAAGAAAGCAAGAGCATATCAATATTTTCCACAACCTGTAAAATTGATTATCATCCAAGACCAAGACAGCAACGATTGTATAAAATTGAAGGAGTCTCTAAGAAAGTTGGTGGAAGATAATAATACGGAATTACCCTATTTAATCCGAATCGCTTGTAAAGAATTGGAAAATTGGTATTTAGGCGATATGCAAGCTATTGAAAAAGCCTATCCAAACTTCAAGGCAATAAGGCATGAAAACAAAGCCAAATACAGAAATCCCGACAATGTATTTGGAGCAGCAGAAATGGAAAAACTTGTAAAAGACTTTTCCAAAGGAATCGCCTCTAGAACCATTCCCAATTATATGGAAATTGAAGCCAATAATTCTGACAGTTTTAATCACTTGATTTCTGGACTTCAAAGATTTTTGACCGAACAAACAACAACTTAATTCATGAAAACGATTGACAAATTAATCCTTTGCTCTCCTTACAAAGAGCCTCATTTACATTGGGATAGAAACCCCATCAATCAAGAATTTTACAAAAGAGAAGGAAGGCGACCTGCGGGCTATACAGTAGCTACCAAAAGTAAAAGCAGCATACAGACGGGACTGTTCAAGGAATTAAAAATGGTCAATAAAATAAGGGAACATGTCAAAAGGTGGCAAGAAGAAGGGAGAAGAGGATTGACTCCTGTTTCAAGAGGCTTATTAGAATTTTGGTACGATGATACACAGCGTCAATATCCCTTCTTTTTCTGTCAATTGGAAGCGATAGAAACCATTATTTTCATGGCAGAAGCACCTGATGATTACAAAACAGGGATTGAAATAGAATCAGACGGAGGTGATTTCACCCGTTGGTGTAGCAAAATGGCAACAGGCTCGGGAAAAACCATTATTATGTCCATGGTTATCGCTTGGAACATTCTAAATCAATCCGCTTATCCAAAAGACAAGCGGTTTTCAAAAAATATTTTGGTAGTTGCTCCTGGGTTGACCGTCAAAAATCGCTTGGCAGTTTTGCAGCCCGAAGATGAAAACAACTACTTCAAAGAGTTCAACATTGTTCCCAATACGCAAATGGACAAACTCCGACAAGGCAAAGTGCTGATTATCAACTGGCACAAGCTTGCTTGGGATACCCAAGAGAAATTAGATAAACGAGTCGAAAAAGGCTACCTGCGTTCGGTAGATAAGCGAAGCCAGATGGAAATCAGTGACAAGGCGTATGCAAAAGAGGTATTGGGCGATATGGCAGATGCCAAAAACATACTGGTGCTGAACGATGAAGCACACCATGCTTGGCGAACACCTTCTGAAAGTAAGCAAAAGGGAAAAACAGCCGCAGAAATAGACAATACTATTTGGATAGGAGGTTTGGATAAATTGCACAAAGAAGTGGGAATATTGAGATGTCACGATTTATCGGCTACTCCCTTTGCCCCTTCTGGCAAAAAATCGAGCGAACAAGGTTTGTTTAAGTGGATTATCAGTGATTTTGGTTTGAACGATGCGATTGAATCTGGATTGGTCAAAACTCCTCGTGTGGTTATTCGAGATGATGGCAAACTAACCTCCGACTACAAATCTAAACTGTATCATCTTTATGAAGATAAGGAGGTAAAGGCAGATTTGAATCAAAGCAGAATTTCTGCTGCTACTCCACTCCCTGATTTGCTCAAAAATGCCTACAATCTGTTGGGGGCAGACTGGCTACAAACCAAAAGAGAGTGGCAAAAACAGGGCATGAAGATACCGCCTGTGATGATTACCGTTGCCAACAAAACCGAGACATCCGACAGAATCAAGTATTATTTCGATGCTGCGCTGTGTGAAGTCAAAGAATTATGCGAGGCAGATAAAACCCTTCAAATAGACAGTCGCATTTTGGGGAAGGTCGAAAACGAGGACAGCAATCTATCAGGCTCTTTGAAAAAACAAGCCGAAGAACTTCGGAACAAAGTAGATAGTGTGGGAAAGATTGGAAAGCCTGGAGAGCAGATTCAAAATGTGATTTCTGTAGCCATGCTTTCTGAAGGTTGGGATGCGAAAAATGTCACTCATATCATGGGTTTGCGGGCATTTTCAAGCCAACTATTGTGTGAGCAAGTGGTCGGTAGAGGCTTGCGTCGAGTGAGCTATGAATTTGATGAGGATAAAATGTTGGCACCTGAATATGTCAATATTTTTGGTGTTCCTTTTTCTTTTATTCCACACGAAGGAGGAGGAACGAGTCCTCGACCGCCCAAACTCAAATACCAAATAGAACCTGTGGAGATGAAGAGTGATTATTTGATTACTTTTCCAAATATCCTCAGAGTAGATACCGTCTATCAATCCAAATTGGAAATAGACTACAATCAACTTCAATCCATTACCATCAATCCTGAAGATACCATTACAAAAGCTGATTTAACAGGAGTCATACAAGGCGAACATACGCCTATTGCTATGACCGAAATAGACCTCAAGAATTTTGCAGAACAGTATCGTTTGCAATCGGTCATTTTTAAAGTTGCTGCGACCTTATTTGAAGTAGAAAAGAACAACTGGCAAGGCAACCAATTTGATTTTTTGGCACAAATTTTCAAATTGACCGAAGAATTTTTAGCCTCTGACAAGATTCACATTACCTCCAATTTATTCGCCAAAGATAAGATTCGTAGGAATATCTTATTGACCTTGAATATTTCAAGAATTATCCAGCATTTTCAAGTTGCCATCAAAAAACAAAACATTGCCGAATTATCTCCCATTTTCGATTCAGAACAACCCCTCCGTTCTACTGTCGATATTCCCACTTGGTACAGCTCAAAACCCAATACTTGGCACAACAGATCTCATGTGAATTACACTGTTTTTGACAGTACTTGGGAAGCCAATAATGCCAATATTCTGGACAAACATGAATTGGTAAAAGCCTTTATCAAAAACGATCATTTGGGTTTTGTCATCAAATACAATTACAAAGGAATTGTCAAGAATTATCTACCCGATTACATTGTCGAACTCACCAATGGAGACAAACTGGTGTTGGAAGTCAAAGGGCAAGACAGTGACGAAAATCGAGTAAAAAGGAGTTTTTTGGATATTTGGGTAAAAGCGGTTAATGGCACTAAGCGTTTTGGAAATTGGCATTGGGCAGTTGTTTTCAATTCTTCGGAACTATACGATGTATTGGAGAAGTACAAAGAGTTTCCTACAGAAGCCTTTACACCACAGGAGGAAAATCCAACACAGGAAACACTATTGGCACAAAGTGAAGCGGTTGCTAAATATTTTGACTTATCAGTTGAAGAATTGCAGAAGGAAAAATCGGTGGATAAGATGATTGAAAAGGTCATCAAGTATTTATTAGAAAGTAATATTGAAGATATTTTTAATACAATAAAAGAAGCTGCCAACACATCGGAAGAAGATTTTGTAGATATAGACCAATTCCAAGAACTGATTTACAATAAATTGGATGGATTAACACCAACAGATACAAAAATTTACAATGCTCGTGTTCGAGGTTGGTTCAGCCCTGCAAAATGGCTCAACCGCCAAAGTCTGAGCTACCTTATATCGGCAGAATTTTTATTGGATAGTTTGATCAAGCAAAGACAAACCGACTTTTCACCTGTCGTATTGCAGTTGTCTCGGGCAGTGGAAAGCGAATTTTTATTGAAAATTTTTATTCCTTTTACAAATTGGGCTAGAACTGAATATCCCAATATAGCTACTGCCTTCCCTGATGATTTAGAAGATGCAGATACTGGTCTTTTTGCAAAAATGATTCTACGAAATCGAACCAATTATACTCTTGGAAACATGCATGCTGTTCTTAAAATGGCAGGAAATCCTAAAATGGAGGAACAAAGTTTGTTGATACAAGAGTTCTGTGAATTTATAGTTGAAAATGCTGATAGAAAACTGTGTCAAAATAGTTTCTTGAAAGATGTAACCGAACTTCTTAAACGATTTAGAAATAAGTCTGCTCATGTTTACGATATTTCAATTGACCAAGCCAGAGAATGTAAGTTTTTGGTAAAGGGAATACTGACCATTTTTGTGAAATATACTCACTAAAACCAAATCCACTCCTCACTGTTAACCAAAGACCCCCGATAAAAAATTGGGATTTCGCTATCGCTCAACAAACAATAAATCCAATCAAAAATGGAAAGACGTAAATTCATCAAGAAAGGCTCTGCAATAGTAGGTTTGACAGCCGTAGGCGGGTCATTGGTTGTAGGTTCGGGCATGTACGATGTCAAGTCAAAGCGAAAAGTACACCGTATATTGGGTTCTCAACGGGTCAATGTTGGTACATTGCCCGTGATGCGAGCTTTTGCAGGTAATCACACCGATTATGTTTCACCTTATGTTTTGTTTGATGAATTTGGACCAGTAGCCATCAATCCAGGAGCAGATGCCTTGCGAGTAGATGCACATCCTCATGCAGGTGTGTCCCCAACGACTTATTTCTTAGAAGGAAGTGGACACCATAAGGACAGTCTCAACTTTGATTTTCAGATTGGGAAAGGAGATTTTATGATGTTCAATTCTGGTCGAGGAGCCATACACATGGAAGAATCGGGCAAAGAAGTAGTTGAGAAAGGGGGCTTAGTACATGGGTTTCAAGTTTGGCTCAATACACCTTCTAAGTACAAATTCATGGATCCAACTACTACGGTCAATAACTTAGGCGATATGGGTTTGCTCGAAAACAAAGACTACAAAATACAGGTAGTTTTGGGTGAATTATTTGGTGAAAAATCCCAAATAGAAACTCTATCTCCTGCTTTTTACTACCACGTCAAAATGAACGCCAATGCACGATTGGATATTCCGACCCACCCAACCGACAACGCTTTCATCTATCTGGTCAAAGGCGAATTAGAATTGGAGGGAGCGAAAGCATTGAAGGAAAATCAGGTCGCATTGTACGAAAGAGGTGAAAGTTACCTTAATCTTTTCACGAAAGAAGGTGCAGAATTTATGGTTTTGGGTGGTGAGCCTTTAGATGAAGTGGTTTATTCTTATGGTCCATTTGTGATGAATACCGAACAACAGATTCGCCAATGTATGTACAACTACCAAATGGGACTCATGGGAAATCCTGATTTGGTGAATCAATAGCTTCCTATTGGAGAAATATACATCGGCAAGTTGTCTTTTGGCTGCTTCAAAGGTACATCTCTCACCGCACATTCATATCCTTCGGGTACACTGATTCGATAATGCTTCAAGAGTTCAGTTATTACCAATTTGATTTGCATTTCTGCAAAAGCAAAACCGATACAATGATGTTTCCCCGCTCCAAAAGGAGCATAAGCAAAGGGACATCTCAAGTGTTCTTTGCGTTTGGAATTAAATCGGTTTGGGTCGAATTTTTCGGGCTGTGTCCAAGTTCTTTCATCATGGTGAGTAATTTGAAAAACGGCATTTACAAAAGTATTTTTAGGAATGTTAAATCCATTTACTTCCAAGTTTTCTTCTAACTTTCGGGTCACAGTAATGAGAGGTGGATGAACCCTAAGAGTTTCTTTCATTACAAATCCTGTCTGCTCCAATTTCCGCAAATCTTTGACGGTCAATTCTTCAAAGAGGCTAATTAGTTGGGCTTCTTCTCGAACCTTGTCTTGCCATTCGGGATGTTTTGCCAAGAAATAACTCATAAAAGTCAGTGTGATGGCCGTTGTATCGTGTGCCGCCATCAATACAAATATGAGGTGATCAATGATTTCCTGGTCCGTAAATTGATGGCCTTCTTCATTTTTGGCTTCGCACAATCTACTAAACAAATCCTTGCCAGGATTGCTCCGTTTTTGAGGTAAGATGGTTTTGAAGTAATCCACTAAAAAAGCTCTTCCAGCGAGTCCCTTTCGGTATTTGGTAAAAGGTAGATTGATGGGAATAGCTGCAGATGCCCTGACAATATCAGTGATTGCTTTGTTGATTCCCTTCAAGTCTTTATTCAACTCCAAACCGAAAAACACCCTTGCCGCCAACCTTAAGGTCATTTTTTTTAGAAATGGAAAAAACAATACCTTCTTCTTACCCTTCAATTCCTCCAAACCAGCTGCAATGATTTCGGGCATAATTTCTAAATAGCCCTGCATTGGGTGTTTTTTGAAGGCTTCCTGCATAATGCTTCGGTGATAGCGATGCCGTTCGCCATCCATAAGCATCAATCCATTGGGAAACAAATCCGACAATACCTGCTCCCATGCTTCCTGATTGGAAGTGAATTTCCCTTTTTCCACCAACAAAAACTTGTTGGCAGTTGGACCACATAATATTACACTTGCTCCAAAAAGCGTGTGTGATTTGAACACGTCACCGTATTTTTCTTGGTTTGTTTTGTAGTATTTAGATGCGTTGGAGACGAATTGAAAAAAATGCCCAAAGAAGGGCAGCCCCTTTTCGCCAGGAATGTGTTTGAGTTCATCAAAAGTTGTAATGTTCATATTGATTGCCAGTACACTTAGTGTTCAAAATAAATCGGACGATAATCCTTCGTCTGCCAAGATACAAAAAGGCTCTTTAACTTCAGACAATAGAGGTTTTGCATCGCACTTGAAGAAAAAAAAAGCAAGGTGTAAAATTTCCTGAGAAATTTTCACCTTGCCATTTAACAGTCTTTTTTAATTTGACTGCTTTCTTTTATTTGGTTTGGAGTTTGATTTAATCTAAGCTTTGCTAAGTAAACTACTAATCAATGAAAATGCAAACAGTATAAGGAAGATATAGAAAACTATCTTAGCGATTCCTGCGGCAGCACCTGCAATACCGCCAAATCCGAGAGCTGCTGCTATCAATGCTATAATAAAAAATGAAATTGCAAAACGTAACATAATGATAATATTTAGAGTTAAAAAAAAGAGTTGTAATCGAGGTTAAATGGTATTGTTATAAGAAGGAGATTTAACAGCAACTGTCTATAAAGTCTTTGACTTCTTGTTTGGTTTTTCCTATTTTTTGTTGGATGTTGCCTAATAATTCATCCTCTTTCCCTTCTTTATACATCAAGTCATTGTCAGTCAATTCTGCGTATTCTTGCTTCAACTTACCTTTGACTTCGTTCCAGTTACCTTTTAATTTATCAGAAAAAGCACTCATGATTTATTTTTTTTAAGTTAATAAGTATTTATAATAAAAATTTATGTAGATTCCGTGTTTGTTGCATTAACAGGCATTAATCATATTTGATGTTAATGTATGCACATAAATATGATTTTGTGACTCATTAAAAAGACACGAGTCCATTCTTATAGAAACAGCTTATGTTATTTTGTGTATGCCGTTTATATTTGCCAGTATGTAATGTATTTGGTATTAAAACGAGGAAATAATAAGAATGTTCACTTGAGTTGAAAAATATTGAGTAAATTGTTTGAAAATTTTCCTGACAAAAAATGTACGTAGATGTTTCGGGTATTCCTATTTCTATTAAAATTATTCCTACTATTGCTTGGAACAATAGCGCTTATATTGGGAGGGCTCATTATTCATGCAAGTATAACAGACTATCAACCTGATGTTAAGATATTGTTGTCACAGAACAAATCTGCCTCTACTGTTCTAAAAACACCTGAACTGACTTCTTCCAATATCTCTTTTTTGATATGGAACATTGGTTATGGAGGATTGGGAAGTGAATCTGATTTTTTTTATGATGGAGGCAAAATGGTACATCCCCAAAATCAATGGGTACAAAAAAACATGGCAGGGATTACCCAATCATTGCAGCAGTACAGTGCAGATTTTATCTTATTGCAGGAAGTAGACAGCAGTGCCCAAAGAAGTTATTATACTAATCAATTGGAAAAAATCGAAGCAGTTTTGCCAAGTTATCATTATACGTTTGCCACCAATTTTTTGGTAGATTTCATTCCGATACCCTTTACTGAGCCACTCGGAGGCATACATAGTGGTATTGCGACTTATAGTCGTTTTGAAGCACTTGAAAATATTCGATTTCAATTTCCAGGTAATTACGAATGGCCTGTCTCTCTCTATATGTTGGATAGGTGCTTCTTATTCCAACGGTTTTCTATCAAAGGCAAAACTCAACAACTGGTGGTCATTAATAGTCACAACTCGGCTTATGACAAAGGAGGAAAATTAAAGAAGACTCAAATGAAATATCTTGAAGACATATTGGTGGCAGAATATCAAAAAGGAAATTATGTGATTGTGGGTGCAGATTGGAACCAAATCCCTCCTGATTTTGACCCTTATCATTTCGTAAAAAAAGGTACAATACCGAATGAAAGTATGAAGTCGCCAAAAAACTATCCCGAAGCAGGTTGGAAATGGGTTTATGACAGCACTGTTCCTACCAATCGTGCATTATTGGAGACCTATTCTCCTGATAGCACCTTTACCACTGTTATAGATTACTTCCTAGTGTCGCCTAATGTGGGTGTCAAAAGCGTTCGAGGAATCAACTTGGATTTTCAATACAGTGACCATCAGCCTGTTTGGATGGAAGTAGAATTGCAATAAGAATCGGTACAATGTTATCATTATAAACATTGGATATTTCACTCCTAGTCACCACCCAATTCCCCGATAGCTGCCTCTATCTTTTCCTTCAATGTCCGACTCACAGGCACAATAGGCAATCTGAAATTTTCTTCACAAATCCCCAATACACTCAAAGCAGCTTTGACTCCACCTGGATTGTTCTCTGCAAAAATCAATTGGGTCAGTTCAAGTAATTCGAAGTGTCGCTTGCGGGCTGTCACAAAATCTCCCTTCAATGCTGAATGAACCATTTCCGAAAACAACTTTGGAGTGGCATTGGCAATCACCGAAATAACACCGTCCATCCCAAAACCAATCATAGGAAGGGTAACAATATCATCGCCCGAAACCACCAAAAAATCATCCTTTCGAGGATTGTCTTTTACGATTTCCATGCACTGCACCAAGTTACCAGAAGCTTCCTTCATGGCCACCACATTCGGCAAATCCTTCGCCAATCGAAGAGTCGTAGCTGCGGTCATATTAGAACCCGTTCTACCCGGCACATTGTAGAGAATAATCGGACGAGGTGAAACCGCTGCAATGGCTTTATAATGCTGGTAAATACCTTCTTGTGTGGGTTTGCTATAGGCAGGACTGACCGAAAGAATGGCATCTATGCCATTGAAGTGATAGCCCTTGGTGTTTTTCAACACAGAATCCGTATAGTTCCCACCAAAACCAGCCACTACTGAGACCCGTTTTTCGACAAATTCAATTGTCTTGTCCAAGACTTCGTATTTTTCTTCCTTTGACAAAGTGGGTGATTCGCCCGTAGTACCAAGAGCCACGACATAATCCACACCGCCTTCAATGACATGGTTGATCAGTCGTTGATAGGCAGCAAAATCAACGCTGCCATCTTTTTGGAAAGGAGTAACTAAGGCGACCCCAACGCCTTTTAATTGAGGATTCATAAACGGTCAAGAATTTCTAAATAATGATCGACTTCTTCTAAAAAATCTGCTAAATCATCGCTTTTGGTGCGAATCATAAAATCAAAACAGTAAGTCTTGTCGTCCTCTAAGTAAGGTCCGACCCTAAATTTTGCATTTGAAAAAGTGGCAATATACTCCAATGGAGCAGATTCAGAGGTATGTGCATTGATAAGAATGTCAAACTCTTTGCCTGTAAACTCCAATGGCATGTGGTGGCTGGGTTTGTGATACCAGTTGACTTCTTTGCGTGAAAAAGCCATATAACTCATATTTTCGGTCATCGTCTTAGCATCTACAAATCCCAACATATTTACTTTTAGATTTCGTTTTTTCAACTTATGCACATAATTGAGTACCGTTGTTACATCATACTCATCTGTTCCGTCAAATACGACACCTACATATTTCGCTTTTTGAAAGTTGACCACCTGATGTCGCACCCCATGTTTCTTTAAGCGACTTTTGAGGTGATAAAAATAAAAGAATTTTTGTAGTTTATTGAGCATGGAGTTTGAAAATGGTTAATTGTTTATTTCAATAAGAATACTTGTATTCCAACATTAATTTACAATCTCTACTTTTCCCATAGCTCCAAACTTTCGGATGCGCTTCTTCACTAGTACTTTTGGTTCGATAGGCATCAGATACGCCAATTGTTGTTTGATGTAACTTTTTACCGTTTTTACAGTGATAATTGGGTCATTGTGTGCACCACCCAAAGGTTCGGGAATAATTTCATCTATCAAACCCAATTCCTTCATATCCGTTGCGGTCAATTTGAGTTGATCCGCAGCTTTTTCTTTGTGGTCCCAACTTCGCCACAGTATAGAAGAACATGACTCAGGAGAAATCACTGAATACCAAGTGTTTTCGAGCATAGCAATTCTATCACCGAGTCCAATACCAATCGCTCCACCTGATGCGCCTTCTCCAATTACAATGCAAATAATCGGCACCTTCAGCTGTGCCATTTCGTACATATTACGAGCAATAGCTTCCGCTTGCCCACGTTCTTCTGCTTCAATGCCAGGATAGGCACCGGGAGTATCCATAAAACAAACAATAGGCTTATCAAATTTTTCGGCCATTTTCATGAGTCGAAGTGCCTTACGATAGCCTTCTGGATTGGCCATACCAAAATTCCGATACTGGCGACTTTTGGTGTCCTTTCCTTTCTGATGTCCAATAAACATCACTGTCTGACCGTCCAAATTGCCGAATCCCCCGACAATCGCTTTGTCATCACCAAACAGTCTGTCCCCATACAACTCGGTAAAGTTCTCACACATGTTTTTCAAATAAAAAAGTGTGTAAGGACGTTCGGGATGGCGAGAAAGCTGAACCCGCTGCCAAGGACTTAAATTTTTGTAAACCTTATGTTTAGCAGCTTCAATTTTTTTCTCCAAGTCAGCAATAGCACTCTGCAAATCCACCTTTTCGGTTTGAGAGATTTCTTTTACTTTTTGCAGTCTTTCGTACAGGCTGGCTACAGGAGCTTCAAAATCTAAAAATATCATAGCGGTATTTTTTTATCAAAGTTAGGGTTTTTTACTTATTTTACCATTCGTATAAATCAAACTTTAAACAAAAATAGAATGGCTTCCACCAAAAAAATTAAATGGCTCAAACGAATTGGCCTTTTCTTGGGCGTTTTAATCGCTGCCGTTTTCTTATTTATCTGGCTCAAAAGCGAACCCCTTCCTAAAGGAAAAACAGGTCCAGAAGCAGAGGCATTGGCACAGAAAGTATTGGCGGCTATCAACAAAACAGCTTGGGACAGCACAGGAGCAGTGACTTGGAATTTTGCAGGAAGGCACGATTATGTATGGGACAAAAAACGGCATTTTACAGAAGTCAGATGGGAGGATTATAGAGTACTAATCAATTTGCACGAAGTAAAGGGCATTGCCTACAAAGGTGGAGAGGCGATTGTAGATAAAACCGAAAATGATAAACTGGTGCAACAGGCATGGGAATATTGGGCAAATGATTCTTTTTGGCTCAATGCTCCTGCAAAGGTATTCGATGGGGGTACGACTCGCAGTATCGTAAAACTCGAAGATGGTTCGGATGGACTCATGATTACCTATAGTTCGGGAGGTGTCACACCTGGAGATTCTTATTTGTGGATATTGGACGAAAATGGTTTGCCGAAAAGCTACAAAATGTGGGTAAAAATTATTCCGATTGGAGGAGCAGAGGCATCTTGGGAAAATTGGAAAACTACTTCAACAGGCGCAAAAATTGCAAGTTATCACAAACTCGGTCCTTTGGATATTGAAATAAGTAATTTGGAAGGTAAAACGACTTTGATGGAATTGACAGACGGGAAGGATATTTTTGCGGAGTTAGTAACGGTAAAAAAGTAACCTGAACGATTTTTCAGCTAACATACCCCACCCCCTTTCAAAAGGGGAATTAAGGTGTTCAAGTTATTTTTTTCTTATTACTTACTTCAAAAATGAGCAAAAAAAAAGGTAGGACAAGCTTAAAAAAGCTAATGACCTACCCTCAAAAATCTTTAAATCACTACACTCAACTCAAATTTAAGACGAATAATTAGATTATAGGTCACATTTCTATCAGAAAAATAAAAAAAAGTGCATTGAGGTATTAATTTGTCTGTTAGATTGCAAAAAAAAACTTGTTTTTGTCAAATATTTAATTTTTTCTTAACATTATTTCTCTCATCCTGCTTTTTTACCATTTCACTAATTTTTCCACAAAAATCCTACCCTCCTCTTGAAGCGAAACAAAATAAACACCTTTGGGTAAATTTCTAATATCCATTGACGAATCTGAGGAGGTGAAAAATGTTTCTTGAAGCAATTGTCCTTGCATATCAAAAACGTGAGCAGATTGCAGTTTTTTGTCGGTATTAAAAAAGATCACATCTCTGCTGGGATTTGGATACAAGCGAGGTACTTGCTTCAAAATATTAGTCTCAATATCAACGGTTTCATTTTGCCAACTCGAACCTGCATTGAGGATACTTTGGTTTTGGTCGTCTTGCACAAAAGCAAGCACATAAATTTGGTCGCTTTGCCAGCTTTCATCAATAGAGTAAGTATAATGGTAACTAACCGATTCCCCTACTTTTGCAGGATTAAAAATTTCTCCTTCCCATCCTCCCAAAGTTTGTCGAAAAATATTGTGTAATCGGTTTTCCATTCCTTCAAAGGGAGGTTCGTATTCTACTACTTTTTCAACAATAACTACTCTCAATCGAAAAAGATTGCTTGGAATGAATTGGTTTACTGTTTGGACTTCAATATGCACACTGCGTTGGTTGTTTTCTTTTGTTGTTTCCTCTACTACAATCTTCAATGGGCTGATACTGCCTGTGTATTCTTGAAGCGTAGTAATAGGAAGGATATCATAATCAGGAGAGGGGCCTGAGGGCGAAAAGTTACCCAATACATGAAGGGTAGGAGTTCCTTGTATTTGATAATAATTTGCTCGTTCTTCCACTTCTTCAATGTTGGCTTGGTAAAATATATCATCAGGAATGGGTGAGCCTACATGATAGGAAACGTGAAGAACTTCAACATCTTCGTAATCTGCTAAGATGTTTTCATTGAAGGTAGGATGTCGGAAAATGCAAGGCGGGCAATAGGTGTTGGAAAACTCTTCCAACAATACATATCGCTTATTTTGACTTTGTGCAATTACGTAATCACCACATAAACAGAGAAAGACAGCAAAAAAGAAACAAGGTTTCATTGGGATTTTTTTTTATATAAATCTATTCACAAACCCAATGCCAGTGTCTATTTTGTGTCAAAAAAAAGACCAACTTAGTAGAGAAGCAAGTTTGTTAATTTTATTTTCCAATTCAGTTGAAAATGTTTCTAAAAAAAAAATGAATATTAAAACTGAAAAATTATGCAACTTTTCATAAAAAATCCTATATTGAAGGCTATTTTAAGAAGTAAGTATTTTTTTCCAAAAATCAATAAACATTCAATCAACATTTGATATTTAACTTTTTTTAAATTAAAATGATTTATTATGACTAAATTAATTACTAAAAAATGGAAGCTGCTATTCGCATTGATAGCGGCGTTCATGTGTTGTTCCGAACAAAGCTTGTTCGCTCAATGTGGGCCTGGTGAAACAGGTGTTGATATTATTATAGACACTACTACAGGAAGTTTTGAAGAAGAAACTGGATGGGTTTTAATAAATTCTGAAGGTACAACTGTTGCGAGCCTTGATTGTATGGGATATGAAGAGGATGCTGATATTATTGATGTAACATCCGTTTGTTTGGTGGCTGGTGAATCTTATACATTTCAAGCTTTTGACACATTTGGTGACGGATGGAATGGACAGACTGTTGAAATTCTTGGTAATGAAAATGGTGACTTTGATGGATGTATCTATGTAGCAGCGTTTAGCCCTGCTGATAATGATGTTGGAGACCTACCTGATAATGCAGGTGTTACTTGTATTGATGAAGGAGCTGAATTTGAGGATGAGTTTAGTTTTACTGCTGGTGTATTTAATGATGATATTTCTTTAGTAGGTACATTTTTTGATAATAATGGTTGTGGTTTCACAAGTGCTGAAATTCTAACCGTTGCAGTTGCTGCTGGCTGTAATGGTGTAAATGCTGGTGATGCAGAAGTAACTGTTTCTATTACGGATGGACCTAATGGTCCAGTTGGGCCTATTGTAGAATCTTTGCCTGAGATTGGCCCAGGGGCTACGATAGACTTTCCCGTATCAACTACTTTTGACCTTTCAACTTTAGGAGCGTACACCATTGATATCTCTGTAAACTTCACAGTTGCTTCAGAAATTACTGATGCTAATCCTGGTGATAACAGTGTTACGGGTGTTACTGTGACTGCTTTTGATGCATTTGGCCCCATTGACGGAGAAAATGACGAATACGTAGAAAGTTTTGAAGCGGGTGATGGCGGATGGACTGTTCAGGATTTTAGTACTAATGGTTCTACTATGGCTTTAGGTATGCCTCCTGTTCAGACCAATATTAATGGTGCTTCTGATGGAACACAGGCTTGGTTCTCGGATCTTGCTCTTACAAATGACACCACTGATCCTATTGATGAACAATACAATGAAAGTGAAGCTATTTTCTTCTTTTCTGGTTGTTTTGACATGAGTTGTATGGAGACTGCTACCTTCTCTATTGATGTCAACTGGGATTGCGAAACTAATTTTGATGGAGCTTCCGTATCTTTTAGTACAGATGGAGGAAACACTTTTACCCAATTGGGAGAAGGAAGTGATGGCACAAGTGCTGGAAATGGCACCAACTGGTACAACAATCTAGATATTTCTTCTCATGATATTTTTGGCTTGACAGATGCGCCAGGATGGTCTGGTGATTGTGTAGGAACGGATACCAATTGTAGTGCAATGAAAGAAGGTGCAGTTGATGGATGGCTTACTGCCACCCACAATATTGACTTCTTAGCAGGAGAGCCAAGCGTAATCTTTAGTGTTGTTTTCACTTCTGATGGCTCACTTCAAGCTGGAGATGGCTTTGCTTTTGACAATATTCAAATAATAGAAGTTACTACAAACGAAGAATGTATCGGTTGTACAGATCCAGAGGCAGATAACTACAACGAATTGGCTGTGTACGACGATGAAAGTTGTGAATATTCAGGCTGTACAGACCCTGAGGCTTGTAACTACGATGAAATGGCAACTATTGATGATGAAAGTTGTGAATATACTACTTGTGCAGGTTGTACCGATGAAGATGCCTGTAATTATGATCCTGACGCTACTATAGACGATGGAAGTTGTTCTGACGGTGAATGTGGTGACGGTATTTGTAATCCTGAATGTGGAGAGACTGCGGCGACCTGTGATGATTGTGCAAATGATGTATTTGGTTGTGACGATGAGTTGGCTTGTAACTACAACCCTGATGCTACGATTAATGACGAAAGTTGTGAATATACCACTTGTGCAGGTTGTACTGATGAAGATGCTTGTAACTACGATCCTGATGCTACTATAGAAGATGATTCTTGTATTTTTGGTGAATGTGGAAATGGTATTTGTGAAGCAGAATGTGGAGAAACTGCCACTACTTGTTCAGACTGTACGATTATTCTTGGCTGTACGGATCCTGCGGCACACAACTATCGTCCAAGAGCGAATACAGATGATCCTGACAATCCTTGTCAAACTTGTGATGATGGAATCCAAAATGGCAGTGAAACAGGTCTTGACTGTGGTGGTACGAAATGTGATCCTTGTCCTGTTCCTGTTAGCGGTTGTATGGATGAAACTGCACACAACTACAATGCTGATGCAGAAGTTGATGATGGAAGCTGCGAAACTTGTACGGATGGCATCATGAATGGCGACGAAACAGGTGTTGATTGTGGTGGTAGCTTGTGCGCTCCATGTGGCGATTCTTGTGCGACAGCATTGGAAATTTCTTGTGGTGATGTAGTATCGGAAAACACGAATGACTTTAGTGATACAAACCCAGGTTTGAATTGTGGTAGTGTTTCTAGCCCTGCTGAAGGCGTATGGTATGTATTTGAAGGAACAGGAGAGAATGTGAAATTATCAACAGATAATGATGGAGGTGATTATGACACCAATTTGCAAGTCTTCACTGGTGGTTGCGAAGCATTGGCTTGTCTTGATGGTGCTGAAGATGGTGCTGCTGATAATTTTGTAAACTATAGTTCTGAGTTGATCTTTGAATCTACAGCTGGCACTGATTATTACATTTATGTAAGTGGATGGAGTGGATCCCAAGGAACTTATGTTATGACCCTTGGTTGTTTCACGCCAATCCAAATTACCTTAGATGCTGTTGCAGGTGTACCGACTACTGCAGGAACGGGTTCTGTAGCTGTAACGGTCACAGGTGGAAACACAGATTGCGGTTCATTGACTTATTCTTGGACGGGTCCTGGTGGCTTTGCGGCTTCTACAGAAGACATAAGTGGACTTTCAATGACAGGCGACTATACACTTACAGTAACGGATTGTTTAGGTAATACAGAAACGATGACTGTGAATGTACCAAACCGTAATGGAAGACGTGGTAGAAGAGGAGGAAAAGCTGAAATCATTGAGACTTCTCAATTGATTGCAGCACCAAATCCATTTGCAAATGAAACCATGATCAGTTTCCAAGTAGGTACGGAAGAAACAGTAAGCTTAGACGTATTTGACATCAGAGGAGCCAAAGTAGCTACTTTGTTTGATGGTATGGCAGAAGCAGGTCAAAACTACCAAGTACAATTCGGTGAGGCAATGCCTTCTGGAACGTACATTGCGAAATTGACAACTGCTAATGGTCATGTTCAACACATCAAGTTGTTCTTGGCTAAATAGATAGAATTGTGAAATTGTAAGATGGTGTTGATTGCATTATTGTTTTGATGACACCATTTTACAATTCTCGAATAAAAAGAAACCCCGAATTGAAATCTTCAATTCGGGGTTTTCTATTTCTAAATTTGATTGGTATTAGAGCATTAAAGCACTGCATCATTTACCGTTTGTAAATACGCCTTAATCGGCATCATTGCGTCTTTGATACATCCATCCTTGAAAGGAGAATTTAGGTTGGCATAGTCCACCAAATTTAAAAACGACTGACTCCCGCCAGCTTTACACAATTTCACATAGTCTGCAAAAGCATCTTCTCGGTTTTCATTGGCTCGCTTCCAAAACTGAAAAGCACAAACCTGCGCAAGCGTATAGTCAATGTAGTAGAATGGGGTGAAGAAAAGGTGCGCTTGTTTTTGCCAAAAACTTCCTTCCTCCAAAAATTCATTACCATTGTAATCCATCCATGGCAAATATTTCTTTTCGATATTACGCCAAGCCGTTTTGCGTTCCTTTGGACTGACTGTTGGGTTTTCATACACAAAGTGTTGAAACTCGTCAATCGCCACACCATAAGGCAAGAAAAGAACAGAGTCGTTCAAATGCTCAAATTTGAATTTTTCGGTATCGTCCTTGAAAAAACTCTCCATCCAAGGCCAAGCAAAAAACTCCATACTCATACTGTGAATTTCACATGCCTCATAAGTCGGCCAGTTGTATTCTGGCACTTGATAATTGCGGCTCATATACACCTGAAAAGCATGACCCGCTTCGTGAGTCAAAACGTTGATATCGCCCGAAGTACCATTGAAGTTAGAGAAGATAAAAGGTGCTTTTTGATTGCTAATGTAATTGCAGTAACCTCCTGTAGCCTTGCCTTTTCTACTCACCAAGTCCATTAAATCATTGTCCAACATAAAATTGAAAAACTCATTTGTTTCAGGCGACAGGTCGGCATACATTTTCTTCCCATTTTCTACAATCCAATCAGAATTGCCCTTGGGTGTAGGGTTGCCTGTATTGAAGGTTAGCAAAATATCGTAATAAGCCAATTTCTCCAAACCCAAACGTTTGGCTTGTCTTTCTCGCAATTCAACCGCCACAGGCACAACCTCTTCCAACACTTGTTGACGATAATTTGCCACCATCTGAGAATCGTAGTCGGTTCGCATCAAACGATTGTAAGCCAAAGGCACATAGTTTTCATACCCCAATTTGGTGGCTATCAAATGCCGAACTTTTACCAATTCGTCAAAAATACGATCAATTTCATCTCCATTTTCTTCAAAGAAACCCCACTTTGCATTACTAGCACGTTTGCGAAGATCTCTGTCCAAATTTTGCTCAAAGGGAGTCAATTCTTGCAGGTTGCGTTCTTTTCCCTCAAAGAGCACCTTTGCAGAAGCCAATAATTTGGTATAAGAACTTGCCAAATGATTTTCTCGTTTCAAATCTTCTACTACTTCTGGAGAAATCGTTTTGACTTTAGCTGCTGCAATGTCAAACAACTGTTTGCCCCATTTTTCCTGCAAAGCTTCCTTGAATTGGGAGTCGATCAAGGCTTGGTAAAACTTTGACTCCAATTCTTGAAAAATAGGTGACTGTTCGTCAAAAAACTGTTGTTCGGCAACATACTGTTTGTTGGTTGTGTCCTGTGTATAACGAATAGATGCAATTTGGTTCATGCTGTCAAAAAACGAGCGCAATTTATTGATTTCTTGCATTGCTTCGCTTTGCTGCTGCAATTCGCTTGCTTTGTTAAACTTTTCTATCATTGTTTCAAAGTCTGTCTTGAAGCTTGACATATCAGGGCGACGGTATTCAAAATCATTGAACTTCATAAGCGTGTTTGTTTTTTGTTCAACAGCGAAATTAGGGAAAATATCGGATACCCAAACGAATACTTGCCTTAAAAGAATTCTTGTATTTTTGGATGCAAGGAAGTCTGTGTTGTGTAAAATTGTAAAAGGTTGTACCTTTTGGTTTTCAAAAAAGTGATAGAAAATTTGAACAACTCAAACCAAAATATACTATGCGACCTCTCAAAAAATCATCTTCCCCACTCTTGTCAAAACAGCTTTGGGGATATTGTTTTTTGGGGTTGTTGTTGATTCAGGCAATTTTTATTTTATTAAACCAATTTGAGATAGCCCAACCTTTTACTAACCTAAAAAGGCCCTATTGGGCAATTGCGATAAGCATATCGGGATGTTTGTTTGTATATTACAATCAAGTGCGTTTTCGAAAAATAGAGCGCCAGACTTGGAGAATCCAGCAAAGAAATATTAAAGAAGCGAAAAAGCAGTTCGCCAACATACATCCTACTTTATATAGGGTTCCTATACTTGGTTTTTTAGCCCAAAAATGGCAAGCCGAACCCATGCGGTACAAACTTATACTGATGGGATTGTGTCTGTTAGGGGCAGCAATATACCTTTATGATTTGGCTTACTATGATTGGCTCCCAGATGAACCTTTGGTGGTGAGAGCAGCAAAGGGATATTTAGAAACAGGAAGTTACAATCACTGGGATTTTTGGATGAATCAACCAGGAAGTGAAAAGTATTCCCGTGCATGGCCTCACACTTGGATGGTCGCACAAAGCATTAAATTTTTAGGACTGTCTGAGTGGAGTACACGATTGGTTTCGGTTGTCTTTGGTGTCTTGTTTATTCCGATTATATATGGTATTTCCTCTTTCTTCTTACAAAGCCGACAAGCTGCCATTGTAGTGACATTTGTGTGCATCCTACAACCCTACTTCATTTTCTATTTCCGAAGAGTACGAATGTACGCCGTGTTAATTCCCCTTTTTGCAGTTCTTTTTTATACATTTTATCAAGTATTAACGACCAAAAAATATGTTCCAAAAACTTTATACAAAAAACATCAATGGCTAAGACAATACTTTAATTATAATTGGAGCTTAGTGATAGGTCTGTGTATAATTATTTTTTTTTGTATTAAAATACATATACTTTCTTTAATTATTTTTCCCATTATTTTTCCTTTATTCATGTATTTACTTGTTGTAAAAAAACAAAAAAGACTGCTTTTGCCTTTAGCGACAGTGGGAGTATTTTTTTTGGGAATGATTTTACTTTTTAGTCTTTTTCTCAAGAAAGAAGGAATAGGGAGGACGTTTAACTTTTTTGAAGTTTATCAAGATATTTACTTAGAATATTTGTTGGGTTTTCCTTTTCCAGAATATACTTCAATAGGTATATTGTTGATTGGAGGGTTGTTAATAGTATTGGGGAAAAATCAAACAAGAACGGTTGCTCTATATGGTATATTGATCGTCACTATAGTATTATATGTTTACAGCATTAACTATTTTGCTCATTATCGCTATGTCATTCATATCCTTCCATTTGCTTACATGCTGAGTATTGGTATTTTAATGAAGGTAAATTGCTTGTTTACTTCAAAGCGGCTTCAGCTACTGCTTCCAATGATGATTGTAATGCTGAGTATTTCTGAGTTTGCGGATAATTATGAGCACATTTATCGAAAACATCCTGAAGCACAATTTTCTGCTGAGGCTTATGCCACTATACGTAAGAATATAAATCCCGATACACAGGGAATCATTTCTCTTTATTTTGATGCAATGTATATGAAAGGAATGGGCAAAATAATTCAAAAAATTGACATGCCTAATAAGAAACAATATAGTTTAGAACAATTTCAAAGAGATGTAAGCAAATTTGAAGGAGGAGCTTGGGTCGTATGGGCTACACATAAAGGGTATCACCTCCCTACGAGCATCCATGAGCACATCGTACAAAACTGTGCTAAATACAACGGATATGGAATGGATAATACCAAAGTAGAGGTCTATTATTGCAGGTAAACAAATTAAGCTAGATATTCTTTTTCATTAGTTGTTGGATGTTCATTTTTAGCCATATCCAATCGCTTTTTTGCGGGATAAAAAGCAGATATAGAGGTTGTTTCAAATGAGGTAAAAGGGTAACAAACATAAAAAGAGCAGTCATTCCGTAAGCGACAAGAGATACATAGGCTGCTCCAATAATACCATAAAGAGGAACCCACCAAAACCCTAAAATGATGGTGGCTATCAAGCCTAAATAAGTGCCAATGAGACTAAATCTTTGACGCTCATAAGCCTTATTGTATATACTTAAAATATTGCGAGTCCCCGCAAAAACAACGGCAATGACCAATAATTTCATCGGAAAAATAGAATCTAAAAAGGCAACTCCAAATACAAAAGGAATTACTTTGTCTGCCGTAAGCCACACAGATGCAGCGAAAAATAGATAAAAAATAACATAGACTCTGAAAATTTTACAAAACAGAACGGCCCCTTTCTCTTTCTCCATTTTGGTTAGG
This sequence comes from Bacteroidia bacterium, assembly GCA_030427245.1. Taxonomy (GTDB): domain Bacteria; phylum Bacteroidota; class Bacteroidia; order Chitinophagales; family UBA2359; genus JAUHXA01. The sequence continues at coordinate 15,320 of JAUHXA010000001.1, read as the reverse complement.
TAAGGAAACAAGACAACATTGATGGGCCGAATAAGCTCCAATACGAAATTGCTTACTTGAGTAGCTAATCCATACTGCCCTAATACCGCAGTTCCCTTATAGATTTCTATTAGCCAGACATCTAATCTTTTGTTTATGTATTCTCCAAGGTTATAGCCGTATCCTTTTATTCCATACTTCAAAAAAGGAATCAAGTCTTCTTGAATAGATATTTGATAGTTTACCCTAAAAGGTATTTTTTTAAAGAACAGGAAAGTAAATATCCCAGAATTGAGAAATTCAATGAGAAGAATCCATAAAAAAACGACTGACATGGAACATTGAAATTCAGAGTATTGACAATAAAAGTAAAGACCTCCAATAACAACTACTTGCACCAAATGACTAATTAAGTGATAGGCATTGAGCTCCTTGAAATGAGTAAGCCCAGTAAATAAAGAGTGATAGACTCTAAACAGATTTTTAAAGAGGAACATAAATAAAATGAACACGAAGAAAAAAGTTTCTGTATAACGGGACGGTAAGAAAACAGAGCGAAGGTGGGCTATATTGAGGTGAGTCAAAAGTAGAAGCAAACTCATAAGGCTGATTGCGATGCCTAAAAAAAGGATGGTTAAACCCAATATTTTATCAATAGGTAATTTTTTTTTGGCTGAGAAAAAAGTAGTACTTGATTTAGAGCCAAAACTCAAGAGTAGAGAGGCAATCTGAATATTCGTAATGATGAGTGTATAAACTCCATTTCCTTCTGGCCCTAATAACCGAGTAAGCAATATCATGTATATCAATACACAAATTGTAGTGGGTATTTTTACCAAAATAGTGTAGAGAGTATCTCTTTCAAAGGCTGATTTCATAGAAAATTAAACTACTAACAGGAGAGCAACTCTTCGTATTTTTTGGTGATGTTCAACCAACTATACTCTTCTACCACTTTGCAGCGTGCAGAAGTGCTCAACTGCCTAATTTTTGAAGGGTTGTCAATCAAATCTTTTAAGGTTTTTTTCAGTAATAGTGAGTTCTTAGGGGAAATTGTTAATCCTGACTTACCGACTGTTTCGGGACAACCCGAAATATTAGAAGTAATCACTACACAAGCGGCTGACATGGCTTCTAAAAGTGAAATACTGGCATTTTCTTTAGCCGAAACGAGGGTAAATATAGAAGCTTCGCCCAAAAGTTGTCTGTATTTTTTGGAAGTATTATCCAACCATCCATGGAATACTACTTTAGTTTTAGATTTTTGAGCCAGTTTATTCAGTGTTTGCATCATGGGGCCATCTCCTGCAATGTGTACTTCAAAACCCATATTACTTTCTTCAACTGCTTGGATAAGGTACTGAAAACCTTTGCGTTCTAGTAATCGTCCACTTGAAAAAATAATAGGTTTTTTGTCCATTGGCAAATAGAAATTAGGATCAATGCCATTGGGAATCAACACAAGTTTATCTTTAATATTGGGTATGGTTTTCTGCAATAAATCTATCAAATAGCAAGATCCTGAGGTGACATAGTTCGTATGATGTATTATTTTTCGGAGTAAAGGAGGGGTAAATTTGTGCAAAAACTGAAAACGATCAGGATTATACCTTGGCACATCACTTCCATGTATGGTGATAATATAAGAAATTTGATACTTCTTTTTTAGCCAATAGGCCAATATACCTGTAGGAAGCAGAAAGTGACAGTGACAAATCTCATATTTATGTTGTTTTAAGTGTCGTCTTAGAAAAAACATCGCACTTAATAAATAACTGGCTTGTTCATACGGTTGACAAATGCTGGCTTTTCTCCTTAGGCATTTGACCCGATAAATTTGCATACCATTCTTGGCTTCAAAAAGAGGTAAGCCTTCGAAACACATTGTAATCACGCTTACTTCATGGCCTAAAGCCACATAATTTTTGGCAATTTCGTAGCTTACAGGACTCGCGCCACCACCAATTGGGGGAAATTCGTAATTGAGGTATAATATTTTCATGTGCTTTAAAGATTAGTGATTCATGGTTTTTGAGGGTAAAATTATAACTGTCATTGCATTGAATCTATTTGCTTTTTTATACCACTCTTATTACTACCTAAAGATAATGAAAGATGTAATTGAAGAGACTATTTGTAGCGGAATAGTTTTTAGAAAAGGACCTATCAAAGTAATTATTAGAGAGTATTGGGTCCATACAAGGCCAGTAAAAATGGGTTTATGAATTTAGTATTATTGCATGTAACAATCAAATTATGGCACCAATTTTGATTTATAGTAAAACAGCCTTTCCCCCATTCTGTCTATTTTTCACTGAACAAATCAAGCCAAGCCATGCGAATAACATTAACTTGGAGGAAGCTCCATACGCAGCAAATCCACACTCAAACTTTTGATTTAGACAAACCTATTAGTATCGGACGTAGCCCAAGCAATGACATCATACTGGCAGACAGAGGCGTTTCTCGTCGCCATGCAATGATTACCTTTGAAGGTGAAAAACCACTTTTGACAGATAGTAGTACAAATGGTACTTGGATAGATACCCAATCCATCAAACAATGCGAATTGAAGGAAGACAATTGTTTTCAAGTCATGTCTCATCGTTTTACAGTGTTGAAGATAGAAGTTGCTGTACCTTCAAAGCCAAAAACGGAAACAAAAAAACCGAATGCGATTCGTCCTTCAATGGATTTAGCGGAAATTATCAAACATCAACCGTTTATCGAAAATTTGATTGATTTGATGCCCGATAAAAAAGAAGCATAGAAAAAGCAAAAAAACAACGCCATTGCATACCTATTGCAGTTAAGTGGTATTAAACAGTGAAATGAGCATTTTCTAAACACGTTTAAAACCTCTTAGCAATGAAAAACTTCAAAAAACATCTCTTCTTTTTTGCTTGTACCTTACTTATAGGCAGCAGTTTACCTGTTTCTGCTCAAATATTTCAGCCCAGCACTCAGCCCACTATCGAAAGAGGGGCTTCTCGATATGGGACTATAGAAAAAATAGAGCCGAACAATACCCGAAACTTATTGAAAAACAGCAGTTTCAATGAAGTAGGGGATTATGGAGAACGGACTTCCCTTACCACTGCATCCAATATCAAAGGTGGTAGTAAAGGATGGTATTCTGCCGCAAGACATTGGACTGTTTGGACAAATACCTATGGCAATATTACCACAGAACTCCAGCCTTCAACACTGAACAAACGCAGCAAAATGATCAAAGTCACCACCAGTGGGGCAGGCAATGGGCTGGTGCAAGTTTTCGGAAAACACCACGAAGGGCCAGAGGTCGTCGAAGCCTGTGTATGGATTTTGGTAGAGAGCGGTAAAGTAGGTGTAGGCATTGGCGATGGCGGCAATACACATGTGAGTATGGTGGTCGAAAACACAGGCAGATGGGAACGAATCATGGTGACAAATGCTGTGTCTCCTGCAAACGAAATCATCATTTACACGACTACTCCTGGAGCTACTTTTTATGTAGAAAGTGCAACAGTCAGAACTCGTGGCGAAATAATTGATTACAATTGTTGCATGCCAGAATAATGCAAAATGAACTTGAATTACAAACAGATTCCCCAATAAACCCAAAGGTTTTTTGGGGGATTTTTTGTTTATTGCAGCACCTGAAACATTCTTCTCTTAAATTATCATTCTGAAAAAACAACATGAATACCAACATCCGACAAGCTATCGAGCAGGACTTTATTGAGATAATCGAACTGATCAAGGGATTAGCCGTTTTTCAAGGAAAGCCCGAAAAAATGCTCAACACTTTGGAACTGATGAAAGCAGAACAGCAATATTTTGAGTGTTTGGTGGCAGAAAATGAAACGAAAGAAATCATCGGAATAGCGGTCTATTCCTTTGTGTATCATACATGGGTCGGCAAATCCATTTACTTAGACGACTTGTATGTAAAAGAATCTTACAGAGGTCAAAAAATAGGTTCTCGCTTATTGAAGGCTCTTTTTGCAGTAGCCCAAAGACAGAATTGTAAAAAAGTACGTTGGTTGGTTTCGAATTGGAATACGCCCGCTATTGAGTTTTACAAAACCTTTGGGGTGGAGTTTTTCAAAGAAGAATGGATTTGTGATTTTGATGGAAAAGCGATTGAATCATTCAATCCAAACGAGTGAAAAATGAGACTGCCATTTAAAAAAATGCTATTTTAATTCACAGGAATCCTTCTCTCATTTTCAGGTTCTTTGGTAGGATCGTCAATCGGAACTTCGGGTGTTCCCATTTCTACCTTCCAGCCGCTTTCTCTTGCTACACCCGTAATCATGTCTAGCATTTCGATGGCTTGTGAACGAGCAGCCGGAATGAGGCTGCTTTTGAGGGCAGTGCTGCGAATGGTGTCTTTAGCCGTTTTGTTGAGTTTGGTGAGGGTTTTTTCGTCGAAAGTATTGAAGATGCCATCGTCTAAATCAAAATAACTGATATCTGGGTCAATCGCTATGATTTCGGGTTCGGGCAGATTTTCGATATAGATAATTCTATTCGTGTGGTCAAATTTTATTTTAAGCTGTTCGAGGTCATAACCCACCGATACTTTGGCTTTTACCTTCAAAATAGCCGTCTTCCGAAAGCCTGGTAAGTCCCAACCATAAAAATCTTGGTAGCGAAATACATCTGCAAATTCGCCTTCTACTACCACAATTTTGAATACCTTTTTGATTTTTTCCAAAATGACCTGCGATTCTTCTTCCGAGTGAATTTCGGGTTTCAAATTTATATCAGTCATTTGGTGCATAAAATATCCGCCAATGAGTACACCTATAATAATTGCAAGTAATGTGCCTAAGAATTTTGCCATAATATGGGAATTGTATTTATTTTTTCTTACTCTTAAAGGTAGTCTAAATCAAAATTTTTTCAAAATCTATATTTTGTCTAAATTGCTGCATCATATTTTAATCAATCGCAAAAAAATCCTATGAAAGCACTTTTTTATCAATTTGGGAGTATTTGTTTTTTGTTGAGCTTTTGGATGGGCTGCAATAATAAACAAAGCAAGGTAATCGAAAAAATGGATGATGTGAAATCAACTGAATATGCCGAAACGGTGGTGATTGGTCATGGTGGCGGCATTACAGGCGCAACGACTCAATACATCATTGAAGGCAATGGACAATTGACCAAAACCTACGGGATGCCAACTGCAAAAATGGATACTACCCTTATGGGTAAACTGAGTATTGAGCAATTGAAGCAAGTACACGAGGGTTTGGATAGTTTGAAGCTGAAAGAGCTTGTTTTCAATCATCCAGGAAACATGAGTTGGTTCATTGCCATTGAAGTGGGAGATAGTCTTCAAAATAAAATCATTTGGGGAGAGCCGAACAAACAAAAAGTGGATGAAGTAGTCAAAAATTACCACAATACCCTATTGAAGTGGGTGCAGGATATGGAGAATGACAAACAGTAAGGCAACCTCCAAAACTGTTCTGAAACTCCGGGATTAGAAACTCAAACAATATTTTGTAAGCGAATTGTTTGTTTGGGTTTTTCGAATGACTAATTTAACATTTTAGTTCGCCTAATATTCACGAATTTACTCCATAGAATTCATCAAGTGATGATAGATTTCTAAGTGCTTCCGAACAGCTATTTCTTTTCGATAGTGCTGATAGGCATAGGAATGTGCCAATTCACCTTTTTTCCGCCAATCTTCATTTTCCAGTAGGGATTGAAGTCCTTTTTTAAAATCCCTATCCTTTGCCCAATAACCATAATTGGAGGCAAAACTGTCGGGATTGGACGCACTCAAAATTGCACACCCTCTTGCAGCAGCTTCAATAAAAGTCAATGGCAAACCTTCACGTGTGGAAGTATTGATTAGTATTTGGGCTTTGTTGAAGTAATCAAAAAAATCAATGTCTTTGAATTTGTCTTTGTATCCCAACATCTCCACATTGGGATATTTTGAAGCCAATTGGTTCAAATATTGCCATCGTTTTTCTTCTTCTGCTTTTCCCAATAATTGAAACTGAACCTGAGGAAAATCGGCAGCTAACTCAATAAAATGTTCAGGGTATTTACGCTTTGCCATTCTACCTACCCAAAGTACCGTGATAGTAGGACTTTTTGGAGGAGGAATGGACGGAATGTCTTCAATATTGGGCAAGAAAACAGCCTCTTTTTGTAGCGCATACATTTTTTTGACCTTTGGGATGAGGAATTTTGCAGGTACACCCACTGCATCTGCTTTTTGCACTGCCCAATAGGCTAATTTGCTTTCTTCGGTCAAGTAGTTCAAAGGGATTTTGAAGCGTCTCCGCCAAGTTGCATGAATAAATTCATTTTTCCAGTCTTTAAAATTTCGAGGATCTCGACAGGTAACGATGTGCTTTTTGTTGGGTTCTGCAATTTGTGCAAAACTGCTGATTATGGTTTGATTTTGACTGTGGTAAATATCCGCGTCAATGGATTTGTAAATGTGAAGCTTCCAAATTTGGGTTTTCTCAACTTCAATAATCGAAATGGCTTCTGGAAGTTGTGAAGTTTTATGAAACGATTTGCGTTTGGGCATCAACACGACTACTTCATGTCCTTCTTCCTGCAGTGCAACGGCAAGTTGTTTGGACATGCTTCCAAATCCTCCAATTTTTTCATGACTCAAGAGCTGACTCGTAATGATGCAGATTTTCATTGACTATCGGATAATGATGAATAAAAATACAGTTTTTCAGCTTTGATTGGACATGCTTCAGAATTCACCCTCTCCTTACTTAGTTTCCTTAGGTAGGATGAATTGCTTCAAAAAGCATACTTAATGTTGTCTCCGAAAGTTCTAAAATCGTCAATTAATTCCATTGAAATGATGTTTTATTTTTCGCCCATAAGTCCGCCATACCAAATAAAGGTACAGAATTACTCCAAAGAAAAAGACTATCCAACCTTCATAGAAATAAGGGGGTATGTAGCTCAATTCAATTGTGTGGTTTCCAGACGGTAGCATCAAGCCCATGAATCCTGTATTGACCAATTCCAGATTGGCTGTTTGACCGTTTACTTTTGCAGACCAACCAATATCGTAAGGGATAGAAAAAAACATCATTTTAGGCTGCAAAAGATTGACAGCACCTTCAATTCGATTGTTGTTGTGATAAGACATTTGTAAACTACTACTCCTAAGTTCATCAATTAATAAGTTTACTTCATATGCCTGATTGATATCTTCAAGGCTTTTTTGTTTCAATGCTGAAAATTTGGCAATATCTTCATCTTCCAAAACGACTGCTTGAAGAAATGTTAATTCTTTCTGAGTTTTATTTTCCAACTTTTGAAACTCTGAAAAAGGTACAAAACGGTCATAAGCTACGCCCATTGGTAGGCTATATTTATTCTGATAAATTTTAATGCCTTCAATTTCATGTATTTCTTCAAAAACAAAACGATCTACAAAATCATCCGATTCTGGCTTGGTGAGCAGGTATTTTACACCCACTAATGATTCTAATAATGGATGGGCGACAAGTCCTACTATCCACCGACTCGCTATTTCATCTCCTTTTTCAATGAGTTCTGATTCCTGTAAAAAACGAACATAGTATCTATGGTTGTGTGAATCATAAGACGATGTTCCATAATAATTTAGAGCTTTAGAATCATTCGGGCTACCAATCACAATATTGTTGGCTGAGGCTTCATTTTTGGTAAAACAACTGTATGTTTTGTCAATTCGATAAAAACCGTCATCTATTGATTTTATGTAATCTATGGCATCTTTAGTATAGTCGTTGTATAAAGTACGCTTATTGAATTCTTTGACAGAAAATGCAATTCTATCATTCATAGTGACACTCGATAGGTAAACAACTTCAAAACAAACCGTTAGTAGCAATATCCACTGCAATCTATACCTATAGGATTTACGAGATTGCCACAAATACAATATAGCGGTGTGAGTAATCAATAATAGAGTGATAACTAATTGCAGTTTGGTATTGATAATTCCTTTTGCTACATCGTAAGGAAAATGCAACAATAGTAATAAAATGGCAAGTGTAGCAAAAAGCACTTTGACATGAACTTTTCCTCCTCGATGTATTAGGTTTAGTCCCATCATTCCCACAAATAAAAGAGAAAAAGGAATAAATAAGGATAGTGCGTTTTTGTAGTAATCTCCAACAAATAAATAAAAAGCATATCGAAAGTAAGGAAATAGAATGATCCAAGCCCAAAATGCTAAGAAACAGGCATAGACAATTTTCCGTCTTTGATTCAATAAAGTAAAAAGCTGAGGAATAAGTAGTAGTGTTAACAGCCCACAATAGAATTCTGGGGCTTCCAAATAGTTTTTCCAACCATGATAGTCACTTCCGCCCCCCAATAGGTTGTTACTAAAAAAACGCATGACCACTGTTACATAATGCAATGGGGCTTCTAAAGAAAAAATAGACCTATTAGATAGCTTATCAACATAGGACACATCTCCAGCTACCCTTGGGCTGTATAAAAATTTGTAAATCGTAGAACCTAAGAAAGGGGCAGTAAGAACGATTCCTATAAATCCTAAAATGCCCATTTTTAAGTAAAATTCTACAAGAGCTTTAGGCCTCCAACCTTTACTATCAATAAAACGGAACAAACTGTATATGAGTAGAAAGACACTCACAAAATACAGCCTTGTGCCAATTAACAATAATATGGAAAGAGGAAAAAGCCACCATTTGTTCTTTTTGAATAGGAGTTCGAATGCCAACAAAACAACCAAACCATCCAACACAAACTTTGAATGGCCATACCAAGCACTGCCCAAGATAGCATAGCCCGAAAAAGCCATGAATAGGCATCCTATCAAACAAGTAAACCGAGTAAAGCCTACTATTCGTGCATATACAAAATACAACACCCCTATAACCAAAATCTTCAAGGCTTCAACATAGGCAATCCCATAAGCCAATTTGTCATTGCCTAAGGCATATAATATCCATTTGAAAGGATTGACAAAAATCTCTGAACTATACACTCCCTGCCCCAAGCCCTTACAGAAAGACCATAAAGGAATCCCTTCTGTTCGTAGATGGTAAGAGGAAAATAGAAAGTTGGGGTAAAAAATCGTTACACTATCAGTCCCTATGTCTCTGAAAAGGTATAAGTATTCGAAGCTTAGGTATCGCCAAAATGTAAGGACGATTAAACTAAGCAAAACTGCTAATAAAAACTTCCTTCGTTTATTGGGAGACTTTAAAAATTGTTCAACACTGATACCCAGAGGTTTTTTAAGTCGAGTTTGTGGAGTTTTGCGTTTGCCGATTTTTTTTGAGCGTTTAGATCGCATATTACTTCTTCATGTTATTGAAGTAAATATATCATTAAATGTGTAAAGAGACCATTTTTTGTGGGGTTTTATTTTTTAGGAAAAAATTGAACTGCTATTTATCCAAATTAAGCCGTTAATAGAGTTTTAGTAGCAACTAGGCTAAGCTAGTTGGAGGAGAATGAGGACAAATGAGTGTTGAAGGCTATTAAACCAACTCTTAAAAAATGTTAAAAAACACTATTTATATTGGAAAAGTATATGCCTCTATGCTAGCTTATCTGCGAAACGATTTTTTTTTAAAAAAGTTACCATTATGGCATATTAATTGAAACTTAGGAGAACCGTAAGACATACTAAAACTATTCCCATGAAAACTGAAAAGGCATGGAAAAAACATTTAAGATGATAGGATTAATTTCCAAGCATCTACATCCAAAACAATTGGAAGGTAAAGTGAATAAGCGCATAGTGAATTAGAGGAGAAACTACTACATGAAAAGGAGAGCGTCGTGAATTTATACAAATTTTGAGGTTAAAACAGCTGTCATTATTATTTACAATCAATGATAGCTGTTTTTTATTTGGCAAGATCTTCACCCACATTTTTCTTATCATAAACGACTCTTGCAGCTTGCTTTTGTGCTGATTTTTTATTTCGCCCCTCACCGACACCTTGCATTGCTCCTTCTACATAAGCTCCTACTACAAATATTCGAATGTTGCCTTTCTTTTTTTCTTCAAGAACCTTAAACTCCAACTCATAATCATACTTCTGCGCCCATTCAAACAGACGGCTTTTATAATTGATGTCGGCGTTTTGAAGTGTATCTAGATTGATAAAGGGAGATAGTATTTTTTTGAAGACAAACTGCTTGGTCTTTTGATAACCCGCATCCAGATAAATAGCTCCGATAAGAGCTTCCAAGGCATTTCCCAAGATAGTGCCATTCACCCTGACATATCCTTTATCATAATCCAAAAAATCTTGGAGAGCAAGTTTATCTCCAATTTCTCCCAGACGTTGCCGATTTACAATCTTAGAACGCATCTCAGTCAAAAAACCTTCTCCTCTCTTAGGATATTTTTTAAACAGATAATCCGAAATGACGGAGTCTAATATAGCATCCCCCAAATATTCCAGTCGTTCATTGCTTGTATAAGCATCAGAGGACCGAGAACTATGTTTAAATGCTAAACGAAAAACCGATAAATTGGCGGGTGTAAATCCCAGTAAACCCCGAAGCTGATGGGTTAACTTCCGATGAGGGGACACGTACAAATTAAAAAATTTTCTGATTTTTTTCACAAACCTTTCGCTCGTTTGATACTGAAAAATAGCACTTTATCAATAAAAATATTTCACCTTATTGACAAAGTATTTATTACCTCTTTTCCTTTCTTGTGTTGCCGTGCCTTATTGTATTATTGTGGTTGATTTGAGTGGGAAGTAATATATCATCTTTTTGAAAAAGACAAAACTAAAATGTGTCTTTACGCCAATTTGCTTACATCATTTTTTTGAAGATAATAGAAGCATTGTGCCCTCCAAAACCAAATGTATTACTCAATGAAGCCCTAACAGTACGCTGTTGTGCTTTGTTGAACGTAAAATTCAATTTTGGATCAAAAGAAGGATCATCTGTAAAGTGATTGATAGTAGGAGGCACCTTATCATGATAGACAGCTAAAATAGAAGCCAATGCTTCTGCTGCCCCTGCTGCTCCTAGTAGATGTCCTGTCATAGATTTGGTCGAACTGATATTTAGATTATAAGCGTGTTCGCCAAATAATTCTTGTATTGCTTTAGCCTCACTAACATCGCCAAGAGGAGTAGAAGTACCATGCACATTGATATAGTCAATATCACCTAAGTCCATATTCGCATCCTCTAGAGCATTCTTCATCACATTTCTGGCACCTAACCCTTCTGGGTGAGGAGCTGTGATGTGGTGTGCGTCCGCAGACATTCCACTACCTGCTACCTCTGCATAGATTTTTGCCCCACGATTTTTAGCGTGCTCATATTCTTCCAAAATGATTGCCGCTCCTCCTTCTCCTAGTACAAAGCCATCTCTATCCAAGTCAAAAGGACGTGAAGCCGTTTTGGGGTCATCATTTCTTTGAGAGAGCGCTTTCATGGCATTGAATCCACCAATACCAGCTTCTGTCACACCAGCTTCAGACCCGCCTACAACTATAGCATCTGCTTTACCCAAACGGATACAATCATAAGCACTAATGAGTCCATTTGTAGAAGAAGCACAAGCAGAAACTACTGCAAAATTAGGCCCTCTGTATCCATGTCTCATAGATATATGTCCTGCTGCAATGTCCAAAATCATTTTCGGAATAAAAAATGGACTAAATCGAGGATTGTTACCTCCTCTATTCGCATAGTCCCTTATTTCCTCCTGAAAAGTAAACATCCCGCCTACTCCAGAGCACCAAATGACTCCTACACGATCTTTGTCTATTCCGTCATCATTCAAGTGAGCATCTGCTACGGCTTCGTCAGAAGCAACTAGGGCATATTGTGTAAAGACATCTACTCGTCGAGCTTCTCTACGATCCATGTAATCTTGAATGTCAAAGCCTTTTACTTCACAAGCAAATTTTGTTTTAAAATTTGTTGTGTCAAAACGAGTGATAAAATCGCTACCACTAACGCCATTAATAAGGCCTTGCCAATAAGCTTCAGCAGTATTTCCTATTGGTGTTAAGGCTCCAATACCTGTAACTACAACTCGTTTTAATTGCATGATATGATGTTTTATATCTTTTCGAGATGAATAAAAGGAGGCTGTCTCAATTGAAAACTCACCTTGGGACAGCCTCTATATTAGTTAAAAAAACTAACTTACACTACCGTAACAGCTTTATTTCTTGCTTTCCAAATAAGAAACGGCTTCTCCTACAGTCGTAATTTTTTCTGCATCTTCATCAGGAATAGAGATGTTAAAATCTTTTTCAAACTCCATTATTAATTCTACGGTATCTAAAGAATCTGCCCCTAAATCACTGACGAAATTTGATTCAAGTAAAACTTCAGTTGGTTCTACTCCCAACTTTTCAACAATAATATCTCTTACTTTTGATTGAATTTCAGACATAACTCAACTTTTTTTTTATGTGAAAAACTTATTATTATTTTATGGTTGCAAAGGTAGAAATTTTCTTTAAAAAAGTATTAATTCCCTATTTACTTATCTCTCCTTGTATGAATATAGTCTTTTTGCACTAAATTTGCAGCCATTTCAATTATAATCTCACATTTGATATCTTAAATTGTATGCTAAAATTTAATAGGACTAAGATTGTCGCTACTATAGGCCCTGCCTCTAATAATAAGGAGACATTGATAGATTTAGTAAAAGCAGGAGTTGATGTATTTCGTTTGAATTTTTCTCATGGTACACATGAAGGACATGCTGAAGTAATTCGCCTGATTCATGAGATTAATACAGAGATGAATACTCATGTGGGAATTTTGGCAGACCTACAAGGGCCTAAAATTAGACTGGGCCAAGTAGAAAATGGAGAAGTATTTATCGTACGAGGTCAAACAATCACATTTACTACACAAGAAATGATTTGTACCAGTGAGGAATTGTATTTGACTTATGAAGATTTTGCGCGAGATGTTAAGCCTGGTGATAGAATTTTGATGGATGATGGAAAACTCGAATTAGTGGTTTTGAATACCAACGGAGAGGACAAAGTCACAGCTAAGGTCATATACGGAGGTTCTGTAAAACCTCGAAAAGGAGTCAATCTGCCTGACACCAACATCAGTATTCCTTCCATCACTCCAAAAGACATTCGTGATCTTGAATTTATTTTGACCCAGCCTGTCAATTGGATTGCCCTATCCTTTGTCAGAACTGCGGAAGAAATCACCCAACTACGAGGGATCATCAAATTTGGGAAGCATCCTGCAAAAATTATTTCAAAAATAGAAAAACCTCAAGCCCTCCAAAACATTGATAGAATTATCGAAGTATCTGATGCCGTAATGGTGGCTCGGGGAGATTTGGGGGTAGAAATTCCATTAGAGCAGGTTCCGATAGCTCAAAAACTTATTGTAAAAAAATGTAATGAAGCTGCAAAACCTGTTATTATTGCCACTCAGATATTGGAAAGCATGATCAGCAGCCCTGCACCTACAAGAGCAGAAACTGCAGATGCAGCCAATGCCATTTTTGACGGAGCAGATGCGATTATGTTAAGTGGAGAAACGGCGGCAGGTGATTACCCTGTAAAAGCCATTCAAGTATTTACTAAAATAATTGAAGAGGTTGAAAAACAGGATACTATTTACAACAAAGCAAATTTGCTTCGTAAAAAATCAAAGTTTCATTTTTCGGATGTCATGTGCTACAATGCTTGTGACATCGCAAAGCAAGTAGGAGCAAAAGCGATTATTGGCTTGACCCATTCTGGATACACTGCTTTTTTGTTATCCAGCTTTCGCCCCAAAGCCAATATTTACGCCTTTACAGACAATCAAAACCTGATCAACACCCTAAGTTTGGTTTGGGGAATTCGTGCCTTTTTTGCTCCCCCTTTCAAAAATACAGATGACGGTATGTTGGAAGTGCATAACAGGTTGAAAGAAAAAGGTTATGTGAAGCGAGGAGATGTTGTGGTTAATACTGGCAGCATGCCCTTGAATCTGAGAGGAAAAACCAATATGGTGAAATTAGGGAAGGTTGAGTAAAACCCCAAACCAATTACCAGCACAAAGACTTGAATACACAACCTAAACACAGTGAACATGTCCCACAAACACGATTTAGGCAAACGAGGTGAGCAGATGGCTGTAAAATATTTGCTCAAAAAAGGTTTTGAAATATTAGAAACAAGCTGGCGTTATAGTCGTTGTGAGGTAGATATTATCTGCAAAGATTGTAGAGACAAAGATTTGGAAACAACCGTATTTGTGGAAGTAAAAACCAGAAGCAGTACTTATTATGGCTATCCAGAGGATTTTGTGAGTACAGCTCAACAAAAACGATTGGCAAAAGCAGCAGAGGCATACATGTATGAAAATGACCTAAATGGAGAAATGCGTTTTGACATTGTGGCCATCAATATTACACCTCAAAATACAGTTTTGAAGCACATTGAAGATGCTTTCTTTTTTTATGATTCATAGAATGAGAGATGTCATGAATTGGGGAAGAAAAGTAGGTTTTCAAATATTTTTTAAAATTTAAAATTTGTAAAAAAAATGTTCAACGGACTCGGAATGTTAGGCGACCTTCAAAAAAATCTGGATAAGATAATTGTCGAGGCGGAAGCAGGTGATGGCTTGGTAAAGGTAGAAGCAACTGCCAGCAAAAAACTTTACAACATCACTATTGACCCCTCTTTGGTCAATACAGATGATTTAGAAGAATTAGAAGATTTGATTGTAGTAGCGGTCAATCGAGCGATGAAAGTAGCCGACCATCATTCTCAAACAGAAATGGAAAAAATGGCAGGAAGTTTCTTACCTCCCAATTTCGATATTGGAGAATTATTAGGCGGAGGTGGAGCAGATGATTATGAGGAGGAAGAAGATGAGGACAATGAAGATATTAAGTAATTAGTGCTTGAACGGAAACTCTTAACTAATTGAGTGTTAAAACATAACTAAACACTTAAACAGACGAACTTTTTAAAGTTTCCCCATATATCAATACCTTCAATAAATTCCTAATAAATTAACATCAAGTTGCTATAAGAATATAAAAATTGAAGGAAAAAGTTCGTTTGTTTTAACCATTAGTTATGTTTTGATAGACAGACAATTATCTCTTTCCGTTCAGGCACTAATTAGAGTTTGGCGATTAATTTATATATTATCAACCATTCACTCACCCCAAATTAAATACATTGAACAAAACAAGTATCAGCAAATGGTTTGAAGGCCTGCAAGACGAAATATGCGCAGGTTTGGAAGCATTGGACGGCAAGGCTACTTTTCGTGAAGATAAATGGAAACGAGAAGGCGGCGGAGGCGGAAGAACAAGGGTTCTCACCGACGGCAATTTGATTGAAAAAGGTGGAGTAAATT
>JAUHXA010000068.1 GCA_030427245.1 Bacteroidia bacterium | reverse complement strand
GAAAGCATCATGTCTCCAAAAGGCTTAATTTCAGGTTTTTGCCACGCACCGTCTTTGTAATCTACCACAAGCAAATGGTCGGAAAATACCCTACCAAAAGGAATATTGTGAAAATCCACTTCCGAAATTCTGGATTTTGTTATTTGGGTAATATTTATATTGGTTTTTATAAACGGTTTTACATCAGGACGTACTACTGTTATATTTAATGAATCAGAAGCCATATTTGTTAGTTTTTAGGAAGTTAATAATAATCTGTTGTTTTCAAACCGCAAAGTTACTAAGTTAATAATTTTTTATGAAAGAAAGGTCAGATTTAGGTCGTTTTATTTTGTTGTACATTTTTTGAAGAAACTGGTTCAAAAAAGGCTATTTAAACTTTTTTTGGTAACTTTCAGTTTTAAAGATTTGAGCTAAAAGCAATAGTGAACTATGAAACTTTCTGTCAAGAACTTGGGACCTATTCAAAAAGGAGAAATAGATTTATCTAAACGATTCTATGTTTTTGTGGGCTATAACAATAGTGGAAAGACATATATGAGTCAGTTGTTGTGGAGTGTTTTTAAATTAAATAACTTCACAAAAAATCCTTTTATAGATATAGATAGTCTACCTATCACTTTGGATATTAATCTTAATGATATTAATATCATACTTGAAGATTTTGAAAAAACCTTAGAAAAAAAATTAATTACGGATGTTTTTAATTTGAATAGCCAGCATTTTTTGAAGAATGATTTTCAAATTAAATTCAAAGGAGATTCTTTTGAAAAATTTAATAAAGAAAAAATCAATTTCAGCGATACAGAAATCACCATACATAAAAATGAATCTTCAAATAAAGTATCAATTAAAAAAGGAATCACTACTAATGACAATAACTCAATTAACATCAGCCTTTTGCATGAAAAATCAGAACCATACGGAGTTGGTCATACCCTCTCAAGAAAGGTTCTTGATATATTGATAAATCAACCACGTAGCATTTATTTTTTACCTGCTAATCGCAGTTTTTATCCTACCTATAATAAATACATTTTTTTCGCATCGAAAGAAGAAACAGATTTGATTCATAAAGAATTCAATACTACCATTAATTTGGAAAAAATAAAAGATTTATCTAAACGCCCTTATACTTTGCCAATGAACGATATTATTCAAAGTATGAATAATAGAGAAACTCCTACAAATTTTTATATTGATTTACTTCAAGATTTAGTAAATATTATTGGAGGAGATGTTCAGATTAAACCATCAAAGGGCATTGCCCCCGTTGAATTTAAATTAAAACTGAAAAATGAACAAGAATTAGATATGCACATTGTTTCTTCTTCTTCTAATCAACTAACAACTCTCTATCTATACCTAAAATATTGGGCAGTAGAAAATGATAATTTTCTGATGATAGACGAACCAGAAGAAAATCTTCACCCTCAAAATCAAATTGCCTTGATAGATTTATTAATGCGTTTTGGAAATCGAAATTCTAACAGAGTTTTAATCAATACCCACAGTCCATTGATAGCTGAAACGATTAACAACTACATTCAACTAAGCAATCTACACGAAAAAGGAATCGATACAGAGAAACTGATTGAAGAAAAAGGATTACAGATGAGTCCTATGACAGATTTAACGCCTCAAGATTTTGGAGTGTATTTTTTTGATGGGAAATCTATTACGGATTATGAGGTAAAGGATTACGGAGTGTTTTTTAGTGATTTCAAAAAAGCAGAACGGAAAGTTAAAGACATGCACTATATTTTAAGCGATGAAATTTTTAATTTGAGCGAAGAAGAAGTCGAATCCTAAACATCAGCATTTATGTCTGCGAAAGTAACTTTAAAGCACATCAAGGATTTTTTGAAAAAAGCCTCCTTCAAAACAAAATTTATCACGCCTGTCATAAAAAATACCATTATTACAGAGCAAAATACAGCGGCAGGACTAAAAGAAGTCCATGTTCTGAATATCCCTCATAGTGGAAACGACTATGACCCGATTGCTTGGTTGGTGGATTTAGAAATGAAGCATCCTATTTTTGGTGTACCCGAAGGCTCTAAACCTTGTGAACAGGCTTTGATTATTATGGCAAATCGTGCCATCAACATCTATTTATTTGAACTCAAAGGCTCATTAGAAAATGAAGGAAACCGCAGTTTAGCCTATATTCAAGAAAAAATAACTGATTCTTCTGCCAGGGTTGCTTATCTGTTACCACTATACATACCTGACAATGCTTTCGATGGTGTTCCAGTGAATTTCTGGGGGATTGTCTGTTACAACTATGACAACATTGAAGAAATCAGTGCCGATCAAGAGGAAAGGAAAACGGAAATCTACAAAATTTTAAAAGAGAAAGTTCCACCAAAAGGTCGCCTCTATATTGAAGACAGTCCATTGCTTGAAGAACACAGAATAGAAATACTCTTTTTCCAAAACCCAAATCCCAACACTTCCTCTATGACCATTAACTTCCAAGATTTCTACACCAAAAGAATCGGAAATACAGATTTGCGGTGTCTTCACTAATCTTTCAACTTTTCCTCCAACTCTTTCTGTTCCTTTTCTAATTTTTTAATTTTTCGTTTCAGACTTCGCAACTCAGTCATTACCTTTTTCAATCGTGCATGGGTTTCCATTTTCTTCAAATGGTTTACGCCATGTTTTTCGGCAATAAAGTCTTCTACTTCTTGCCGAATCACTTTGTAGTAAGGATTTCCATGAGCATAAGCCACTTGATATTGTAATTTCCCAGCCTTAACTTCTTCAACAAGTTCTTCGTAAGTCAAACCATATTCTTTGAAGGCATTCTTGTCGCTTAAAGTTGCCCCTTTTGCCGCCAAACGTTTTCTAAGTGTGACATAATGGATTCTTTTAGTGAAAAAATATTATCTATCGAAATCCTCCAAACTCTGAGGGCTAATCAAACTAGATTCCATCTCTTTTTCTTTCATTTTCATCTGTTTTACCTCGCTTTCTTCATCTGCGACAACCACCAAATCCTTCAATACTTTCGGTCGTCTTTCGCCTTGCCAAACAAATCCACTCAGAACAAATTCGGCTAAATTGGCTCTTTGAATGGGTGTGAAAGTCGCATCGGATTGTCCGATGAATTTGATTCGATTGACTTCCTTTTCGGCAAAATAAATCCATATTTTGCTGGAAGTTGCTCGGTTGATTCCTAAAAATTCTTCCTCCGCATTTTGACCAAAATAAACGCTTTCGGCATTGCCCTCCGCCTTCAATAAATCTAAATTGCTGTCTTTGAAGAAGCCGTAGATATTGCGTCCTGCAATTTGATTGTAGACTCCTTCTTGTATTCGATTGCCGATAAAGGCCGATTTGAGTAAGTCTATGGTATGTGGTTTGTTGTTTTGAGTGGTCAAGCGAATCGTGTCTGCACTCAACTGAAATTCATCGACCCACAAAACGGGATTTTGGAACATCCGAAAAACGGAATCTTCGAGAGAATAAGTCAGCGAATCACAAACACCTTGCAGGTCACTTTTCAACATTTTGACATGGTGGTAGGCATACAAAACTTGGGCGGTATCGCTTTTTGCAGCCGTAGAGTCGGTAGCGGCAGTGGTCGTGATGTTTTTGTAGGTCGTGAGTGTGTCTGCGGTTATGTAGAGCGTATCGTTGTCTATCACATTGGAAAGCAGCACATTGTCGTATGCAAATACTTTTTCGTCTTCATCGTAAAAATCCGCAAAGTCGCTTGTAATAGTGAGGTTTCGAGCAGTATCCACCCAAAGTACGTTTCCTTTGGCATTGCCGATGCCTGTTTTTTTGTCGTAGAAAAAATCGTCTGCCGTAATTTCGTTGTTTTCGTTTACAATCGTGGATCGACTGAACAGCTGCAACTGGTCTTTTTGGGCATTGTATTCTCCCGAATCGGTTTGGATGATTCCATCTTCTTGTTTGATGGTTGTCGCTTGATTAAATTTGGCTGATTCTGTCTGGATGTTGTAGTCCAGTTGGCTTGTGGTAATGTCATAGTTTGGGGAAACAAGGTGAACATCTTTTTCAAAGATTACTTGGTCTTTTTTGCCATAGTATCGCCCTTTTTGACTTGTCAATGTAGTTTCTTTGTTCACCAGTTTTCCGTTACCAGTATAAGTACCTTCTTCGCTGTTCATATCATAGTCCATTCTGTCTGCGCTCAAGTCCATCGTGCCATCGTTTAAGTTCACCTTTCCTACCAAAATGGACTGACGGGTATTGACTGAATATTCAACCTTATCGGCTCGCACTTTTACTTTGCTATCTTCAATCGTAACATTGTCATATAGATACGCCATTTTGGTATTCACAAAATACTCCAATGAATCACTGTGAACATCACTTTTGGCATCGGTCAAATGCACATTATCATTGAGAATTGCTTTTTTGGTCTTGAGGTCGTAGAGCAAGTAATCGGAGTATATATCGGATTTTGGGTCTGCTAAATGCACATTGCCTTCCAAACGAGCTATTTTTTTGTTGTCATCAAAAAACAAATAATCAGAGTAAATATCTAAAGAATCGCCTTGTTTGAAGTGTACTCTACTTTGAGCTTCAACGATTTCTTTGTCCAAATAATAATAAGCACTGTCGCACCAAAGAGTCATTTCATCTGCTTTTTGCTGCAATTGTACTTCACCTGTTAGTTTTCGGACTTGCTCTTCTCCTATTGTTGTATGTTCAAATTGATTGGCATTGATGATTTCGATATAGGTCGTATCTGATTGAGGAGGGGACTTGGGTTGAGGTGTTTTTTTTGAAGTTGTTGACGTAGGTGCAGGGGCAATGGGTTGCAAGGTTTGGTTTTGTCCCAACATAGATGTGCTTGTAGAAAAACCACAAATAAAAAAGACTATGAATAACTTGAAATTCAATATTTTTTTACTTTTCATGTTTTACTATAATTGCTAAAAATAAGGCCCAAAGTTACGGCGTTCCCTCTTATATACGCATAAAGGCTACAAAATGATGGCTGTTCTTTTACACTTCAATGCGATAAATTGTTTATGCAAAAAAAAAGGAAAAGGGCAGATTCGTTATGAATCTGCCCTTTTCCTTTTTAGATTATTTTATTAATGTTTCTACATCATCCGTTTGCGATACTCTTTTTTCAATTGTCTTCTGGCTAAGAAGATACGACTTTTGACCGTACCCATTGGTAAATCCAATGCTTCTGCGATTTCCTCGTATTTGTAACCTCTGAATCGCATGAGGAAAGGAACGGATAGGGCTTTGGAAAGTTTATTAATCAGGTGAACCAATTCTTTGTAGGATATGGTTCCTTCTCCAGTATTATCTACAGTTTGTCCACTATCTATATAATGGTTATTATTAGAGTAATCTAACACTACGTTTGCCTGTTTTTTGCGGCGATAGCCATTGATAAACAGATTTCTCATGATGGTTGCGCACCATGCTTTAAAATTGGTGTTTTCCTTAAAAAGATGTCCTTTTGTCAATACTTTGAGTACTGTTTCTTGGTACAAGTCTTCGGCTTCCGTTCTATTTTTCGTCATGTATAGTGCGAAGTTTTTTAAGTACTTTTCTACAAAAGGAAGTTGCTGCTGAACATGCGTTTTAGACATAACATTAAAGAGTTTTGGTTAAAAATAGGTAATCAAAAGCCATTTAGTGTAATATGAGAAAAAAGCAAACAAATCACAGGGTTGTGATTCTTATATATGAAACTTAAATTTTGACTCAATAAAGGGATTAGTGAAACTTCAAATTCAAAGTACAAACTCAAATGCAACTAATAGATGATATTGAGTTTACTACAATTTCTATTGGTCTGAATTATTTTGGAAGGTTCACTTATACCATTCTTTTATTGAATTCTTTTTTGAGCTGTCGTCTTGCCAAAAAGATACGGCTCTTGACAGTTCCCATAGGCAAATCCAATTCTTTAGCTATTTCATCGTATTTGTACCCTCTAAATCGCATAGCGAAAGGTACAGAAAGCGTTTTTGGTAAGTTATTTACCAAATGAACCAATTCTTTATACGACACTTTCCATTCTCCATCATTGGAGACTGTTTTACCAGAATTGATATAATAGTTGTTGTTAGAATGATCCAAGACTACATTTGCCCTCTTTTTACGGCGATAGCCATTGATGAATAGATTTCTCATAATGGTTGCGCACCATGCTTTGAAGTTGGTCCCTTTCTTAAAAAGATGACCTTTGGTTAATACTTTAAGGACAGTATCTTGATATAAATCTTGGGCTTCGGCATTGTTCTTCGTCATGTAATATGCGAAGTTTAATAGGTATTTTTCTACAGTTGGAAGTTGATCCTTAACATAGGATGTTGACATAATAATCAATGTTGTTGTTAGTAAATAGGGTTTAAATAAAAGCCAATAAAATAGTGTAGAAAAATTAATTCAAATTAATGTTTTTTGATTGTTCTGAAATGATATACGAGGTTTTTGCGAAATTGGATTTTGAACCTCAAAAAAATAAATAAAATGTGGCTCAATTTTTTACTTTCTCATCGTTCTGTAATAGATGTACGAGATTTTTGTGAAATTGGATTTTGAAGTTCAAAAAAAATAAATAATTATTAGCTCATTCCAATTTTAAATTTATCACAGCAGGTACTGATGTTTTGTAATCGCAAGTCATTATTAATAACACCTAACAATTGATTTTGTTCACAAATCCAATTAATTTATGTGTAATTCACTCAGAAACAAATTATTTAAATACACTAAATTAATATCTATTAGAAATAGAAAAATTTATCTTTGTAAGAATATTCTAAAAAACTATCTTGTACTATGAAAACCTTTATTATTATTTTGTGCTGGTTGTCGATTCTTTTCACCTTACTTCCTCTCATTAAACGGGATATATGGTGGATAAGAATTTTTGACTATCCAAAGATTCAGTTTACCGTATTTTCGATATTTTGTTTACTTCTGTTCTTGCAGAATTTAGATATAAAGAGCGCACATGAGTTGATTTTATTAGTGAGTATGATTGCGTGCATAGGATATCACACCTTTCTTATAGTTCCTTACACACCTTTATTTCCGAAGCAATCTATGAAGGGGCACATTATAAAAGAAGAAAATATTATCACTTTATTTATCTTCAATGTTTACATGTATAACAAAAACAGCAATGAATTATTGGAGTTAATTTCCGATTACCCTTCCGAGTTGATTTTATTAGTAGAAACCGACGATTGGTGGAGCAATCAACTATCTGTTTTAAAAAATAGCCATCCTTATACTATGGCCTATCCAGTGAATAATACCTACGGCATGTTACTTTTTTCAAAGTACCCGCTTTTAGATTCTGAAGTGCTATTTTTGATTGAAGAGGAAGTTCCTTCTTTTCATACAAAGGTATGCCTCCCATCTGGTCAAGAGGTTCAATTTTATGGATTGCATCCCAAACCGCCCGTTCCTGGCGAAAGTCTACAATCTACTGAAAGGGACGCAGAATTATTAACGATAGGTAAAAAGGCAAGAAAACAAAATTTGCCTATTATTGTAGCAGGAGACTTGAACGATGTAGCTTGGTCTTATACTTCAAAACTATTTTTGCGAATCAGTGAACTATTGGATCCAAGAATAGGACGAGGTTTTTATAATTCCTTTCATGCTCGCTATCCTGTATTTCGATGTCCATTGGACCATGTTTTTCACTCCAACCACTTCAAATTGTTGGATATAAAACGACTGCCCAGTTGTGGTTCAGACCATTTTCCTATTTACATTCGACTATGTTATGACGAACAAGCTCCTGAACATCAAGACACTCTCAATGCCGATAAAGAAGACATCCTTTTAGCACAAGCCAAAATTGACGCTGTATAGCTCTCCAACAAAGATTCGTCTTATTTTTTTAGGAAGCCCAGAAAATAGTTGAGAATGGCCAAGAGGATAGAAAATAAAATAGCTGCGCCTAAGCCACTCACCGAAAAACCCTGCAATAGAGCATCGGCTAATAAAACCATTACACCATTGATGACCAACAGAAAAAGCCCAAGTGTAAGGATGGTAATAGGTAGCGTTAACAAAGTAATGACGGGTTTGATGAATGTATTAATGAGTCCTAATATAACTCCTACAATAATAGCTTCTACATAACCTGTCACGGCTACACCATCGAGAATTCTGGCAGCCAAAAAAACAGCCAGACCATTTAATAATATTGAGATGAGGAATTGCATACGATAGTAGTTTTATAAAGTAAAAAATCAAGCTTAAAGAATCGTTAAGTAAGGGTAAAAAAATAACTCTTCGTTTTCTTTTGCTAACATACCCCATCCCCTTTCAAAAGGGGAATATTGGTCGATGAGTTATTTTTTCTTTTTTACTAAGATAATGTACTTCAAAGAGAATTCCAAAAAATTTCAAAAACGAAATGGGAGCGAGAATATGATTCCCGCTAGCCCATTTCTAAATTACACTACTAAATGGCATTATATTATTTATCTAAAAAGGATCGAAGCATCCAATGTTTTTTCTCCAAGCCTTTGATAATGTTATTGATAAGATCTATTGTTCCCACATCTCCAATTTCAGAAGCAGCGTCGGTACTTGAAACCATAAAGGTGAGCAAGTTTTCAAAATCATCTATAACTACTGCAACCATTTCATCTCCACTCAAATCTGTGCCGACTTCTTCAATGGTAGATTTTTCGAGGTATTCTTTCAGCGTACTGATGGGCGTGTGATTGAACACACGTATCCTTTCAGCAATTTCATCTATATTGAGTTTTGCCATCTCATACAGTTCCTCAAATTTTTCGTGTAAGTCAAAGAAATCACCTCCTTTTACATTCCAATGAAAATTTCTTAGCTTTTGATAATGGACGTGGTAGTTGCACAATAATTCGTTCAATGGAGCTACCACTTTTGAGGTTTCTTCTTGTGTAAATCCAAGTCTCTTCGCAGTCGTCATATTTTTATTCTTTGTCATTGTTATTGATTAGGGTCTGAAAAATGTAAAATCCTTTGAAGTTATGGGGTAGGATAAGTAATATTTAAAGCTCTTATCTAAAGGCATATTAATCATTATTAGTGAGTACTTCTTCGGTATTTAGTTCCACTTTTTGTATAAAGTCTACCAGTTCCATATCTGCATACATTCCATAGGCTGCAACAATAATTCCCTTAGTACAATCCTTACATTCTACTGCATACAAAATAGACATATCACTTGGGTTTGTTTCCCCTTCAAATCGGTGAAACTCAACAATGCGAACATCCTTTGGTTGGACAGGATTACCTGATTCAATACAAGTCATCACTCCTTCCTTCATCTTAAAAGTATTGATAAAACCTTCTTTTTGAAGTCCTTCCACTGCCCCTGACAAAGTGGTATATATTTGGTTAGTATCCATGATCTAAAGTATTTAAAAGAATGATTGATAAAAAAAATACTACAATTACGCAGAATTGTGCTTTTCAAAAATCAAAATATGCTATGATATCACAAAAAAACATTTATTCTTTTTGTTATGCGCACAATAAATCACACCTATAGGAGAAATTTTGAGATAGAAAAAAAGTTGGTAAATTTCTAATAGTGAACATCACCATAGTATTTTTTGCAATTTACGGCATTATAACATACCAACTCTTTTTTTGTTTAACGTTTAACTAATTTTATTTAAAGAAAAATAAACAATATTTAAATGTCAAAGAACAAATAAAAGCTTCTGCCAAATAGTTGCCTACTTTACTGAGGAACAAAAGCAGAAGCTATCTTAGGGGTGTTAGTGAGGGCTTTAATTTTTGCAAAAACTCTTCTACACAAAGATAAATGAAATTATAGGAGATACGCACTCCATTCGGAAGACATTATGCCCCGAATAGAACTAAGCTACAAACCATGCTGATAAGCAATACATTAAGCAGCACTTATTTTTAACATAAATATAACAAACCAATTATTATACTTCAATCCGCTATTTCAGTCATTACTTTCTTAGTATATTGCTTGGGAAGTACTCCGTATTTTTTCTTGAAGTATTTAGAAAAGTGACTTGCATTGGCATAACCTACTAATTGAGAAATTTCCCCTATATTCATGCTTCCTTCCAAAATCAGCATTTTAGCCTTATTCATCCGATAATCTCTCAAATAGCGATTAATCGTTGTATCAAAAACCAATTTGAATCCCTGTTTTAGTTTTTGTTGATTGATTCCAGCTAATCGGGCCAACTCTATAATCTTTGGTGGGTTTTGAATATCTTCTACTAATATATTTCTAGCTTTGACTATTTTATCAACATCATATTTTTTCAACAAGACCCTTTTCCCTTCAAAATTCATATCATCGTCAAACTGATTGATTTGATAGGAAAGAATTTCCAGCGACTTCGACTCCAAAAATATTCTTCTAACAATTCCAGTATGTTTAGCATTGTTCATTGCATCCAAACACTCCGAAATCGCATAGCTGTAATTGCTTTGATGCAAAAACGAATTTTCTGCTTTGACATCTTCAAAAATAGCTGCAATAGGTTTAGGAAAATCGGGTAAGTTACATTCTATTTTTTTGATATATTTTTCTCTGTCTATTTGGATGATGGTAATCATCAGAGGGATATTTGAAGGATATCTAAACTTTTCGATGGTGCTGCATTTTGTACAAGCTATAGCCCCCATATAGGTATTTAATTGGTATTGTACGTCCTCCTCTCCCATCGAATGTGTGAGTTCTCCCATCGAACAGTAAATAAATCGAAGCGGAACACATTTTGAATTTTCATACTGAATAGTCATCACTTCATACAAAGTACAGTCAAAAGTCAGTAACTTCAGCCCATCATTGAAGTGAACAGCCCTAATTTCCCCTTCACCCAGCTCTTTAGGAAGTTTCAAAACAGCCTCATCACAATCTAAGATAAAATTCGAACTAGTCATTTTAGCCAATTTTTTGACTACTTTGTGAGATTGAAATGATTCGACAACGACTTCCATAAGTTGAGTTATTAGAAATAAAACCTACGTTTCGGTAATATTGCATTTCAGAGCACTTTGCAATAACAAAAATGGACTTTTATTGAATAACTCGCAATCGAAAGACCATTTCATTACATAACGTTTTTTGAATAAATTTTAAAAAAATAGAATAATCTTATTTTTAAACTCATTTATTCTTGATATTTAAAATTATACACTAATTTTTTTATCGCCAAATGAAGTTACCGAAACGTAGGTAAAAGGTGGAAATATACTATTTTTTTTCTATTAACGGAATTATTGTTTTTTCATCTACTACCGAAACGTGTGATTCATTGTCTACATAAACCATTGCTTTGTTCTTCTTCTTGCGTATAGTAGATTCGTTATCAAAAGTATCTTCCCCTTCCCCTGCAGATACAAAAAGATTTATTCCTTTACTTACATTTCCTTTCACTTCAAAACAATCGTCTCCTCCAAAACCATATACATGAATTTCTTTGGTATCGTTTGTAGGAAAGATTCTTTCGTACAGCTTTTTCCCTTTCTTTCCATCTCCTTCCATTTTGAATACTTTGACAGAAGTTTGCGTATCGTCCAACCTTTCTATCAAAAACCACTCACGCTCATCACTTCCCAATACCATAGGCTCTTTTGCTAAACATTGATAATATTCTACTGCATATTCAATCAATCCCTCTCTCCTACTCTTCAGTTTAGCAATGATTTCTTCCCCCGAAATATTAAAAATTTCTTTCGGCAATGCTCGAACAGCTTCTTCTAATACCCCATCACTCAGCTCTTGTTGAACCGAATCTGCAATGATTTTCCAATCCTCCAAAGTCAATTCATTCAAAAAAATGTTGTCCATAATTTTTGCCTGCATAGTCAGTCCTTCCACATCGGATATTTTATATCCGAAATGATTCATCTTTCGCATTGCCCACTTCCTTGTAGTCAGCCAAGGCAGCATCCCTTCAAACTGCACAAAGGCCTGATCCCTGTCTCTCGGTACAGGACGAAAGATAGAGCCTTTTCCTTTTTTCTCAAATTCTGCCCAACGCCATTGATCTTGGTGTCTATCCCAATCTCCGATTACCATATCCAACAACCTTGCTCGTGCATACATCCACCTATCTACCTCATTGTCGTGATCTTCTATCAGATGTTCAAACAAAGTTTCGGTGCTGACCACATTTTTAGACCGCCCAAATCTCGGATAAGCAGACAAATCTTCATCAGGTCGTATTTCCAACATTCCCAACATTTCTCCAAAAGTTTCTTGAAACTCTCCCAAATACTCAGTAGAAGGCAGAAAATAAACAACTGGATGCGTGTGGTAAACCCCAACAGCCTCTGCCAAGCGAGGAACAATCAAAAAACCATAGGGATGTGCTGAAGATATACCATCTTGCAAAAAAGATTCAACATAAGTCCCCTGCAACCATGTAGACAAAGCCCCACCTATATCCTTATCAATCGAACGAAAGGTGTATTCGATGCTGTCTTTTCCAACAAAACGAAGAGATTTAGTCTGCATTCCTCCACCTTGTTTCACAGGTGTTAAGCCCCCCATTGCAGTTGTGATATCCAAGCAAGCCACTTTGATAGGAGTTTGCCATTCTTCTCGATAGTGTTTCCCAAAAAACAAATGCCCAAACTTACTTCGATGATAAAGATTGCTTGCAGCCACTTCAATACTGTCACTTTCAAGCCCAATACGGACAAGTGTATCTCTCTGTTGCAGAGTATCTCTTACATGGTATTTGCCCAATGATGCATGAACAGTTTCTTGAGCTACAACATTCAATAATAACAAACACCCAAAAGCACAAAATCCGCAGATAATAGTGAGATGAAGGCCATTAATAGTTTTCATTGCAATAAGTTTTTAAACTTTAGACGTGAGAATGAGAATAAGAAACAGAGAAGGAAAATCATTAAGCATTACTCAACCCTGTCGAATAAATAAAAATAAAAATAAAAGCAAGCACGCAGATAATCAGACCTCCCATAAAAGTATTGTAAGAAATCCGCAACAATTTGTATTTTCTATCCAAAACCAAACCCAGATAATAGATATCCACACTCATATTGTCGTAAAGTAGTTTCTCATTCATTTTGAAGCTGTTCAAAAATTCTACAAACTTTTCCAAAGGAAGTTGGGTGAAATTCCCAAAAAACAAAACACTCGACTTTCTCTCTTTCAATTTTTCTTCCGTAATCGTTTTCTCTGTTACTTTGGGTCGAGCAGAAAGCACTGCAAAAACAACCGAAATGAGGGAAGCAACCAACAAAATCATAATAGGTATCGTAAACCGAAACCTTTCTATCGTTATACCACTTGACAGCGAAAACCCCGTTCCTGCAAAAGTAATAATGACCGACATGATAATGGTGTTGATACTGATCATCATATTTGCTTTGGCATCTGCAATAGAACTCAGGTTGATGTGATTTCTATAAGTCGCCCTATACAAAGTCTCTATTCCCCTACCGAATCGCTTTCCCGCTTTTCTCTTCTTTCGATCATCTTTGGTTTTTTGCAGATTGGAGTGTTGTTTTTTAATGTTCTTATCTCTCCTTTTACTAAGGTTTTCAATCGCATAATGGGTGCGAAACTCGTTTTTAATCAAAAAATCCAACTCTATTCTTTCCCACTCTGCATCCGTATATGCTTTTCCCAAGCATTGCTCAAGCTCCATTCTAAGCATGACTCCTTTGGTAAAAAAATCTTTTTTCCCTGTGTAAACCAAGTTTACATCATGTAGTATTTCCTGCAAAACACCTGTGGGATAGTTCTCCGATGAAGTACTACGAATCAACTCCAATACTTCACCCTTTCTATCCTCTGGATAATTTTGATTCCCTAAAAATTCACTTGCCAACGAGATACTTTCTTGTTCATGATTTTTATAATCAATCAAATAACCCGTATTTTGAAACCAAACCGCCAAAAACAATACTTCTTTATCAGAATCACTCAAGTCATAAGATTCCACAATTTTTTCTGAAACATCTAAGGTTTCCAAAATATGATTGAAGGTATGATAAACTAATTGAGCCGAAGATTGTTTTTTGAACAGTTGATTAACATGTTCTTTTACTTCTACTAAAATATCTATTTTTGTTGATTTTCCCATTGTTATTTTACAATTTTCATTTTGGCTATCAATGATTGAACTTTTCAAAACTATATACTCCTTTGCTCTTGAAGTATTCGATGAATCACTCAAAGATAATATTCTTTCTTTAGGTGCATCTATCGCCTATTTTACGATGTTTTCTTTCGGGCCAGTCATCGTTATTACCATTGCATTGGCAAGCATTTTTTTTGGAGAAGAAGCCATCAGAGGCAATATCTTCAATGAACTCAATACTTTATTAGGAGCAAAAGCGGCTACACAAGTTCAAGCTTTGGTCGAAAATGCCTATCGCAGTGGCTCCTCTTATAGTGCAACTCTCATCAGTATAGGCACTTTTTTCTTTGGTGCTACGGGTGTTTTCGTAGAACTCAAAGGGGCTTTAAACATTATTTGGTGCGTAAAAGCCAGTCCTCGAAACGGCATTATTCAATTTGTCATTGACCGCTTTTTGTCTTTTGCCATGGTTATTTCTATTGGTTTCATACTTTTAGTGGCCCTTATTATCAACACCCTTATTTCCACATTCAGCGAAAAAATACTGTATTTCCTTCCCGAAATCAGTGAAATGTTTTTGTATATTTCAGGTCTTTTTTCCTCCTTCATCATACCAAGTCTACTTTTTGCCATCCTTTTCAAAGGATTACCCGATGCAACCGTCAAATGGCGCGATGTTTGGATTGGAGCACTTTTTACGGGAATACTTTTTACCATCGGCAAAAATGTCATTGGTTTTTACATTGGCAACAGTGAAATTACCAATACCTTTGGAGCAGCAGGTTCTTTAGCGGCTTTGTTGGTATGGGCCTATTATACTGCTCAAATTATGCTTTTGGGCGCAGAATTCACCTACGTATATGCCAAACGCTACGAACCAAAAATTGAAGCTTCTGAATACGGTGTAAAAGTGAAACGCATCGAAAAAGTATTAAAAACCAAGAAACATTCCAAAAACCAAAATGAAAACCCTTAAATGCTTCATAAGTTTAAATCTGTGTATTAATATTGCTGTATGAATAAAAAATTTGCCAGAATACTCCTCTACAAAGAAGGAAAGGTGCAACGCCGATTGGTGGTACGCCAAAATCAATCTGCTCTGATTACCATTGGTAAACAGGGATTTGGAGCAATTATTGATATTGACGAACGATTTATTTCGAGAGAACATGCACGCATTGAAGTCCGAAATATTTCTGAGTTATGGGTCACTGATTTGGACAGTACCAATGGAACATTTGTCAACGGAGCGCAAATCACTGCAAAAAAACTGAACAATGGAGATGTCATCACTTTGGGTTCAAAAAGTGTCTATAAGATAGAAATCGAACTGCTCAGCCCCAGTGAAATGGACAAAGAGGAGCAAAATCAACACAACTACACCGAACACATCACCCCCGATAAAAATACGACCTCCAAAAAACGGGAATATCTGGCATCTGACATCATCAACGTACTCGATCCAAATAGCACAGGCGACTTGGCTTCAATGCTTCGCTTCAAACCCGAAATCACAATTGGACGAGCCAAAGAATGTGACATTCAGTTGGAGCAGTTGACCGTTACTCGCAAACATGCGGTTATTTTGAAAAAACCGGACGGGACTTACATTATCAAGGATTTGGGATCCAAAAACGGCACTTTCGTCAATGGTGCACGGATTCGAGCACAGACCGAAATCATTATTTCCAAAGCCGACAACATCAACATTGGAGCTTACAAATTTCGATTAGGAAAACCTGCTGAGGACATTCGCAAACACAAAGCAATCATTGTAGAGGGAGTCACAAAAAAAGTGAATCGGGGCAAAATAACCATTCTGCGAGACATCAGCTTTCAGGTAGATGCACAAGATTTTGTGGCGGTTATGGGTCCTTCGGGTTGTGGCAAATCCACCCTACTGAGAGCTTTGAACGGCGACTTTCCTGCTACCGAAGGCAGTGTCTATATTCACGATATGGAACTGTACGGCAATTACGACTACCTCAAACGGCTGATTGGCTATGTGCCGCAAGACGACATTGTTCACAAAGAACTTTCGGTCGAAAACTCACTGTATTACGCTGCCAAATTGAGGCTTTCATCAGATGTGAGCAAGGAAGACATTTGGGAAAAAATCAATGAAGTGTTGACCAATCTCAACATCAATGACCCCGAAATCCGAAAACGAAAAGTGGGAGACTTGTCGGGTGGTCAACGAAAGCGGGTTTCGATTGCAGTAGAATTACTCACCGATCCTTCCATCCTCTTTCTAGACGAGCCAACTTCACCATTGGACCCCGAAACCATTGAAGACTTTCTTTTGTGCGTAAAAGACCTCACCAAAAAAGGAACAACGGTGATGATGGTAACGCACAAACCCAACGATTTGTACTATGTCGACAAGGTGATTTTCTTATCCAAAGGCGGATACATGACCTATTTCGGCACCAAAGAAAACTACCTCTCTTTCTTTAATGCCAAAAACGTAATCGAAGTCTATTCCAAAAACGGAACTGTCGAACAAGGTCATCTATGGGCAGAAAAATGGAAAAAAAATCATCAGGAAATAGATATTCAACAAAATATCAACCAAGAAATAGAAAGACGGCAAGATGCCTCGATGATCAGTCAGTTCTTTTGGCTGACCGTTCGCTACTTCAATATCAAAACCAGCGACAGCGCCAATACCTTGATTCTGTTGGCTCAAGCGCCCATTATTGCAGGTTTGATAGCCTTGATATTTGAAGAAATAGAACTTAGTGTCCTGTTTTTAATGTCGGTTTCTGCCATCTGGTTTGGCACAAACAATTCTGCTAAAGAAATCGTGGGTGAATTGGCTATTTACCGACGAGAACGAATGTTCAACCTTCGCATACTTCCCTATATTTTCTCCAAAATATTCGTACTCACCTTTTTCTCAGCCATTCAGGTATTGGTTTTTGTGGCGATTATCTATTATCTCGTCGGTACTGAAGAATTGGCATTTGCAGCCTATTGGAACAATGTTTGGCTGATGCTCTACCTCTGCTTTTCGGCTACTCTCTTGGGATTGTTGGTTTCGGCTTTGGTGAACAATACCGAAAAAGTCATGACCATCATCCCGATTGTCTTGATTCCACAAATCATGTTGGGTGGAGTGATGGCAGCGATTCCTGCAAAAAGTGCCGTTGAATTTGCCAGCTATACGATGCTATCTCGTTGGGGAACAGAAGGTTTGGCCTATGTCCAAGATTCTGTCCGTTCTTATATGGCTTTGCCAACCCAACCCGATTCCTTGGTGTATCAAACTGTTGATGCGGTCGAATTTCTAAACCTACCCAATACCCTTGAGCTTGCTCCCGAATTGAGTTCCAACTTGTGGGCAATTACCTTCCTGAATGTTGTGGTATTTTTAGGTATTGTTTGGGCATTAAAAAGAAAAGACAGTGTGTAAGTAAGGGTAAAAAAATAACTCCTCGTTTTCTTTTGCTAACATACCCCATCCCCTTTCAAAAGGGGAATATTGGTCGATGAGTTATTTTTTCTTTTTTACTAAGCAAAATTCAAAAACGCGCTGGATTGATATTTTCCCAAATCCAATCCTCCCCGAATATGTGGGAAAGAACAATCAAGCTTTGGTTAATTTAGAGCAGTAAATAACCAATGGGAAGTTGGAAAGAGAAAGACGACAACACCATAAAGTCTCATTTTTTGTTTCTCATCCGTCTTGTCCAAAAAAACATCTTTATTTATGAAACAGTTATGTTCTGTTCTTTTTTTTCTCCTTCTAAACCTTACTGCTATGAGCCAATCTTCTAATACTGCAAACGATATGATTCCCAAAACACCACCACCGCCCTGTAGTACACCTGAATTTCGCCAATTTGATTTTTGGGTAGGGGATTGGAATGTATATAGTGGTGAAAAAATAGTGGGAACCAATAAAGTAGAATTGATTTTGGGGGATTGTGTAATCCAAGAAAATTGGGAGGGAGCAGGGGGAAGCAATGGCAAAAGCTTCAACACCTACAATGCTGCAAAAGGCACTTGGCATCAGGTTTGGGTCGACAATGCTGGCAATCGTTTGGACTTCAATGGACACTACGAAGACGACAAAATGCTGCTGACAGGTGAGAGTGAAAGCCAACGAAATCCTGGTCAAACCGTCCATTACAAACTCACCTTTTTTAAAAACGACGACGGTTCTGTCCGTCAATTGTGGGAAGCCTCCTATGACAAAGAAAAATGGAATGTCATTTTTGATGGTTTGTATGTCAAAAAAGCCGCAAACGAAAAGTGAAATTCCTAAAAAATAAATTTGGAGACCCACAAAGAATACCGATTTTACGCCCGAAAATCGTATCATTGCACAAAGTTTCAATACTTAGCATAGACATAGAAAAAGTAAATTCCTTATCATTTTGAATTTTTTTAGCCTCATACGCAAGAAAAAATTTGCAGATTATATACGAGAAGGTTTGATTGCGACCTTCTTGTTGATAGTAACCTTATTATTGGGTATGGTGGGGTTTATGCTGATAGAAGGCTATACCCTTATTGAAGGTTTTTACATGTCGGTGATTACCTTTTCGACTGTTGGCTATACTGAAGTGAGACCTTTATCAGATGCGGGAAGAATTTTTTCCTCCGTTTTGATTTTGGTGAACATTGGCGTATTTGCCTATGTCCTTTCTGTGCTGACATCTTATGTTATTGAAGGAAATTTTCGAGAAATGTGGCAAGATTACAATATTGAGCAAAAAATACAACTACTTCAAGACCACATCATTATTTGTGGATATGGAAAATATGGAGCAGAAGTAGCGAATCATTTTATCAACCAAAAGATTCCCTTTGTGGTGGTAGAAATGGATCACGAAGTGACGAATGATATGCGCCTCTACAAAGATTTTTTGTTTGCAGAAGGAGATGCTACCAATGACGACTTACTCGAAGAAGTAGGAATCAAAAGAGCGAGTGCTTTGATTACAACCCTCCCCGATGATGCGGATAATGTCTATGTCGTCTTATCTGCTCGGCAACTGAATCCCCACATGAAAATCATCAGTCGTGCAAACAGTCCGAAAGCGGAAAGAAAACTATTGAAGGCAGGTGCAAATCGAGCAATTACTCCCGAAAAAATTGGCGGCTTTTATATGGCTACTTTGGTCGGCAAACCTGATTTGGTAGAGTTTTTTCAAATGGTGTCCAACGAACAAGCAAGTCACATCAATTTTGAGGAAATAAACATCTCAGACATGGATACAGGACGAACTATGCAAACGATTAAGGAACTTAAAATTCGACAAAAAACAGGAGCAAGCATCGTAGGCATCAAAAAAAAGGATGGTCAATACCTCATCAATCCTTCACCCGATACACCTATACAACCAGGGATGCACTTGATTGTGTTGGGTAGTAAACAACAAATGGATAGTTTTAAGAAATATTGGGAGAAAATGATGCAGAATCATTTATAGAAAGAACAGAAAAGTTTTTGAAGTAAAATTGACCTTGCCGTACTTTATTGGTATTCTCAAATCACACAAAATTCAACACTGCAAAAAACAACAACAAGGTTAGGTAAAGTACAACCACCACAGGATTTTCTTTTTTGAAGGGAAGGCGGAAAAACAAACAAAGAAGCAAGAATGAAGCAATGAACCAAGTACCATAATTCCAAAGCGGAATTTGGTGATTTTGCCAATGCCAAAAACCCATTTCCATCGCCACAGGTTCAATCATTACATCCAATAAGAGCATCAAAATAGCTCCAATAAAAGCTTTGGTGAGTTGGCGGAGAAGAGAGGAAGAAGAAGTTTGATTGGAATTCGGGGCATAGAATTGATGCACCATCACTCCACAACAATAGGTACACATCCACCAATTAGTCCCAATTACCAAGGGAACGCCCCAAAGTTGCCAACCCAAGACACGGCCATATTTGTAATCACCAAACAAAACACCTGTCTGTACACCAATGACTTCTGCACCAAATCCTACACCAAAAGCCATGACACAAAAAAAGGCAAAGGAAGGTGAAAAATCTTCATGATTCCAAAACAACAAGACTGCCGAAAGTAACAAGGTGAAGGGAGTTGCCAGCAAAAAAAGTGCCCGTGTCGGCTCATAGGCGATAAATGGCAAGCCTGCTAAGTGAAACAAAACAATGGTAAAAACAGCGATGTTTTGTTTGGAAAAAGTGGGTATAGACGAAGTGATAAATTTCATTTAGTCATTAACCGCTATACATCAGGATTGTTCAAGGCCACAGGTATTATCTGTCCGTTGAAAAAACGATGCCCCTTTTCGCTGAAATCTGCAACAAATGCAGCCATTTCTTCGCTGTTCAAAGGAGCTTGATAGCCAGGAAACGCCTGCTTTAACATTTGTGTATTCACCGCCCCCAAGCACAAACAATTGCTCGCAATCTTATAGCCACTCAACTCTCCCGCTAAGCACTCGGACAAATTAGCCAAAGCCGCTTTACTTGCGCTGTAAGCCGCCAAGCCACCAAATTTGCTACTGCCCTGAAATCCGCCCATACTGCCAATATTCACAATATGCGCAGATGTCGACTTTTGAAGCAAAGGCAACAAGCTTTGAATCAACTTGACTGGGCCCAACACATTCACTTCAAACTGTTTGCGCCAATCTTCCATCGTCAAGGCTTCGAAGGGCTTATTGATCAGCAGACCTGCATTGTTGAGGAGGATATCTATTTGCTCATAAGAATCCAATTGAGCAGTCAATGATTCATATTTTTCACTTGTGAGGTCGAAGGAAATGGCTAAAAGTCTGTTTTTTTCTTCAATCGTTGAAGCCAAATATAGGAGAGGTTCAATGTTTCGAGAAATCGCAATAACTCTGTAATCGTCCTTTTGAAGAAATAACTTAGCGACTTCAAAACCAATACCTTTGCTTGCGCCTGTAATGAGAATGTTTTTCATTTATATGGATTGTTTTATTGAGCGCAAAAATAGTATATTATCCTTCACCATAAAGCCAAACTTCAAAGTTGTGCCCTCAAAAACTGTCGAAGAACCAAAATACCTTGCTCATTCCTTCTCACTCGCAGAAAAATGTATTTTGTAATCATAGGCCAAACAAGCGAAAAACTCGTTTGCAGGCTGCTTCAAACACATTTCAAAGTTCTGAATAAATTCCCCCAAATCTTCATACTCATAATAGCAACTGATGGCCATGCGACTTCCTTCCAAAATCGGAAAAAAGCCATATTCGTCCACTCCTCCTCTCACATAGGGATAAGCCGCTTCAATACATTCCTTCAATAACGAACTCCGAAAATTGTCCGCCAACTGGTCGAAAGGGCCGTCCCAATAATTGTTGCAGCGAATGTTTTGCGCCCAAACTCCTGCCAAAATTTTGCGGTTTTGATGGCTGCTGTCTTGGTAAAAAATAAAGCTACTGGCAGGATTTATCAGCAAATTTTTATACCTCAGCGTATCCAAAACCACCATTTCCAAATCAAGTGGCACGTTTTCCCTTTCGTCCAATACGTACATAAAATGCTTCTGTACTTTGTTGAAAATCAATAAAAAACCAAAACCAGATTCGTCAAAAGTTCGCTGAACAAAGACTTCTTGTTCACCCAATAGCGAAGCATCAGGAGGAGTTTGGTTGAGTTTATTGAATTGAAAGACAACCGTTTTGCCCTTGTAAGTCACCGAATAGCGAAGTTCCTGCAATCGCTTCACCACTACACCTTTGCTTTCGTCAAAATGTTCCACAAAACTCTGTCCATCATCGGGCGTTTGTGGATTGCCATAGTAGGTGTAGTAAGCAAAATGCAAGATTCCTTTGTCTCTCGTCAAAACCCCCAATCGAATATTTCCCCAAATCCAATACCCGTTTGCTTGAAACTGAAAGTAGTAGTAGTTTTCGGTCGGATAAACATAGACTTCATCGGGCAAAGCGTTAAAAACCAAGTCAAAAACGGCTTTGGTCGAATCTACTGGAAAATGGGATTGCAGTCCTTCAATGTATTGCTGATTGAAGGTGACTTTTGGGGTGGGAATCGAAGTTTGGGTTTGGGCTTTTATTGAAGTAAAAAAAGAAAGGATGAAACAAGATGATAGGGTAAAAGTGAGAAATTTAAGGATATTTTTGGTCTTCATAAGGAAGTTGTTAGCTTGCAGTGAAAAAAAGAACATCTGTTAGGTTACTGAAAACCCAACAGATGTATTGATATTCAAGAAAGAAATCGTCTAATCCAAATCAATTGTCCTTTTCATCTGCTCTCACCTTACTTTTATCATAGTCGTGATTTCTTTCCTTCCATTTATAGGATTTGATGTTATTGTGGTCATCTTTGGTCCACTTGATGGATAAGTCGTAACTGTGTCCGTCTTCTTTACTTTCCCATTCTTTAGACTTTCGAGTTCCGTGCTCATCCCTCTTCCATTTGTAGGTTGTTTCATAGGTATGGTCATTCTCTTTGATCCATTTTTTTGTTAAAGCGAAGCTATGTTCAGGAATAACAGTACCATCTTCTCCCGTTTCTCCTTGCACCCACTTTTTAGTTTCATCATAATCATGATCTTCTCCACGCCATTTCAAGGTAGTAGCAAAACTGTGGTCAAAATCCGCATCACTGTACCATTTTTTGGTAGCTTCATAATCGTGATTGTTTTCCAACCAAAAAATGGATGTTTTTTCTTTGTGTCCATTGTCCGCAGCTCTTTTACTATCTCTTTCTTCGTGTCCTTTTTCTGCCCACAAAAAAGAGGTATTGGTGTCGTGTTTACCTTTCCATTTTATCGTTTTATCAAAGTTATGCCCCAATTTTAGCCACTCTTTTGAATGAACAGACAGGTGATTGTTTTCCTTCCAAGTATTACTCTCATCTGCATTGTGTTGAATCGGCTCAACCTTGCTTAGCTTTCGGCTTAGGTTATTGGCATTGTTAATTTGATTGGTATTTCTGTCTCCGCTATCAAGGATTTGGGAATTTACTTCTGGTGATAACAAAAACAACATCAAACCAAAAATAGTAAGTTGTGTAATGAAGGTTTTCATATAGTAAAAAATTAAGTAGTAAAAAAACGGAGGGAATAGTTGCAGAAAAAAAGAAGTGAGGTTGGAAACAATACTAAGTTAACAAATTTTGACTACTTAAACAAATATTTTCATACCTCCAAAAACCGTATCTTTCCGCTTCAATCCTCATTCTTTACTTCAATATTGCCCATCATGAACAAACAATTACCATCCATAACAACATTTTTGCTACTCACTTCAATGCTTTTTCTTTTCCTTCAATACCAACCCATTGAAGCCCAAAGCAATAAACGGAACAAGTCACGAGTCACCAATAACTCATCACAAACTTTTCCCGAAAAACTCTACGATGCCCTTCAATGGCGCAACATAGGGCCATTTAGAGGCGGTCGTTCTTGTGCGGTGACAGGTGTTCCAAATCAACCCGACTTGTACTATTTTGGAAGTACAGGTGGAGGCGTTTGGCGGACGACCAACAGCGGCAAAACGTGGGAAAACATCTCAGATGGATTTTTTGGCGGTTCGATAGGTGCAGTTGCAGTGAGCGAATGGGACAACAATGTAATTTATGTCGGCGGAGGCGAAAAAACCGTTCGTGGGAATGTGAGTTATGGCTATGGTGTTTGGAAGTCGGTGGATGCTGGTAAAACATGGGAGCATAAGGGCTTGAAAAATTCTCGCCACATTTCCCGCATTCGAATCCATCCCAAAAATCCAGATTTGGTCTATGCCGCAGTCATGGGCGACCTCTTCAAACCCACCACCGAAAGGGGCGTTTACCGCAGCAAAGATGGCGGCAAAACTTGGTCAAAAGTCCTTTACTCCAATGACCTTGCAGGAGCAGTCGATTTGACCTTTGACCCAACCAATCCTCGTATTTTATACGCTTCAACTTGGAGAATACAGCGCACGCCTTACAGCCTATCAAGTGGAGGTGAAGGTTCGGCTCTTTGGAAATCAACAGATGGTGGTGAAACTTGGACAAATCTTTCGGAGAAAAAAGGAATGCCCAAAGCACCCTTAGGAATCATTGGAGTAGCCGTTTCCCCTGCAAAGCCCGACCGAGTTTGGGCAATGATGGAAGCCAAAGATGGTGGATTGTTTCGTTCGGAAGATGGCGGCGAAACTTGGAATAAAATAAACAGCGACAGAGCTTTGCGGCAAAGAGCGTGGTACTACACACGAGTATATGCCGACACCAAAGATGCCGACAAAGTATATGTCTTGAACGTCCGTTATCAAACGTCAACGGATGGCGGCAAAACCTTTGAAGCTCGTTCTGCGCCACATGGCGACCACCATGATTTGTGGATTGCACCCGAAAATCCCGACCGAATGATTATGGGCGATGATGGCGGCGCACAAATCACCGATGATGGCGGTAAAGATTGGTCAACTTATCACAATCAACCGACTGCTCAATTTTACAGAGTCACAACCGACAATCATTTTCCCTATCGAATCTATGGCGCACAACAAGACAATTCCACTGTCCGCATCAGTCACCGCAGCGGAGGATGGACAATTGACGAAGACGATTGGGAAAGTACGGCAGGAGGCGAGAGCGCCCACATCGCCATTGACCCAAGCAACAACGATATCGTATATGGAGGAAGCTATGATGGATTTTTGACCCGTGTGAATCACGACACCAATCAAGCAAGAGCCATCAACGTTTGGCCCGATAATCCGATGGGACACGGAGCCGAAGGAATGAAATACCGATTCCAATGGAATTTCCCGATATTCTTCTCGCCCCACAATCCCAAACGCCTCTATGCCGCCTCCAATCACCTGCATGTCAGTGAAGACGAAGGACAATCTTGGCAAATCATCAGCCCCGATTTGACCCGAAACGACTCTACCAAACTCGTTTCGTCAGGCGGGCCAATTACCCAAGACAATACTTCGGTCGAATACTATTGCACCATTTTTGCAGCCGCAGAATCGCCCTACGAAAAAGATTTATTGTGGGCAGCTTCGGACGATGGTTTGGTGCATGTCAGCAAAGACGCAGGTAAAAATTGGTCAAACGTGACTCCAAGAGGAATGTCCGAATGGATGATGTTCAACTCGGTAGAAATTGACCCCTTCAATAAAGGAGGCGTTTATCTGGCAGGAACTCGCTACAAATTGGGCGATTACCAACCCTATCTCTATCACTCCAAAGACTACGGCAAAACGTGGCAAAAAATCACCAATGGAATCGACAGCCAACATTTCACCAGAGTATTGAGAGCCGACCCAAAACGCCAAGGACTTTTGTATGCAGGAACAGAAACGGGCATGTATATTTCCTTCAATGATGGATTGCAGTGGCAGCCCTTCCAAATGAATTTGCCCATCGTGCCGATTACCGACCTCGCCATCAAAAACGACAACCTCATTGCAGCGACACAAGGGCGCAGTTTTTGGATGATTGACGATTTGACACCGCTTCACCAATTGAACAGCGACATTGCTCGAAGCAAAACCCATCTTTATCAGCCCATGCCGACTTATCGAATGGATGGCGGTGCTACCGAAAAAATGCCCAAAACGGCAGGGCAAAATCATCCGAATGGGGTGATGGTGCATTTTTATTTGAAGGAAGTACCCGATACTTCAAAAACAACAGTGAGCTTGGAATTCATGGAAATGAACGCCGACAGTACTTTGATAAAGAAATATTCGACCAAACCCAACAAGGAGAAAAAGGAAGGGAAATTGAAGGACTTGAAGGAGGGCATGAACCGCTTTGTGTGGAATATGGACTATCCCGATGCGGAATCTTTTGATGGAATGGTTTTGTGGTGGGGCAATTTGGGCGGACCACAAGCACTGCCTGGCAAATATTGGGCAAAATTGACGGTTGGTGAGGAAGTCTTGATGACCACTTTTGAAGTCTTAGCCGACCCACGTATGGAAGCCTCTGCGGAGGAATTGAAGGCGCAATTTGACTTTATCCGAACCGCACAAGACAAAGTGACAGAA
This sequence comes from Bacteroidia bacterium, assembly GCA_030427245.1. Classification (GTDB taxonomy): domain Bacteria; phylum Bacteroidota; class Bacteroidia; order Chitinophagales; family UBA2359; genus JAUHXA01. The sequence goes on along the minus strand of JAUHXA010000068.1, from coordinate 10,447 downwards.
ACACACACGGCCATTAAAAACATCCGCAAAACCCGCAAACAATTGAATTTTGTGAAGGGGAATTTGAAAGATAAAAAGGACGAAAACGAGGACTTCAAAGCTGTTGTGGAGGAAGCAAGCCGCATTGACTCGGTCATGACCCTCATCGAAAAAGAACTCTACCAAACCAAAAACCGCAGCAACCAAGACCCGCTCAATTTCCCCATTAAATTGAACAACAAATTGGCGCATTTGCTTTCATTGACCAGTATGGGTGACTACCAACCAACTGACCAAACCCTTGCTTTCTTCAAGGAGGTAACGGCTAAGATTGATGAACAATTGGCGGTTTGGTATGCGATTGTGGAGAAGGATATTCCTGCTTTTAATGATTTGGTGAGGGAGAAGGAGGTGGATGCGGTGATGATTGGGGATTAGAAATAAAATATATGGAATGCTTAAATATAAGTTGTTAAGAGTTTAATGAAATGAAGAAAGGTTTAAAGTCAGTTTCAGCAATTTATCGCTTAAAATCTTGGATGATTTCACTTGTAGAATCATGTGTGTCAACCAATTATAGAATTATTGCAATTGCGATAATATTATTTAGTTTTGGGGTGAGTTTATATCATGTCACTACCATACCAATATCTCACGATGAGGCTTTGACTTATATGCGATTCACCAAAGAAGGATTCTTTACTTCTATTTCATATTATCCTGCTCCTAATAATCATATTTTACATTCTCTTTTGACCAATATGACATTGGGATTCCCATTTTCAGAGAGAGTCAACTTGAGATTACCAAATTTATTATTTTCCATTTTTGCCGCAGTTATATTTTATCTATCATTTACAAAATTATTCAGGCAAAAAACAGCATTATTTCTTTTAGCTATTTTTTGTTTTTTATTTCCTGTTCAATACTATTCGTATCTTTCAAGAGGATATATGTTAGTGCTTTTTGCTTTTATTATCTGCTTTTATTCCACAATTAGGTTGAGTTATACCCCGATCTTTAAACCCCAAAATCATACAAAATATTTCGTGTCATTATCTCTTGGAGCTATAATAGGCTTCTTTACGATGCCTTCTTTTCTTTACCCATATTTTACTTGTGTTGTATTGATTTCTGCAATCTTCCTAATTAAGAAAAATAGAAAGGGCTTATCCTATTTGGTAATTTCTTGTTTGCTAACATCTATTGCTGTGTTAATCCTGTACACACCCATTTTTATTGTTTCAGGAATAGATGCGGTGATAAATAATAGATTCGTAGAGCCTATTTCAAGGAGTCAAGTTTTGGAAAGATTATTAGTGCATTTTAATTCAACCTCGAATTTTCTATTTTCTGTTCCATTATCAGTTTTTGTATTCGTGTTATTATTTATGTGTTTTGCTGCTAGAAAAACTAAACTTGTAATAATCCCTTTGTGCTTTTTCTTAATAGTACCGTTTATTCTTCTTTTACATAGCGTTCTTCCTTTTCCACGAACATGGGTGTACTTAATTATTCCTTTCCTTTATCTAATTGGATTAACAATAGAGCGTTTTCAGATTCATAGAAAATTGAGCCTAAAGAGTATTGGTGCTTTTAGTGTTATTGTCATACTTATTCTCCTGTTCAATTTTAATAAAAAAGTGAATATAGAAGAGGCGTTTTCATTTAAAGCAGTAAAAATTGCAGACTATTTGGTAAACCAAGAAGCAAAAGGTATATACATCAAGCATCCTTTGATAAGGATTAATTTGTTATTCATTTTTGAAGAAAAAAACATAAACATACCTATTAAGTTTTCTACCTATTCTACTTACGAAAGAAAAAAGATAGACAATTCCAAATTAGAAAGGATAAAATCATGTTGTGATTTTGTAATAACAGCGTATAAACCAAATCAAAAATCAAGTTTTAAACATATAAAACGTTGGGATAGGCGTACTCATTTGAGTAGGGTGAAATAAGGTTAAGGTTGATGAACAATTGGCGGCTTGGTATGCGATTGTGGAGAAGGATATTCCTGCTTTTAATGATTTGGTGAGGGAGAAGGAGGTGGATGCGGTGATGATTGGAGATTAGAAATAAAGTATATGGAATGCTTAAATATAAGTTGTTAAGAGTTTAATGAAATGAAGAAAGGTTTAAAGTTAGTTTCGGCAATTTATCGCTTAAAATCTTGGATGATTTCACTTGTAGAGTCAAGTGTGTCAACCAATCATACACTGATGGCAACAGGGATAATATTATTCAGTTTTGGGGTGAATTTATATCACGTTACTACTATGTCAATATCCTACGATGAGGCTTGGACTTATCTGAATTTCACAAAAAAAGGATTCTTTACCTCTCTTTCACATTACCCTGCCCCCAACAATCATATTCTACATTCTCTGTTGACCAATATATCGTTGGGATTTCCATTTTCACAGACCATCAACTTGAGGTTACCTAATTTATTATTTTCCACTTTTGCCGCAGTAACCTTTTATTTATCATTTACGAAACTACTCCAGAAAAAAACTGCGCTATTTCTATTAGCTGTTTTTTGTTTTTCGTTTCCTGTTCTACACTACTCACATCTTTCAAGAGGGTATATTTTAGTATTATTTGCTTTTATTATCTGCTTTTATTCCACAATTAGGTTGAGTTCTACCCCGAACTTTAAACCCCAAAATCATACAAAATATTTCGTGTCATTATCTCTTGGAGCTATAATAGGCTTCTTTACGATGCCTTCTTTTCTTTACCCATATTTTACTTGTGTTATATTGATTTCTGCAATCTTCCTAATTAAGAAAAATAGAAAGGGCTTATCCTATTTGGTAATTTCTTGTTTACTAACATCTATTGCTGTGTTAATTTTGTACACACCAATTTTTATTGTTTCAGGAATAGATGCGGTGATAAATAATAGATTTGTAGAACCTATTTCGAGGGTTCAAGTTTTTGGTAGATTATTAGAACACTTTAATTTAGCTTCAACTTTTCTATTTTCTGTTCCGTTATCAGTTTTTGTATTTGCGTTATTTTTTATGTGTTTTGCTACCAGAAAAACTAAAATTGTAATACTTCCTTTGTGTTTTTTCTTAATTGTGCCATTTATTCTTCTTTTACATGGCATTATTCCTTTTCCCCGAACATGGATTTACTTAATTATTCCTTTCCTTTATCTAATAGGACTAACAATAGAGAGTTTTCAGCTTGATAGAAAACTAAACATAAAGAGTATCGGCTTTTTTAGTGTTATTGTTATACTTATTCTCATATTCAATTTCAATAAAAAATGGAATCGAAAACAAGGATTTTCATTTAAAACCGTAGAAGTTGCAGACTATTTGGTAAGCCAAAAAGCAAAAAGTATCTATATCAATCATCCTTTAATAGAAACTAACTTGTTGTTCATTTTTGAAGAAAAAGACATAGACATCCCTATTACTTATTCAAGGAGAAATATTGATAATGCCGAATTAGAAATTATAAAATCATGCTGTGATTTTGTAATAACAGCGCATAAACCAAATCGAAAATCAAATTATGAATACATAAAACGTTGGAGAAATGATATTTATTTAAGTAAGGTAAAATAAAGTCTATATACAATTAAATAGCTGAATTGATTCGTTCCTGGCCCTCATCGAAAAGGAACTCTACCAAACCAAAAACCGCAGCCGTAAAGACCGACCAAACACTTGCTTTCTTCAAGGAGGTGACGGCTAAAATTGACGAACAATTGGTGGCTTGGTATGCGATTGTGGAGAAGGATATTCCTACTTTTAATGATTTGGTGAGGGAGAAGGAAGTGGATGCAGTGATGGTGGAGTAGTGAGTTAATCAAGCTTTTGAGAGCATTGAACGAGCCTTTTTTCATTGAAAACAAAACAATTAGACATATAAAATTCAAATAAATGGCAAAAGATTTCTTTCACGATATATTCAAGGAAATATTAGTGGCAGATGGATGGGAAGTAACACATGACCCTTATCAAGTACGAGTTGGTACTATTGGATATGAAATTGATTTTGGGGCTGAAAAATTAATTGGTGCTGAGAAGGACAATGTGAAAATTGCAATTGAATTGAAAAGCTTCAACGGTCCATCGAATATAAATGAATTCCACAAGGCGGTTGGTCAATTCAACGATTATTTTGTAATTTTAGAAATGCTCGACCCTCTGCGAATTTTATATTTAGCTGTTCCCGAAGAAATATGGAACACTTTTTTTCAAGAAGTCGTTATACAAAAAGCAATTCAGCGTATTGGAGCAAAAATTATTGTTTTCAATCCTTTTACCGAAAAAATAGTGGAATGGATAGATTAAAGAAATATCAAGATATTTTAGAAACATACCTCAATAAATACTCAAAAATAAAACCTGCAAATCTCCCCGATATTGAGAGTTATGCCATTATAGACAAAGAAAACAATCACTTCCAACTCTTGCAACTGGGTTGGCAAGGCGAAAACTACATTTTTACAGTCGTTCTACACTTCGATATAAAAGATGGAAAAGTATGGTTTCAGAGAAATATAACAGATAGGGATGTTGTGGACGAACTCATGGAAATGGGAGTAGAAAAACAAGATATCGTTTTAGGTTTCAGATACCCTAAAATGCGCCCATATACAGGTTTTGCAGTGGCATAATAATAACTCCAAAATTAAGAGATTTAATTCGTAATAATCTAAATTTGCAATACTATTTTCTTATCGCAGAATAGGGTTTAAATTCTATTCTGCGATAAGAAAATCAATTCTCACCCCGTCATCGGCCAATCCGCATACTGCCCCTCCGCCTGTTCAATCACCTCTTTCAACAAATTATCCAACTCCGAAAAAGGAACTTTGCCCCTCAATTCCCGCTTCACCGCAAGCCGAATCGCAGCCCTTGCATTCTCTTTTTTCGTCCAGTCCAATTGCAGGTTTTTCTTCACCGAAGCCACCACTTTATGCACCAAATCCTGAATTGGCCCCTTCACATTCAGCAGTTTTTCATTTGCCGCTAAGAGGTCGTAAAAAGCCAATTCATCTTCGGTCAAACCCAGTTCTTTCGTGCGGAGGTCGTCGTTTTTGAATTCGGTGGCGATGTCCAATAAGTGCTTGATGGCTGCAATAGAATCCATGCTGTTTTGGTGGTATCGGCTCAATACCTTCTCCAATTCCGCTTTGAGGTGGGTCATTTTGCGGATGTTTTTGGACATTCTCACCTTCAATTCATCGTTCAGAATACGCCTCAACAATTCGATTTTGATGTTTTCGTCGCCCTTATCTTTCGCCATCGCCTGAAATCGGGCATCCACAATCGAAATGTCTATTTGGTCGAGACCATACATCGCCGCCAAATCCACAATGTTTTGGGCTGCAAGAGATTCGCTGATAAGGTCTTTGATTTTGTCGTTTTTTTGGCGTTGGACATGGGGCGGATATTTGATTTTGCGGATAACCTGACGAATCTTTTGGACGATGCCCACTTCCTCCTGAATCTCCCAAATCCTTTTGTCCGAACTCGTCATGGCGACCAATTCTTTCAGCTTTTTTTCTTCGTGTAGGAAAGTATCCGTCACCGCATCCGATTCGAGCAATTTGTTCACCACCGCTTTCGACCATTTTATCCTTTCGGTATCAAAAAGTGCTGCCAGTTCTGCCAAGTCAAAATTGTCCATCAAATCTTTGACCGTTTCCAACTGCTTCAAACAAGTCGACACCGCCAGTTCCATGTCCAAAGTCGGTTTTCCTTTGCCGCCACCTTTGGTGTATCTTTTGGTAGCTTCGGCAAGGTAGCCCGAAATGCCCATAAAATCCACAACCAATCCACTCGGTTTGTCTTCAAAAACCCGATTCACTCTCGCAATCGCTTGCATCAGATTGTGTCCTTTCATCACCTTGTCGACATACATCGTATGGGCGCAGGGCGCGTCAAAACCCGTCAGCCACATATCCCGAACAATCACCATTCGGAGTGGGTCGGCTGGATTCCGAAACCGCTTTTTGATGGCTTCCATTTTGTCCTTCGTGCGGATGTGTGGATTCCACGCTTTGGGGTCTTTGCTGATGTTGCCCGTCATGATTACGGCTATTTCGGGGCAGCCTTGCAGCGCATGAAGGGCATCATAGACCTTGACGCAGTTTTTGCGGCTCATGCAGACAATCATGGCTTTTCCCTCCAAAGTGGCAGTGCGTTTTTGGTAGTGTTCCAAAATCTCTTTTGCCACTTTTTGGACCCGTTCTGCCGAACCTGCCGCATCTTCAATGGCAGCCCAAACGGCGTGTGTAGTGCCTTCTTCTGCCTCGCTGACCTCTTCGAGTTTTTTGGAGAAATTGCCCTTGATGTTGAGCGGAATCATTTTGGGTTCGTAATAAATCGGTACGGTTGCGCCATCTTCTACCGCCTGTTGTATGTCGTAGGTGTGGATGGTCTTGCCAAAAACTACTTCGGTGTCTGCGCTTTTGCTGTCGACGGGTGTGCCTGTGAAACCGATGAAGGAGGCATTGGGCAAGGCTCGGCGGATGTTTTGAGCAAATCCTCCGCTTTTGAAGCCGTATTGGGTGCGGTGCGCTTCGTCTGCCATCACGATGAGGTTGTAACGCCTCGACAAAACGGGGTGTTGGATTTCTTTGCCCGTTTCTAAATCCTTCAATCGGAACTTTTCGATGGTCGTGAATATGACTCCGCCACCGTCTGTACTCAACAAGGCTCGAAGTTCATCGGTCGTGTCGGCATGTTGCACTTCGCCCACCAAATCTTTTGCCAACACAAAACTCTCGTACAATTGCTGGTCCAAATCCGAACGGTCGACTTGTATGACAATGGTTGGGTTTTTGAGGGCGGGTTTTTGGCGCAAAATACCCGTCAATATCGCCATCGAAATGCTTTTGCCCGAACCCTGTGTGTGCCAAATCACGCCTAATTTACCATCTCCATGTGGTTGAAGACGGGTCAGGGCATTGGCGACGGCTCTCTGAACGCCCCAATATTGGTGGTATTTCGCCCCTTTTTTGATGATTTTGCCGTTGTGGTCTTCGTGGAAAATGAAGTTTTGAAGGTAGTTGAGCAGGGTCGTTTTGGGGAACAATCCTTTGAGTAGGGTTTCGAGTTGGAGTTCTTTGTCGGCTTCAATGTCGTCTCCCTTCAAGCTTTTCCAGGGCGCAAACCATTCCATTGCAGAGCTGTACATTCCATGAAGGGCTTCCATGCCATCCGAAAGGACGGTGAGGGCATTGTAGTCAAAGAGGGCGGGAATGTCCAGTTGGTAGTGTTCGATTTGTCGGTGGGCATTGTGGACTCCTACACTGGCATCAAACATGTTTTTGAACTCAAACACGATGAGGGGCAAGCCGTTGATGTAAATCAGCAGGTCGGTTCTGCGCTTGTTTTTGCCGATGATGGTCACTTCGTCCGCACACACAAAGCGGTTTTGGCCGGGGGCGGTATAGTTGATGGGATAGAGGTGTTGGGCGTATTCTTTGCCTTTGGAGTCTTTCCAAGAGATGGAAACGCCGTGGGTCATTTTGCGGTGAAAATCTCGGTTGCGGTGGGCGAGGTCCATGCCTGCTTGTTGGGTGAAAACCGTGAGGGCTTCTTGCAGGGCAGAAGGGGGCAGCGTGGGGTAGGTTTTTTGGAGAAAATGCTTCAATTCTTCCTCCAATACTACTTTTTTGAGGCTGCTGCGCTTCAATGAGTTGCCTCTTTGATGCTCATAGCCCAATTCTTGCAGCCATTCGATGGCGGCATTTTGGATGGTATGTTCGATGAATTGGCTCATGGTGTTTGGGCTAAGATGTGTGCAATGTCTTTTAGTCGGACTTTTCCACTGATTAGATTGGGCAAAAGGGTGTCTCGAAGTTGGGTGAGGGTTTGGTTTTCTAAAGTATTTTGTTTTAGCTGTAAAAATATTGGGTCAATGATTTCCTTCAATTCCCCTATAACTTTCTTCGGTGGATAAATAACTTTAGTTGCTTTAAATGTAGAAGTTGTTATTGTATCAAAGACAGAACCATATGACATTCTTTGAAATTGTGTTATTAACATCGAAAATGTTAAAAATACCAATCCTTGAGAAAAATCACCTTTTGTAAATAGTCCATAACAGGATTGATTCATTGCCATTGGTTTGGCTATCATTCCATATTTTCCAACTGACCCTCTAGCAACAAGTATTACTGTGTCTTCTGGTAAAATTTTTGTTGAACTATTATTTACTCCCTTTTCTGTTATCTTCTTTTCAGTATCGTTAATATAAATCACACCATTACCGATATCCTTAGCTGAAACCCAATTAATATCACCATTCCAATACTCTTTTATTTTTGTTTTTGGCGTACCACCACTTAATAAATCTGCAATATCCAATATCCCTTTCACCTCCCAACCTTCAGGAATTCTCCCCAATTCAGAATCTACAAATGCTCCATCTTGAAAAGGACCAAAATCCACAAACCAATGCCTGTACAGTGCCATTGCCATGTCCTCCAAAGTTTTGTTCATTTGGAGGTTGAGTTCTATTTTGTCGTCTAAGGCGGAGAGGATGGAGGCAATGGCTTTTTGTTCGGGGAGAGTAGGTAATTTTAACTCAAGTTCAGTAATATCTGTTTTCAGTACTCTTGGAACAGTAGAACCTCTGTTATTTGCTAATAAAGCTTCAATAGTAGGCCTGTGTTGGAGTATATAGAGTAAAAATTTAGAGTGTATATTTTTTTCATCAGCTCTTAGTGCTATCACCCTTCTACTTATTTGATAGGTTTTTCCATCATTAGGGTATAAGGCAACTTCGCCTACAGGAGCTTCTGTCGTAATTAGAATATCGTTAGGTTTTGTGAAACCACGAATAGTCCATTTTGCATAATCTTTTTTCGATATATAGGAGGCCTTTGTAAAATTTAATTTTCCGTTTTTTATGTTTGCAGCACTAATTAACGGTATTCCTTCTGAGCTTTTTTTAGGCGTTTTTCCTCTATAATCTATTATAGTTTCAATTCCTTTATTAAGCTGATATATTTTCCAACCTTCCACCATATTCTTATATTTTTTCAAAATTCGCCAAAATCTGTTCCTTCAATTCTTCTCCTTTTGCAAGGTTTGGAGGTGAAATCTTTGAAGTGAAACGGAAAATAGCTTGTACCGAGAACTCGGTATGTCACCTCCAAACCGACTCCAAGCCCGATAAAAAGATTACACCTCCTTCATTCTTACGGAGGTGTCACCTTTTTATCTCTCCTTATTAAATTATATTTTTTCAAAATTCGCCAAAATCTGTTTCTTCAATACTTCTCCTTTTGCAAACTGCTCCAACAATTGCGCTTTCAGTCCTTCCATTTTTTCTTCAAAAGGAATCCCATCGTCCTCTTCTTCTTCAATACCCACATAAATACCAGGAGTCAGTTTGTAGTCCTGTTTTTGCACCGCTTCAATTGTTGCCGCTTTGCAAAAGCCTTCTACATCTTCATAATTTTCGCCTTCCGTTCGCCAATTGTGGTAGGTTTGGGCGATTTTTTGGATGTCGTCTTTGCTGAACACCCTTAGCTTTCGGCTCACCATTTCACCCATTTTTGCGGCATCAATGAACAGGATTTCACCGCTACGCTCTCGGTGTTTGCCGTCCTTTCCATCCCGATTTTTACTGAGTAAGAACAAACAAGCGGGAATGCCTGTGGTCAAAAACAGTTTGTCGGGCAGTCGCACAATTGCGTCAATCATGCTGTGGTCGACCATGTGTTGCCGCACATTTTTTTCGCCCTTGCTATTGGAGGTCATCGCCCCATTTGCCATCACAATGCCCGCTGTGCCTGTATCGCTGAGGTGGTGCCAAAAAGTTTGCATCCACATATAGTTGGCGCTGCCATCGGTGGTGAATTCTTCTTTGGGACCAAACAAACGAGGGTCTCCGTCGGGCAAGTCTTCGGGATGCCATTTGCTGACATTGAAGGGTGGGTTGGCAATGATGAAATCCGCTTTTAGCTTTGGAAACTTATCCTCCAAAAGTGAATTGCCCAAGCGAATATCGAAAGGCAAATCCCTCAACATCAAATTCATCAGACACAAACGCAAGGTTTGGGCGGTCATTTCTTGTCCATAGATAGCAATGTCGCTTTTGTCGCCATCGTGTTCTTTGATAAATTTGAGGCTCTGCACAAACATTCCTCCGCTACCACAAGCAGGGTCAAAAATTCTGCCTTTGTAGGGTTCGAGCAGATTCACCAAAAGTCGGACGATACTGCCAGGTGTGAAAAACTGCCCTGCTCCCGAACCTTCCGCCATCGCAAAACGCCCAATATAATATTCGTAAATGCGCCCCAAAATATCGGTTTCGGGGTTTTCTTTTTCGGAGAATTTGGGATGGGAAAGCAGGTTGATGATGCCCGCCGTTTGTTTGGCAGACAGCTCGCTTTTCACAAAAATACGGGGCAGCAAATTGTTGAGTTGCGGATTGAGTTCGGTCAGTAGGTCTTGAATCGTGTCAAAGGCATCGTCGA
>JAUHXA010000148.1 GCA_030427245.1 Bacteroidia bacterium | reverse complement strand
ATAATACAAATGTTTTGCGTTTTAGAGCCATTGCTTATCAACAACTACAAGACCATTCTGCGGCGATTAAGGACTTCAACCAACTCATAAAACTTCGCCCTAAAAGTGCGCCTTTTTATGTCATGCGCTCCAAATCTTATTTTGCTATGGGTAACAAATCCTTGGCATTGCAGGATGCAAGTAAAGCAAAGGAAATGGGGGCAGTTGTTGAAGAAGAGTATTGGAGGTCATTGCAGTAAGGCAAATTCGAGTCAAAAACTCAAATACAAACTTAAACAATATCTTGTAAGCGAATTGTTTGGATTTTCAATGGAATCTACACAAACGAATACCCATGCTTCTGCAAAGGCAAAGCCCGCACTCTGTCACCCGTTGCCGCAAAAATTGCATTTGCCAAAGCAGGCGCAGCAGGAGGTGTTGCAGGTTCGCCCACGCCGCCAGGATGCGTATCTGTGTCCATGATATGCACTTCAACTTGTGGAGCGACATTCATCCGAACGATTTCATATTGAGGAAAATTGTACTGTTCCACTTCCCCTTCGTCAAAAGTGATTTCTCCATACAAAGCAGCCGTCAAACCATACATAATGCCACTTTGCATTTGTGCCTCAACGGTGTCTGGATTGATGACTCGACCACAGTCAATGACATTGTAGTATTTGTCGATGCTGAATTTCTTGTCTTCTACTTTGGTGATTTCCACCACTTGCGCCACAATCGAACGAAAAGATTCGTGTATGGCAATTCCTCTAAAACGATTCTCACCAAGCGGCGTATTCCACTTGCTCATTTCCGCCACCTTGTCCAAAACCGCCACAAAACGAGGGTGATTTTTGAGCAAATTTCTGCGGTATTTGTAAGGGTCTTGACCAGCCGCATGAGCACATTCGTCCATAAACGACTCTGTAAAAAACGCATTTTGAGAACTTCCCACACTTCGCCAGTTGCCTACTTGAATCGGCAATTCCAACTGACCAAATGCCACCAAAGCATTTTTCATTTCGTAAGGCAAATTGGCTGCACCTTCGGAAGAAGAACCGTCTTTTTCAGGTGGTTCGGCAAATTCAGGTTTGATACGCATAACCGAACTGTATCCCACCGACTGCAAAGCCATCTTGTTTTCCCATGCTTCAATTCCCCCTGACCCATCCAACTTCGCTCGGAAATGACTCTTCACAGCAGGACGATACATTTCGTGTCGCATTGCCTCCTCACGGGTATAGACCAACTGTATAGGCGTTCCGTTCATTTCTTTGGCTACATGAGCAGCATTCAACACCATATCAACTTCGGCACGTCGTCCAAAGCCACCGCCCAAATATTTGGTATGTACGGTGATGTTTTCTTTCGCAATTCCAGCGCCTGCATTCACGCCATCCAGCATAATGGACGAACCTTGATGTCCACACCAAACATCTGCCTTGTCTCCATCGACCAAGACCGTACAGTTGATGGGCTCCATACAAGCGTGCGCCAAATAAGGCACATCGTATTTGGCTTCAATAATTCCTTCACCGCCATCCAATACTTTTGCCGCATTACCTTTCTGCAAGGGCGTAGCAATGATTTTGTTGGCAATCACCTCTTCGGCTTGTGCGTCAATTTTTGCAGAAGAAAGTGTTGCATCTCCTGTTTCTTCCAAGTCCAAAGCCAATGCTGCATTTTTAGCCCGCCAAGTATTGTCGGCTACCACAACTGCTCCAATTCCTTTCGGCAAAATCAGCACTTTTTTCACGCCTCTTTTGGCTTCAATATCTGCTTGATTGTTGATGCCCGTAATCGTCCCACCGTGATAAGTCGCATGGCGAATCACTGCATACAGCATATCTTTTTGGCGCACATCCAGACCAAATTCTGCTTTACCTGTCACCTTTTCGGGAATATCCAAACGAGCTACAGGTTTGCCCAAAATTTTCCAATCTTTCTTTTCCTTCAATAAAGGCATTTTCGCCAATTTGACCTTTGAAGCCGCTTCTGCCAATTCTCCATAGGTCAATTTTTCTTTGGAGTCTTTGTTGATAATATGGGCATTTTCTGCATAGCATTTGGACTTGTCCACGCCCCATTTTGCAGCCGCTGCTTCAATGAGCATTTCCCTGGCCGTAGCACCTGCCGCGCGCATATAATTGTAGCCATCCGAAATAGCTGTGCTGCCACCCGTTGCGACCAAAGGCAAAAAATGCGCTACTTTCTGCATGAAAGTCAAGCTGCTGTATTCTTTTTTTGGTTCTGGAACAAGTAATAAAGCATTGGCGTAAGCAGGTTCGGGTTGAGGTGCATAGATTTTGATGTCGTCCATGCTTACCTCCAGTTCTTCTGCAATCATCATCGGAATGGAAGTGTAAACGCCTTGTCCCATTTCGGCACGAGGCACTGCTACGGTAATCGTATTGTCGGGTGCAATCCGAACCCAAGCATTGAGAGAATTGCCATCGCCAAATCCTTTACCCGAATATTTATAAGCATTTTTGGATAAATATACATTGCCGCCTATCCCTACAATCAAACCCACACCGACCAAACCTCCTGTGGCAATGAAGGCTCTACGAGTCCATTTTTTTGTTTTTGAAGTATTGTTATCAGCCATTATTTTTTGTTTTTTTTTAGTGATTGGATTAGCACAGGACAAAAGGATTTCCGCTATTCCCCCATCACCTTCTTAATCAATTCGGTTTCCAAAGCCCTCAATTCGGCTGCGGTGTGAATCGCTGCTCGGATACGGTTGTAAGTTCCACAACGGCAAATATTGGTGATAGAATTGTTGATGTCTTCGTCCGTAGGATTGGCATTTTCATTGAGCAATGCTTCGGCTGCCACAATCATTCCCGACTGACAATAACCACATTGTGGAACTTGGTGTTGAATCCAAGCTTTTTGAACAGCGGTCAATTCTCCATTTGGATTCAGCCCTTCAATGGTGGTAATTTCTTTTCCGACTGCTGCCGAAACAGGAAGCGTACAGGTTCGAGTAGCCACTCCATCTATCATGACCGAACAGGCTCCACAAGAAGAAACTCCACAGCCATATTTTGTGCCTGTCATGTTGAGTTCATCCCGAATGACCCAAAGCAACGGCATGGATTCTTCTGTATTGACAGTATAGGATTTACCATTGATTTTTAATTCCATGAGTGGACATTTTGATTGTGAATAATTGATCTGTTTTTTATCGTTTAAAGATACGATTTTTCAATCTTTTTCCAAGGGCTATAACTCAAATGCTATGATATTTGTTAGAAAATCAATAAGTTAAGTAGTGGGTGAAAATTAAAATAGCGTTTCAGCAGAATGACAAATTTTGCTGCAAGAGGAATTCAACTGATACTGAAGACCGTACTTAAACCTACAAAATGATTTTTGAATCACAAAAGTATCAAAAGGGCACAAAAGACGTTGTTGAATTTCAGCTCTTTACTTTTGTTTTATTTGTGCCTTTTGTGGTTGAATTAAAAATGTTCAGTAGTATGATTGAAGACTTAACTGTTGCCTCCTCTTACTTTTATGAACTGGCTAATAGATGCATTATATGATACAACAACAGTCATATTTACAAAGAAAATGTTGGTTGATAATAGAGTGAAGTGAAACCTTCAAGATACAGGTTCTTTTTGAGACCATTGGCTCCAATCCACTGTCCATTTACTATTGGGAATGTACTGAACTTTGTACTGCCAAAAACGAACCATCTGTGTGTATCTATCTCTACAAGACATTTCTTCCGGAAAAATTACCTTGATATTGAAGGCACTCCAAAGGGCAATAATGGCTTGGTTTAATTGTTCGGTTTGTTGTTTGGTGAGTTTATAAAAAGGAGGGAAGGCATATTGTTCTATTCCAAACCATTCTGTCATACTTTTGCAGGGAACTTGAATGAAGGAGGAGGGTAAATGCGATTGTTGGTAGTTTTCATCGCAGACATTTACAGAAGTCTGTATGTTTTCTTTAGCAACATACAGGTCTTCTAATAGATAATCAACGTACTTCTGCATAATTGTGGTTTCGTGGTAAATGGGTTCTTTGATGGTAAAAGAACCATTTCTTAAAATAGACTTCTAATATACATAATTTTTAGGAAATGTGCCACCCTCTTTTAAGTTTTCTTTGTTTATTTTTGTCCTTCAATCAAATCTGAAATCATGCGAAAGAAAGTATATCATTTGGCAACTTGTAGCACTAATCAGCGAATATTGAAGGAAGCTGGGGTGGGTGATGATTTTGAATATCAAAACATTAAAGAAGAAAAAATCACTCCTGAACAGTTGGAGGAAATGAAAGAGTTGGCGGGAAGTTATGAAAGCCTGTTCAGTAGAAGAGCGAGAAAATATCGTCTTTGGGAATTGAGTAAGAAGGAGTTGGGAGAACAAGACTACAAAAACTATATCTTGGAAGAGTACACTTTCCTGAAACGTCCTGTTTTCTTGGTGGGCGATCAATTGTTTTTTGGAAGTATGAAAAAGAGCTTGGAGAGCTTGAAAAAGGTATTGGAGAATGGATAGTTGAGAATGGAAAATGCAAAATACCAAAACACAATTAACAGCCCAAATACCAAAACACAACTATCAACCTAAACACTCAAAAACAACAAAAAAAAATGAAAAGAATCCTAGAATGTGTTCCTAATTTCTCTGAGGGACGAGACATGAGCATCATAAAACAAATCACTGCACAAATTGAAGCGATTGAAGGGGTGAAACTATTAGACATTGACCCAGGCAAGGCCACGAATAGAACTGTTGTGACCTTTGTAGGAGAGCCAGATGCTGTGGTTGAAGCGGCATTTCAGGCTATGAAAAAATCGGGTGAATTGATAGATATGTCGAAACACAGTGGGGAGCATCCTCGTTTTGGGGCAACGGATGTGTGCCCTTTGATACCGATTTCGGGAGTGAGTATGGAGGAAGCCGCACAATATGCTCGTCAGTTAGCAGCAAGGGTAGGGGATGAATTGGGGATTCCAATTTACCTCTATGAAAGCGCAGCGAGTCAGCCGAATCGAAAAAATTTGGCAACCGTTAGAGCAGGAGAATACGAAGGTTTGCCGAAGAAATTGGCGGATGCAGATTGGATGCCCGATGCTGGACCTGCTGAATTCAATGAGCGAGTGAAAAAAACGGGAGTGACTGCTATTGGTGCAAGGGATTTTTTGATTGCCTACAATGTGAACATCAATACAACTTCTACACGACGAGCCAATTCGATTGCTTTTGATGTGCGAGAGAATGGGCGAATCAAGCGAGAAGGGGATTCTATAACAGGTAAAATTGTGACGGATGAAAATGGGAATCCTGTACGAGAATTGGGAGCTTGCAAGGCAGTCAAGGCGATTGGGTGGTATATTGAAGAATATGCTCAATGCCAGATTTCAATGAATCTCACCAACATCAATGTCACACCTCTACACATTGCTTTTGATGAAGTCTGCAAAAGTGCACAAAATCGTGGGATGCGAGTAACAGGTTCTGAATTGGTGGGTTTGGTGCCATTGAAGTCTATGTTGGCGGCAGGGCGTTATTTTTTGAGGCAGCAACAACGTTCGGTGGGTGTATCTGAAGCAGAACTGATTCATATTGCCATCAAAACCATGGGATTGGATGAACTAACGCCCTTTGATCCTCAAAAGAAAATCATTGAATATTTACTTCAAGATGCCAAGAGTGCGCCCTTGCTGCAAATGAATCTGCGGGAATTTGCGGATGAAACGGCTTCGGAATCTCCTGCTCCCGGAGGTGGATCTATTTCGGCCTATGTGGGGGCTTTGGGGGTTTCTTTGGGTGCGATGGTTGCCAATCTTTCGGCGCACAAACGAGGCTGGGACGACCGTTGGGAAGAATTTTCAGATTGGGCAGCACAGGGACAGGCGTTTAAAAAATACTTGCTGCAATTGGTGGACGAAGATACGGCTGCCTTCAACGGTATCATGGCGGCTGTACGAATGCCGAAAAAGACAGATTCCGAAAAACAGGCTCGAAAGGAAGCGATGCAAAATGCGACCAAAAATGCTATTGAAGTACCTTTCCGAATTATGGAAACTTCGCTCGCTTCAATGGAGGTCATGAAAGCGATGGCCAAAATCGGAAACCCTGCTTCGGTCTCTGATGCGGGGGTTGGAGCAGCTTGTGCGAGAACAGCGGTAATTGGGGCGTTCCTGAATGTGCAAATCAATGCAGATGGCTTGGAGGACAAAGATTTTGTGGCAGAAAAATTGAAGTCGGGTGCTTCAATGGTGAAATTTGCGAAGATGCTCGAAACAGAGATTTTGGAGTTAGTGGAGGGGAAAATATTAAATAAAAATTGATTGCACATAGAGTTTTTAGTAAGGGTAAAAAAATAACTCCTCGTTTTCTTTTGCTAACATACCCCATCCCCCACCGAGAAATCGGGGCAGGCTTTTCAAAAGGGGAATATTGGTCGATGAGTTATTTTTTCTTTTTTACTTAGTTGGTTTTTGGATTATTGGTCGAGGAGTTGTTTTTTACTTTCCTTGTAGTTCCTAACTTTACTCCACAAACAAATCATCCATCTCTACTTCCGAATGTACTTCCTCCAAATAATAGTTATTTTGAATAGCAGGATAAGTGGTAATCAATGTGGTGACAACCGATTTTTTGGTTTTTGTAACCTGTTCAAATACTGCACGTTTTCGACGCAGTTTAGCAGCATATTCTTTGGTGATGAGGTATTC
>JAUHXA010000067.1 GCA_030427245.1 Bacteroidia bacterium | reverse complement strand
TATCTGCATCCAATGTAGTAGTGAGGTCGGAAGCACAGTATTCCAAATCACCTGTGATGTTGGGTATTGGATTGGCGTTTTCTACCACTGTTACTTGGTCTGTTCCTGTACATCCTTTGTTGTTGGTCACAGTGACCGTGTAAGTTCCTGCACCTACATCAACGGTTTGAGTCTCTTCGTCATTCGACCACAAATAAGAACTCCAAGTACCTGCATCTAATGTAGTGGTCAAATCCGAAGCACAATATTCCAAATCACCTGTGATGTTGGGTATTGGATTGGCGTTTTCTACCACTGTTACTTGGTCTGTTCCTGTACATCCTTTGTTGTTGGTTACAGTGACCGTGTAAGTTCCTTCCCCTACCTCAATGATTCGGCTGTCTTCCCCATTCGACCACAAATAACTTGCCCCAGAACCTGCATTTAAGGTGGTGGTAAGCTCAGAAGCGCAGTAGGTCAAATCCCCCGAAATGGAAGGGTTTGGATTGTTGTTTTCTACTACGGTGACTTGGTCTGTTCCTGTACATCCTTTGTTGTTGGTCACAGTGACGGTGTAAGTACCTTCGCCTACCTCAATGATTCGGCTGTCTTCACCATTCGACCACAAATAACTTGCCCCAGAACCTGCATTTAAGGTGGTGGTAAGCTCAGAAGCGCAGTAGGTCAAATCCCCCGAAATGGAAGGATTTGGATTGTTGTTTTCTACCACTGTTACTTGGTCTGTTCCTGTACATCCTTTGTTGTTGGTCACAGTGACCGTGTAAGTACCTTCACCTACCTCAATGATTCGGCTGTCTTCACCATTCGACCACAAATAGCTTGCCCCAGAACCTGCATTTAAGGTGGTGGTAAGATCAGAAGCGCAGTAGGTCAAATCGCCCGAAATGGAAGGGTTTGGATTGTTGTTTTCTACTACGGTGACTTGGTCTGTTCCTGTACATCCTTTGTTGTCCGTGACCGTAACGGTGTAAGTTCCTGCGCCTACATCAACGGTTTGCGTCTCTTCGTCATTCGACCACAAATAAGAACTCCAAGTACCTGCATCTAATGTAGTGGTCAAATCCGAAGCACAATATTCCAAATCACCTGTGATGTTGGGTATTGGATTGGCGTTTTCTACCACTGTTACTTGGTCTGTTCCTGTACATCCTTTGTTGTTGGTTACAGTGACCGTGTAAGTTCCTTCCCCTACCTCAATGATTCGGCTGTCTTCCCCATTCGACCACAAATAACTTGCCCCAGAACCTGCATTTAAGGTGGTGGTAAGCTCAGAAGCGCAGTAGGTCAAATCCCCCGAAATGGAAGGGTTTGGATTGTTGTTTTCTACCACTGTTACTTGGTCTGTTCCTGTACATCCTTTGTTGTTGGTTACAGTGACCGTGTAAGTTCCTTCCCCTACCTCAATGATTCGGCTGTCTTCCCCATTCGACCACAAATAACTTGCCCCAGAACCTGCATTTAAGGTGGTGGTAAGATCAGAAGCACAGTAGGTCAAATCGCCCGTAATGTTGGGTACTGGGTTGGCGTTTTCTACGACAGTAACCTCATCTGTTCCTATACACCCGTTTTCGTTGGTGACGGTGACGGTGTAGGTACCTGCTGTGGCTTCAATGATCTGGGTGTCCTCACCGTTAGACCATTCGTATTCCGACCATGCCCCTGCATCTAAAACCAGCCCCCCATCAGCTGCACAGTAACTGAAATCGGCTTGGAACAGGTAAGCCGCCCCTACACTAGTACCACCTGTACCTTCGAGAGGTACCCCAACGATGGCAAGGTTTCCAGAAATGGAGACACTAATGCCAAAGAGGTCATCTTCTTCCTTATCACTGGCCTGTATTTTTTGGATCTCCCCCCAGTTGCCGGTGCCGCCCTTGTCTTTTGCAAAAATATACGCTGCCCCTGCATCAGTGCCACCTGTATCTTCCCCATCAGCCCCAACGATGGCAAGGTTTCCTGAAATGGAGACACTGCTGCCAAATTTGTCATCTTCCTCCGCATCGCTTGCCAATATTTTTTCGACTTCTCCCCAATTGTCAGTGCCGCCTTCGTCCTTTTCAAAAATATAAGCTGCCCCTGCAGAAGAACCACCTGTATCCTCTAAACTTGCCCCGACGATTGCATGGTTTCCTGAAATCGAGACACTAAAGCCAAACCGGTCACCCGCTCCTGCATCGCTTGCCTCAATCTTTTTGACCTCTCCCCAGTTGTCGGTTCCGCCCTTGTCTTTTGCAAAAATATACGCCGCTCCTGATGTTCCAGCACCAGAACCAGCTGTAATATCATAAGGTGCCCCGACGATAGTATGGTTTCCAGAAATGGAGACACTCCTGCCAAACCAGTTATTTGCCTGCTTATCGCTTGCCTGTATTTTTTTGACTTCTCCCCAGTTGTCGGTGCCGCCCTTGTCTTTTGCAAAAATATACGCTGCTCCTGCATAGGAGGCACCTGTACCTTCTAAAAACGCCCCAACGATTGTAAGGTTTCCAGAAATGGAGACACTAATGCCAAAGAAGTCGGCTGCCTGCTTATCGCTTGCCTGTATTTTTTTGACCTCTCCCCAGTTGTCGGTGCCGCCCCTGTCTTTTTCAAAAATATACGCCGCTCCTGCGGCATCACCACCTGTACCTTCCCCCGCAGCCCCAACGATGGCATGGCTTCCTGAAATCGAGACACTACCGCCAAAAGCGTCATATGATTCTTTATCGCTTGCCTGTATTTTTTTGACAAAGACCCAGTTGGTGCTGCTTGGTTCTTTTTCAAAAATATAAGCCGCCCCTACATAAGTAACACCTGTATATTCCCGTCGTGCCCCGACGATGGCAAGGTTTCCGGAAATCGAGACACTATAGCCAAACTCGTCCCCTGCCTCCGCATCGCTGGCCTGTATTTTTAGGATTTCTTGGAAGTCTGAGATGGATGAGGGCTGGATGACGGGAGTTGGGTTATCTTCGATTACTGTGACCTCGTCTGTCCCTGTACATCCATTGCCATCGGTGACGGTGACGGTATAGGTACCTGCTGTGGCTTCAATGATCTGGGTGGTGGCATTGTTGGACCAAAGATAGCTGTCCCAGGTGCCTGCATCTAAGGTGGTGCTGCCGCCATTGCAGTAGTCCAAATCACCTGTGATACTGGGTTCTGGATTGGCGTTTTCTACGACAGTAACTTCATCTGTACCCGTACATCCATTTTCGTTGGTGACGGTGACGGTGTAGGTACCTGCTGTGGCTTCAATGATCTGGGTGTCCTCACCGTTGGACCATTCGTATTCCGACCATGCCCCTGCATCTAAAACCAGCCCCCCATCAGCTGCACAGTAACTGAAATCGGTTTGGAACAGGTAAGCCGCCCCTACATTAGTACCACCTGTATCTTCGAGAGGTACCCCAACGATGGCAAGGTTTCCAGAAATAGCAACACTCTCGCCAAACCTGTCAGCTGCCTGTTTATCGCTTGGCAGTATTTTTTTGATTTCTCCCCAGTTGTTGGTGCCGCCCTCGTCTTTTGCAAAAACATATGCCACCCCTATACCAGAACTTTCCGCTATAGCAGAAGTTTCCGCATATGATGCCCCAACGATTGCAAGGTTTCCAGAAATCGAGACACTCTCGCCAAACTGGTCACCTGCCTGTTTATCGCTTGCCAGTATTTTTTTGACCTCTCCCCAGTTGTCCGTGCCTCCTTTGTCTTTTTTAAAAACATAGGCCGCCCCTGCCTCAGAACCACCTGTACCTTCCTCCTTAGCCCCAACGATGGCATGGTTTCCAGAAATCGAGACACTCCAGCCAAATTTGTCATTTGCCTCCGCATCGCTTGCCAGTATTTTTTTGACCTGCCCCCAGTTGTCAATGCCGCCTTTGTCTTTTGCAAAAACATAGGCCGCCCCTACATTAGAACCAACTACTGTACCTTCCCCCGTAGCCCCAACGATGGCATGGTTTCCAGAAATCGAGACACTCCAGCCAAGTATGTCAAGAAACTGTTTATCGCTTGCCTGTATTTTTTTGACCTCTCCCCAGTTATTGCTGCCGCCCTCGTCTTTTGCAAAAATATAGGCCGCCCCTGCAGAAGGACTACCTGTATCTTCTAAAGGTGCCCCAACGATGGCATGGTTTCCAGAAATCGAGACACTCCTGCCAAATTCGTCAACTGCCTCCGCATCGCTTGCCAGTATTTTTTTGATTTCTCCCCAGTTGTTGGTGCCGCCCTCGTCTTTTGCAAAAACATAGGTTGCCCCTGCATTAGTACCACCTGTATCTTCCCTATGTGCGCCAACGATGGCATGGTTTCCAGAAATCGAGACACTATGGCCAAATTCATCCCCTGCCTCCGCATCGCTTGCCAGTATTTTTTTGACAAAGACCCAATTCGTGCCGCTTGGGTCTTTTGCAAAAATATAGGCCGCCCCTGCAAGAGAACCTCCTGTATCTTCCCCACGTGCGCCAACGATGGCATGGTTTCCGGAAATCGAGACACTATAGCCAAATACGTCCTGTGCCTGCTTATCGCTTGCCTGTATTTTTAGGATTTCTTGGAAGTCTGGGGGGGATGAGGTCTGGATGACGGGAGTTGGGTTATCTTCGATTACTGTGACCTCGTCTGTCCCTGTACATCCATTTTCGTTGGTGACGGTGACGGTGTAGGTACCTGCTGTGGCTTCAATGATCTGGGTGGTGGCATTGTTGGACCAAAGATAGCTGTTCCAAGTGCCTGCATCTAAGGTGGTGTTGCCGCCATTGCAGTAGTCTAATTCGCCTGTAACGGTTGGGATGGGATTGTCGTTTTCTACGACAGTGACTTGGTCTGCTATTATGAGTCCTTCGGAATTGGTGACAGTAAGCTCGTAAGTGCCTGCCGTTGCTTCAATCGCTTGAGTTGTTGCACCATTTGACCACAAGTAGCTTGTGAAATCTCCTACTGCACTTAAAGTCGTCTTTTCTTCTGAAGCACAATATTCTAAGCCTTCGAAGCTCAACAACTTAGTGACATTGATGGCAAAACCTGCACTTCTTGCGTATCCTGCTTTTTTGAATGTTACAGGAGTACTCTCACCACATGAAGAAGCCCGAATGTAGGTCTCTTGTCCAGTTGCAATCTTGCCATTGCAGTTTTTAGGGGTAGCTACGACTCTTTTCGCATTATTTGTTTTGAACTCTACCCATAGGATTGTTCCACATGCAGGGTTAATTACAGGAGGGGTGGTCAACTCGAAGGTGACGCACTTTCCATCGTTTGAGGATTGGGTTGAAAAGACTTCTGAATAGAGAGGCGTATATTTAGGAGTGTACAGTACTGTATCTGCAGTTCCACAGAAGAGGTTTACTGTGACATTGGGTGCTGTATTAAGGCTTTCTTGATTGAAATCTATGGAATTAACCCAAAAAGGACTCGTCATACTTGACACATCAATTCCTTGTATGATGCTAACTGTTCCAAAACAGCCTAAAGCATCGTTGCCTTTGGGATCGTCGCAACCATTGCAGAAAGGGCCTTCAATCGTGATTTCATCACTATTTTGTCCCAATACGCTGATGGGCAAGAGTAGGCTTAGTGCCAAAAATAAAGAAAGTAAATGAGTGAAAAGTTTTAAATTGTTGTTGTTGTTGTTGTTTTGCATGGTACACCTTGTTTTTAATAATTGTAATTTGGACTTGTAGTTTAGTTGTGTACCTTTTAGTATCACTTTATTGGAGTTTGTGAACAGAGAGGGGGGATTTTTTTTAAAAAAATATTAATTTCGTTGAGGTAAAAAATAAAATAAGATTTTTTCAATTAAAACACTTCATTTCAACACTTAATAAAGATTTTATTTCTACAATAAAGAAAAAATCTTTTTTTTTGTGATTAGATGTTCACATTTACGCTAAAAATGGTACAAATATGATAGAGGACTTCAACAATTGGCTATCGGCCTTCAAAGCTGGAAAAAGGGAGGCGGTCAATGTGTTGTATGAGGAATTTAGACCTTCTTTTGTGAATTGGATACTTCAAAAACACAATTGCAGTGAAGAGGAGGCGATAGATATTTTTCAGGATAGCATTATTGTTTTGTATAAGAATGCAAAGGCGGGAAAGCTGCAAAACATAAAGAGTCAGTTGAAAACCTATCTTTTTGGGATTGGTAAAAATCTTTTTTTGTTGCGACTGCGTAAACGTAAACAAACTACATCTGACGCTCCTTTGGAGTTTATGGAATCTTCAGAAATGGGGGCGGAAGGTAACTTGCAGTCAATAGATAGAAAAAAGATGATTGCTGATTTGTTGAAGCAAATGCAGCATCCTTGTCAACGCATTTTATACCTCTTCTTTTACCGCCAATATTCTATTGAATCGATTCAAACAAACTTGAATTATAAAAGCCCAGAGGTTGTAAGGACACAGAAAAAAAGATGTATCAAGGCCCTGCAAAAGCAGATGCTGAAAGAATTTAAGCGAGCTGATATTTAATTGAGAAGTAAGAAGAAAGAAGCGAGACTTTGTGAATTTTGCTGACTAAAATTATTCATCCCATGATGACAGAAAATGAAAAAATAAAATTGGTAGAGGACTATGTTCTGGGAACATTGTCTGAAAAAGATCTTAGATTGCTAACTCAACTCCGTGAAAATGAACCTGCGATTGAAGAACAAATTGTTTTTTATGAGGATTTGTATGGTGGTGCTGTCTTGTTCGGTGACGAACGCTTCAAGATGGAATTGCAGGAAATGGAGCAGAATTGGCAATTGAAGCAGGAGAAATTGAAGCAGTCCTCTTTGAAGGAGAAATGGAAATCACTGACGAACAAGGTGAATGGGGCGATTGACGAGTTGAGTCAGTTTTTCTTGCCTGTCCCGAATTATGAAGCGGCTCTTTTTCAAGCGAGTAGGAGTACTGCTGCGGGATTGATAGCTCCAGAGAATGGTTTGGACGCAGAGGAAGAATTGGTTTTTGGCTTTGAAAAACCTCTGCCTAAGAAACAAAATTTTGTGATTGAGAATAATCAGCAAGAGCTTGTTGAAGAACAAATTTTGGAACAAGGAACAAAACAGTTTGCTGTAAATCTAAAGGATTTTGTGCCTGGTCGCTATTATTGGAAAATGATTGGTGAACGAGAAACGGTAATCGGGATGTTTTTTGTGGGGCGTTCGTAATCATGCCCCCAACAATACAAACCCACTCCAAGATTTAGGATCTACATCTGTTCGTTGAATCAAGCGCAATTTTGCCAAGCGCAATGCCTCCGTATAGGTTTTGCCCTCCAATATCTCGGCAAATAAAGCCTCACATAGTTCGCTGCTTGGTTTGTCGAGAACTTTGAAAAGGGTGTAAATCACATTCTTTGCGCCTGCATAGAGGAATCCCCGATTGATGGCCATCATCCCCTCTCCTTTCGCCAGTTTGCCGATGCCGCTTTCGCAACTGCTCAAAACGACCAAATCTGCCTGCAATTGGAGTTGATACATTTCGCCCATCGACAAAACGCTGTCGTGAATTTCGGTAGCTTCTTCGTTGGGGTGAAATACGATGCCAGATAATTTGGGATATTCATCATTGGTCATTCTATCTTTAGACATCTGAAATGTATCATTTAAACTTGAAGCCTTGAAATGGTGGGAGGGTAAAGATAGAGCATTATTAAATATTCTTTGATTGATTCCATAAAAAACAGCAGCCAAAATACCTTATAGATAAGTTGACTGCTGCTGATAAATAAATTTATTGCTGGTCTAATAACTTCTTTTTCATCTTGTCAGGGCTTAATGAAAAACAGCTTATTAAAAAATCGACCTGGCTTTATTTCCCGAAGGGACCATTCTCATAAATCGTTATGGCTTCATAGGGTCTTCCACATTTTACTGAGCTTCCTATCATTCCTGCTGTGTTGGCAGAAACATCTGCTAATTTAATTAAAAGACCGTCATAACTTGCCCCATAATGAGAATTGCTTCTAATTTGGCTTTTCATGATATAACGATAGATATTGATAAGATAGAGGTGAGCCGTTGGGTCGCCGCTCAAAAGATTGTGTAGTTGTGTTGTGTAATAGGGATCTCCAGTGGTCAGGCTATTTAGGTGTACGACCTCTTTATCAGGGGTAATCCACAAGACTGCTTTGTTGCCATCATCGTCTTTCTCAAAGGCAACCACACCTGAATTTGGAGAAGTGTAGTCGTCGTCAGAATTAGGAGCTGCATGATCGTAAATGGTCCCTTGAATAGACCACAATGTTGTATCCATTCCATAAGCCAAGTCCAATGCTAAATGATCGTTTTTGCTTCCATCTTTATCATCGTCATCATTCAAAGAATCTAAATTGCAAGAACAAAACATCCCCATCTGTAAATAGCCTGGGCTGTAGTCGGGTTTGTAGAGTCTGTACCAACGACTGTACTCATAAAACTTGATAAACTCATTATCATGCACAGAGTTGGTATCAAAATCAATATTGAACACATCCTTACTCTGCAATTTGGTATAATCCAAATAAATAGAAGGGGAAGGTCTTGCATTGTCGTTAATTTCTTTCATACAAGCATAAGTTGCTCGCTGTATGGCATGTCTGGCAACGGAGGGTAAATAGGTTAAGCCTCCTTGTTCTAATAACTTAGCTACTTCAGCAACAGCCTGGTTGATATGGTCTCCTGCAAAACTAACTGCTTTAGACATCATAGGATTTCCTATTTCGTCCCAAAATGTTCTTTCCACTGATTCAATTTCTCCATCTTCCTCTATCAAGTAAGGTGTTGCTTCTCCATCCGTTGCTTCTTCTTCTGCTGCATCTATCATCGCAATTACTGCATCGTCAATGGCATCTTCTACTACTTTTTCCGCAACAGGAATGATCCATTTGGGGAGAGATAAATCACCAATTGTATATTTTACAGACATTTCACCAGTGTAGGCACCTGTTCTGGCATCCATGCCGAATTTGATTGATGCTACATTATTCTTGCCATATTTGATTTGACGCACATCAAAGTTAATCCTCAATGTATTTCCTGTCTGCAATACACGAGGATAATAAATTCTATACTCAACATTTTGAGTATAAGTTTTTATATAACGATGGTTCGCAGTACTGTTATACTCAATAGCAGATTTACCTGTATTCAAATTTTGATAAATTCTAATAAAGTTCTTGACGATGCTATCTGCACCGAGTGGGCGATGACTAAATACCCTAAAACTTTCGATTGTATTTTGCCAGTTTTTGTTGAAATGAGGGCTTCCGTCTTTATAAGGATAGCCATCGGTAGAGCGTCCTATCTCATCCAAATCCATGACACTACTACCAAAAAGGCGACATTGTCCATAATAATTGGCTTTGTCATAGACCATCACCCATGTAGAGGGAGGAAGCTTTAGTGAATTATATGTTCCCCCTTGACTCATCCATTGATTCTGATTGTCATCTGAGTAAGGTACTCCTCTGAGGTCATTTACTTCGAGAACACTTCCATAAAGTGGATATTTGGCATAGTGTCCTTTGAATTTGTCATTTTCAAAACAACTCAAC
Organism: Bacteroidia bacterium; assembly: GCA_030427245.1. GTDB lineage: Bacteria > Bacteroidota > Bacteroidia > Chitinophagales > UBA2359 > JAUHXA01. Next base: position 27,520 of record JAUHXA010000067.1, on the reverse strand, counting down.
CAATGTGATGTCGTCGGGTCATTATACTTTTTTTTAGACATAATGTATAGTAATTTATGGTTATAAAATTCCCATAGAATTATGGGGCTTGTTTTTTCAAAAAGTATTGTTATATAAAGGCTGTGTAAATTCGATTTAGAAATAGGCATCAGATGTTTTGAACCCTTTGTTTTACCTTTAGTAGCCTTTTATTGGAGTTTGTGAACAGGGAGAGGGATTCTTTTGAAAAAAAATATTGATTTTGTTAGGATGAAAAATAAAAACGAGAGGAGAATTGCTGTTAACACGTTGATTTTCAAAATTTAAATAAGTTGAGTGCTCAATGTATTTTTCTTTGAAAAAAATATTTTTGGTTCTTGACATTTTTTGCAAAACACCACAGAATGTATATTCTGCTATCTCGTTGAAAGATTTAAAGCATTGATAATTCGCAATGAGAAAAGCGAATATAAGATCTTGTTCCGATTTCTCGGGATGTCAGAAATGAAGAAAATGTAAAATGGTGAATATTTAGATGGATTTAAGAGGAGAGAGGGAAGTTTTCAGATAAATGATTTGCATTTAAGCTCCCAATAAGACAAATCCACTCCAAGATTTAGGATCCACATCCGCCCGTTGAATCAAGCGCAATTTTGCCAAGCGCAATGCCTCCGTATAGGTTTTCCCCTCCAATATCTCGGCAAATAAAGCCTCACACAGTTCGCTGCTTGGTTTGTCGAGAACTTTGAAAAGGGTGTAAATCACGTTTTTTGCGCCTGCATAGAGGAATCCCCGATTGATGGCCATCATCCCCTCTCCTTTCGCCAGTTTGCCGATGCCGCTTTCGCAACTGCTCAAAACGACCAAATCTGCCTGCAATTGGAGTTGATACATTTCGCCCATCGACAAAACGCTGTCGTGAATTTCGGTAGCTTCTTCGTTGGGGTGAAATACGATGCCAGACAATTTGGGGTATTCATCATTGGTCAGTCCATGCGCTGCAATGTGTAGGTATTTGGCATTGGAGGCCATGGTTTTGAAGTGCTCTTTGGTGGCTGTATCGTACAAACAACTTTGTCCTTTCAATCCTTTTTGGGTAAACAATTCTTCAATGTTTTCTACTTCTTTTTCGGAAAAAGGAAGTGGCGCAAGTGTGCCGTCTTGTAGGGCATCAGAGCGTGTTGCCCAACGGCTGTAATCTTCTGCTAATCCTCGCAAGGCTTCTTGTGTGGCTGCTTTGTCGCTGGTATAAACGGGAGCAAATCCGAGAAAATCAACGGAAGCTGGATTTTTTATTGAAGGCAAAATAGATGCCTCTTGTGCGTTTTTCTGCAAGGACTGATGATACAAGGTTGCGGAATAGTGGTATTGAATATGGCAGTGTTGGAGGAGATAATCGAGTTGGTGAAAAGCGGGCTGGGCAGTGTAGGGAATTTCTCGGATGAGGGTTTCAAAAGGGAGGTAATTGAGCGATGCACTTGGCAGAATAACCACGTTTTTGGGAGTTCCTGCAAAGGGGTCAAATACCAAATAGCTGATGGGTTCGATTAACAAGAAATACAAGGTGTGGGATTGGGGAATAAAATCGGTGATGTTTTGGGCTTGTATGCTGTCTAAATAGTCTTGGATTTGTTGGTCGAAATCTTTGGGTAGGTCAAAGGGAATGACTTCGTATTCGTCGTAGGTGACAGCGAAAATATAGCCTTTTTCTCCGCCAATAAAGTAACTGACTACGACTGTATCTTCATCCAGACTCTTTTGGAGGTCTGTGACCGAAACGGTTTGAAGGTTGTATTTGAGTTGGTGGTATTTGGGGTAATCTCGCTCGAATTGTTCGATGAGTGTCTGGTGTGCTTGGAAGGCATTGAAATATTCTTGCTTAGATGCCTTTAGTCTCTGGTCTTCTTTTTTATTGAGCGTTGTCTTGGCTTCTTTTTTCTGTATGTTTTGCTGGATGCTTTCTATTTGGTTTCTGAGTACTTGCTCCTGCTCTAACAATTTGGGGTCAATAGTCGTCTGCAATTTCGCCTCATTGTCCTGCATAGAATAGCGCAATACAAGTGATTTCGATTGCTCCTGCAAATTGAATGCTTCTAATAAAATGGAATCGTTTTCTGTATGGTTTGCGAGTGTCAAACAAATATCAATGCCTTCTTCACATGTCTCTGGTAATTCATCTAAGATGATTAGTTTAGAGATTTCTGCTTTTATTTCCCTTTGGAGTTTGTATTGATAGTCTATAAAAAGGCGACAAGTGTCAAATGCTGCCTGTATGGTTTTTGTTGCCTTGATGGGATTGGAGGTTTTTAGCACATGAAAATAACTATGGAGCGTTTTTGCTTTTTGACGTAGGGTATAGATTATCTCTAAATAATTTATGAGTGGAAGTTGTTCGATGGTAGGCAAATGATAGATTTCTGTTGTATTGTAATCCGATATGCTGGCTATGAATGATAATTGAAAGTACTCCAGTGCTTCTTGAAATTTACCTTGCCAATAAAAGTTCCTCCCAATATAGGAATATACTATATTGATATCTTGATGTGTGTCTCCTGATTCGTTTTTGAGAATAGCCAATGCACGGTAGAGGTATTGTAAGCCCTCCAATAAGTCACCTTTCAGCGTCAAGTTCCAACCAACTTTCCATTGAGCAACGGCTGTATGCGTATGATTTACGCCCAGTATGCGTTGAAAAATCAGCAAGGTCTTATTTGCGTGATAGAGTGCTTTATCAAAATCACCTTGGATTTGATACAGATGCTCCAGCCCACTATGAATCTTTGCGTGTTGTTGATTTTCAATAGTAAATATTTGTTCTCCTATTGTCAATGCCCGATTGTAATAGTCAAACGCCTTGTCTGAACCTTGTTTTTTGGCGAATAACTGCCCCAAAATAAAATAGATATTCATTCTAGCAGAACACAACTGCTCACTTATTCCCTCTAACAATGCCAACACACTTTCATAGTAATTGAGGGCTTGTTGAAATTCTCCAGTATTTGCGTAGATAAATCCAATGTATATATACACATTTGCGAGCTGGAATTTACTTCTCTTATCCGTAGAATCTTTGTGCGGTTTGGCGATGCTTTTGAAGTAGTCCAAAACTTGACGACCTCCTCCTGCTCTCTGGTGATATTTGAATCCAATATGAATTTGGCAGAGAGCTTTTTTAAGTTCATTTTCTGACGAATATAACTCATAGGCTTTTTGATAATGCTGATGTGCTAAATCGTGATTGCCCAGATTCTGTTCCATCCCTCCTTTCTTATAATGAAACTCCGCCCTTAAATCATCTGAGGCTTCTTTCTCTTCCTTCAATAATTCAGCGGCTCTACTCCAAAGTTGAGTAGCTTTTTCAAAATCGCCCAATCCACTATAACATCCTACCTGATAGAATAAAATGTAAATCAGAAACTCATTCTCTATTTGATTTTCCTCCAATATTTGCTGCCCTATATGAAAACATTGAAGTGCATCTTCTGACCTACCCGATAAATAAAGAATCTCCCCCTTTTCTCTATACAGTCGAGCTTTCCAAGTAAATAATCGAGGGCATTTTTCTTCATGAATGTCAATCACTTTTTCAAATGCTTCGTAGAATTCTGTAAAAAAAAAATCATTTTTGTAAGCTCTAAGCAACTCATAAGATGCCTCCATAAAAGCCTCCCATTCTTCCTGCACTTCAAAAACTTCAATCACCTTACCAAACAATTCTATCGCCTTATCATAGTCTTTTTCAGCAGCAGCAGTTTTACCTTCAGAAAGGATAGTTTTGGCTTGGTCGAGACTTAATGGTGGAGCTATTATTTGAGTATCTATAGACATCTGAACTGTATTATTTTAAGTTGAGGGCTTGAGTGGTGTGAAGGTAAAGATAAAATATTGTTGGATATTAATGGATATTTTTTTAATAGGGATTTAAAACATACGTAAATTTATTTGGGGAAAAAGAAAAACCCAAGTATCCGAAAATACTTGGGCTGTTTTTACCTTTATCAAATCCCCCCAGACTTGATAGCTTATTTTTTGGTTAAAATATATCGAGATTTCTGATGCCTGAATTCTTATTTATTCACCATCAATTTCTGATAAAAACGCTCACCAGATTCGGTTCGCATTTCCAAAATATACAAACCCTCTTGTAGCTGCTCTGCGTCAAAATCCATGCGCTGCAACAGTTCGCCTTCTATCTCTTCCCCCTTCAATAACTCCACAACTTTGCGTCCATCGACCGAATAGACCGACAGCCACACTTTGGAGGATTCGGATAGGCTAAACTCAATGGAAGTTTGCGCTCCAAATGGATTCGGATATACTCCCAACACGCTATTTTCTATTGGGTTTTCGCCATCTATCGTTTTGCAGCCTCCTCGACCTCTGCCTCTTCCACGAGTTTTGCGGGTCACATTTATATCCTCTAAGGTTGTGGTTGTTCCTTCACAGTCCGTTACGGTGACATCATATTTGCCCGATGCCAAACCCGTCACCTCATTTCCTGTCACTGCTCCCCAAACAGTTGAAACGAAACTATTGGGTCCTGACCATTCGTAAGTGTATTCATTGCAGTCGTCACTTCCCCCTTCTACTGTTATGCTAATAGAACCATCCGCATAACCAGAACAGGACTCAGCACCTATTTCATGGCTCACGATTTGAAGGGGTGATTCCTCTATCAAGCCTTCGTTGGTGAATACCACCGTTTCGTTGTGGCAGCCGTTTGCATCGGTGACGGTCAATGTCCATTCTGCCTCTGGCACATACAAAACTTGGTATTTGAGACAACCTGCCACCGGAGAAGGATAGTCATTTACAGTCACAAATCCTCCTGCGGATTCAAATTCAATGCTGTAAGGCATCGTTCCTCCACATACTTCGGCAACAAATATGGTTTGTCCTGCGGCATTGTTTGCGGCTACAATTCCTGTGCCTGAGGCATGGGGTTCAAAGGCTTCGGGTACGCTCACTTCTACACATTCGATATCGAAACAGCCATCTTGAATCGTACCTGTTTGGTAGATGTCATTCATTGGTGTGGTGAAAATAACTGGTGAAGGATTGGGCAGGCAATCTTTACATTCGTTGTAGGAACAAACCAAATAATCACCTGCTGATAAACCTCCAAAACTCGCTGTTGCCGTTCCTGTTCCATAATTAGCTATGCTGCTCTTTTGGTATAATGTGTTTCCTAAATTGTCTTGTGAATAGACAAAGAAATAGTGTCGGTAATTGGTGTCTGTTTGGTTTCCTGTACTGCTGACCTCCAATGCTTCGCCTGCACAAATCGTGTTTTGGTTGGTTGTCAATATTCCTGCTTCTGCCAAACAAGGTGTTGCACTCACTTCTGCCATTGCAGTGCCTGTGCAGCCTTCTTGATTGGTGATGGTGACAGTGTAAACGCCTATTGAAGTCGTCGAAAAACTCTGAACTGTTTCACCATTTGACCAAGCATAAGTCTCCCAAACTCCTGCATCTAAGGTCGCTTGTCGTCCTCTGCAATAAGCGAAGTCGCCTGTAATGACAGGAACTGGATTGGCGTTTTCGGTGACGGTGACTTCATCTGTTCCTGTGCAATCATTGGAGTTGGTGACCGTGACGGTGTAAGTGCCTGCGTTGGCTTCAATGATTCGGCTTGTTTCGCCATTTGACCATTGGTAGCTCGCCCAGTTTCCCGCATCTAAAGTGGTGAAATGGTCGGAGGCGCAGTATTTTAGAATGCCTCTTATGATGGGAACGGGATTTTCGTTTTCAATGTTTTTACCCTTGTTTTTTGTAGTTGCTTTTGTTTTCTGCTTATTTGAAGAAGCATCCTTCAATTTTGTATGTAAGGTTTTGACAGAAGAACTTGGAGCAGGTGTTTTTTCTGCAATAGAAATGATTTGGTGGACTTCCGAAAGTTCGAGAGGCAAATTGCAGATAAAAGTTGTTCCCACATTTATTTCAGATTTTACTTCAATGCTGCCGCCCTGCAATTCTATCAACTCTTTGACCAAAGACAAACCCACTCCCGAACCTTCTACTTCTCGAATATTACTGTTGTCGGCTTGGTAAAAGCGGTCGAAAATGTGGGGGAGTTGGGCAGCTGCAATCCCTTTGCCTGTGTCTTTTAGTGTGATTTTCAGGTTGGTATGTTTTTCTTTTATGCTTTGTTGGGTTTGCAGTTCAAGGGTAATTTCACCATTAGAAGGCGTGAATTTGAAAGCATTGGAAAGAAGATTGTAGAGGATTTTTTCGAGCTTGTCGACATCAAAATTTGCAGTCAATTGAAGGATGGAAGTCTCAAAATGCAGGTGAATGTTTTGCTGCTGTGTAAGTGTTTGAAAGTTGGTAACAATTGCTTTTGCGAAAGCTATTACATCGCCATGCTTTTTTTGAATAGTCATTTTACCCGACTCCAATTTGGATAGGTCAAGTAGTTGATTGACCAAATTGGAAAGGCGTTCACCATTGCGTTCTACTAAGGTGAGACGGTTTTGAAGTTCGGAGTCTGATTGGATTTTTGGGTGCTGCAATAGCTGTTGAACAGGCCCTAAAATGAGCGTCAAAGGGGTACGAAATTCGTGGGTGATTTGGGAAAAGAAACGACTTTTAACCTGCTCCAATACTCTCAGTTGTTCGGCTTCTTGCTCCTTTTTTTCGGTTTCGTAGCGAGTTTGCATTTCTACGATGCTTTTCTCCTTTTCGGCGGTGTACATTTCATCTTTCAAATCCATATGCTTTTGAATAAAATGAAATGCTTCGTCTATATTGCCCAATTCTTTGTGAAGAGAAGCCATGAGTTTGTAGAGAGGCAAACAACTGACTTCAATGTTTAATTCTTCTGCAACAGATAAGGCTTCTTCTGCGTGTTTCAGAGCAGATGAATGGTTTTTCTGTTTATAAAAACATCTGGATAAATTGGTGAAAGAAGAAATAATCAAGGCTTTGCTATTCATTTTCAATGCTGAATCCAAGTTAGATTGAAACATATCAATGGCTTTGTCAAACTCCCCTTTCCTCTGGTACATTATAGCAATACTGTCATTACAGTAGGTTACAATGTATTGATTTTGAAAAGTTTTGGCAACCTTCAAAGCAGAATGCAAATAATCAAGTGCTTTGTCATAGTTTTTTGATTGAGTTTCTATACCTGCAAACTGTAGCTGTAAGTCGATTATGGCAGGTTTGTATTGAATATCAAGAGCTAATTTGAGTGCTTTATTCATGTAATAAGAGAGACTATCGCTGTTTTCAAAACCCTCTAACTTTCGAGAGTAAAGAGATGTGATATTGAGAAGCAGCGCGATAGTTTGTGTATAATGCTTAAAACTTTTGTTTTCTGCATTTTCCGCCCATTCTAAGCCTTTAAAAAAATAACTAAATGCTTGTTCTAAATTATTGTTCATTGTCTGTTGTATTCCCAACAACTGATTTATTTTGACTTGCATCAAGATATCCTTAGGAGAAATACAGGCAAGAGCTTCTTGAAGATGTGCGTGGGCAACTTCAAATTGTTCTTGTTTTTGTGCAATATCAGCCTTCAATAAGTAGTATTGCAGCCATATTTTCCGATTGTTTTCTTTTTCATTCAGAGATTTTATTTGATTAAAAAAAGTATAAGTTTTATCAAATTCATTTTTGGCATAATGGATTTTGACAAATAACAGAATGACTTCCATTTTCAATTCTATGTCTTGGTGTTCTTCTGCTAATTTAAGGAGTTCTTCCGTTCCTTCCTCTAGCTTTTGAAGTTGTCTATTCGAACCATATAGACTCATCAAGTCAAGCAATATAGCTCCTTTAGCTATTCCTTTGGCATGAGACAATTGTTCTTCGAGTTCTTGAATGAGTTGGGGGATGGTTTGCATAATTAGTACTTGAATATTGATAATTTTCTATCAGAAAAATAATTGTTTTTTTGAGTAAATGTTTAGAATTGAGCGCAAAACTATTGCGATTCAGTACCAACTAAGAATAGATAAGCGACAACCTAAACTCCAACACTTTGATAATAAAGGTACTAAAATCTTTTCTTATTAGAAGTGTATTACATCATTTCTGTTTATTTTTGGGTCATGAATCCAATCGAACAATTGAAGCACAAAATGGACGAGGCAGACCTTTGGCACAAGGAAATTAAATTGGTCAGAGGGGCTTACCTCAAAGTTGGAGGCAGTACAGATACCAATTTGTATTATGTGGTAAGTGGTAGCTTGCGAATCTATTTTGAAGATGAGTATGAAGAGCAGATTATTCGATTGGCTTACCAAGGAAATTTTATTGCTGCAATGGATTCTTTTATTTCCGACCAAGCTTCGGAGTTATACATACAAGCACTGAAGAAAACCAAACTCAAGATGCTCACCAAGGCTGCCTACTTGAAGCTGATTCACCAAAATTCGGTCAATTTGGATTTGTGGCATCAGAGTATGTTGCAATTGATTTACGAACAGTTGGAACGAGAAAAAGACATTCTGACCTTTTCTCCTCTCAAAAGATACCAAAGAGTGTTGAAGCGCAGTCCTCAATTGTTTCAGGAAATTCCACTCAAATACATTGCTTCTTACCTCCGAATGACTCCTGAAACTTTGTCGAGAATAAAAAAATCTTGATTTGGTCAAGATTTTATAGATATACATTGTCAAAGAGTCAGCTAATATAAAGGGACTCATTCAGAAAACAATATCAAATAAAATCAAGTTCTGTTACTATACAAATCATGAATGAAAGTAAAAATGTCTGTCAAAGCCAACCTCATATCAGATGATTTTGTGAAGTTGTTTTTGATACATTCCTAAAAATCAAATATTAATGACTAAATACTTCAAAAACTTAGAAAGTTCGCTTCGAGAAGGAATTGACCAAATTTTGGTACATCCTTTTCTTCAACGCATTGCAGATGCCTCACTAACCAAACCTCAACTGCAATACTTCGCCAAACAATACAGCATTTACTGCTACTATTTCCCCCGTTTTCTCGCTGCAACGGCTGCCAATATCCCCTACGATGAAGCCCGTATGCCCATCATCGAAAACCTGTGGGAAGAACATGGCGAAGGCAAATTGTCGAAATCACACCGAATGTTGTACAACAATTTTGCTGCTGCCTTAGATGTGAGTGCGGATGAACTAAAAAAAGCGCAACCTTTGGCTTCAACGCAGGCTTGTGTCACTACTTTATTCGACCTCTGCCTCAATGGGAGTTTCATCGAAAGTTTGGGCGCATTGGGGCCTGGAACGGAGTTTTTCACCTCCGAAGAATACAGCATCATTGCCAACGGCTTGGCGAAATACGATTTTCTGACCGACGAGGACATCGAATTCTGGACAGTACATATCAGCTTGGACGAAGCACACTACTCCGAAATGATTGACATTTTAGTGCCTTATGCGGACAGCAAGGAAAACCGAGATTTGATTCGAGAAGGGGCGGAGGCTGCCATTGAATTGGAGTTGTCGTTTTGGGATGGGCTGGAGCAGTTTTTGCCTGAATAGGAGATTGAATTTGGATTTATTGGAAAAAATGGATTATTTTGGAGTAAAAAAGGAAGTACATGAGAACAGAATTTGAAGGTAGTGTAGAGGACTTTAATAAGCTTTCTAAGGAAGAATTGGGAAATTTATTGATAATTAGGTTAAGGAATCAAGAATTAGAAATATTTCCACATAAAATTTTGCTATGTAAGAAATTACAAAACCTTGATTTAAGTAACAATAAGATTTCGGTAATCCCTTCTTCAATTAGGAATCTCTATAATCTCAAAGATTTATTCTTACAATACAATTGTATAAAAAGTATTCCTGCATCAATTGAAAAATTAAAAAAGCTTGAAGTTATTTTTTTGCATAATAATCACTTAGAAGATATACCTTCTTTTCTATTTGAAATGAAAAGTTTAAAAGAGTTGTATATAAGTGAAAACCCCTTTCCCAAAAATTCAATATTATCTTCATTAAAATCATTCGGATTATTTAATTCTCATTTTGATGAATATGAGAAAACGACACTTGGGTTTTTAAAGTTTATATTAAACTTGCCTACTAAAAAATCAACTAAAAACAAGAAATACTTCTCCCTCCAAATCGAAAAAGAACTTCAAACGCCTGTTTTACATTATCTTTTATTCTTCAAGGATTATGTAAAAGGCTCAAAAAAGAAAGACATACATTTTGAAGTAGAACGAGTTGGAGAAGATGCTTTGATGTTGGTCACAAATGGAAGAAATGAGGTGACAGTAGATGAAATGCGGGATTATTTTGAAGAGTATGTAGATTTGACCCGTACAAAAATGGACGATTGGGTACTCAATGTAGATTCAAGCGTAACTCGAGTAGAGGGAGATATTTTGAGATTGAAGTTGGAGAATGAGGTTGGACGTTTCAAAAATGCCTACAAAATTGCCCAATTGGAAAATCACAGATTGAAAGATGAATTGGACTTTTTGAGAAGGCTAACTCTCAATTTTTCAGAAAAACCCATCACTCTGGATTTAACGCTCCCTGCAAAATCCAATTCCTTCAATCCGCAACAATTACTATTAGACCTGCGAGACAAAGCCCTTCGCATGATGGAACGAAAGTATAGTAAAAAACTGGAAGACCTTCACAACGATGAATTTACCGATTTTTTGCGAGACAAAGAGTATTCTGTAAGCGACCAAAGTAGAAGTGGGCGTTCAAAGTTGGGCACTGGTGAAGTGGATATTTTGGTTCGTTCAGAAAACGGCACACCTGTTTCCATTATTGAAGCCTTTCGTTTGGATTCTTGCGGTACTGACAATACCATTGTAGGAAGTCATTTGGATAAATTGCTTCACAACTACGATACGGCTGGGCATCCTACCAATTTTGTAGTGGTATATGCAGAAGCAAAAAAGTTTTCAAAACTATGGGAAAATTACCTATCATATCTCAATGATTTGAATACCAAGCCCAGTTATAGTAATTTATATCCACTATTGAATTTTAAAGAGACAGGAATTAGTCAAAAAGCTGATTTGAAGATTGGGTTGGCAAGGCATGAACGGAATGGTAAGATTGTTGAAGTTTACCATCTATTTTTGAATATGTATATCTACTAAGCATCGACCAAGCATCAAAAGCATCCTAAAATATGTTCCAAGACACAGAAAAAGAAAACATCATCGAACTCAAAAACATCGGGCAAAGCTACGATGGCGGGCAAAATTGGATTATCAAAGACTTCAATATGCTCATAGAAAACAAGCCTGGTCAAGGGCAGTTCATCTGTATATTGGGCGTGTCGGGTTGCGGCAAGTCCACTATATTGCGCTACATTGCAGGGCTGCAAAAACCGACCGAAGGAGAAGTTTTTTTGAATGGAAAACCTCGAACGGAGCAAGACCGCATTGGAATGGTCTTTCAAAAATACTCTTCACTTCCGTGGATGACCGTCCTCGAAAATGTAGCTTTGGGCTTGAAGTTCAAAGGCGTACCTCGCAAGGAACGAGAAGAAAAAGCGAGAGAAATCATCAAAACTGTTGGTTTGGCGGGGCATGAAGAAAAATATGCCCAATATCCAACGCTTTCGGGTGGACAATTGCAGCGAGTTGCGATAGCTCGGAGTCTGATGGTCAATCCGCAGATTTTGCTGATGGACGAACCCTTTGGAGCTTTGGACATCAATACCCGATTGCGAATGCAAAACATGCTCAAAGACATCTGGGCAGAAATCCATCCGACCATTATTTTTGTGACCCACGATATTTCAGAAGCGGTGTATCTAGCAGACGAGATATTTATCATGAAGTCTACGCCCTCCAAAATCATTCACCGCCTCCATGTCGACCTACCTTTGGTGCGCAACCGTGCGGTGAAGCGTGACCCTCGATTTATAGAAATGGTGCATGACATTGAAGACAAGATGATTAACCTGCACAAGGAAGCGGCGATTAGTTATCGGTAGTTTATTTATAACAGAGGAATGTGAATGTAATAGCAATCTCACTTTCTGCTTCCTGCTTTCTAAAAAAATGGCACTTCTTCCATCAAATTCATAACCAGGGAAATAATTGTTTTCACAATAGAATTACCCAAATTATGAGCGTGTAGAGTCTAAAGACATGAGAGTAATTTGGGCTTCAATTTTTACAGTTACTTCAAACCAAATTCCATTTATTCATTTTTTCTTCTTGTATCAAGACCAATACACCACAAATCATCAATAACAAAGCTAAATTAATCAAACCCCATTGGGAGAGAGTTGGTACATCCTTCAACTGAATCACAGAAACTTGGTCAATGCCTGTACAGTTGCTTGTATTGGTCACCGTCACCGTGTATGTACCTTCTACTGCTTCAATAGTTTGTGTAGTAAAACCATTTGACCATTTATAACTCGACCAATTCCCAGCATTTAAAAGAGTGCTGTTTTGGGATTCATAGTATTCTGTCTTACCACTAATGCTTGGCACGGGCGAGCTTTTGACAGTTACTGATAATTCACCTATAGCAGAACAGCCCAATCCATCACTTACCGTAACATTGTAGTTACCCGATGCACCTTCCGAAACATTGGGAATAGTGGGCATGGCTTCGGTACTGGTAAAATTCTGAGGTCCAGACCATTGAAAATTTAGTTGGTCACTGGCTACTGGTCCCAATTGAAGTTCCTCTCCCGAACAAATTGGGCTATTGACTTGCAAAAATAGACTTCCTGTATCCTCAAATGCGCCAATGTCTATGGTCCCATTTTCCTGACGGTCGTTGTGTGCCAAATCAAAGAGAATGTCGCTTATGGTTTGCGTCTCACTGCCACCTGCATCTAAGTCGGCTGTATTGTCGCCTGCATCAATAGCGGGTGAGCAAGCAGATATGCGAAAATTATTGCTGTTCGGGTCAATAAACAAAGGGTCTTGATTGAGATTGTTGCTGCCAGCACCTGTCCACCCACCTTGCACGATGCTGTAATTGACAGAAGCATCTGCTCCATTTTGCTGAGTGATTGTGCCATCATTTTCCCAGATAATACAGTTGGTAAAGGTAGGACTGGGACTAAATGAGGAAAAAATGCCATCGGAGAACAAGCTTACATTACCAGAAAAAGTGCAATTGGTAAAAACAGTACTATGTTCTCTACCAAATACTGCTCCTCCTACTTCCGCTACATTTCTATAGACAGCACAATTGATAAACCTAGCATTTTGGCTACTTCGAATATAAATTGCTCCGCCTATAATAGAAACAATATTAACAAAGCGGCAATTCACCACAGTTGCACTACTCCCTTCCAGAAATATTCCTCCTCCTTGTGCATTTTCAAGGGATTGGCCATTAACACCTTGTGCATTTTGAATAGTGAAACCGTCTATTGTACAGGCATTGGTGCGATTGATGGGATAGAGTATGGTATAAGCATTGTTGCCATTATTGGCATCTCCCTGTAGTTCTCCGTCTAATACCGTCAAATGCATTTGCCAATTGCGGTCTGCTATGGTAGGATTGCCAATGCTTGGAAAACCGCCCAATAGTTCTATGTCCTCATTCAAATGAAATACTTTATTGCGTTCGTCGGAAGGATTGGTATTCCCTGCCGAATCTTCAGTGGGAAGGTATGTTCCTTCGGCTACCCAGATTGCATCCCCCGCACTTGCCGTATTGATAGCAGTTTGCAGGGTTTGAAAGGCGGTTGCCCAAGTCTGTCCATCATTGGCATCGTTGCCTGTGGGTTTTACGTGATAGGTGGTTTGGGCATGGATTGAAGGAGTGATGACAGCCAATAAAAAGAATAGCATCATCGAAAAAAAGAAGGGGGATAACGGTATTTGTTGGTTGTTGTTGCTTTTCTGCATGGTAAAAGTGTTTCTTATTTTTGGTCTTCGTATTAAACAGGAATATATCGTAACCCACCCCTGCCCCCTCCCAAGAGGGGAATCTCGTACATAGTGAGAAAATCCCCTCTTGGGAGGGGTTGGGGTGGGTTTGAATTATATAAGCAGTCAATATGCAGACCAATATTATGAAAAAATAGTAATGAAGGGCGTTCATATTACCAGTCGCTGTTTTGGGCAAAACATTAGCAGCTTTTTGAAGTTTTTTTTCATTTTTTTTTGAAATGAGACTTGAAAGTTTGATTAAAGGTATCGGATACCTGCCCTATTTATTTTTGTAGTTTGAAATGTCAAAGTATCATTTCAACCTTATACAGTAAGGTATCCGAAACCTATTTGTGAATCTATTTTTCCTTCAATTTTCTCTATCTTCGTTTGGTAAAAAGATTGTTTTCAATGAATAAGGAACAAATTATAGGTCTAAAAAAAGCTGAGGCGGATTTATCAGAGGCAGAGAAAAGTTATCTGAACAAGGATATAACTATTTCTTTGCAGTTGGCAGAGCAGGCGGCTGCAAAATTTGAAGAAAGCAAAGCATGGGCTTCGTATGGAAAAGCCATAAGTTTTTTAGTGGAATTTTGCATCTCACAAGGCGATGCAAAAGCCGCTATTGAATGGCTACAAAAACTAGAAGACTTCTACAAAGACTTAGCGGAAAGCAGCGATTACAGAGCCTATATATACGTTAGTCGTGCCAAGATATTGGCTTTTAAGGGAGATACAGATGCCATCATTCATGCCTATCACCAAGCCTTAGATTTGCTATTGCAGACGACTACACAACCAAACTTGTACCTGTTGGCTGAGGTATATACCCAATTGGGTAATTTTTATTTGGAGCAAAACGATACGCAGCAAGCCTTGGTTTTTTTGCAGAAGTCTTTGGCATTGCCGCTTGCGGAAAACCATCCCAAAAGCCTTTACCGATTTTTGGCGTATGCCCATCTCGCTCGTTATTACTCAGGTGAAGAAGGAGCTTATCAAAAAGCTATTGAATACCAAAAGAAAACGCTTCAATTTGTCTTGAAGCACTATCCGTCGAGTCATCGAATCATAGCCATTAGTTATATCCGCATTGGAGTGATTTACATCATGAAATCTATGCACTCCAGAGCAGATGCCGATTTTGACCAAGCCATACAGTACTTTCAATTGGCATTGGAGTCACAAAATCCAAAAGAAGAACCTGTGGTAGTTGCGTCTGCTTATCAAAACATTGGCTACGTGTATTTGGAGCGAAAAATGTTGAAAGAAGCACATTCTTATCTAAGTCAAGCATTGGAGTTGTACCTCTCTTTTTATGGAAACAAACATCCTGTGGTCGGGCAGATGTACAACAATTTGGGCAGGGTGTATTTGCAGAAAGGTACATTTGACGCAGCAAAGCAGTCTTATCAAAATGCCTTAAATAGCCTGTATCCCAACTGCGACATTCAACACGATTTGAGCTTGCAGCCTCCTGCTGTCCGTTCTACAAATCTTTATCATGCTATTACAGCCTTGAAGGGAAAAGGGCAGGCGTTTTTTTCCTCTTTTTTGGAAACAGAACGAGCAAGCCATGATTTGGTCTTTGCCATTGAAACCTATTTGTTGGCTTGTCAAACCTACAACAATGCCTGGACGAGTTATGATTTTGACGAAAGCAAGTTTTCAGTAGAGCAGGCGGTGCAGGATATGCAGTTGTTTGAGAAAGGATTGGAGGCGGCTTTGAAGGCTCAAGAAAATTTGCTGGAAATCAAGGGAAAAAAGGGCAATGAGTGGGCGTTCTATTTTTGCGAAAGCGTGAAAGCAGGGGTGCTGATGCATGCTATTCAAGAAAATGGGGCAAAGGCAAGCGCAAATATTTCTTCAACGCTATTGGAAAAAGAAAAAGAACTTCAAACCCATCTTACCCAGCTTGATAAGAACATTCAAAAGCTAAATTTGAAGCAAGACAAATCTACACTTGACGAGTCGGAAAAACGGCAATTAGAGGAATGGCAGGAAAGTTTTTTTGAAGCACATCGGGCATATCTTCAATTGAAGGAAGAACTAAAAAAACGCTATCCAGAATATTTTCAATTGAAGTACCATACACAAACGGTGACGGTGACAGCGCTTCAATCTGTTTTGAACGACAACCAAGTGCTGTTGAACTATTTTGTGGGAGAAAAAGAAATAACCATCTTTGTAGTGACGGCAACTGATTTTGAGATAGTAAGAGAAGATTTGCCCGCAGATTTTGACGAAAAGGTAAAATCTTTCCTTCAATCCATCAAGCACCACGATTTTGAAAAACAAGTGATATTGGGTACTCAACTCTACAAAATTTTACTGCAATCGGTGGAAGACTACTTCATTGATTTGGTGGATTTTGAGCCAAGTCTGAAACACCTATTGATTATTCCCCACAACATTTTGTATTATTTGCCTTTTGAAGCCTTGATAAGAAGCTCGAACACTTATTCCATTCGGCAAAAAAAATCCTCAATTCCTTCAAAAACACAAGGAAAAAATCAGCCCAAAAATGCTTTTCATTCTAATCCAGACTTGGCGTATTTGGTAAAGTATGTAGCCGTATCTTACCATTATTCTGCCAGTTTGTTCCACTACTTGCATCAAAAAGAGGCTGCTTTGAAGCAAGATGACTGCATAGAAAGTTTTGGAGGTTTTGCTCCTGTTTATGGTTCTCCCGCAGGCGATGCTCTACTTTCCAATGACATCACCCATCAAAGCGAGGCAAATGTCGAAGTCATGAGAGAAGGCGACTCATTGGTTTCTCTACCTTATTCGGAGATAGAAGTGCAAAACATTGCTCGGCTATTCGAAGAAAAAGGATTGACCGCCAAAGCTTACTTGCATGAAGCGGCAACGAAAAAGTGCTTTGAACAGACATCGAGTCATTACCGCTACTTGTTGGTGGCAGCACATGGCTTGGTAAACGACGAAAAGACGGTTTTGTCGGGGTTGGTGTTTTTTGATGAGAAGCAAGATGCAGGGAGTAAGAAGCAAGAGGTAGCGCATGATGATTCAACTCCTACTTCTCGCTTCTTACTTCCTGCTTCCAACAAAGACTGTATTTTGTCTATGGAAGAAACTTATCAACTGAATTTGAAATCTGTCGATTTGGTGGTTTTGAGTAGTTGCGATAGTGGCGTAGGGCGTTTGGTTAGAGGAGAAGGCATGATGGCACTTCATCGAGGTTTTTTGTATTCGGGTGCATCCAATATCATTTCGACTTTGTTCAAAGTATACGACAAACCGAGCAGTCAATTGACGCAGTATCTGTTTGAAGCTATTTTGGAGGAAGAACAAAACTATGCTTTGGCATTGCGAACGGCAAAACTGCGCTTGTTGAAGCAAGCAGATACAACGGTGAAAAGTTGGTGTGGCTTTGTGTTGATTGGCGAAGGATAAAAATAAATGAAAATAACCTCGAAAAACTGCTAATGTTTTACCCTATTTTACGACTTAATTATTAACGGAGCATTTTTTATGACTGCAATATCTGAACTCGAACAGAAAAGAAACGAGTGGTTGGCTCAAATAAAATTGGGCAGTACAGAAGCTATTGAGATGATTTATAGAACGTATCGAGATGACTTTGTAGAGTGGCTGAAAAGGAATACCAACTGTGACGAAGAGAAAGCTTTGGATGTTTTTCAGGAAAGTATATTGGCTTTGTATAAAAACATCAAAGCGGAAAAATTGACGCATTTTACCACTTCTATGAAATGGTATTTGTTCAGCATCGGTAAAAAAATATACATCACTCAGATGCGTAAGAAAAAAGTGAAGATAAACTTCATGGCTGATGTTCCCGACATTGGAGAAAGTGTGGTGACTCCCAGTTTTAGGGATAAGACAAAAGACCAACAAGAAGCCTTTATACTGAAAGCATTGAAGCACATGAGCGACCCCTGCTACACGATTTTGTACCTTTTTTATTATGAACAGGAAAAAATAGCGACTATTGCTCAAAAAATGGGCTATAAAAATGCCAATATAGTCAGTATTCAAAAGGGGCGCTGTATCAAGAGTCTGAGAAAGTTGGTAGAGAAAAAGTTTGGTTAGTAAAAATCTTAACCCAATATAAATACAAAAATTATGCTATGTGATGAACAAAAAAGAGAGTTGATAGAACGCCAAATTGATGGAATTTTAACTGCAAAAGAACAACAACTATATGGTCAATTGCTTCGAGAGGATGAAAACTTTGCCCAAGAGGTAAACTTTCACAAGAAGTTTATGAACAGCATGAATCGCTTAGGTGACGAATTGTTCTTGTCCAACCTTCAAAATCTGGAACAACAACTCCAAACGGAAAGGACTGCAAAAAACAATTCAGCAAACTCATTGAAGAATTTGACAGACAAGGTATTGCAAAAAGGAAATGAGCTTTTAGACCAATTAGCAGCGGCTTTCTTACCTATTCCCCAATACGAAACCATATTGGCGAGTATCAGCCGAAGTGATTCTATTGAAGTAATTGAATCTAAAAATGGTTTGGATTGTAAAGAGGGCCTTTTACAATTTGAATTGAAAAAACGCATTGACCAAAATTTTCAATTTAGCATTGAAGACAATCGACAAACTATCCTAATTGAACAAACGATTCCTACTCATACCCAAGAGTTTGAAGTTGATATTAAAGATTTGAAGGCAGGGCGCTATTACTGGAAATTGAAAGCAGCAGAAGATTTGGCAATGGGTTCGTTTTTTATCAGAAAAGATTTGATGGCAATTAACTAAATTTGCAGTTTTGATACCAAGTAAACGATAAGGAAAAGAGGTGACATCTTTGAAGTGAAACGAAAAAGGTGTAATCTCTAAGCCTTTACAGCAATGAACATCAACAATGCAGCAAACAACCTTACTTTTTATAATTCTATTTTTTTGCAGTTCATTTTTATCTCATGCCCAATCATCCGAAGATTGGCAACAAAGGGTCAACTACGAAATTGACGTGACTCTCAACGACAAAAAACACGAATTGGATGGACGCATTGAAGTAGAATATATCAATAATTCTCCCGACACCCTCGATTTTATCTATTTCCACTTGTGGCCCAATGCCTACAAAAATCAGTCGACAGCATTTGCCAAACAGTTCTTGGAGAATGGAGATGCAGATTTTTACTTTTCCATCGAAAAAGATAGAGGCTTCATAGACCAATTGAAGTTCAAAGCGGACGACCAAAAATTGAAGTGGGAACCCGATAGGCAGCACAAGGACATTGTGAAGCTGATTTTGAAAGAACCCGTTTTGCCTAAAGATACGGTTGTTATCAGTACACCTTTTCGGGTCAAAATTCCCGTCACCTATTCTCGTTTGGGGCATCAAGGGCAGGCTTACCAAATCACCCAATGGTATCCTAAACCAGCAGTATATGACCAAGACGGTTGGCATCCGATGCCTTATCTCGACCAAGGTGAATTTTTCTCAGAGTTCGGGAAATTTGATGTAGAAATCACCCTACCCACCAACTATGTAGTCGGCGCTACGGGTATGCTTCAAAACGAGGAGGAACTCGAATGGCTCACCCAAAAAGCCAAAGAAACGGCTGCAAAAAAGAGCTTTTCGCTATGGGATGACAGCTTTCCTGCCTCCGACACGACCTACAAAACACTGCAATACATACAGGACAACGTGCATGATTTTGCATGGTTTGCCGACAAACGCTATCATGTATTGAAGGACGAAATAACACTGCCTCACTCTGGTCGAAAAGTCACTACTTGGGCGATGTTCACCAATGAAGAAGCCAATCTCTGGAAAAACAGTTTGGAATACATCAACGGTGCTACTCTGTTTTATTCTAAGCATTTGGGTGATTATCCCTACGGACAAGTCACTGGTGTTCAAGGCGGTTTGGGGGCAGGCAGTGGTATGGAATATCCGATGGTGACGGTGATCGGCTATGCAGGAGACGATACCTATTTGGAGTCCGTTTTGGTGCATGAAGTGGGACACAATTGGTTTCAAGCGATTTTGGCTTCCAACGAGCGAGATGAGCCGTGGATAGACGAAGGCATGAACTCTTACTACGAAGCTCGCTATCTGGAAGAAAAATATCCTAAATTGGGCAATTACGACAGTTTGCCAAGTGTCAATGCCGACAATGCGGGCAGTAATCTGGGCTTCTCGGAGTTTTATGCTTCTCCCTACAACTACTATTGGTATTTGCTCTATGCCCGACAAGCCAAAGACCAGCCAATAACTTTACATTCTGAAAAATTGACAAATGATAATTATGGGGCTATCATTTACGGCAAAGCGGCTCTAGCAATGCGTTATTTGGAAGGTTATTTGGGAAAGAGCGAGTTTGACCGAATCATGCAAAAATTCTATCAACTATACGAATTCAAACACGTCAACACCCAAGATTTTCGCACTTTGTTGGAGGCTGAATCAGGTAAAGATTTCACTTGGTTTTTTGAAGAACTGCTGAACACTACCAAAACAATTGACTACAAACCCAACTATATTTACCGCTACGGCAAAAACGATGCAGGAGAACGCATTCACCGAGTCGAAGTGAAAAACAAATCGGGAGAAATTGCAGCTCCTTTTTCCCTCACAGCCTTCAAAGGCGATTCAGCCATTGTGACCCGTTGGTACGAAGGCTTTAAAGGCACTCGAAAAGTAGAATTTCCTGCCTTGAAATACGACAAATTGCGGATTGATGCGGGCGGATACATTCCAGAAATCAACCGTCGCAACAACAATTACCGCTTCAAAGGTGGCAAAAGAGACCGTCCCATTCAGTTCAAACTTTTTGGTAGCCTCGAAGACGAAAACCACAAACAGATTTTTTACACACCGATGTTGGGCTTCAACAAATATGACGGATTGATGCTCGGGGCAGCGTTTTACAATAGCCTTGCTCCTCGCAAACGGGTGGAATATTTTGCAGCTCCCATGTTTAGCCTCAATGCCTCGGACATCGTTGGTACGGCAAACATTCAGTACCATCTTCTACCCAAAAAAGGCTTGGCAAAACGCCTCACATTTGGTTTGGATGCCCGAAGATTCACCGAAGCCAACCTATCCGCTTTCCCTAAAGAATCTGCACCGCCCGAGGTTCAACAAATTGACGAAGACATTCAATACCTCCGACTCGTGCCTTCTGCCACTTTGACTTTTCGCCCCAAAACGCCTCGAAGTTCGGTCGAAAAACAATTGCAGTTTCGACACATCAGTATGAACCGAGAGTCTTTCACACAAGACACTGCTTTTTACAATGTCGAGCGTGCATTGAAAAACAATTCCTACTACATCAACGAATTGTCGTTTTCATTGAAGGACAAAAGACGCATTCACCCCTACGGCTTCAAAGTCCAAATGCAGCAGGCGAAAGACTTCAATTTGGCAACAGCAGAGGTAAATTACCGCCTTTCTTACAAAGGTGACAAAACAGATGGTTTGGACGTGCGACTTTTTGGTGGTTACTTCCTCAAAAACGATGCTATTGGCGTGGTTTTGACCATGAGCGATTCGGGTACACGAGATTTTGTGTACGACGATTATTTGTTTGGACGAAACGAGTCGAGCGGCTTCTTTTCGCAGCAAGTGACCGTTCAGCATGGCGGCTTTAAAATCCCTTTGGGTTCAGTTGGGTTCGCCAATGAATACCTACTTGCAGCCAACTTCAAAAGCACTCTTTTATCCAAGCTTCCTGTGAAAGCCTACTTCAATTTGGGTTATGGCAAAAACAGCAGCAGCCTCATTCCTTGGTCTGAAAAAACGCTGGTAGAAGGTGGCTTGGCTTTGGTGATTGTTCCTGATGCTTTTGAAATTTATTTACCCCTTATTTACTCTGATGACTTCAAAAAACGGTTGGAAATCAACGATGTTAAGCTGCTGCAACGGGTGAGTTTTTTGTTGGATATTGATGGATTGAATCCTGTGAAATTGGTGAGAGGGGCGTTTTAGGAAATTCAAGCTTAAGGTTCAAGTGCAAATATTCTATTTTTTGGATTTCTTTTTTTCGACCTATCATTAAGAACCTATTGAAGTAAGCAAGATAACTCCAAATTTAAGGGTTTATTTGGAATTATCTATGCTTTTTTGGTAGATAACTCCAAATTTAAAGGCTTATTTGGAATTATCTATAGATTGTAGTTTAAATAATCCTTTGAGTAGGAGCAGAGTATTGAAGTGAAAAGTGGGAGAGGTTGTGTTTTTCATTTTGAACTATGGCTTGAATTATTCTTTGATTTGGAAGGAGATAGGCGTTAATTCATGTGTGTAACCATCGGATTCCATCACTAATATTTTATCGAAGTAAAAAATATCTCCAACTAGTGCATTATTGGAAACTTTCAAAATCTCTGGCGAAAACAGACTGCCTTCATTGAAGTAAGTTTTTACCTGTATTCCTTTTCGAGTAAATTGTACTTCATAGGAGACTACTTGAAAACGAATATCAAAGTCAAAATCTTGTAATACCGCTAAAAGTCCTCTGCCTATCGTGTTGTCGTAGTTACCAACAGGATGCCCTGATTTTCGACCTAATTTAGCAACAGGGTCAGGCACTCTTTTTACTCGAAACTCACTCGAACTTTCCACCCTATTTCCTTGTCTGTCTTTTCCTTCCAAGAAAACTGTCACTATTCCCGTTTCAAAAACACGGACATTGTATTCACCCTGTTTATTTCTTGGTGTAATGCTTCCTTTGTCAATACTCACCTTTGTTTCTTCAATCGGAACATCCGAAATCGCTACCGAAATCGGATTGTCTACCCCAATGTAAAAAACATTCACTTTGTCAGCACTAATGACAGCATTTACTTCAATGTCTTGCTTTGAAGCTTTTTTGAAGTGAAAAGAGGTGAGTAGGAGAAATATTGAAGTGAAAATTAGAATTGTGTTTTTCATTGGAGTGGTTTTAATACAGTTTGAAAGAAAGAGGAGGGAGTTTTCTTGTCGTTCCGTCGGGAGCTCTTACTCGAATGGTATTGAAATGGATAATATCTCCAATATTTGCCTGTTGTACGATTCGGAGAGCTTGTTCAGTGAAGATTGGTCCTTGATTGATGGCAGAAGCGATGTCGTTTCCCGTTTTGGAAGTAGAGATTTCAAAACTCATTATATGATACCTGAAATCGTAGTCAAAATCAGGGATTTCTGTGGTCAATCCTTTTTGGGCTTTGAACTTGGCAATCGGTATTCTGCCACCTGAACGCCCTCCTAATCTTGCTTCGGGGTCGGCAACTCGTTTGACCCGAAAATCCATTGATGCAGAAACTGTTTTGCCTTGATTTGTCACGCCTTCTACACGAATTGTTGCTTTGCCAGGTCGATTTACTTTAACGTGGAATGTTCCTTTTCTATCGGTTTCGGTCAATGTCCCTTCAGAAATACTGACTTTGGTTTCTTCAATCGGAACATCTGCAATGGCTACCGAAACGGGATTGTCGACTCCAAGGTAGAGTATGTTCATTTTGTCGGCACTGACGACACCGATTTGGGTACTGGCACTTTGTGGAAGAGGTGAAAGTAGGGTGAAGGACAGATTGAAGGCGGTGAGTAATAGAAAGCCTATTGCAAAAAAGCGAGGTATCTTTTGCATAATGATTTGGTTTGGTAAATGAATTGCGTTTGGAGAATAACGCAATTGTAGTGAGGGAGATTGTAGTTTACATAAAAAAAAAAGGCGAAAAACTTCAATGTTTCTCGCCTTCTTTTAGCCATTTTAGTAGTGCTATTCTTTACAGAGGAAGTTTGATTTCCTTCGATTCACCTTCCGCATTGGTCAGTGTGGCAAATCGGTCACAATCTCCTACTCCATAATCGAGTGTACGAATCGTGCCATCAACACTGAACTCTACCAATCCTTGTACTGCCCAAGGGCAAAAAGCTTTTTTGATGATGGGTTCTACAATCGTTCCTGTATAAGTCACTCCATTTCTGTTGGTTCCGCTTGCATTGCCTTCAACAGAAAATTCATCGTCTAAGTGACGAAAAGTGTTGAATCCTGCAGTTTGGGTAATCGTTCGATTTACCGACCATGAAGTAGTGCTGCCATCTCCAAAGGTAATCATGCCGTTTACGGTACGAGTCATGGTAGGTTGCCCTGAGTCGTTAAGTCCGTTGTTAGTTGTGACTTTTGTACCTTCAATGTGGGCTTCGTTGATGTAAAAATCCTCCAATGTCACCGTTTTGGTAGCTCCTGTTTCGGAGGGTTGAGCCGAAAGTTGAACGATGATTTTACCGCTTCGGGTTCTGCCATTTGGACCTGTGCAGCCTTCGCCATAGTCAATCGTTAGGGTGTTGGGGAATGTGCCTTTGTCAAATTCCCATGTGCGAGTAACACATTCATCCTCACCTGTTTTTCCACTCGAAAAAGCTTCTTCTATTTGTGCATCGACTTGCAGACTTATATCGTCAAAAAGGTTGTCAGAAGCGGTCAAATCTTCGGCTGTTTTGAGCGCAATACTTTCCTTGTCGGAGTTGAGAACTTCGCTGCTTTCTTTTTCGCAGGCGGTGAATACGCATACAGTCATTACCATCGTCAACAAGACGAGTAATCTTGAAACTTGAGTTTTCATGATGTTGTTAATTTAATTTAAATATGTAAAATGGTTAATAAAACAAAAATTGAAGTAGGTTCTTCAATTAAGATTCCCCCTTTTGACAAAGCTCAGAATGGATTTATTCCATTGAAGTGGATTTTTTTTTTAAAAAATAACTCTTTGGCAATTTTTGTGGAAGCAATAAAATAGCCAAAGGTTTCTGAACAGCCTGAACTTCTTTATTTTGCCTTTATTCTTTTATCGCAACATCAATCCATTTTAGAATGGTATCTATTTCTTCCATCAGAGGCTTGTAATGGACGGATTCAGTGTTTATGCTTGTAAGAATAAACAACAGTATGTTGTTTTCAAATTCTTTAGACTTCAATAGATTCAAATTGCTGGAGTTGTTTTCCCTGTGCGGTAAGCCTATTTCACTGTTCGACACTCCTGTTAGGTCAAAAATGGTTCTTATACTTCCTTCGTTAGTTCTAAAAAAGTCAAGCACTTTTTCTCGTTCTTGTCGAAGACCTTTCTCTTGCTGGCGAATATTTTCAACAACTGATTCCCATGAGGTTAGATGTATTCTCAATTCAGAATTTGGAATATCCTTTAGACTTCCAGAACTAATCATCTCATTTAGAAGAGAATTGTTGGGATTAAAAGCGATTTCAAAGGCAAAGGAATTGAACAGCAATTCAGAAAACTGCTGTTCGGTAAGAGTCATTGTGTCGTTATCTATGGACTGTGCTATTTTTTTTGCTCCTTCATAATTCAGTTTGTTTACCTCCATCAAGTTTTTCAATTTTATTTTGCTCGCATTGAACTCCCCCTTCAAACCCATTAGGTAAACTTGTACTTTCTCTTTGGTTATCCTGTTTTGATTATTGTTATTGATGCTTAAAGCAATTAAAATTCCAATCACTACAAGTACAATTTCTCCAATAGCATAAATCAGATATTTACTGAACTTATTTTCAGTAAGCAATGTTTGTCTAACTTTTCGAAAGAATTTTAGCATTTTCCAGTTCAACTTTTTTCGCTTGGTCTTAGAAAGTGAGTACCATCCATTTATAGGGAAAAACTCATCTCCTACCGATCCTCTGATACCTCACAAATATAATAAAATTTACACGAGTTGTCGTTTCAACCCTCTTATCTTTGCAATAGGCTCATGATAAAACATCTGGTTTTATCAATCCACCTATTTTGTTATCTTTTTCTTTGGGAACTATTGAATGAAAAAAATGGTTCAAGAAGTAATAATTAAGCTACTTTCGTTGTGTATTATGTCTAAAGTTGTATATTTACGCAACCAAAAAACGCTGGGGGATTAGCTCAGTTGGCTAGAGCGTTTGACTGGCAGTCAAAAGGTCAGCGGTTCGACTCCGCTATTCTCCACAAAACAAATAGAGACGCTGTTCTTTTTCGGAAGGATGGCGTTTTTTTGATTTCTGCGACAAGTTGTTTCAGATTGAAAATTCGGTATTTAATTCTCCAGATGCGCTTTATTGTGTTTTATTGTGTTTTATTTCTCCCAGCAAAATTTTATATTTACAAGAGCGAGCAAAAAATTTATTTGGCAATAACAAAACATTTATAAATTATGAGTATTGATATAACCCTCCCCAAATTCAATCATCCAGAAGTTCGTGCCTTTTACGAACACGACTTATCGATTCCCAAACAAAAGGTCGAACAGATACTCCAACTTCCTAGTGCTACACTTATCGAGGATATGGAAACGATAATTATGGATAGCATCCAAAGAGATAAGTATTTTAGAGAGTTTGATGAAGAAGATAATTGGCTCTCTTTCAATATGCACGCTATGTGGGTATTGGCAGAATTGAAAGCCACAGAAGCATTGCCCACGCTTCTTGAAGTATTAAAACAAGACGATGATTTCAGTTGGTATTGGTTTTCTGATTATGCTACTGAAGATTTATGGGAAATCTACTATTATCTTGGAAAAGATAGGTTGGATTTACTCAAAGAGGTTTTGTTGAAACCTGGCTATTGGGTTTTCAGAATTATTCCTTCTCATGTTGCCAAGGAAATAGCATTGCACCACCCAGAGCGAAAACAAGAGGTTTGGGATTGGTTTCGTTCGGTATTGAATGCCTTCATCGAAATGAAAGACAATGATGAAGCATTGGATGGAGAGGTCGTTGCATCAATAGTGGTGGATTTGATTGGTCTTCAAGCAAAAGAATTTTTACCACAAATCAGAACTTTATACAATAAAGGAGCAATTTTTAATGGTATTACAGGAAATATCCAATCTATTGAGCAAGATATTAACCACCCAAAATACAAATCAAAAAAGAGAAAATTAAAATCGTCGATTTATGACAGATACGAGGACGCTATGACTTGGCATGGCTATAAAATGAAATATGATGAAGCCTATGAAGAAAGAAATACTCCCAAAAAATCACCTACTCTACCTCCTGTCATTCAAAAATCTATTGCATCTGTACCCGTAACGAAGGAGAAAAAAGTGTCGAGAAATGCGCCTTGTCCATGTGGGAGTGGGAAAAAGTATAAACGATGTTGTTTGAAATCCTAATAAAATTTTCACTTCGTCACTATAAACCTACCTATCGGATATAGTAGAGACGTTTTACCAAAACGTCTCCAATTCCATACACACAAATGTATTGAGACGTGCAATATAACGTCTCTACAATGGCATATTTAGCTCGCTTTTTCCTTACTGTTCTTCCTCCACAATGAATTTTTCAATTTAAGAAAGCCAAATTTTATTGTGTTTTATTTATCCAAGTAAAATGCTATATTTACAACATCAAATAAGGTGTTGTCCTTCAATGACAAACTCAATAAAGGATTCGTACTCTAACCACCCATAAAAACACTAAAAATCTATGCTATCTAAAGAAACTATTTTTACCCAGTACATAGATTCTACCAAAACAATTAAGAAATGACTACCCATTCAAATTTTGGATTTTTAGAAACGGAATACCCCATTTTATTCAATATTGGTAAATCTGCCGAATACAATCTTCACAAAGACCCTGTTACTACGTTGTTCAAAACCAGACTTTTCTGCGAAAAATTGGTAGATTTCTTGTTTGAAGAAAACTGGTTGGCTTTTCCAGATAACAATAACCTAAGTTCTCGAATTCATCTTTTGGATGTTAAGGACATATTGCCTTCAAATGCCAAAGACCTTTTAAATACTGTTCGGA
>JAUHXA010000066.1 GCA_030427245.1 Bacteroidia bacterium | reverse complement strand
AATCAAAATACAAAACATTTTCTAAAAATGAAAATAATTATATATAGAAAATGACATTATTTAATGTGTTTTAGAGCAAAAAAGAAGATAATTTATTCATTACCTGAACTTTGAGAATTGCTGAATTGGTTCCCAAATTACTTTTAGTCTTGTATCTTACCTCATGCTTCCTGCCTCTTGCCTCTAAAAAGGATACCCAATCCCAAATTGCCAAGTTACAATATTTCTATCGGCCACCCAACGTTCCCCCTGAGGTTGTCGAGGGTCACGAAGCCGATAACCAAAGTCCAGACGAAGCACAAAATATCCAAAATCGAGGCGAGAACCTACCCCCGTTCCCAGTCCCAAACTGCGCCAAAAGTCTTTGAAGGTCAGCAGTCCCCCTTCTGTTTCGTTTTCTTCTCGTAGCGTCCATACATTGCCTGCGTCTATAAAAACTGCTCCTTTGAGGTATTTCCAAATCGGGAAACGATATTCTATATTGGCTTCAATGCGAATGTCGCCCCGTCGAAACGCTTTCACACTACTTGTGTCGAGATTCAAGTTGGTCGTGCCAGGCCCCAAACGCCCCAACTGAAAGGCTCTCAAACTGTTGGGCCCACCGATGGAAAACCGCTTGACAAAAGGCACTGCCTCCGAATTACCGTAAGGAATCACCACGCCCGTTGCGATTCGAGAAACGAGTTCACTTTTGGGTGTGACCATCTGATACTTCCTGAAATCTGCTTCAAATCGGGCAAACTGTGCATAATCGATTCCGAAAATCTTGAGGCTATCGCTGATATTGGCAAGCCTCAACAATTGCTCAATGTTGGAAAGACCTGCTCCCGCCAATTCAATGCTTCCTCTGAATACTTCAAAATCTCTTCGACGGTTCAAGTCTTGATTGGTAAATGAATAGGCATAGATGGGCCCGACAATGATTCGAGGTTGAAAGGTCACGCTTTGTCGAGGGTTCTGCTGCAAATAGTTCTCAAATTGGGTTGTTGTATTGGTTATGTTTACAGAACTGACCGAGAGAGGGCTGAATGTATGTAGGTGTTGATTTCGACTGAGCATTTTTTGCTCTCGCCAAGTATAACCAAAAGCCAAATTGTAGGAAGTGATGGTGAATTGATCAGTGCTTTCTACTCGCCCAAAACCCAGCCGTATGTTGGTTGTCGGACGATTTTGGTCCGAAACTTTAGGATGGAAACGCTTGGGAGCAAGGAATTTGGGTAAGCTCAAAACAACTTCTCCACTGAATTCATTGATGTTGTCTTTTGGAGTGTTGGGGCTCCTATTGATGTTAAATGTTTGACCATAATACAAATTCAGGTTCAATGCCTCTGCTCCTTTAAAGGTATTTTTGTTTTGATAAGTTCCCCCCAATGCCAATCCCAAAAGCCCCCCAGTGCCACTTCCTCCAAAGGCATTGGCTGTTTGGTTATTGACCTCTACATTTGCAGTGAAGCCTTGTCGTACGCTGGGAACCAATCGAATGTAGGTATTCAGTTGGTTTCCTTTGAGTGTGTCTTTTGAAAAACCAATGGTGACAAACTTAAATACGCCCAAACTAAATAGCCGATTGATGGTGTTTTGGTAGTCGTTTTGGGCATATAATCTGCCTTGTTTCAGCAAGATATGTTCGGCAATCGCATGAGGTTTAAATTTTTTGGTGGAAGGGAGAATGAAATAGTAGCCCTCTACAAA
The DNA here is from genome assembly GCA_030427245.1 of Bacteroidia bacterium. GTDB lineage: Bacteria > Bacteroidota > Bacteroidia > Chitinophagales > UBA2359 > JAUHXA01. The sequence goes on along the minus strand of JAUHXA010000066.1, from coordinate 35,343 downwards.
AGTCGTATCAGGATAGTTAAACAAGGTGTCCTTGGGATTGTGTTGAGTATAGACAAAAACTTTACCGATTCGGTAAGGAGTATGTGAACCATTGGATGCCTGTTTGACCTTCAAATGTACCTTGATACTTCGATTGACCTTAGAGCTATCTAATTCATAATGAATGAAATCACTACTAAAATCGTAGTAGCCATTGTTTCGGAGGTATTGGGTGATTCGGCTTCGTTCTTGCTGCAATACATCTGCATCAAACTGGTCGGTTGGATGCAAATAGCTTCCAAATCTTATCTTGTGAATCACTTTAGCAATCGGGTTTGTTGCGGTATCAACTGGCAAAAAGATGCTATCCAATCTGTATGGTTTCTCGACCGAAACATTGTAGGTGACGGCTGTAGATTTGTTTTTGGTGATGGTTTCGTACTCCACACTTTGATGAAAATATCCCTTTTTTTGCAGCTTGAGTGCCATGACTTGCTTGGAGCGTTCTAATAAAGTGCTGTCTATCAATACAGGTGGTTCTCCCAAATTTCGCCTCAGCCATTCTCCCAAGCCTTTTTTGGCATTTCGAGTGCGGTGGTAAATCCAAAGTTTGACCTTGCCGATGCCCAAAAATTTTGCATTAGGTTTCGGACGTGATAAATTGTATAATTGTTCTTTCAAGTCGGATTTGTCCTTGATGGGCGCATCTGATTGGAAGTCAATCAAGGTTGTTTGGTGCAGGGTTTTTCCTTCAGGCAGGTGACGGGTGTGCGTACAGCCAACCATTGCAGTGAAAAGACAGCACCAAAGCAGCCATTTTATAAAACGTTGATTATTATTTTTCACAATGCTTACTAAAAACCGAGTTAAATATATAAGGTCGCTCAAAATTAAGAAATATAGGCAGATGAACGCCGCTTTTGTAGTAGAAGGTGACAAAATGGTACTGGAATTGTTGGAATCTGATATGAAAATCCAAGCTATTTATGCCTTAGAGCCGTGGATTCAAAAACACCATTCTGTACTTCAATCTGTGTCTGAAGTTGTTTTTGCAGTCAATGAAAAAGCATTGAAAAGCATTTCCAATTTAGATACGCCGAATCAAGTCGTTGCGTTGGCTGCCATTCCTTCTTTTTCAGAAGATTTGCCAGCACCGAGTCAATTTGCCTTTGTTTTGGACAATGTTCAAAATCCTGGCAACTTGGGAACGATTATTCGCACAGCAGATTGGTTGGGAATGAATCAATTGTTTTGCTCACCTACTTGTGCCGATGCCTTCAATCCCAAAGTCGTGCAAGCGAGTATGGGGTCTCTGTTTCGACTTCAAATCGTCTATACAGATTTGCCGACCTTGTTCAAACGTTTTGAAGCGCTTCCTGTTTATGGTGCGCTCTTAAATGGCAACAACTTATTTTCGACTCAATTTGAAAAGAAAGGTTTTATTTTGATGGGAAATGAGGGGCAGGGGATTTCTGATGACCTGCAATCGCACATTACACACCCCATTACGATTCCCAAAAGAGGGAAAGCGGAATCGCTCAATGTGGCGATTGCGGCGAGTATAATTGGCTCGGTGGTGGTGTTGGGGTAAGGGAAGTTAGGTTATTAATCTCTTGGATTTTTTGTTCCATTACCTTTTTGTAATGTGTTCAATGTTCTTCTGTCATTTCATTTGTTTGGTAATACATCAATCGAACAAATTCAAGATTGATTTTTAGTATATTATAAGTTGGATTTTGGCTTTAAATAATGTGGGTAATGAAATTGAAACTTTGTTGGTTTATAGTGATTTCTTCATTGACAATACTATTTTGTGGTCTAAACGCTTGTTCTAAAAAACAGCCAAACAATGGAGTCAATTTAGAAGAGGTAGGAATCGAATTTTCAGATTACTACAAACAGTATGATGATTTGAAAAGCTGTCGCATTTACTACGCTTTTGATATGGAAGAAGATTTAGAAAAGATAAAAGGATATTGGAACGACTTGTATAAAGATGGGATTAGTGAATCTGTGGGATATTGAATAAAATGTCATTGGAATGTAAAAATAATATTGAAGGAACTTACACTCTGTTTTACAACAAGTTACTCTTCTTCGTGGACTTAATGCTTGATTATCAGATAGTCAAGAATGGCTTTTGAACCCGTTTTTTCCTAACATTTCCTGAAACACTGCCGTATAATAAACTGCAAGCACGTTAGGAAATAACATTTAAAAAACGATAAAAGCCCCACAAGTCATGAAACAATTTATCATCACCATAGCAATGATTTTTGCAAGTATCACAATGGTTGCTCAAAATGGAAATACAACAACCAACGCAGATACACAAAATAAAGAACAAACAACTACGACAAAAGAAGTAACTCAAAAAGAGGTCAAAGCAACAAAGGAAAAAGAAGAAATTAGCATTTTTGACAACAATATTTTACATCCACAAGTTGTAGCAAGTTTGGACAAAAACAAGAAAGACAAATAATTCACCTCTAACATTCAAGTAGAAAATGTTCACCCCATTTTCAAATACATAGAATTAGTCCCAAGTTCAAGTAGAAAATGTTCACCCCATTTTCAAATACATAGAATTAGTCCCAAGTTCAAATAGAAAATGTTCACCCCATTTTCAAATACATAGAATTAGTCCCAAGTTCAAATAGAAAATGTTCACCCCATTTTCGAATACAAACAAATCAAGCCGTATCGACAGCCTAATGTCTGATAGGGCTTTTTTTATGATAACTCCTTTCCAATCAAATAAGCCGTATAAGCCAGATAAGTTACCAAAAGAAGTCCTGCTTCCCATCTATCCAACTTTTGTTTGATGCCGGTGAACATGGCAACAAACAAAAAGAGCGTTCCACCTGCCAAAATATAAATATCCACATTGAATACGGTATTGAAGGGGAGAGGTCGGATTAAAGAACTGATAGACAGAATCAAAAAAATGTTGAAGATATTGGAGCCGATGATGTTTCCGATGGCAATGTCACTGTTCTTTTTAGTGGCTGCAACAACGGATGTCACCAATTCGGGCAGAGATGTACCTGCTGCAATGATGGTCAAACCGATGATTTTTTCACTCACGCCCAGCGTTTCCGCAATTTTGATGGCATTCGTGACCACAAATTGACCGCCTGCCACCAAGCCTATCAAACCCATACCAATAAATCCCCAAATTTTTGGATTGGAAAGTTCAATTGTTGAGGTTTCCAATTCTACGGGGTCGTTTTGCAGTTGTTTGTAAACGTAGAATAGGAATAGAGCGAAAAAAGCAAGCAATACGAAACCGTCTATTCGGGTAAGTGAAGGTGGTGAGGAACTTAGGTAGCTATTGGCGGATAAAAACAAGACAACAATGGCAAAAAACGAAAAAGGAATTTCTCGCCAAACGGTACTCGATTGGACCACAATGGGGGAGATGAGCCCTACTATGCCCAAAATCACAAATAAGTTGAAGTTGTTACTACCAATTACATTCCCAAAAACGATGTCGGAGTAGTTTTGGTAGGATGCAATGGTGTTGACCACCAATTCGGGGGCAGATGTGCCAAATGCCACAATGGTTAATCCAATGGCGAGGTCAGAAATGTTGTTCTTTTTAGCCAAAGCCGAAGAACCATAAACCATCCAATCTGCACCTTTGATAAGTAAGGCAAAACCAAGTATTATCAATAAGATTTGAATCAGCATATTATTATTGTGAGTTTTATTTTTCTGAAAAAGAGTAGTTTAAGCATCGAGAATAGCCGATGATTCCACTATAACTTACAATCCTGTAAAAACGTTTCAGTTTTTGAAAATAAATTTTTGGCTTCAAAAAATAGACAACTCCGTTTTGGTGGTAAACAACTCCAGAAACTTCATTCCTCTATAAGAATTGCCTTTTTTGTTCAGTTTTGGACTCCAAACAGCAATGGCATATTGATTGGGATGCACTGCAATGATGCCTCCTCCAACGCCACTTTTACCAGGTAATCCCACTCGATAAGAAAATTCACCCGCTTCGTCGTAGAAGCCGCAAGTTTGCATGATGGCATTGATACGTTTGGTTTGACTGACGGTGAGAATGGGTTCTTTGGAGAAGGAATTTCTGCCATTGTTCGCAAAAAATAGAAAGGTTTTGGACAGTTCTTTGCAGGTCATTTCGATAGAACAGATACTGTAGTAAAAGTCCAAAACTACTTCAATGTCGTTGTGAATGTTGCCAAATGACTTGAGGAAATTAACCAAAGCAGCATTGCGAAAACCCATTGATTTTTCGGACTCTACGATGGTTTGGGAATAGTCAATGTGAGGAATATTGGATGCTTCTCTGATGAAATCAAGTAGCATTTGTTTGGGGTTTGGCAACAGACTAACCAAAATGTCACAAATCACAATTGCACCCGCATTGATGAATGGATTGCGAGGAATCCCGAAATCGTATTCCAGTTGTATCAAAGAATTGAAGGGACTGCCTGAAGGTTCGACTCCTACCCGTTCCCAAATTTTTGCGCCCTCTATTTTGTAGGCGAGTGCAAGAATCAACACTTTCGCAATACTTTGTATCGAAAACCTTACATCGCTGTCTCCTACAAAAGAGTGTGAATTTTGGATGGTGGTGAGATGGACTCCAAACCTGTCGGGATGCACATTGCCGAGTTCGGGGATATAGGTAGCGACTTCCCCTAAGTTTTCGCCGTTTTTGACCTTCGTATAAATTTCTTCAATGATTGCTTGGTAGTTCATTTATGAGTATTGTTTTTTCTGCAACAACATACAAATAATCTCCCATTTCGTTTTCAAATTGTGCCTTGACCTCTTCCCAATCCCCTTTTTCAATGTCTCGTTTCAATGCCTTCAATCCCCTTTCAACTTCGGCTTGATTTGCCAAATCTGAAAAAGAGGAAATGCCTTTTCGGATGAAAGGCTGCAAATAGAGGCTTGGATTGAACTTGCCTGAATACAAAAACAAATCCTGCAAATCGGCTTCAATGAAGTACTTGTCGGTATGAATATTTTGAAAACCGCTTTCCTTCAATTGTTTTTCTACTGCTTCAAAAGTAGGCATTTGCTGCATGGATTTTTGCAACATTTCTGGAAAATAGTGATTCAACCAATACCCTTTCATCTGTTGAGGAGTAGAAGTAAAAACCACCATTCGACCCATAGGCTTCAATACCCGATACAGTTCTGCAAAAGCTGCTCCCATATCTTGCCAATGATGAAGGGTAAGCGTTGCTACAATACCCTCTATGGAAGCATCTTCCAAAGGGATGTTTTCGGCAGTTCCGTATCGCCAGTCTATAGTATCACATTTGGATTTGGCGATTTCGAGCATCTTAGTAGAAGGTTCTACTCCAATAAACGATATACCTTTTTGTTTGTGTAAGGCAATAGTGTAATTGCCTGTGCCACAACCAATATCCAAATAAATGCCATCTGTTTTAGGCTGTAAATGCTGAGAAAGTCTCTTGGTGAGATGTGGGTCTGCTTTTCGGGTTTGATTGTAGTTGATTCCTATTTGGTTGTATTTTGTCATTTCTTTATTCTTATTGGACAGAAAAATTGGTAATTGAATGTTGTCAAATTTTCTTATCCCGCTTCTTTCACCCAAGACTTATAAGATGCTCTTTTAGAGTGTCAGAAAGAACCTTTGTAGAAGTATGGAGACTTGATTCTGAAGCAGCATTGATTAGTTTGACATACATAGTCAACTTATCCGACTCGGTCAACTGTTCTATTAAACCAACCGTATGAATGAGGTGTGTGTTTCGGCCGTTCCTCAAGTGATAGCAAACAAGCTCCACAAAGATATCGACATATTCTGTGGAAAGACCTTTTTGAAACTCCTCTTCATATTCCTTCAATAGCTCACTCCAGTTGTTTTTGCCCAAAAGATGTTTGAGCGTTTTTTTGTCTTTGAACAATGGTCGGAATAAATCCATCTGATTGTGAATCAGTTCTATACCCAGAGGATTGTCGAGCAAGATTCGAAATATTTTTTCGAGTTGTTTACGCTTATAGTCGGCTTGATTTGATTTTGAAAGTAAGAGTAGACCGTACTCAAATTTTTCATGGAGGGCAGAATTTTGAAGTGAATCAGCAGACCAATTTTGAATTTTTAGATAGACCAGTAAATCACTCAATAACTTATTGAATATACGAGTCTTTTTGAAGTTTTTCTGATGGGCTTCTAAAATGGATTTCCAGCCTTCGTTTTGTAAAATTTTTCTGACAACATTTTTTTCTTCAAAACACCTTTTGAAGGATTCGATGTGTGAAACAAGTATTTGCGCTCCTTCTTTGTCTTTCTTCAATAGAAGGTCAAATAACCTTTTCTTGCGTTCATCCGTTTTGGCTTGTGGTCCCAAGTATTCGATTTTTTCTAAGAGTTTTTTGGTTTTCTTACGCAGAGAAATATTCGGAAATATCAGCGCATCGTCAAAGAGTTTTCGCTTGATAAAAGCATCGAAAATAAAATTGTAGGAAGTGGTTTTGAATCTTTGGGATTCCTTGCTGCTTGCCTCTTTGTAAATGTCAATGAGGGCTTCGTATTCCTTCAATTGATGATACCAAAGTGCCTTTTTATTGATGTTTTTGGTGAGTTTTATTTTGGCATTGAAATAGTTGGAAGGATGATAGTTGGGGCGTTTGACAGAATAGGAATCCTCATCGTAGGGGTTGTGGTTTTCATCCCAACATTTAACCGCCTTATCGAATACGGCATCCTTGAAGTACAAACTGCCTGCAAGGTCAAAAAAGACAGGAAAACCTTTTTTGCCTATTTTTTCGGCATAGTAGGCATAGTCTTTAAAATCAATGAACGATTTTTCACCAATGGTGATGTTTTCAAAGTCTTTTTGAAGTTGTTTCAAAACGGCCTTCCAACTTTCACTATTTGGTGAAGCATACTCATTGAAGTAGGCATTGTCCAAAAGTTCAATAAAATCAACTTCTTTGAGCATGTATTTTGCAATCAACAAATGAGGGTGTGGAGAATTTTCACCTTCGTGTAATTCTTTCAGCAACTGCCATTTTTGCGCTTTCCAAAAAGACTCAGAAGCATTTTCAAAATGTCCAAGTTGAGCAAATGATTTGCCCGCTTCAGTCCAATCCTCTTTGAACCAATTTGCCCATGCCGCACAGTCCAATGCTTCGGCTTGATTATGAAAGGATTGGTAATATTGTTTTGCCCTTGACAAAAGAGTGTAGTCTTTTTTAGCCTTGCCCGATTGCTGCAATGTTTGGGCAATTTTTTGAGGATTGTTTTCAGTGATGTTGTGCAAGTCGGCTTCTGTTCCTTTGGCCAAAAGAACTGTATGCGTGTCTTTCCAATGTTTGTCTTCTTCAAAGTAAAGAAGGTCTTTTTCCATAAAATGCTTCCAAAACTTCTCATACCCTTTTTGAGTGTCAATAATAAACAAAAAATGACTTGCCCTTGAAACGGCAACATATAACTTACTGAAAAAGTGAATCAATTCGATTTTTTCGTTGTCGTCAAGAGCCTCACGACTAACGCATTTTTGGAACGATTTGGGAACATGATCCCCAAAATTGTAGAGAACGACCTTGTCAAATTCCAGACCCTTTGCAGAAGCAACACTCATCACATTGAAGGAATCGTCATTTGGCTCTGCTTTACTTATCGAGCCATTGAGAATTTCTCGTTTTTCAGCTGATTGATGAGATTTTTCGTTTACGCCCTCTTTGCGAGGAGGAGGAACGATGTGTTTTAAAAGCCTATTTTTTCGGATATATTCCTCTTCGCTTCTGCTAGTGGGAATCAAAATCATGGATTGAGCCAGAATCCTCTCCAAATCCTCCATTTCGACATCTTGGTGAAGGATAAAAAGGCAAGGAGAAACACCTTGTATTTTTTGCCACGAAATTTGTGGTCGTAACTCTGCAATGCCGAGAAAGGTGTAGCGAAATTTTTGGATAAGATTGGAGAACTGAATGATGGCAGATTTGGAGCGATAGTTGTGGTGCAGTTGCCTAATATTTATGTTTAAATCGTTTAAATTTAGTGTTTTAAATCGCTCTTCAAAAAGTTCAACTAAATTATACCATTGAAAGCCTGTTGGGTGAACGGTTTGATTGGGATCCCCCGCAAAGGCAAAAGGGATGTTGGTTCGACCAGTTAGATCGTATTTTGTGAAGCTCGACAACTGCCAAAGTAAATCCAATTCGATTCGGGTAAAATCTTGTACTTCATCACAAAATAGGACAGGGGAGCGGGGCAGATTTCGCACATTTTGAAGTACATAGCGAATGAGGTCTTGGTCGTCCCAAAAATCTCCATTTTCATGAAATTTGTTGTACCATTTTTGGGTAATTTCCCATACTTCTTGATACTCTTCGTCACTCACACTGCGTTCCCTGCTTTTCAGTTTTTTGTAGTCTTCTACACTGAAATTTTCGTTTAGTTTGTGTCCCTTGATGTAGGTTCGTATGATGTGCCAGACCAAATCGGGAGAGTGATTGAATTTGTTGGGAAGTGTGCAGTTGTATTTATTTTCGTGAAATTTTCCCAAGTAGCAGCGTTTGAACTTACTGAAAGACATATATTTGTCTTCAATAAATAGATTTTTCGCTTTTTCGGGAAGCAAGTATTTTCTGATAAAATCGTGGAGGGTGTAAAAAGAATTTTTGATTTGACTGACATTGACAGGATTTTCAATGTATTTGCCATTGTGTTGGAGGATTGCACGAATATTCTTTTGAGCTCGTCCCAGTAATTCCTCGTTGTATGTAAAAAATAGACAGTTGGGAGTAGGGTGTGGGTTTTGGTATTCTATTGCATAAAAATGGGCAAATAGATAGTACAAAACGGTTGATTTTCCGCTTCCTGCCTGACCATTGATAAACATCGGAAAAGTAGGATTTTGAAGCATTGTTCTTTCTTCAATGGAGAGTGCTAAGTTCGCTTTTTCATTTTCTTGAATTTTTTGCCACAACTTACTATCGTACAGCACAAAATCTTCATAAGTGCGTTTGCAGTCTCGCAGTAATCTTTCGTTGTCAGTAGCTTGATTATAGGGATATTGTTGGTGAATCGTTTCAATCGCTTTTCGCCCTTTTTGTTCATCAAAATAGAGATCAAATAGAAAGGTGATTTTGAAAGGTTTTTTTTGTGTGGTATTTGGGAATTGAAAACAGGCATATAGTAGAAAATTGGCATCTTTTCGGGCAAGGACAAAAACGCCATTTTGTTCGATTACTTCAAAAGTCGGCTTGATTTCAGAGTTAGCATCATTGTCGTGAACCTCCCTTACAAAACTGCATAATCCTTTGTAAAACTCCTTCAATTCAGCTTCAATAACAGGTTTTTTTGCCTTTTTCGTTTCCCCCATCTTTTTAATTTCTTCTACAATCTCCTTAATCGCTTCAATCCATTCTTGTGATTCATACACATTGGCGCTAGGTAGATGAAGAGTGGGGATAGGGTGGGTGAACACTTCCAAATCTGGGGGTAAAAATTGAAGTTGTTTGTCTTCCCATTCCTTCCTCAATTGGGCCTTAAGCCATTGCTCTACTTCCTTTCGTTTTTTTCCTTCAATGGCATCTTTTTCTTTCCATTTTTTCACAAACTTATCCCAATACCTGTATTCCTTTGAGCCTCTCGGCAAAAGGTGTTTTGCACAAAAAACGTCGTAGTTTTTGCCCTTGATTTGGAAGGTGACTCTTTGGAGAATTAGTCGGTGACTGTCCTTGTGTTTGACCCGCATTTTCCACATTTCAGTTTGGTCAAACTCTTCGAGAAAAGAGGTAGGGTCTTCTGAAGTCCTTAATTTCTCGTGGTAATACTCCATATCGGAGTTATTGTGTTTTCGCTTATAGTTTTCGGTTAGGTATAAGTAGGCCATTTTTCACAATGTATTTTAGTGGAGTTTCAATTGTAACCTCAAATATAATCATTTGTTTAAAAAATACAAACGACTTCAATACCTAATTATTGGTCACTAATCCACCAATTAATTACCTAGCTTATTCGCTCCAAAGAAGCCATATAAAACCCATCAAAACCGTAATTGCAGGGAGACAAAGCCAAATCACTTACCAATTCAAATTTGCCATCTTGTTGGTGTAAAAAACGCTCTATTTGGTGTTGATTTTCAGAAGTCAATAGGCTGCAAGTCGCATAGACCAACTTGCCGCCAACCTTCAACATTTTGCTGTAATCTCGGAGGATTTTTTCCTGCAAAGCTTTGACATTACGGAGATTATCGGGGGTGAGTTTCCATTTGGTATCTGGTTTGCGCTTCAAAACGCCCAAACCAGAACAAGGCACATCTAGCAAAATCCTATCCGCCGAATTGTGTAGCGAGCGCATGTTTTGCGGAATTTTTTTTGTTTGGATAATGTTTGCTCCTGCTCTTTTCGCTCGACTCTTCAAGATATTGAGCTTTGAAGTATGGACATCCATTGCCAAAATACTGCCTTTGTTTTCCATCAAAGCGGCGAGGTGTAGGGTTTTGCCGCCCGCTCCTGCACAAGCATCAATAACATTCATGCCTGGCTTGACATTCAAAAAAGGAGCTATCAATTGAGAACCTGCATCTTGCAGCTCAAACCAACCTTTTTTGAAGGCATCGGTTCTTTGTAGGCTTTTTTCTTGTTTCACTACAAAGGCATCTCGACACCAAGGCAACATCATAAAAGCAATGTCTTCTTTCGACAACCAATCGTATAGAGCAGATTTGGTCGTTTTCAAGCGGTTGGTGCGTATAACCGTATGAGCAGGTTGATTCATGGCTGCCAATTCGAGTTCCCACTGTTCTTCGCCCAGTTCGTGCTCACCCAATACATCTATCCAGTCGGGAATAGATTCTCGGATGTGACGAACATTCTTGATGTTTTCGTAATTGTGTCGGAGGGTAGAAGGGTTGATGTTTTGGAATTCTTTCCATCCAGGTAAGTCTTCCCCTTTTAGGGTAAGCCAAACGCCAAACAAATGCCAAAAATCTTTTGATTGTGTATCAATCGAATAGTTGGCAGTTTCGAGCACCAATCGCCACCATCTGACCATTTCATAGGTATGTTGGGCGATAAAGTGTCGGTCACGTTTACCCCATTTTTTATTGGATTTCAACGTGCGTTCGATAACTTGGTCTGCGTATTGCTGGTGTGCAAAAATTTCTTCAACTGCTTGTGTGACAGCCGCTACTAAGTTTCTGTGAAGTCTCACGGTTTTTTAATGTGGTTTTGATGTTAGTTAATGGTATAGAAAATGGTTAAATGCTGGTGTCTATTTATTTCTATTCGTGGTCTGGTATTTGGGTATTCAAGCGAAAAATGGAACAATAGTTGTGTTAATTTTCGATTGATTTCGGTTCTAACAAAATTACTACTTTATTTTAGCTAAAGGGGTGAACCTTGCCCATTTTGCCTAAAACTTGAATGGATTAGGCAAGCTATTGAAGTGTAAAATAATGGGTTGGATATATTTTATTTCTATAACTATTAGAGGGTAATTAATAGCGTTTTTGTTTCATTTGAAGTGTTGGGCTTTTATATATTAGCTGAAATTTGTGATAAATTATTGAAGGAAATCAATCAAATTTTTTTAAAAAATCCCTTGCATTTGAGTTTGTACCCCTGCATTTGAATTTTTACCTACCGTATTCTTCCACATAAGCCAAACATAAATCAATGGTTGCTTCCACACCTTTTTTGTGAGTGCGTTCCATACCGTGTGAGGCTGCTACACCAGGCCCTATCAAGGCTACTCTAAAATCATTTCCTGCCGCCAAAGCTGCTGAACCATCAGAACCATAATAGGGGTAAATGTCCAATTTGAAGGGGATATTTTTACTTTCTGCAATGTTTACCAAACGTTTACGCATCAAATAATCGTAAGGGCCCGTTGAGTCTTTGGCACAAATAGAACAGTGGTATTCACTACCTGCTGTTCCTCCACCGACTACGCCCATGTCCAAAACGACCAATTCTTGTATAGTTGGCGCATAACCACACGTTCCTCCATGACCGACTTCTTCATAGTTAGAGAAAAACAGTTGTACTGGTGCGCTTTGCCCTTTTTCTTTTAATCGTCGAGCCACTTCAAACAGCACATAGCAGCTTATTTTGTTGTCCATAAAACGAGACTTGATAAAGCCATTATCGAGTTCTTGATATTTGGTGTCAAAGCAAATAAAATCCCCTATCTGAATTCCCAAGCCTTCGACATCTTCCTGATTGTGAACTTCTTCATCAATGCGAATGTGCATACTCTTCAATTCTCGTTTGGTACTTTCGGCTTCTCGATTGGTATGCACTGAAGGATTGTTGAGCAGTAAAGTACCTGTATATACCTGGTCTTTGAGAGTGTAAATCCTGCAATATTCGGCTTCAAAACTGTTTAGAATCGGACCCCCGATTTTGGAGAAAGACAGCGTTCCGTCTCCTTTTATTCCAGTGACAATTGCACCCAATGTGTCGACATGGGCGGCAAAAGCAATGTTTGGATTTTCGCCCAAATCGCAGGTCACTGCCCCTTTGTTGGTAAATTTGGGGTTGTAACCATAGCTTTGCAGTACATCGAATACGTATTTGCAGGCTTTGTGAGTAAATCCACTGGGAGAGTCAATGTGAACCAGTTTTTCGAGTGTGTTGTATTTGGAATGTTTCATATTTGGAAAATATTGTTGCTTTGTTCTTTTAGAGCGTATTCAAAATGCAATTTAGCCAAAAGATTCAAAATCTTTCATGAATGTTCCTTTAAAAATCGAAATAAGGCTGTATGTGATAAAAGAATAAATCTTATATTGCAGTGAGTAACTATAGTCAAATTCAAACAATATGCAATCAAAACCATGCACTCTATTCTATTTAATCGCTTGTTGTTTTTATCTTATTTCCTGCAATAACGAAACGCAGCCAAAGGAAAATTCCTCCACAGAAAACACAGAACAAACGGTAAAGTCTGGTGATTCTCTACAAAGAACAGCCGACTTCAATGAGCAAAAAAACGCCTATTTTGGTGATTTACACGTTCATACAAGCTGGTCGTTTGATGCTTTTATTTACAATGTCCGAACGACTCCTGATGATGCCTATCGTTTCGGCAAAGGAGATTCCATCGCTCATTACACCGCAGGTAGCGTTCAACTTCAACGCCCCCTCGACTTTATGGCAGTTTCCGATCATTCGGAGTATATGGGCATCATGAAACAAATGATTGATCCCGAAAGCCCATTGGCAAATTTGGAACTTGCCAAAGAAATTCGCAACGAAGATAGAGCCACTTCAATGGGGGCATTTGCAAAAATTGGTCAGACTATTGCGAGAAACGAACCCATGCCCGAGCTCGTCAAAAAAGACATCATTCAGCATACTTGGCAACGTTTGGTCGCTGCTGCAAACAAACACAATGAGCCTGGCAAGTTTACCACTTTTCCCGCCTATGAATGGACTTCTTCGCCTATTGGCCCTAACTCCAATGAAAAATTGGTTTATGCTGCCAATATGCATCGAAATGTGATTTACAAAAGCGAAAAAGTATCCGATGTACCCTTTTCCTCCTTCAATTCTCAAAATCCCGAAGACCTTTGGGCGTGGATGGACAAAGAACGCAGTAAAGGAATCGAACTTTTAGCCATTCCACACAATGGCAACATGAGTGATGGATTGATGTATGATCTTCAAACGGCTGACAAAAAACCATTTACTAAAGAATATGCCGAAGCTCGAACTCGAAACGAACCCATCAATGAGGTTGTCCAAATCAAAGGACAGTCTATGGCGCATCCTGTACTTGCTCCCAACGATGAATTTGCAGATTTTGAATTATTTGCTTTCACCTTCTCGACTTCTATTCCGCCACCAAGCCAACCCGAAGGCAGCTATGTCCGCAATGCCCTGCAAAATGGATTGGCATTGGAGAAAGAAATTGGAGAGAATCCCTTCAAATTTGGATTGATTGGCAGTTCAGATGGACACAACTCTTCGGGAGCAGTTGAAGAAAACAACTATTTCGGCAAATTTGGTTCGTTGGATGGCGACCCAAAGTCTCGAATTGTAGGAGATGACAAAAAATTTCTTCGAGCCAAATTCATGAGTGCGGCAGGCTTGGCGGGTGTTTGGGCGGAGGAAAACACAAGAGATGCGATTTTTGAAGCCTTGGAGCGAAAAGAAACTTTTGCTACTTCTGGTCCTCGCATTCAAGTTCGTTTTTTTGCAGGATGGAACTACGACGAAAATGCTTTTTCTGGAAATGAATGGGTTAAAAATGCGTATGAAAAAGGGATTCCTATGGGCAGTGATTTGCCAAACCCTCCATCGTCTGTTGTTGATAGTCCGCCTTCTTTTTTAGTTTGGGCAGTTAAAGACGCAGAAGGGGCAAATCTGGACCGAGTACAGGTGGTAAAAGGTTGGATAGATTCGGATGGCAAAACCCACGAAAAAATATTTGATGTTGTTTGGTCAGATGAGCGTCAGTTGGATGCGAGTGGGAAACTGCCTGCTGTTGGCAATACGGTCAATGCCAAAGATGCAAGTTATACGAATGACATTGGGGCGGTTACGCTTCAGTCGGTTTGGCAAGATCCCGAATTTGATGCTTCTCAATCTGCGGTTTATTACCTTCGAGTTTTAGAGATTCCTACGCCTCGATGGAGTACTTACGATGCCAAAACGATGGGGATCGCGCCACCGAATGATGTTGCAAAAACGATTCAAGAACGAGCTTGGTCTTCGCCAATTTGGTACACAAGTAAATAGTCATTTGTGATTAGTCTATTAGCTTGCAAGAAAACTTACATTCAGTAGCAGTAAAAATTTTTATCTTTGTTGTCTAAAAAAAAATACTTCAACAATGAAATCACCTCTATTCCGTCCTCATTTTTTTGCCTCTGCTCTATTCGTGGCACTACTATTTTTTGTCAGTGCTTGTGAAGAAATTCCACCACTCATTGATTTTAGTGAGCCTCCTCCGATTGATTTGACCTGTTCGGATAAAGGTAAATTGGCCGCAAGTGAATTCTCCAAAACCAATACCGACTTTGTTTCCAGCGAATTGCCAGAAGCACAGTGCAAAATGGTCTTGATTGAAGAATTTAGTGGAGTGCGATGTGTGAATTGCCCCGCAGGTCACGAAACGACTGCTCAAATCCTTGAAAGCCGTCCAGATGAAATAGCTGCTGTTACGATACATGCAGGTTTTTTGTCAGAGCCGTATGCCGAAAACAAAGAGGATTATGTTATTGAAGTAGGGACTTCCCTATATGATTTGTTCCAAACGATTGCCGTTCCTGCTGCTGCTGTGGATCGGGTGAAATACGAAGGGGAAGACTTTGTTTCATTGATAAACAGAAATGTATGGTCAGGAAAAGCGAATGAACGTTTGCAGCTTACTCCTCCTGTGAATGTGTACACTAATTTTGAATACAACCCTTCAACGAGAGAACTTCAAGTATTTGTTAGAGCGCATTATCTGAAAGCTTTTGATGCTTCGGAAGGTCATTTGATGAGTGTGAGTCTTTCTGAAAGTCATATTGTTGACCATCAATTGATTCCTGTTGCTGGTGGTTCGAGTACTGTTCAAGCAGACTATGTACACAATCATGTATTGAGAGCTATGCTTACTCCTGCTTCGGGAATTAGCTTGGATGTTGATAGGGTTGCAGGAACAGTTATTGATCGAGTTTTCAGCATTACTTTACCGGATCATTGGAAAGTAGAAGAGATGGAAATCATTGCTTTTGTACACGATGCTACAAGCAATCATGTATTGCAGGCAGCTAAGAAACACATTGAAGAACAGTAAACTAATTCCCTTTCGTTCTGCTATTTGGGCTAAGGCTACGACCTCTGGAAGGAGTTGTTCCAGAATTGTTGTATCTATCAGTAGCAGGAGATTTGGGTACAGAACGAGGAGCAGCAGCCTCTTTTCCTTTTCCAGCCGAAATACTACTAATCTCTTTGTATTTGGATTTATTTGCAGGATCAATTTTTATCATTGCACTGTACGCCCTTGATTTTTCGGGAGGGGTAACTTCGTCTGATGCAAAAATATTCAAAATTTCATCCGATTTGGCTCGAACAAAAATATCAACTGCCATTGAATTTGGTGTGTTTTGATTGACCTGTTGAATCAACTTCAATGCGCTATTGAGAGCTGATCTTGCATTTTTTTGATTGGTGGACAGCATATCTAAGCCATTGAGGTGGTATTCAAAAAAAGCCTTCCTCAAGTTTTTGAATTTATTGCTCATTAGATTTTCTATCAACCAATAGCGGTTTTGATTGCTGTCAAAAGCTGTCCAACCTTTGCTTTTATTTCGAGCATTTTGGGCATTGTTCACTATGGACTGCGCTCTCAAAAAGTAAGGATTGCCGCCTTCGGGTGAAAAACTATCGTAGTCCAAACCAATCATGATATAGGTATAATACGCCAACATTGCAGTCAATTCTGAAAGATAGGCATTGTCGTTGTATTCCAAAGGTTGATACTCTGTATATTCAAAAGTCCAGTTTTTGTCTTGATAATTGAGCATCACCGTATTGTAGCTCGAATTATAGACAGGTCTATTGGATTGAAGGATGATTTGGGCATTGTAGCGATTGGCAGCCAATTCTTCGGTAATTGTAATCAAAAAACTACATTCAATACGCTCCTGTGTTTGATACACATCGTTTGTCCATTTTCGGGTATTTAAGAACTCCGTAATGTCGTTCTCCAATGTCTTGAACACCTTTGGGTCGGTTAACTGCAATTTTGGAGTTTGTACCACCACTTTTGCATTGAGTTCTTGTGCCGATATTTTGGTAACAGTGAAGATGGTTAGTAAGAAAAGTATGCTTATAGTACGTTTCATGTCTTGTTGTTTTTTTTAAACCGTCATTGTTCTTTTCAGTTCCAAGACTTTCTGAAGAATGTCTTGTGCTGCCTCTCTCTTAGATTTTAACTCAAATTTTTGCAGACTATTGTATTTGTCTAAGATAGTAATTTTATTGGTATCGTGTTTGAATCCTGCTCCCTTATCTCGCAAAGAGTTCAGTACGATACAATCTAAGTTCTTTTTTTGCAGTTTTTTCTGGGCATTTTCCAACTCATTGTTGGTCTCCAATGCAAATCCAACCAATAGCTGATGTGGTTTTTTCATTTGCCCCAAAGTTGCCAAAATATCTTTGGTGCGCTTTAGCGAAAGGGTCATTCCCTCCTCACCGCTCTTTTTCTTAATTTTGGAATTGCTCACTTCAGATGGGGTAAAATCAGCAACTGCTGCTGCTAAAATAGCAATGTCCATTCGAGTTTGATTTACCATTGCAGCTTCAAACATTTCCTGGGCTGTTCGGACTTCAACTACTTCAATGCCCTTATAACGAGGTTTAAGTTGAGTTGGGCCCAACACCAATCGTACATTTGCCCCTTGTTCGTAAGCTACTTCTGCCAAAGCTATTCCCATTTTCCCAGTAGAACGATTCCCAACAAAGCGAACTGGATCTATCGGTTCGTAAGTAGGTCCTGCAGTAATCAAGACTTGCTGCCCTTCCAAAGGCTTTGGCGAATGATGGATAAAATGTTCTTCTATTGCGGCGACAATGCTTTCAGGTTCTGACATACGTCCCTTACCAACCAATCCGCTTGCCAATTCACCATGTTCGACTTCAATGAGGTGATTGCCATAAGTATTGAGTGTTTGAATGTTTTTTTGAGTTGAAGGATGCAGCCACATATCTAAGTCCATTGCAGGAGCAAAATAAACAGGGCATTTTGCAGATAGATAAGTCGCCAAAAGCACATTGTCGCAAATGCCATTCGCCATTTTTGCGAGCGTATTTGCAGAAGCAGGTGCAATGAGCATAAGGTCTGCCCACAGTCCCAATTCAACGTGATTGTTCCATACTTCTTCTTGACTGCTAAAAAACTGAGTGACTACGGGGTGCTTAGAAAGGGTCGAAAAGGTGAGGGGAGAGATAAAATTTGTAGCAGGTTGGGTCATGATAACCCTGACTTCTGCTCCTTCTTTTACAAAAAGTCTGGTAAGCATTGCAGACTTATAAGCTGCAATGCTTCCAGATATTCCTAATAAAATTTTTTTTCCTTTTAGATACACAGTTTGTGAAACTTCGAATTCAAATTACACACTCAAATTCAATAAGGTCTGAGTTGTTTTGAAAATCATAGGATGCTAATAAAATTATTTCTTGCGATAAGCTTTCTTTTCTTCATCAGCTTTGCGAAAATATACTTCATCGTTCATGAACTCTTCCAGAGCCAACAAAGTTGGATGAGGCATACGCTCATAGAACTTAGAAATTTCAATTTGCTCTTTATTCTCATGTATTTCTTCCAATGAATCTGTATTTGAGGCAAATTCATTTAGTTTAGCATGTAATTCTTCTTTTAATGCCATACCAATTTGATTGGATCTTCTCGAAACAATGACAATAGATTCATAGACATTGCCCGTTTTTTTGGTCAATGAGTCCATGTTTCTTGCTTGTGCAAAGGGAGAAATAGAATATCCTTTTTTCTTTTTTGAGTTAGCCATACTGTTTTTATTGTAAATTTTTAATTTGTTTCAAAGATGTTTCGTACATGCGTTCTGCCTCTTGCGAATTTGTGCCATCGGGAAAACGGTCAATAAGATTGAAGTATGCATCAATTGCAGCTTCGTATCTTTCTTTTTGTTTGTCTTTTATGCTGTTTTCTGCCAACAGGAAGAAAGACTTCAATATCAGAAAACGCAAATTTTCTTGTCTTCGTGTGTCTGGAAAATCTTCTAAAATATTCTCGAAAGCAGTAGCCGCAGCTTTATAACTCTTTACTTTGAAATAAAGTTCGGCACTTAGAAAAGCTTTTGTTTCCAACTTCAAACGAATCTGTTCCATGAGTTGATTCGCTCGCTTGACTTTATCACTATTCGGATAGGCATTAACAAACAACTGAAAGTACTCAATTGCTCGTCCTGTATAGGTTTGTTCCAAAGAGGGTTTTGGCGAAAGCTTGTAGTAACAATAAGCCGCCATAAATTGTGCATCTTCTGCATAAACGCTTCTTGGATAAGTGTCTACAAAGCTCTTGAAATAATGTGCTGCCAATAAGTAGTCGTCTTGACCATAGTGACTGTAGGCATAGAAATAATAGATTTTTTCTACGTCCTGTGTCCCCTTGAAAACACTCATTAATTCTTCAAATAAAGGAATGGCTTTGTAATAAGCACCTTCATTGTAGTATTTTTTCGCCACCTTTCTTTTGTATTCAAAATCGGTGCTGCGAAGCACTTTTTGATAAGAATCACAAGAAGTGTTAAAAATGAGCAGCATAAACACTGCTATCAAACCGAATGTATTTTTTTTACTCATGACTTGCAAAGATACAGCTTTAGAATCTAAATTTCTACTCGATTAACAAGACGTATCTTTTTTTCCTTTCGTTGTCTTCTGTTTTATTTGACTTCTCTCAATACGATTTGTGCCACTCGTCTTCCCCCATAATTCATAATAGCTCCTGCTACCTCTATTTGCATTTCTTCTCCATTGTACTTGACCGCACTAAATCGGGCTACTCCTTCAGGAATATTTTCAATGAATCCTCTTTTGAATTTATCCTTGACAATAGATTTGTCTCTTTTGTGAATAAAATCATATCCCCTTCTATTCTTCAATTGATTGAAGTGTTCTACTCCCAATAGATCCAAGGCAGCAGGATTGGCATCTATGAATTTGCTTTCTCTATCCAATACCAAAATAGGGGCAGGGCTTCGCTTGATCAAATCTTGATAATACATTTTACTTTTTCGGAGCATCTCTTCTCCTCTTTTTTCCTCAGTGATATCTCTTATCATACACAGAACTTCGGATTCATTGATGGGTGAAAAACGCATTTCAAAATACTTTAGATTGTCTTCCAATTCCCATTCAAAAGAATAGGCTCTCACTGTTGAAGTCTTCAAAGAAAGCTGCAATTCCTTGATGGCCTCTTGAGCATATTCTTCGGGGAGTATGTCCTTTAAGTTGTTCCCGATAAAAGCTGCAGAAGGTATAGCATCTTCATTTTTAGCGAGAATGTACTCCAAATAGGTGCCCTCCGAGTCGACTTGAAACATCGCATCAGGTACAGCTTCGAGGACAGCCTTCATTTTTTGTTTGCTTTCTTTGAGTTTTATGAGAGAAATAGTGAGGTCATTCATCGTTTTTATCCACTCCAATCCTTGTTTTTCGGCTTCACGGAGTAGAGATTCCATACGCTCATTTACCTTTTGCCCCTGTTGTCCCGTTTCTATTTCTTCCATTCCCACTACTTCAGCTTCTGCCAAAAAATTCCAAAGGTCTTGTTCTGTATTTGGTCTAAGTGGCTTTAAGTGTGCTTTTTCTTTAAGGATCAAGCTGATACCTTTTTCATTGGCGCTTTCTTCTTGTCTTATCGTCACCAATATGGTTTTGTTATCCATTGAAGGAGCGGAAATGATTTTTGTTGCTATGGTCAAAAAAGTAAATTGTTCACTGGTTTTTGCCAATAGCCTTTTTAGAGACTCTTCTTTGGCAGATGTCAGAGATTGATGTGACAAACCGCCAATAATTCTCGTAATGTGACTAGAAACTTCCTCAAAAATAGTCGCATTGGCATCTCCATTTATTATTTGGAAATGCTCATTGATATGTACAGATATATTCATATTCGACTTATGCAAAAACAATTACAATGGATTGTTCAAAGGCAAAATATTGCCGTCCATATATTATCAAAAGATATACCACAGTTGGGTTGAGGGTTTTATCAGAAAAGCCTCTGTTGGTAAGTTTACAGAGGCTTTATAATTTGGGTAATGTAGAAATTAGGGTTGTCGTTTCACAACACCTGATTTGATTTTTCCAATGTATTCATCTATTTCTTTCTTCACTGTTTTTCTCATGATGAAAAGCCCGAGTATATTAGGAAAACACATGGCAAAAATCATCATGTCAGAAAAGTCTGTTACCGCAGTAAGCGTTGCCGCAGAACCAATGACCACAAATATACAAAACAATACTTTGTAGGTGATATCCGCTGTCTGACTTCTTCCAAACAAATAAGTCCATGCTTGAAGTCCATAGTAAGACCAAGTAATCATCGTAGAAAATGCAAAAAGAATCACCGCAATAGCCAAAACGAATGGAAACCAACTGATGACACCTGCAAAAGCATTAGAAGTCAATGCTACTCCATCCGCAGCAGTTGAATCGTGGTAATTGTCTGTGATGATAATTACCAAAGCGGTCATTGTACATACCACAACTGTATCAATGAAAGGCTCCAACAATGCGACCAAACCTTCACTTGCAGGATTGTTCGTTTTCACCGCCGAGTGAGCAATTGAAGCAGAACCTACACCCGCTTCATTGGAGAAAGCTGCTCGCCTAAATCCTTGTATCAATACACCTATAAATCCGCCTGCAACGGCTTCATTGGAAAATGCGAGGGTGAAAATTTTGCCAATCGCCACAGGTAGTTCGGCAAAGTTTACACCAATAATTACCAATGCAGCCGCTACATAAATTCCCACCATAAAAGGAACTATCTTCTCTGTTACATTGGCAATACTTTTAATTCCTCCAATGATTACCACAGCTACAAATGTTGCCATCATTATACCAAATACCCATCCTGAACCTTCCAAAAGTCCAAATGTTCCAGAAAATTGTTTGAAAGCTTGATTTACTTGAAACATGTTTCCTCCACCAAATGAGCCTCCAATACACATAATGGCAAAAAATATTGCCAATACTTTTCCAAGTCCTTCGTGACCTTTTTCCTTCAATCCTTGACTCAAGTAATACATTGGCCCACCATATACTTTTCCAGTGGCATCCATCTGTCTATACTTGACCCCTAAAGTACATTCTACCAATTTGGTAGACATACCTAAAAGTCCTGCTACAATCATCCAAAAAGTCGCTCCTGGCCCTCCAATGGAAATGGCAATCGCTACCCCTGCAATGTTTCCCAAGCCAACTGTTCCTGACAATGCTGCGGTGAGTGCCTGAAAGTGAGAGACTTCTCCTTTATCATTGGGGTCAGTGTATTTTCCACGCACCACATCTATCGCCAATCTAAAGCCTCTTATATTGATAAACTTCATATAGACTGTAAAAAAGATAGCTCCTGCTACCAACCAAATAAGTACTAAGGGAATATCTTGTCCACTGATATTAGCTATCGGAAAAAAGATAACTGCTACTACTACATCTGTAATGGGCTGAAAAATATCGTTGATTCTTTCATCTATTGTCTTGTCCTGAGCCCACAGAAGTTGAGGAGTGAGGAAAGTCATAAGCAAATAAATAATTCTCTTCATACTAAGGTGATTTTTTTCTGGAATTTTTTTAAAAACCAAATTAACAAAAAATTATTCACTATCTGTAATTAAACCGTCATTGAATAGCCACAAAAGGGAAAAAATGCAAAAAGCCTTTCCAAACGCATTGTTTGAAAAGGCTTTTCATTTGTATTCTTCCTCTCTTTACAGCTTCCTTCTTCTAAGATTTAATTGTAAATGACCACTTTTTGTTGCTGCATTTGGTTCTTGAAAGTCACTCTAATAAGGTAAACTCCTTGCTGCAAATCAGAAGTGTTCAATTGATGGTTTTGAAGTTGGATACCTTCGGCTTGATATACTTGCTTTCCTGCAAGGTCGAACAATTGAATAGTTGCAACTCCTTCTCCCAAGTTGGTGTTCACAATATTCAAAACCTCCGTAGCTGGATTGGGGTAAATTTTTACCAAATCATCTACCAAGTCAAAATTGTCAATGCCCACTTCGTCCACAATGTCATACACTACGATATCATCAACCCCTGCCTCGACAATACTACCGCCGTCAAACTGCAATCCTGCATCTAAAATCAATGGATCAGATGCTACAAATTGAAGTTGTACGGTATTTTCAGCCTCTACATGGTCTTTCAATCGAATAGAAGCAAATCTCCAACTGTGATCGGTAATGTTCACATTTTCTATTTGAACCCATGGACCTCCGTCACCAGATACAAAGACTTCCCAAAAGTCATTTCCAGGGTTTGCGCCTTGATTGTTACTGTACCAACGATGGTAAGATATTGCAGGAGCATCGTATCCTTTTATGTTGTAAATAGCTGAAAACAGGGTTGTTTTTCCATCATCCACATCATTTCCTCCCAATCCGTTTCCGCCATTTGCATTACCTGTAAAAGCGCACATATTATCTTCTGTGTCTGAATTATCTGTACTCATTTGAACTTCTCCACCTGCATCATTGAAGGTAGGATTAGGAGTTCCAATTTCCCAAATACCAGTACTCGCATCATCATCAGGTGCGCCAATTGTCCAGCCATGATCAACTTCCGAAAAACCATCTATTATTTTTTCTTCATAGCCCACCATGATTTGATAAGTCAAATTTGGAAACTCAACATTGGTTACTCCCACAGGTACGATTACAGGAACTGCATCAATATTGCTTTGTACTTCAATATAATAGTCAATGATGGTGCCTTTGGATTCGGTGACAATCCATGTAGTATATAAATCATTGTTGTCAAAACTATATGCATCTGCTTCTGTATAGCTGCTTGTTCCTCGTTTTTTGTGTTTCACCACTGTCCCGTCTATAAATGGAAGGTAATTAAAATCAACATTGACCGTAAAATCTATTTGAACCACTTCTCCTGCTGACGCAAAAGGAGTGCTGTCGTGTTCTACTTCAGCTATCAACTGCAATTTGATGCCATGCAATGCAAAAGACTCAATAATTGCTTCACTATTAGGAGTGCCATCCGCTAAGTTTCCATTGTCATCATCTGCTATCAAAGCTTGAAATAAGATGTCACTAAACAACAAACCTTCCTCTCCATCGCCTCTCATTGGAGCTCCAAAATGTGAGTTGATAAAAATTTCAAACATTTCGTTCATTCCTATTCTTTGACCCAAATCCCACCATGCTCCTGCTATAATTTCACCATCCGCATGAACTTCGCCTATCAAATCTTGTGGATATATCTTTGGATCAATATCGTATCTGCGAATAAAAGAATTGCTTGCCCCAATTTGATAACCTCTCGAAAGAATTGGTTCGTGGGTTAATGACAAGCCCCAAACATCCGCATATCCTTCGCCCAATGCACCATTAAAGAAGGCAGAACCCAAAAAGTTGTAAAAAGCAGAATTGATGTTGTGGCCATATTCATGGTAAATAACATCTGCCATCAATGCCAATGACCAACAACCTCCTCCTTGTCTGAAAAAATTGATGCTGCTTCCATCTGCGAAAGCATTGCAAGTACCATCTGTTCGATCTATATGAGTAGGCATACTGTAATCCAAACTGGTCATTCCAGCAGGCAACCAAACTTTCGTCCAATCATGTACTGTATTCACTGACTTGTAGGCAGATACCGCAATAACATCTGCGTCTTCGGGAAGTACAATTTGCTGAACATCGTTGTAAAGAGTTACTTCATAACTCGGGATATTAGAGCTATTCCTGTTTGCTCCTTCATAAACTGTGCAATAGTCTCCCTGCATATAAACCGTTGCCGTTGTAGAATCGGCTACTTCAATATTTAGTCTTCCATTTACATCTGTTTTGTATTCTTCTCCATTTACCACAACCCGCATATTGGGCAAAAATGTTAATTCCGCAGGATCATTTGCATTCGTAGTTGCATTCCCCATAAACGTCCATTCGCCCTGTACGGGAGGCTCATATCGGTGAATTCGATTTTGTCGGTAATATACAATTCCAGTGTTGGCATCAATCAAGGTATATAATTTTTCGGGTGAACCTTCTTCGCTTGTTACATCAATCATTCCTTCATATACCAATCTGTATTCATATCCATTTTCGGCAGGAATGGGCAAAATTTTCAATCCTTCAATTGCAGTTGTCTCTACTGTGCCCTGTATATTTGCTGTCATATAGCCCACAATTTGATTCTGATTTATTAATGGCTCAACTGCTATGGCTTCGTGATTATACACATCCATCGTAAAACCCACTACTTCAAACTGTTTGGTCATGACCACTTGTAGCGAAGCATTCCACAGAGCTATATCTTTATATTGCTGAGTAAATCTAACATAGTAATACTTGTCGGTTTCATTGGTTTGTTGAAACTTCAAATTTTCTAAAGGAAGCGTAAACCCCTTCAATTCAGTGGTAATAAAAAATCGGGCTTTGTCTTCCAGACTTCCTTCTATATTCACTTCAATGGGAGAACCTGCTGCTCTCAATGGCAGTTCGGTAAGGGTATTGAAGGATACATACCAATATCCGTTTCTCTTTTGAAATTCTTGCCATGCAAAATGATTTCTAAGAAGTTGTTGTTGACTGGCATCTTCAATATTAATGGTACGATGAAAGACAGAATATTCATTTGCATGTTCATCAGCATGACCATAACTTGTCAATAAGCATAGAATAAACAAACAAACAAAATTGTTAAAATAATTCATTGTTGATGGATTAAATGAATGAATAGTATAAGAAAGATAAAATTGTCGTACTATGTAAAGGGCTATGAAAGCCTTGAAACAAAGATGCAATCCTAAAGCTTAATAAAATGCTATTCTACGGACATAATCTATGTTTGACTTTTCCAAAAAACAAAAATCCCCAGCAGCCTAAGCTACTGGGGATTTTCATTGTTTATCCAGATATACTAATCACTATTATTTAGCGATGTATAATCTTTCGTGATGTATAGCTCCAACGTCAGTTGTTATTTCGAGGATGTAAACTCCTGATGGGAGGTTATCGCTGTTGAAAGGTAGGCGATAAGTCAAACCACCTTCGGCAGTTCCACTGTAAATATTCGCTACTACACGACCATCTATGGTTATGATGGTTGCATCAACGTGTGCTGCCTCAGAAATACTGAACTCAACAGTTGTTTGGTTAGAGAATGGATTAGGATAAACCTTCACCGTTTCTGCCAAATCTTCTGTTATAGCTGTTTTACCAGGTTCAGCATCATCACATCTTCTAGGACGACGTACAATTGCTTCTTGATAAGAAGTAGTACCTGCACAATCGGTAATTGTTACTTGGTACAAGCCTGCAGATAAATCTGTTAATGACAATGTACTTGATCCGTCCGTTGGAGGAGCAGGGAAAGTACCAGAATCACTATAGCTATTAGTAGTAGATTCAGCAGCCCAAGTATACTCGGTACAAGAATTGTCTCCACCTGAGATAATAGCTGTTATTCTACCATCTTGATTTCTTGTAGCCTTACCTGCTACTCTTGTACAAGTTTCGCTTATCGTGCTCATTGCGTCAATTGTTGGCAATGGCATTGACTCTGTTCCTTCGCTGGAGAATACTACATCCTCACTCTCACAATCGTTGTTATCAACAAAGGTGATAGTCCAATCGATGTGTTCTGCATAAGTAACACGGTATAGTACACAACCTGGTCCAGCAACAGTCGTTACAGGGTTGTCAGGTGCTCCTACAGTTATAGAGAGATGTGGTCCACTTACGAATGCACTAGGGGCAGATTCTACCTTGTCGTACATGTAAGGACCAGTACCTCCACAAACCTCTATGATATAGATGTTCTCACCAGTACCGTTGTTTTCTTGTGCTAAACCTGTTCCTGTTCCAGATTCAAGTGGTTCAGGTACAACGATGTCTGTACATTCATAGTCGTAGCATCCATCTTGGATAGTTCCAGTATCCGCAATATCATCCAATTCAGTAGTGATTGGTGATGGGTCAGGATCACAGTCGGTACACTCGTTGTAGACACAAACTGTATATTTACCAGGCGCAACAGCACCGAAGTCAGCTTCTGAGTCAGTAGCTTCTTGTTGTGCTACATAAGTTGTGTTGCTCAAGTTGTCTCGAGTGTAAAGGAAGAAGTACGTAGAGTAAGTTGGATCTTGATTTTCACCAGAAGTAGTAACTACTAAAGGATCTTCAGGACAAAGCTCATCAGCATTGGTAGTCAATGTTCCTGCCTCTGCCAAACATGGGATAGCCGTTACTTCAGCACTTGCTGTACCAGAACAACCATCATCAGTTGTTACTGTCACTGTATAGATACCTACTACAGTAGTTGCAATGGTTTGAGTTGAAGCTCCATTTGTCCATGCATAAGTATTAGGTTCTGCAGGGTAAGTGCCAGCATCCAAGAATGCTTCACGTCCACGACAGTAATCAAATGTACCAGTAATTACTGGCTCAACAGGAGCAAGAATTGTTACCGCTACACTTATTGCACTTGTACATGAGTTTTCATCGGTAACAGTTACAAAAACGCCTCCAGTATCTGGACCTACAGGCCAATCAACTACAACTCTTTGTTTGCCGTCGCCATCATTAGGATTGTTAGTAGCTGTACCATTATCTACACTCCAGCTATATGCTTCAAATCCTGGGTTTCTAACTCTATAAGGTACTCCTGATTCTTCAGAACAAACCGTTGTATTATCCGCAAGGTGATTAGGGTTGAATTCTGGTGTAGGCAATGGATGAACTGTGATTTCAACAGAAGCAGTTGCAGTACAATTTGTTTCTGTATTGGTAACAGTTACATAATAGATAGCTCCATCTTCTGGCTCATCTACTGTAGCTGTAGAAGCTCCTGTAGGAGTTGTTCCTTCACTCCACTCATAAGTTAAAGAACCAGGATTAGCCGCATCTGTGGATGCTTCCAATTCAACTACTTCTCCATCACATACTGCAGTACTTTCAGCAGTAACTGTTGGCAATGCATATACTGTAGTTTCAACAGAACCAGTAGCAGAACAGTTGTTTCCACTTGTTACTGTTACGAAATAAGTTGCATTTCCAGCTGAAGGAGCAGATACAGTCGCTGTACCATCACCATTGTCCATTGCGCCCATACTCCAAGCATAACTTGCAGTTGGTTGAGCCGTACTTCCTGTTGCATCTAATGTTGCATCTTCGCCAACACAGATAGCTGAAGTCACAGCCATTACGGTTGGTAATGGATGAATGGTTACTTCTATACTGGAAGCCGAACTACAACCATTGGCATCTGTCACAGTCAAGAATACACCATGAAGAGCATCCGCACCTGTATTATTATCTGGCCAATTAACTCTAATAATTCTTCTTCCTACATTATCATTATCAAATGTATTATGTTGCGTCACAGCATCTGCATCAGGAACAGACCACGTATAGGTTTGAACCTCACCGCCACCATTGTCTGTTACTGCACGATATCGAGCAGAAGTAGTGTTGTTTGTTCCCGTTCCATCTTCACCATCTTCACCACTACAGAACTCATCAAAAAGATTTGCGCCGACTGCTTCTATTCCTGAATCAGGAAGAGGATTCACTGTAACTTCAACACTTGCAGTATTGCTACAATTGGTAACACCATCTGTAATCGTCACAAAATAAGTTGCATTGCCCACAGCAGGAGCAGATACTGTTGCAGTACCGTCATTGTTGTTGATAGCACCTGCACTCCAAGCATAAGTCACTGTTAGAGAAGCATTGTTGTCTGTTGCGTCTAATGTAGCATTTTCGCCATCACATACTGCTGAAGTTACAGCTTCAACGGTTGGTAATGGATTCACTGTTACTGCTACGGTAGAAGTTCCTGTGCATCCATCTCCACTTGTTACTGTTACTGTGTAAACCAAGTCAGTAGTAGGGGTTGCGATTGTTGCAGTACCGTTACCATTATCGGTAAGTTCTGCAGCATTACTCCACATATAGCTTGCAGTTGGAGCAACTTCACCACCTGTTGCATCTAATGTTGCTGCTTCACCTTCACATACTGCTGACGTAACAGCTATAGGAGATGGTAATGGGTGAACAGTTACTGCTACACTTCCTATTGCAAAACAGCTAGTGTTGCTGTTTGTAACTGTCAAAAATACAGTGTAATAGTCGTCTCCTGGTGTATTGTTAGCAGGATAATCAACCAGTGCATTTCTATTGTTCACTGTTGTAGGAACTACTGTCGCTCCATTTGTAGCGGACCATTCGTAGGTACTTCCAGCAGCCACTGTAGCAGACGCTTTATATCCTGCTCTTTCTCCACTACATACGCTAAGGAAAGATGGGTATAACGCAGTATTTGTATGAGGAATAATACCATTGTTTGGCAATGGATTCACTGTTACTTCAGCTACAGCTGTAGCTGTACAATTGTTCACATCTGATACGGTAACGGTGTAAGGAGTAGTTGTACTTGGCATTACCGAGACAGCAGTTCCACTATCACCACTTGACCAAGAATAAGTGTAGGCACCTGTACCACCTGTTGCACTTGCACTGATTGTCCCACTTTCTCCTTCACAGACTGATGTTCCTACTGCAGTAGCTGTAGGTTCAGGAGCAACGGTTACTGCAACAGTTGCAGTTCCTACACATCCTGTTCCGCTTGTTACTGTTACAGTATATGTGGAACCACTCATAGGGGCAGTTACTGTAGCAGTGCCATCACCATTGTCCATAGCACCTGCACTCCAAGTATATACAGCAGTTCCTGGTGCATCATTGTCTGTTGCATCCAAAATAGCATCGTCAGTTCCACATGCTACATCGGCAGTAGCATTTACTGTTGTTCCTGACTGTATTGTCAAGGTAGCCGTAGCTGTTCCTGTACTATTGTCAGTACAAGTAACAGTAACTGTATAAACACCATCGTGCGTATTCGCTACTGCGGGACCTCCAGGAATAGGAATAAAGGAGTTGGTAGTAGTAACGGAGAAGCCATTAGGCCCAGCCCATGCATAGGCATTACCAGGAGCAGGGGTAGCAATAAGGGAAGGCAAATCCTCTCCTTCACAAATCACACCTTC
Source organism: Bacteroidia bacterium (assembly GCA_030427245.1). GTDB lineage: Bacteria > Bacteroidota > Bacteroidia > Chitinophagales > UBA2359 > JAUHXA01. Next base: position 5,627 of record JAUHXA010000066.1, on the reverse strand, counting down.
TGGTGGTTGATCAGAAAAATTAAGTGTCGCATCACATTGTGCGTTCACGTTTAAGCTGAACAAGCCAGCTACACAAATCCACCCAATTAATAGGGTTATAAGTTTGTTCATAATAAGAGCACTTTAAGTTAAAAAATTAATTAATGAGATATTATAAAATGATTTACAAAATTCACCTTACAGCAAAAGTAAGTAAAATATTAAAAAATCTAGCACTTTTTTTACATTTTTCCCTAATTTAAATCACTTTTTTTTTTTGCTATGTTATTGAAGACATACTTTTTAGGTGTCCAAGTATAATGGATTCATTAGCTTGAATAAAAATACCATAGATTAGAAATTTATTTTTCGAAACTTGTATTGATTTTTGATGCAGTTTTTGAAGTCCAAGACTACATCAACCCTGTATTCACTGAACACAAAATATTGTATTTTGTTGAGATGAATCATGGATTGATTAAAAGACAAAATAAGACTTCGTTATTTTGACAAATTTTAGCTAAATTTGCCCCAAAAGAACCCATTACAATTATTTATATGGATAAACTCAAAAAAAAATTTGCAGAAAAGGCATTGCCTTTGGCAAGTGAATTCAAGGCGTTTGTAAAAGAAAATGCTGATTTAGTAGTTGGTGAAGTTAAATTGGCCCAAGTTTTTGGCGGTATGAGAGGCGTAAAAAGCTTGGTAACAGAGACTTCTGAGTTGGATGCCAATGAAGGTATACGATTTAGGGGATACTCTATTCCTGAGTTGAAAAAGAGGTTGCCGAAGTTGGAGGGAGATACGGAACCGCTTCCTGAAGGTATTTTTTACTTGATGTTGACGGGGGAGATTCCAACTTATGAGGAGGTGATGTCACTGAGCAAAAATTTGTCGGAGCGATCGGATGTTCCTGAATATGTATTCAAGGTTTTGGATACTTTCCCTACGGATACACATCCTATGACTCAATTTAGTGTAGCTATTTTGAGTATGCAGCCTGAATCTATCTTCGAACAACGCTATGCAGAGGGCATCAGCAAAAAAGACTATTGGGATCCCATGTATGAGGATTCTTTGAATCTGATTGCTAAGTTGCCTCATATTGCAGCTTATATCTATCGTCGAAGTTTTCACAATGGCGAACACATTGCTCCTAATAAGGATTTGGATTGGGCGGGTAATTTTGCACACATGCTGGGCGTAAGTGACAGTGATGAATTCAAGTCTTTGATGCGTTTGTACTTAACGATTCATGCGGATCATGAAGGAGGTAATGCTTCTGCTCATAGCACACATTTGACGGGTTCAACCTTGAGCGATGCATACTATTCTTTTTCGAGTGGAATCAATGCTTTGGCAGGGCCTTTGCATGGTTTGGCGAATCAAGAAGTCATCAAATGGATTTTGGAGATGCGTGAGGAAATCGGCACTTCAAAACCGAACAAAGAACAGATTGAAGCTTACATCAGAAGCACCTTAGATGCGGGTAAGGTCATTCCTGGTTATGGTCATGCGGTATTGCGTGTGCCTGATCCTCGATTCACTGCTCAAATGAATTTTGCCAAGATGTATTTTCCCGAAGACGAATTGGTGAATGTGGTTTGGGACATTTTTGAAGTCGCTCCTAAAGTATTGGGTGAGAAGCCTAAAATCAAAAGTCCTTGGCCGAATGTGGATGCACATTCTGGCGCAACTTTGATGCACTATGGAATGACAGAATACCGTTTCTATACGGTCTTGTTTGGCGTTTCGAGAGCATTGGGTGTATTGGCTTCTTTGTGTTGGGATAGAGCTTTGGGATTGTCTATTGAAAGACCTAAATCTGTAAGTACCAACTGGCTGAAACAATTTGCAGCACAATCTAAGGAGGTAGTTGGGTAGCATGTGATTAGTAAATCAGTGACTGATGATAAGTTGCTCAACACGATTACAATGAACAAGACCAACCCAGTTGTTGAATTGGTAGATGCAAGTATTTATCAAAAGGATAATTTGATTTTAGAATCGGTTAATTTAAACCTATTTGCAGGGGAGTTTGCTTATTTGGTAGGACGAACAGGCACAGGAAAAACCAGCTTGTTGAAAACATTGTATGGTGATTTACCCTTAAAACATGGATGGGGAAAGGTAGCTGGTTTTGATTTGACACAGTTGAACTGGCGATTAATTCCCTATCTTCGTAGAAAACTGGGCATTGTCTTTCAAGATTTTCACTTGTTGATGGATAGAAACGTTGAAGACAATCTTCGATTTGCACTAGAGGCAACAGAATGGAGGGACGAACATGAAATCAATAAACGCATTACAAATGTCTTGGCGAATGTAGATACAAGTCACAAACGTTTTGCGATGCCTTATGAGCTTTCGGGTGGCGAACAACAGAGAATTGTGATAGCAAGAGCATTACTAAACGATCCCGTTTTGATATTAGCTGATGAACCTACGGGTAATTTGGATCCTAAAACTTCAGAAGACATCATTCGGTTGCTGCAACTCATTAGTCGTGAGACTGACACAACGGTTCTAGTAGGAACACATGATTTTTATACGATCGAAAGGTTTCCTGCAAAGATGCTCACTTGCATTGAAAAAAAAGTGGTTGAAGGCTATAAACTGTAAGCAAATTACAACCTTTTTGGAATCATTTTGGTTATCTTTTCTATTTACTTTAAGACAAATCCATGAGTAATACACATAATTTACAACAAGGGAGGGCTAAAATATTCGACAATCCTATTTTGGAACGAATGACCCGTACCCATGTTTCGATCCCTATTGGTATTTTTGTTCTCTATTCGGCAGGATTGGTCTATTGGGCTGCTTCCTATACAAGTATTCCTATAGGCGCAATACCTCTTCTTTTTATTGCAGGCTTTTTATTCTTTACCTTTATTGAATATTGGGCACACCGAAAGCTCTATCACATTGAGCCTGACACTCCACGAAAAAAGCGACTTCAGTACATCATGCATGGAGTTCATCACGATCACCCCAAAGATAAGACCCGATTGGCAATGCCTCCTTTAGCCAGTATTTTGTTGGCTACTATGTTTCATGGCTTGTTCTATTTGGTGTTGAATCAATATGCCTTTTCTTTTTCGGGAGGCTTTTTGATTGGATATGCTTTTTATCTATTGGTACATTATTCAGTTCACGCATATCGTCCTCCCAAAAGCAAGTTGAACATTTTTTGGAGACATCATGCCTTGCACCATTACAAATATCCTGAATTGGCTTTTGGCGTTTCTTCTCCACTTTGGGATGTAGTGTTCAGAACCATGCCCCCGACAGAGAAATAGTGATGAGCTAAGTAGGGAATGAAAATTAAAATATCAAGCAACAGCCTTTTGAAATCAAATCAAAAGGCTGTTTTATTTATTGACACTTCAATGACCACCCCAATCATGTCTGACTTTCTTTATTTTGTACTTTTGTTTGATTACAGTATTTTATCCACCATATTTTTTTAAGGTTCTCATCCCATGAATAATTCCAGTATTTACTCTTGCCAATATTCCTTAAGTCTATTTTTTGTAGTAATCTGTTTACTTTTTGCAAAGTGCAAACATCAGCCAGAAACAACAATTGAAGATGATTACCTGCTGTTTGCTCAAATGCTGGCAGACAGCTTGGACAATAGCAATTCAAGTTTTTTCAATGAACACTTTGATGTAGATAGTATTGCTAACAGCCTATTAGATAGTATTCATGGACCTAAAATAACCAAAGAAGGCTTCAAAAAAGGAGTTACGGATCATTTAGATGTAGGAATGAACATCATCAGTGCTATGGGGATAGATGGACACTGCAAACTGCTGAAATTATCTAAAGATTCAATACCAAAAGCACTCTATCGAATAGTATCACAGGGAGGTGTAAATTACTTTGAGCTTTTTCTGCAAAAGAATAAACAGGGTTTTATACGAATCATTGACTATTATCCTTATGCGGTTGGTCAACAATTTAGCAATACCCTTCGCAGGATTTACCTTTCATCTCTCTCTGACCTTAGAGACTCCATAAAAATGGACAGCCTATCATACTCAGACAGCATCTATGTTGCCAATATTCCGATATTAGATAGGATTGGCAGTCACTTTGAAAAAGGTGAATTTAGCCAAGCCCTTGGACTTATCGATAGTTTTCCTCCTACTATTCGAGAGGATAAAATGATTCAAATTACCAAGCTTAATATTGCCTTCAATGAAGGAGGAGAAATGTACTTACAGGCGGTCAATGAATTCAAACAAAAATATCCTAAAGATCCACTTGTTGAAGTAATCTTATTAGATTTTGCTTTTGCCCAACAAGAGCATACACAGGCTTTAGCAATTATTGATAGTTTGAACGAAAAGATAGGAGGGGATGCATACTTAAATGTTATGAAAGCAACTATATATGAAGATCTTAAAAAAAATACAATCGCAATAAGTTTATTGAAGGAAGCCATACAAGCTGAATCTTCAATGGAAGAACCTTACTGGAAAATCATTTCTTTATACATGAAAGAAAGGAAATATGAAGAAGTGGTTTCTTTATTCCCTCAAATGCAAGAGCTATTTGATATCAATCCTGCAGAGTTTTTAGTCTATGATGGCTATGAAAAATTTTGGGAATCCTCTGCTTACAAAACATGGGCATCGAATCACCCTATAGACAGCATAAAGATGAATCTGAAATAAACCCATAAGACATTTTTTTTTATTTTTTTAGATTTTAGGTGTAACCTTTCCAAAAAGGCATCGTATCAAACAATACAAATGTCATTTAATTGTAAAAAAATGATATTGCTAAATTAAGCCCACCTTACATTTCTCATTATTTACAAGCCCTTTCTAAATTACAAATAAATATCTCTAGTATTTTATTTATTCGGATTTTCACATAAGATATTTCCCCATGGTTTAAATTCAAATTAAACTATGTATTTTTATGTGCGCTATTTTATCACCCGAAATCTTACTGACCATGATGAAGCTTTTTTTACTCCCTATGTTGGGTTGGCTGAGCTGTTTTAGCTTGTTGTTGAATAATCAAAACCCTAATCGTACTGATTACCTACCAAGTAAGTATAATCTTGAAGCGGCAGATTTTAGTAGTTCTCAGTTATATATTAAAATCAGCCACGGTTTTGATTTTAACTTTGAAGAAGAAGATCTTGCAAAGAGTATTGCTACACAAAAAATGTTGTTTGAATTGCACAAACTGATGAGGAACTCGGATGTTATTTCTGTAAAGAAACCTGACATTCAATACACATATAGCAATAACAACGTTTATATTCTTGAATTTGAAGCAGTGGACAATATCAATGATTTGAGTCAACAAGTTCAAGAGTTGTATTTCATTGATTACGTTCGAAAAGTTCCTATACGTTAGCTGTGTCAATCGGCTCATTGACAAAATCTGTAGTTTGAGACTTTTGAAGTTTATCCTGTTCAGAAATATCTGGCTATATTATTGTTAAGCAAATGTAAATGAAAAAAAGCTTCAAAAGTCTTTATTACCTTCACAACAATTGTCAAAGAACCTATCATTTCTTCAATAAAACAATCTCAATCCGCCTATTTTTTGCCTTGGCTGATTTTGTCGTTTTTCTTTCTTCAGGTTTATATTCTCCGTGTGTTGTAGCAGACAAATATTGG
>JAUHXA010000065.1 GCA_030427245.1 Bacteroidia bacterium | reverse complement strand
TAATAGAGAATATTTTTTTTTGTCCATAGCTCTGTATTTTGGCTATGGAGTACGGTACAAATATTTATATAAGTACGGTTCGTCTATTGACTATTAATAAGTTATAATAAAAGTGGCGAGAGAGAGAGACACCACACCCCTTTATAACTACCTACAATACAACACCAAGACCGTACCCTACTCAATCACACCGTACCCACAAACCAGACCAACTACAATTCACTCTCTTTCACCTTACTTAAAAGTTCTTCGTTATACGACTCTAATTCCTCTATATAGCCTTGGAGCTGCCCTATCGTTTCTCTCATTTGTCTGTTACGCTGTTTCAATAGCGAATCATCCGTAAAAAAAGAAAACAAATCTTTGTTTATGAACTTACCCAACCCTACCAAATACTTCGTTTCCATAGAGTCTTTTTTATACAAAGCCGCCATATTAGACACACTTACTCCCATAGCAAGAGCATAATGAACATTATCCAGAATCACCCCATTTTGTTTGTTCAATTGCTTATGCTCCTTGATTGCCTTTTGAACATATCTACCAATTGTCATTTTTTACCCTTTTTAGATTTTTTAGAAGACAGCCCGATTTCCTGCATCAATCTAAGATTCTTAGCTTTCAGTAAATCAATCTCCTTTTCATAAAAATGAATCCTTCCCTGCAAATGCTCCACCTGTTCTTGTAATTTAATCAATTTTGGTTTACTGATTTCATCCAAACCCTCTGTCTTTTCCACCAAGTCCACTATATCATTAAATTCAAGGAAGTGAACAAAAAAGTTGTAATCCAATATTTGACCAAGCTCGTACAGAAAACCTGTATCTACCGTTTCTTTCTCCAACTGTCTGTAAAAACTTGACTTACTCATACCCAATTTTGCGGCCACCTCTTCAACTGTATAGATTCTTTGCAAATCGTGTTTTCCATCATTATATACTTCTGTTAAAACTTCACCTATATTTATTTTTTTCATCGTTTCAATTTTGATACTGGTTAGTAAAAATTTGTTTAAAGTTCTATTTCTGCAAAGATAACGTCATTGTAGTGTCATTTATAGAACTATCGGTTCTATTTTTAGAACTATCTTGGAAAAAATTTGGACTTTGCAAGCAAAGTATATTATATTGCGCTCATTCTTGAATTATTAAATAAAGTATCAAAAATGAAACAGACACAAGATTTAGTTTTTCCTCTAATGAACTTGAAAGAGTATGAACACTATTTAGCGCAACTCGAAACCTTCAATAAGAAAACAGTAGGAATAACCATTACAGAAAATTTTTTCGACAAGTGTTTGAGAGAAAAATACCTTCTCCAAAACCACGGCAAACCTCGAATCACAAAAGAAGGACTAAAACGATTAGGCTTGACACCTCACCAGTATGGTTTAATTCTCGACAACAAAAGACAACCATCCTGTTACACAGTCATTCAACTCTCAAAGCTTTTCACCATCCCAATAGACGAGCTTGTTACTTACTCCTTCAAACCTTTCTAATCCACCTAAAAAACACAATGCAATGCCAAAACCAAAACCATACAACCAAATCAAGTTTCACAAACTACCAAAATCCACCCTTACACCCTCCAATCTCCAAAACCTTCTTTTGAGATATGTAGAGTTTGAGTCCATACAGCTATTACCCAATCTCATTGACGAAATCAAAGCTCTTGCTGCCTACCAACAACGCAAAATCAAACTCATACTCACTGTCCAAAATCTTTGCAGCATGACCATAACCCACACCTGCAATATTTCAGATACATCCTACAAAATCAGTATGTTTATAGAAATGTCACCTACTCATTTCCATACCGAACTAATCGCTTTTTGTTGCTGCAATTAGTTCTATTTTTAGAACTAATTGCAAAATATCAATCATAATACAATGAAAGATTTTGAAAAATACAAGGCTGCTTTACCTCCTTTTTTCACCATATCCAAGTACAAATACTTGTATGGTAAAAAATGCTGTGTGTCCAAATGCAAGAAACCCAAAGGGCAAACAAAGGCAAGAGGCAAAATCTATCTGAAAAATATGTGCTATGCACATCAAAAAAAGCTTTACAAGTTTAGAAACCCACTTAGATACTATTACAATAATATGAAACAAAATGCAGTGAGAAGAAAGAAACCTTTTTCCCTTTCTTTCGAGCAATATTGTGAGCTGTGGTACTTATCAGGCAGGTTGCCCCATGTTGTCAGTGATGGTAAAAAATGGACAGTGGACAGGATAGACAGTAGTAAAGGATATCAAGTCGGCAATGTTCGTATTGTGGATTTCGTGACCAATTCGAGCAGAATCTTAGAGACTGACCCCAAATTAGCGAAGCTATTAGGATTAGATTTTGAAATAGTCTGTATCAAAAACGGTATTAGTCAAACTGTTATCGGTGAAATGGACTTGGAACTAAAATCTTATTTAGAGCAAGAATATTCAACCGAAATCCAACAGACCAACACCGAAACCGAAACTATTGAAGTAGTGAAAGAAGCCGAAATATTAAATCTTCCTTTTTAATTTCAAAACATCAAACTTATGCCTTACACCAATCAAAACAAGTGTTTAACTTTTGAACTCCACGACCGAAAGTTTATCTACTTCAATGAAAAACTAATCGTGGAGCTATGGAGCTATCGAAAGAAAATCAAAAACCCATACAGTAAAATCATTGATATACTCACTACAAATGGCGGTATGTCTTATCGTGGTAGCTCCATTAGAAGCAATCCCGAAAACTTCGACACCATCAAACAAGAATTACAAAACCTATTTTCAATCACAATTTAAATTTTATCTTATGTCCAGCACATCCCAACACATTGATTTAAAAATCAATTCTATCAAAAAAACGCTCAAAAAATTAGGGCAAATGGTTACAGCCTTCAACGATAAAGACGAAGCTCCTACATTACTTTGTTCTATGCAGTTGATAGGCTATCACACAACCGATGGTGAGAACATACACAAAGGCAAACCAAACGGAAAAAACAGAAAGCCTGTAAGCTTAAAAATAAAAACAGGCATCAATGAAGAAGCCATAAAACAAGCCTTTGGGATGCAATCTCTCGTAGCTTGGGAACAAATACTTCAATACGGTATTGAAAAGTACAGTCGTGAAAATTCGGTGGTAGTGCAAAACGCAATTAAAGAAGCTGTTCACGACCAAAAAGCAGCCGAACAACTGACTATAAACATTCCAACCGACACGACAACCGAATTTATCAAAAACTACTGACCAAACGACAAAAAAAGGGCTTACCCTTACCACCGTAAGAATAAGCCCTTCAATCTCTACCCTTCAACCTCAACTATCTGGAAGCTCATGGACAAATTCAGCCAAAGACATCAAAGTAAATTGAGTGTCTAAGTCACTTTTGTCATTTAGATAGTTGGCGTGCATCGCTCGGCTAATGTGGAGTAGGGTAGTAGCCTTGTCTTGGTCAGTTAAAGCTGTTAGTTTAGAAATTGCGGCTTCGGAAATTCGAGAATTGGTCATAACTCTAAAGTTTAAAAAAATGAAATAAAATAACCCACTGGCTGACCAATACTCGAATTTCCTTGAATAAACAAGTAATACCAAATATAACCAGTGGGCAATATCTTAAAGTATAGATTGCACTACTTGTTTAAATTAGAAAAACGATTAAATATTGGTCACTGCAAAGATAAGACACAATCAGTACCAAAAATCAAACTCTTAGTATCAATTTTAGAACTATTAAAAATAATCAACAAATGAACTTCAATAACAATAACACCCAGAGTCCAAACCTAATGATTTATTGCAATTATGAAAATACCCTAACTCCTTCAATCTCCCATCAATACACCGACAACACTTCTATCGGTGGACTTGCCCACCTTTCAACAATTCTATGGGAAGATGAAATTTTTATCACCTCCGAACAACAAGCATTATACAAGGATATTCTATTGGAAGATGAAGAATTCAAGGTATCATCATTGTTTTTAAAACTAAACCCTCTCTCTCTACAAAAGCTAATCAATCAAAGAAGTATCGTTATTTTCGATAAAAAGAAAGCTCATTTACAATTAAAGAAATTAGGCTTAGAAAACCCTCATTTTACGACCATACTCAAAGATGTATATGTAGAGTTTGAAGGTTTTGAATCATTCAAAATGAAAAACAATATCTGGCACTTTTACAGTTCCATGCTCTACCACTTCAAGTATCAGCTTGACGAACGAGCCATAACCAATGCAAGCAATAACGCTGTAAAGCGTCTTTATGAATTGGACAAACAAAAACTGGACATACTTAGCCCTGTCATTGAAGAAGATGATAAGAAAGGCGACAATGTTGATTGTCTGAATTGTGGATGGGAAGGTTTAGACTCTGAACTAATATTAGGCTCTTATTGTCCAGAGTGCGAACAAACAGAACTTCACATTTACTAAGCTAACTTTTTCACACACTCACAGTTCTATTTTTAGAACTGTGAGTTTTATTTTTGAAACTTTATTAACAATACACAACAAATGAAAATTAAATATATCAACCATAAATTCAGCAAAAAAAGCACAGATTTATTGACAAAAGCTAACAACATCATTGAAGAATACCAAGAACAATCCTACAAGCTCACATTGCGACAATTGTACTATCAGCTAGTGGCACGTGACATCATACCCAACAAGGATGCACAATACAGAAAACTATCTGGATTGCTCACCAATGCACGTTTAGCAGGTGTCGTAGATTGGTCAGCGATAGAAGACCGTGTAAGAGTTCCTAAACGTCCTTATTGGGTAGTAGATGTGGAAGACGCTTTGAGAGATACCATCGGTTCGTACAGACTAGACAGGACAGAAGGACAAGAATACTACATTGAAGTATGGACAGAGAAAGATGCTATCTCTAACATACTTTACCGAATCACGGCAAAGTATGGAGTTCGGTTGATGGTCAATAGAGGTTATAGCAGCATTACAGCCATGCACGATGCCTATAAGCGTTTAAAGGCGGAAAAGGATTGGGGCAAAAAATTGGTTGTTCTCTATGGAGGCGACCACGACCCAAGCGGCTTGGACATGATACGAGACATCATAGACCGTTTTTCCATCTTCGGTTTAACAGATATTGAGGTTGTACCAATCGCCCTGACCATGCCACAAATACAACAATACAATCCACCTCCTAACCCTGCAAAAATCAGTGACCCAAGAGCAGAATCCTATATTGAAAACTTTGGTGGAACATCTTGGGAGGTGGACGCATTAGAACCGCCTGTATTGGCGCAAATCGTAGAGGATGCCATTTTGAAGTATTGGGATGAAACCAAGTACAAATCCATACTGAAAAGAGAAAAAAAAGAAGTCAAGGCTCTACGAAAATTCGCTAAAAAATTCAAATCCTAAAACCCCAAACAACCAACATTCACCCCCAAACAATAATAACTATGCTTTTAAAAACATTGGACACTTTAGGTATTTCTAAAGAACTCAATACCCATATATACTTTACAGGCACAAAAGAAAAACCCATCAAAAATTCTATGCCCTTCTTTGACGAAGACCAAGAGCGAAATTTGATTATCAACTATTTTCGCCCAAACGGTCAACCCCTGGTGTATATTCCAAGTCAAGGAAAGAAATTTCAACGTTACTTTAGAAAGCGATGGCTCAACCCTCCAGGAGAAAACAAATATCACTCTCCAAAGGGCAGCACAGCACAAGTGTTTTTTCCACCACAAATATTAGAAGCCTACAATAAAAAAGAACAAATAGAAACTTTATTCATCACCGAAGGAGAGAAGAAGGCCTTCAAAGGCTGTAATGATGGAATCATGACCGTAGGGAGCAGTGGACTATATGGCTTCAAGTCTGCAGACCGCAAAAACCTGCATCCTGATTTGGTAAGCGTCATTGAAGAATGTAGAGTCAAAAACTTGGTATTGCTCCACGATGCCGATGCTTTAACCGTCAATTGGCAAAAAGGAAAAAATCTATCCAAAAGACCCTATCAGTTCTTTTGTTCTGTACGTGACTTTGTGAAAGTTACCAAATCTCACCCAATAGACGTTTATTACAGTCACATCAATACAAACTATGATGGAGACGGCAAAGGCTTAGACGACCTGTTAATTGCTTACAGCGCACAAAAAAAGGCCATTGTCGAAAATTCACTAAAGTTAAAAACTGGAAAATGGTTTCAAATACTGGATTTACGCAAAACATCAACAGATAAACTTCAAACCTACTTTGGCGTAAACAATGACCCCAACAACTTCTATCAAATCTACAAAACCTACATTGGAGAAAACCCCTTTGTGATGGGGAACTTTGAATATGTTCCACAGGAAGACGGTACAGTAGTCAAAACCGAAAACGACAAACCTTTTCAGTTTTGGAAAACGGTCAAGTTCAAAGGCGAAACAAGAGCCGTAATCCTCAAAGCTCCACTAGTGGAGTTTTACGAGTCCAAGGGGTTTACTAATGTTTCAATCGAAGGAAACAAAGGTAAGGTATCCTTTTTGACTGTCAGGAAGGATGGCAATGTCATTCAGGAAGTCGAAGACATTGATATAATTTTAGGTCAATTAATGCGAAGAAAACTAAGGAATGTCAATGAAATGGCTTGGGAAGCTTGGCTTAATTCGAGCGAAAGAAACACCAAACCAAGATGGCTTCAACAAGCCTTACCCTCCATCAAAGCAGACATATTGAGGGACAAAGAAAAAATATCCTATCTACTCTTTGAGAATGGTCCCGTCAAAATTACTCCTGACGATTACGACATTGTACCCTACGAAGAAGTAAAAGACAAACTGATTTGGAAAAACCACATCAACCCAAATCAATTTAGCAAAAGGATGGATGTTCGCCAATGTGTGTTTTTTCAGTTTTTACTATATGCAATCACCTGCAAAAAAGAGGATGATACCATGTACCACAAATTGATAAATCATTTTTCAGAGGGCATCGTGTCTGCTTACGAGACATACTGCATTGCAATAAAGGAAGCTGAGGAAACAGGCATTATGGAACCCGAAATAGAAGCTATGCAAAAAATATTGTCTGCAATAACTACTTACGGCTATATGCTCACTACTTTACGCACCGAAGATGCTGCCTATGCAGTACAGTGTGTAGATGCTACCATCGAAACAGATTTGAGAAAACATGAGGGTAGGAGAGGTAAAAGCCTCTATTCAAAATCTCTCTACCAGTGGGGGTTAAGAGAGGGGTGCAGTATTGGGAATGACGACTTTAAAAATACACTTTCTTACACTTTTGCGGACGAATGGATAGAAGCAGATGCTCAGATTCTCCACTATAAAGACATCGAGCATGGTTATGGCGTTTCATTAGACAACTTCAAAACCAAAATAACCGATGGTTATTCTATTCGTAAAAAGAAAGTAGGAGTGATAGACATTCCTTTTGAGCAATCAGCAAAAATTATTCTGGACTCAAATCATGCGTTGAATGGTGAAGGTGGATCCATCACCGCCCGATGGATTACAATTGAGTTTGGTGACTGGTTCAATCCTACCAATAGACCAGATGTTCAATTTGGCCATACTTTTTACAGACATTGGGATTGGGAAGAAAAAAACCGATTCCACAATTTTGCAGCCCAAGCCGTGCAGCTCCACTGGAAGGTTTGGGAAGACCAAGAAAAAGGGCTGTCTGTTTCTGAACACAAAGGAATTATTCCTTTCCCTGCCAAAATACACAAGCTTCGTAAGTTGTTGGTACATTGTAAGCCTTTTGCTGTTGATTTCTTCGACAATATGATTCGCTCCTATGAGTCTCCAGATGCACGAACCCTTATAGAAAAACCACTTATTTATGTTTATGATGGAGAATTAGACGAAAACGGAAAGCTACCTTATGATTTTAGAGAAAACAACATCAACGAAGATGGAACGACAAACGAGAAAGGGGAGAAGAAAAAGTATTGTGTCACCTACAATTATCTAATAGAAAAGTGTATTGACCAATATCCACAAGAGATTGTTGAAGCTCTTAGCACCTCCAAAACCCCTACAAACTACACTGCAAGTGACCTGTTAAGCTTCAAACGCTTTAAGATGATGCTTGCAGATTGGGCAAGTTTCAACGGCTACATTATCAATCCTGGTTATTTGCGAAACCGTTGCCAAAAGAGAGAACAAAACTTTAGGAAAGAGTGTGTGATGTTATACAAGCCTAAAAAAGCTTTATAACCTTTCTTTCATCCACCAATAAAGGCACTAAGTATTCTCTTAGTGCCTTTATTTTTTGTACTTGTTCAAATCAAAACCCCATTTTTACATTCAACTTTTTTTTTGTTGATTTAAATTTCATTTTTCGCAAAAACAACAACACTACTTACTATTATTATTATTAGTATTATTTTTGAGTGTGTATATAGATTCTTTGGTGACGTGGTGACACTTTTATAAAAGGCTGATTCTCTAAACAAAAGGTGTCACCAAAACGTCACCAAAAGCGTCACCAAACTTTTTTTAATTTGGTGACACCTCCAAGTGTCACCAAATGTGGTGACGGCTTGGTGACACCTTACACTATAAAATTACAAGTTCGTGCGTTTTGTTTTTTGTTGGCTTACAGTTAATTTTATCTTTGTCACCATTCAAATACGATTTGCATTTTTTTTTGGTGACACTTAACATTATGACAATTAGACATTTACACGAAAAATGCTGTTTTTTTGCTGTCACCACAATCCCTATATACTTTTATAGTACACTACATGCACTTCACCTATTTTCAAAAACTGTTTGAGTCAGTCCTTAAAAAAAGCGATTCTTTGGAAACCAATAAGCATATAAAAAAAATAACTATAACGGATTTACTCAAAAAAAATAAAGTCCTATCAATGAAACTATCCTTTTTTTTTCCTTGATAGTCTCACAAAAAAATAGTATATTTGTATTCGTAAGAACATCTTATTAAGAGCATGGTTACAGAGGTAATTGAGGGTAACGATTACCTCTTTTTTTTACCAATAGATTGAATGGTTGGTTATTGGCAAATAACCGTTTTATATTTTAGGTTTTTATAGCTCCAAGTCTTCAAAGTCTTGGAGCTTTTTTTGTATCTCCAAAATCACGAAGTCAGCGACATAAAGCGAAAAGGGGAAAAACAAGATTCATTTTTAGAACTAACAGTAATATTTTACGATTTGAACCGTATAGTTGCTATATTTGTCTATATAGTAAGTAGTCAAAACGATGGTCAAAGTAAGAGTCAGCTGCTTTTCACACAAAACAGTCAATCACAAACACTTAACGCATGTAAAACGCCAAAGTATAAAATTATAGTCAAACAGTCTAAAAGACAGTCAGAAGTATAATTCTCAATCACCCCAAATCAAACAACATGGATTCAGCTACCCAAGCAAAAGCAAAAGCAGAAACATTAAACAAGTCTGCAATAGCAGATTTATTGAACGTTCACCGTGTCACATTCAAAAACTGGATGCGAGGAACGATAAATATTGAAGGAGACAGAATCCCATTACATCAATACTTGTTGGGATTGTCTTATGAAGATTATCGAAGAATAAGGATTTTTTCACCCAAGCAAGTTGATAAGATAAAAAAGCATTTTGGCATTTAACGCTAATGTTTAAAGGTGAAATAAAAGCCTGTTTTCTTGATTGAAAACAGGTTTTTTTATGCCCAAAACCGAAACAATAAGAACAATAAAATAATATTGTAACTTGCTGATGCTTAAAGAAAAAGAATAAAAAAGCATTGTTTTTTGCTTGCCTATCATTGCATTGTTTTTCGACTCACAGAACCAAAAATTCTATGAACCAAATCCTTAAAATTGTTGGTGCATTGTTCCTTTTCAAAACTTTGTTTGGAAAAGGTTATGATTATGTAAGCAGCAATTTAGATGTGAGAGCAGGTAAAGTAAGCTTGAAGCTCTCACCATTGGGAGGTGGTCAAAAATGGTGGGAAGTGTTGCAGAATGTCCTAAGCTCGGTCAATAACATTCCTTTGACCGTAGAGTTGAAGGTCACAAACAACAATCCCTTTCCTATTTTCATCCACGGATTGAACGGCACTATTTCACATGCTGGGCAGCAAGTCGCACAATACGATTTGCGTACAGCATTGCAGTTACCCACAGGAACAACCAAAGTGATTCCTGTCCGTGTCAATCTCCAAGCTCTTTCGACCATCGAAACGTTGGTTTCATCTTTGAAACAAGGCTTTACACCAGCGATTGACATTTATTACAACGTCTTACTTTCAGAAAACAAGCGATTTGACGGCACTGTTCGTGCAGGTATGGGCATAGTATATGAGTAAACACGTTACACATATCGCAAACGAGACAATCCCCAAAGCATCGGGAAACATTTTGGTCACTTGTGAGGGAGAATGTACTACACGTGATATAATTGAAGCTGTGATACAGGCAGATAGCTTGGGGGCTAAATATGTTGGGAACTTTGTAGAAGCCTTGTTTGCTCAACCTACTTCCATCAGACAAGCGTGTAACGAAATTTGGAGGTTGTTACGTTCCTTTCGCTATGTAGCAGATACAGAAGAATTTCAATACGTACAGTTACCCAATGCTCTGAACACCTCCAAGCGTGGCGACTGCAAAAGCTTCTCTAATTTTACGGCATCTTGTCTACAAGGAATGGGAGTTCCTTACAAGTACCGATTTACGAATTATAGAAGACAGGATGGTAAACACGCTCGACACGTTTATGTCATTGTTCAGATAGAAGATGAAGATATTATTATTGATGGCGTTTGGCATCGGTTCGATGCAGAAAAAAAGTACAACTGGGTACAAGATTACACACCAACAGGCAAAAAAATAGATATGTCACGAGTTGCAATAATATCAGGCACAAACGGAATAGCGGGTGAAGGTTTGTTTCCATCACTGGCGCATGTATGGGAAGGTGACGATGATGGTATCTATCATTTTCTTGCTGCAAAAGCATGGTTAAATAGATACGTCTTTTGGGGAGATGAACAACGATGCGAAAAAGAGGGCTTGATTGTGCTAAATTCTTGGTACGAGAAGGACAAGAAAACGGCCAATCGTGGTGTGTTGGACGACCGAAGCATTGAGAGACTGAACGACTATTTCTATATGCTCTACAAAAAGCAAAGAACGCTGACCAGTAGCAGTAAAAAGTATATGGGCAAAGTCTATCAGTTTTTTCAAACCATAGACCACAAGGCAGAATTTGCACCCTTGTCTTTCCTGTATTTGTTCATCAACAGTCAAAAGCTACTCAATGAAGTGCCTGCCGTTGTTCGCACAAAGCGTGTAGCGCAGCAAGCAACCACATTAGATATTTTGGAGATAACCAGAATAACGTCAAAAGATTGGCTTTCATATTTAAGACGAAGAATCATCAGTATCAATAGGTTCGATAACCAAACGCCCGAAGCTCTGATAGCTTCAATGGCAAAAAACGAAAGAAAGTGGAGCATTGAAGGGATTGGAGAACCAGCAACGATTACGGCAACCGTCATACTGGTCACCAAATTGATTGCTGCATTTGCAGCATTGGCTGGAACAATCAAAGCTATTTTCGGAAAAGAACCTGTGGAACTCACAGGTGCTGACATTCCCCACAGCAATGACTTTCCACGTACCAACCCAATCAACGACAATAGCGGCATTTATACAGCCGACCCGAATACTTACGGCAATGCAGAAAGTTCTGACGGTTCAAGTGGCTTACTGTTACTTGGATTGGCGGCCATAACTTATGCTGCTACAAGCGAATAATCTGATTTTTTAATTTATCAACCTTAAAAAAAATATACTGACATGGCTACTACTGCAAGGAAGTACAAAAAAGTGAGCTGCCACAAAACAAAAACCGCAGCAAAGAAGGTGCAAAAAAAACTACACGGACAAAACAAAACCGCCAAAGTGGTCAAAACTTCTGATGGCTACTGTGTAGAATCTGCTGGCAAGCGCAAAACGAAGAAAAAAAAGAAGTAAGCACTGATAGTGTGTAGCTTTTTCGACTGAAATACAATTCAATAACTTTTCAAAACAACACTATCATGTGTAGAACTTGTAATAAAACAAAACGCCGCAGAGCTTCAAAAGCAAAAGTGGCAGGCGTGGACGAACAATTGATTTTGTTCATCATATCTATCGGTGGTGGCTATGCTTTGGCTATGACCATTGCAGCCATTATGAATACCGTTAGACCCACTAGGGGGCAAACGATTCGTGAAATGATGGGAGTGGATGGACTTATAGCAGACTTGGGAGTAGCTGGAGCAGGTGGTTTGCTGATGGCAAAACCAGAACTCTTGGACTTTCTACCTCCTGCTATTGTTACGGCTCTTGGTACAGGAATGGTCGCTTATGGCGGTCAAAATGTAGTCACGCAATACGTAGCAACGCCTGTTCTTAATGCGCTCAAACTTACGCCTGTTACCCCAATATCAATAGGCAGTATTGGAAGTCAAACTTCTATGTACATCGACCAATACGGAGGCGTAGCAGGTATGGGCAAAATTGGAGCAGCGAATACCATTTACGACAACCAATCTGTGTAAATCCATATTTTCAAGCAAACAAAAAAGCGGTTCAAACCGTGAGGAATGAACCGCTTTTGCTTTTAACAGTATCAAAAATAGAACTTTAGTTCTTTGACGATTTTTCTGGCAGTTTATACACATACTCTGCTAAAATCATCAAAGTGAATCCTGTGGCATCATCGCTTTTATTGGATTCGTGATTGACGTAAATGGCTCGACAAAGATGAAGCAATATTTCTTCTTTGGAGCGAAAGGAAAATAACTTGTCAATTGAAGTCTGTACTTGTTCGGGATTTGCTTGTTTGGTCATTTTTACAAGTTTAAAAAAGTGAATAAAAGCCCACTGGGTTGACCAAAGTTTAAAAATCCAGAACAAGTAAGAACTTTTCACTTAACCAGTGGGCAGTATCTTTAAGTAAATTTAAAGTTGATTTAGCAACTTATTCAACATTTTAAACTTTGGTCGCTGCAAAGATAAGGTGTAGTCAGTATCAAAAATCGAACTTTCGGTATCAATTTTAGAACTTTTAAAAATATTTCATCATCATCTATAAAACTCATACAGATGAACACAACACAAATGCTGCAAAGCGCACAATTCAGATGGGATGCTCTCCAACGCTATGCAAGAGACAACGGAATTGACTTGAAAGCAAAAGACATTCGAGCAATTGACCGTGACGTTCGTATCATTCAGAAATTGAAGGACGGAAAGAACCAGTACGTTTTTGATTTGAAAAACGGAAACTTGGGTTCAGAAGGTGGAGACCTTGAAATTTTATTGAGTGACCAGCACGCTTTCATGATTTATGCTTGGTCAGTCAAAATCGGTTTATTGACAAAAGTTGGGAATGAATGGCGTTTACAAGACAGGACTTTTGTAGACACCTCTTTGTTCCCTGTTGCACAAGAATTAAACCTGTTGGACATTTACAATGGCACATTCAAAATGAATGTATCTCAATTGACCAAACAGCAGGATTTGTCATTGAAGCGATTCTACTTCACACCCGAAACACAGCAGGGAGCAGCCGCAAACGGAGCGATTGGCGTACGAAACAACATCCAAAATGGTGACGGTTTTATTGAGACTCGACCTTATGATGTGATTTTGCACTCACAAACCACCAAACCAGAAGTACAAATTCCATACTCTTCAAGTTTGGAAAATGCAACTGCAAACACTTACCACGTATTGATTTACGAAGCCAGAGGCTATGAAGTAAGCAATGTTGCTGATTACTTGCGAAGCAAAAAGCAAGATTCTGTATTTACTGCCCTGTAAGCTGTTGAAGCAAAAAGAATAAATGTAAGACCTGCAAAGGCTTTTCTCATTTTATTTTGATACTGGAAGATAGCGGTGTGGACTTCTTCATAGAATTGGAATACACCGCTTATTCTCTAATCATCCCAAAATCAAGTATCTGCAAATGTTGAATCAATTTTCACTTATACAATCATTGTTGTTCAGCCTCTACTTTAGGAGCATCCGACACGAATTGGTGACAGCTCCATTTAGAAGACCTACGGAGTCTTTTAGTGGACAGCCCAAAAACTTACCTGTGGACTTCGATGTATTGGAGTACGGCAAGATTTTAGGCGTTACGGCTTACCATCCAGACATACTGCCCAACGATGATAGTAAGTACAACAATGTACCAACGTGGGCATATCAACAGGCATCTTTGCAGCTCAAAAAGTACGATGCCAACCAAGAAATTTTACACGACTTGCCACTCCTGCAGATTGGAGCAAACAGCCTTCAAGCGGACAAATTCATTCACCCAATGGGCGGCATCGTAGCAGACCCTTCGGCTAGTAGAGTACGCTACAATCCTATCATTGATTTCGCAGATTTGGCGAAAGGCAACACAACAGCTCTAAATGGCAATAGCATTGGTGAAAACTTCATTATGTCAATGTATTTCACCACATCAAACTATTACGAGCGAATCAAGGAATATTTGCAGACCAACGGCAACGCTATACAGGCTCTTCTTTTTGAACACGTCAAAAGCGTAAACATTTACATCAAGTTTCGTGGAGCTGGTCAAGATATACACATCAACGGGTCCAATGCGCTCCACTTCCAAAACGACCGATTTTTACGAAATCAATACTGCTTTGCTATCAAAGCGTATGACCCCAGAGTGTACCCTTACCTTCCCAACCAACAGAGAAACGTATCAGAGGATGTATTTAAGCGTTCATTTTTGACTTTGACCAAAAACAATCAGCAATTTATCAAAAACCTGCCATTGGTATCAATGAGCGAAAATAGTACCCAAGCCAACAACAATATGCTATTATTGGGAGGCTCTCAAATTGATATTGGTCAAAGCTATGTTTTCAATAAAGTATCAGCCGACTTCACCAACGCCAATGCAGACAATTTTAGTGATGAATATTTTGGATTCACTTACTATTATGTCAATTCTGATGCTTTGAAGACGCTGTATTCTTTGGCAGGAATAGGACATTAACAAACGACAAACAAGCAAGCGATATGGCTTTTGTAGGTAGAAATAGAAACATCGTTATTACTACGTGGGAAAACTTGGCAGACCAGATTCAAAGCAAAGGTCAAGTTTACTGGAAATTGTATGAGGGGCATCACCGAAGAAACAACAATGTACAGCCGCTAGACCAATCCACCATGATGGAAGGTTTGGAGATGGCAGACAGCTTAGAACAATTGGAAGCGGTGCTATTAAGGCTTGGCGGTGGAGACGGACATGTAAGGGTTTACGAGAAAGCAAACACTGGTACAGGTTTTACGGAATACAAATTTTCAATCTTGGTGGACAACGGACGGTTTCTTTCTTCTCCTTCAATGCTGCCTAATACACAGGGCATCAATGGTATCGGCTCACAAGTGGGTATGATAGAACTGCAAACCAACTTCATGAAACAACTTCATGAAAAAGAACTGGCAATTATTGAGCTAAAACACCAATACGAACAGGAGCGTACAGAGGAACGTATTGCAGCACTTGAAGACGAAATGAACAACGGCACAACAATGCAAAAGCTCCTAAACACCTGTTCTGAATTTATCCAAAACAATCCCTCTATCATTGGAGCAGTATTGACAAATCTTATGGGCGGCAAAGGTGGTCAAGTGGCTATCTCTGGCTTACCCAATTCTCAACAACAAAACCAACAATCAGTATCAAATATGAAACAAAACACAGGCACACAGCCCCAACAAAAAGAGGTCAATGCAGAAGAATGGAACGCACGACTGCAACTCCTTCTGCAGAAAATGCAGAGTTTGATTACAACGACTTATAACCGTCCGTGGGATGTATTGGACGTGTTGGAGGCGCAGGCGCAATTCTTAGAAGAAAACAAAGGTTTGGGCAAAAAAATGATGAACGGATTGGCAGACTATATGCCACAAAATCAAAACAAAGCCTAACAGATGAATAAGCTACTTTACAAAAAAAAGGTGCAGTGCAGACATTATTACTTGTCCATCTTGACACAAGAACAGGACATTATACGTGAGAATGGCGACTATCCTTTTCAGTCAAATTCTATCACCTTCCTAAATGATGGAAACATAGATTCGGCTGTTAATGGGATATTGATACCTGCAGGTGTAAGCCATACTTTTCATGGGAGCTATGACATTACAAACTTGAAAGGAGAGATTATCGTAACAAGTACCATTTTTGGGCAGCCTTTCAAAGTAGAATTCAACCATCAACAAGCAAAGAAGCTAGGGGCAGAGGCAGTGCAGCGTTTACAGGTAGTAGAAACAACTGTGGGCAGCCTGTATAAAGAAGTGTAAAAAGAAAATCAACTGTTTGAATAAAAGGCAATACCAATAATGAGTATTTTTTCAAATCAACGCTCTGGGAGCAAATCACAAAACAATTTCACTGTCAACGGAAATACTGTTTCTGATGGTGAATTTTCGCTTATCCCAACCTGTTCAAAATATACATTGAACGGTGATGAAGTTTGTGACCAGGTGTTTGCCTTGTTGGTTTTAGACACACAAGACCCCTCTAATTCGCAGCCTTACGGTTATTACACCATCACAACCAACCCTATTGCTTTGCAGCCTTACAGCCCTCCTAATGGCGCAACAGGTCAAACATATACACATGATTGTAGCTGTGACGAACAGGAGGTTATCAACATACTCAACGAAATCAACGTAGATACTTCTGCACTGGTGGACGTGATAAACGAACTGTTAGTTGATATTTCAAACTTAGTAGGCAAATCGGCGGCGGTGGTTAATGCTTGTGCAGAAGACACAGCAGGAAACTGCAAAAGCCTTGTTGCTGCAATAGTAATCAGTGAAGAAGACGGTAGCATAGAGATACAAAACCTGTATCAAATGCTACCTATTGGTGTTTTGGCACTGTATAGCAAAGAGTCAGACGAAATCATTAAGCTTTTTTGCAACTGTGAAGAGCAGCCTGTTTATAGTACAGAAGAAAGCGAATTGATAGACTTATGTGATTGTGTCCCCTCTCAATTAGGAGAAACAAGTACTTTGACTGGTGAGACTGTGGAGAACTGTACACATTTTGTGAGCTTCCAAACGATTGACAAAGTAACTGGGCAAATCAAGTATTTCAGAAACTACAAACCTAACGCTACTGACGGCAAATTAGAACTCTACACACCAGTAGGAACAGTAAAAGATGGACATTGCTGCTGTGACCGTAAACTGGTCAGCACTCAAATAGTGAGAAAAAAGTACGTAGGTACTAGCTTGTTGCCTCCTGTGGTGTCTCCTACGGTTCTTTGTCCGTGTCCACCTGCTTTAGATATTGTTTTGACCATTAACACAAGCGAGAAAACAGCAACCGTCAGCAGCAACGACCCAAATTATACAATAGCCCCTGATACAGTCAATTTTGTAGGTACTGGAGGAATAGTTTTGACACCAACAGCAGACCCTTTGGTTGTTACTTGGTCAGGTTCGGGCAATATTGCAGTTGAGGCAGGTTTTGAAGAGTGTGCAGACACATACAACGAAGACGTGGACATTACAGAGTGTGACGATGGCACAAATAGTGGAACAATCGTTACGACACTCAATACAAACGATGTTGACTTATCAGTTGCTTCCTGTGCGCTTACAGGTACAAGAGCCAACGGATTCAAGGATTACGACTTTGTATTGAACAGTACCGAAAGCGGGAACTGGTCAATCAATACAGAAGGAGGCAACCCGACTGCATGGGCAAGTGTCGCTACTGGTGCAAGTGCATACACTTACAATACACTCACTTCAAATTCTCATTTGGTACTCATTAAATGGGAAGGAAACGGCAAAACAGTGATTTACCGTTTATTCATCAATCCTTTTGAAACGGATTGCAACAATGCTGCATTTGAAAAAATCCGAAGTGGTGGACAAATCAACAGCGCAACACTTGATTTGTCAGGCGGTGCGACAATAAGCTCTATTACCTGGTCAGTGACAGGAAACCTAGTTATAGAAGGAGGTCAAGGAACACAAAACATCACATGGTCTGGCTGTGAGGGCGAATTATCCATCAGTGAATTGACCCTTGATTGTGGAGTGTTGGCCGTTGAGCCTGTAAACATCTCGAATTGTGGAGTAGGCGACTGTGTAACACCTTCCATAAACTTGATACGCTTAGAAGTACCAACTCAACCAAACCAATGGCTGGTTATGGCAGACATCTTACCTGCAAATATTTTGTTGGCGCAAGCTCCATGCTGGTCAGATTACGGAGCGGTGCAGATAGTAGAAGACTATGGAATGTATGTAGTTATTGAAATAGATGAATCACATTTCAGTCAAGTAGGTCAGTTGTGTTTTGGAGGTGACGAATGTACAAACGGAGTGGTACAAACTGAGTGCGGTCCCGTTTCTGACTGCATAGATTTTGAGTATTGCGAAATTGATTTAGATGTGACAGTAAAATATTAAACTTGAAACAATGGCAAATAAAGTTTTTAGATATGAGATAGGCAGCACTGGTGGCACAACTCCAATTGTAATTACTTGGTCTGGACTACCTACAAGCAATGGTACACCAACAGGGGCTATCAATGCAGGTGTTCAGCCTTGCATAGTTTCTTTCGCACAAGAAAGCAACAAAGCAGGCTATACAAACGATGTGTTGGTGGTAACTTTCGACGATGAACAAGATTGCTCTGGAGTGTTCCCATTGACAGGCATCAATGCACATGCTGTGGATGCTGAGGGTTGTGAAGACGACCAAGCTATCACTATAAACAATCCTTGTGCTGACTTCAATTTTGCGGCCGCTTACAATGCTGGCACAAACTCAATAAATATTACTCCAAGTGGCAATGCGGGTGGAAATGTAGAGTACACATTTACTAGTCTCGTTGGCTGTCAGGGATGGTTCAAACAAATCAGTTCAGGAACCGCAACCGTTGTGACTGCTAATCCTGGCAATAGTGCTGTGGTTATCATTCGCAGTACAGGCAATTTTAGCGTTGAGTTTGATTTTTCTGCAAATTGTGCGAATTACAATACAGGAGTTGAAGCACAGGTTATCAGTACAGCACAACAAGCAACAAACTGTTACCATCAGAAGCAAGTCGACATTGCTGACCCATGCACTAATTTTGACCTGTCTGTAAGTACCACTTATTCATAAATCTGATTTATCAAACTAAAAAGGAATCAACAAAATGGCGTGTAATGCTCCACATACAGTTTCAGCACAAGTACAAGGTGCGGCCGAATTTGGTACAGCTCCTTACTCTTACGCTTTTGAAGCACTCACAAATGATATGACTATTGATACTATCGTTGGTGACACTGCAAACGTATGTCTTACGCCCTGCACGACCAACAGCATAAAAGTAACCGCTACGGACGCAAAAGGCTGTGTGAAAACAAAAACGGTCAGCATACCTCCTGCCTGTTATGTCGAAATGACAAATATTGTGGCTTATTGCAATGGCTCTGAAAGCCTGCTACAAGTACAGTTTACTTCGTGTGGCACTTCTGGTGCACTGTTTTTGATTGTTGCCCCCGCTTCTGACCCATTCAACACAAAACAATTGAGCGTCTTAGCGTCTTCGGGTTCTGCTGTAATGGATATTTCCGATTTTGCGGGTTTTGATGATTTGGTTGTAACACTTGGAGACCAACAAAACTTTCAAAACTGCCAAGACCAAGAAACCAACGTTGAAGCTTTGGACTGTTGCCCAGGCAATGCGGCTATCGTACAGCAAAACGTAAGCAACACTTATGCAATTGACCAAGAGAATCATGTATTTGCACCTATCACAAACGATAAAGACGTTCAGGTGACGTATGATTGTGTTGTCACGAAAAACGGAAATCCATATTTGACAGTGCAAAAAACCGACTTGGGCGACTTCTTACGCTATGGTTGGACGTTCGACCTTGACCAAGGCGGCTACCTAAAAGAGATGCAAGTCACAACGGATGCAGGAAAACTAACCATCACGTTTGACGATAATTTGACCTTTGACTTGTCTCCAAACAATTCTGCTGCAATCAAAACAATGATAGAAGACAGCATTAACACACAACTGGCAGGGAAAACTTTCTTCATTGATTTGCAAGTACTTTCAACTGGTCAAATTCAACTTTGGTTTTATGGAATTCACAACCCGACTGGTTCTTATGCTTCGGTTGAAAAAACGGTTGATTTATTCACCTTTTCAGAAAACGGCAATACGGAAACCAACTTGCTTGCTAACGAGCAAAGCGGCAATCAGTCTATTGGTCAAGCCAATTTTTCAGAAGACCCTTGTGAATTTGAAACCCCATGTGGTGAAACCATCAAGGCTTATTACAGAGGAAAGTATGTAGACAGTGCAACATCAGATTTCAATACGAGAGGCGTAGAGAATCCAAATACAACTTTAACAGGGGCATTTGGTTCGCCTCAGTCAAGCACTTGTGTTATCAAGAAACTGACAGCCGTTCTTTCGGGAACAACTTCAAATGTCAGCTCTTACTTATGGGAGGTATTAAGTGGAGACGGCAACTTTGATGGGGCAAACAATACGCAAACAGTAGAAGTGTATGGTACAGGCTCGGCAACATTCAAGGTGACAATAACAACGGCTGATGGATGTGTATATACAGCAACTAAAAATGTGATATTCTAATGGAATTGGAACTAACGGCAACACTAGGAAACGGCTGTAAATTGGCAGACAACAACTCACAAACTTTTGTGACCTGTTCGACTGGCGTAAAAAACCGCTATTGGGTAATAGCGGGCGTAACCTATACAGCAAATCAACTGGACATAGATAGCCTGAATTTGTCGGCTGGTTCTTATGCAGCACAACGCTGCATAGAGGATTTTTGTGGACAGACAGGCTGCAAGGAATTTACATTAACTCTGACAAACGCATAGATTATGTACGAGCAAGGCGAAACATACAATGTCGTGTACTACACATACAGTGATGGTACGATTGTAACGGTTGTTACTGACGACTGTTTTGAACCTCTATCCGAACAACCCGATTGTGACGACTTTATCAATCCTGATGAATATGTGTGTGTGTTGGATATTGACGAAGCTTTTGCCAACGATGCCGAAACGCATTATTTAGATGTAGAAACTTTGTTTCCCACTTCAAAAATCAACAAAGTAGATATTCAGTACAAAATGTCTGATTTGACTTTTGAGAATGACGACCCCAATGCTATTGCAGTATCAAATTTGAAACGAAGCGTTCCTATTCCTCCTTCTGTGGTTGCTGGACGGATTCACAAACATTTAGATGTGCAGATATTGGAGGGGAACGAGATAGGAAAACATTGGTTTGTGGGATTGGTTGACGGTTCTGCAAATATTTTGGCATACTTATAAAGTGGTTAGGAATGAAAATCAAATCATCAAATTTATACGGAGGGGGTTCTTCTGTTGAAGTAATTGTTCCTATTCCTCCAAGCGAGATAGATAGTGACAGCTTCGGTAATGACATAGACATAGACCTGTCTAATGATTCGGGATACTATATCACGAACATTACAGGAAACATGACCTTCAACTTTATCAATGCTCCTATTGAAGACAAGGAATTTGATATTTTACTGAATACTCCAAGTGGATACGAGATTGATTTAACTGGAAGTTCTAAAGTTGCGATAGACCCTAAAGGAAACGATATAGAGAGCATAAGCACCAATGCAAAAACTTTTAACATCCTAAAAGTAAAGTACAGCGTAGAGGCTGACAGGGTGTTTATACACACAATTCTAACCTATGATGATGGTTCGGAGCCAGTAACACCCCCAAGCATTATAGAGGTAAATAGCGGTAGTTTAGGCAACAATATTGATATTGATTTAACGGATAACATAGGCGTTTACATTACGAATATCACAGGGAACATGACCTTTGATTTCATAAATCCACCCTTAGAGGACGTGGTTTTTGATATTGAATTAAGTTCACCAAATAGCTATGATATTGATGTTACAGGAAGTACAAAAACGGTTTATGACCCAGAAGGAAACGCTATTTCAGATGTGACAACTAATTCAAACAACAGGAACATTATAAGTATCAAATACAGTGTAAAATCTGATTCCGTTTATTTATTTACAAAATTGGTTTATAGTTAAACATGGCAATTCACAACATACATCACAACAACGCTGATAATTCTATTGATAGGATTATTGTCCTTGAAGAAAATACTAATGCTATTGTCTTTACCTATGCAGGAAATGACGGTAAAAACAGAACTGGACAAGATATTGTAGAACGCTACGTGTTGGTGGACATTGTAATTTCACCTAATGGTAATCTTCAAGCTCGTTGGAGACTGCAAAAACAAACAAAAGGTGGTTTTGTAATAGTAAATAACAAAGAGGGGGCAAGAGAGAACTTATTAGGAACAGATAAAACAGAAATCTTCACACAGCTTGAAGATAGTGGGTTGTTTGAGAAAATGGTCAAAGCAGCTTTGACTTCAAAATTTAGAAGTTTAGAAGGAAGGGACAAACCACTATTTTCCAGTGATGGAGACTTTGAAGAGCAGGTGTTTTTTAATCTTACACCTGCCAATCCAAGCAACAGTCTTTTTCAAGATGGCAATGTTACGATCACTTCTGTTGATGTGGGGGCAGCTCCTTTTGAAGCTCGTTTACAAGATGGAGAAAACAATGTA
Source organism: Bacteroidia bacterium (assembly GCA_030427245.1). Classification (GTDB taxonomy): domain Bacteria; phylum Bacteroidota; class Bacteroidia; order Chitinophagales; family UBA2359; genus JAUHXA01. Next base: position 14,534 of record JAUHXA010000065.1, on the reverse strand, counting down.
CTGCAGAACTGGACAACATTTGATAATGCAGACAGCCACACTTTCAACGGTTTGGGAGTAGGTATATACAAAGTAAGAGTAAAAGACAGCAATAATATTGTTTCAAAAGCAATTGAAATAGAGCTTTCTGATGAATAAAGGAACACATAGACCACAAAACCGAAAGTTTGAGTATGTATTGAATAATACAAAGTCTTTCTCTTTTGTAGGGAACGGTGCAGGTATTGATTTTGACGATGTATTACGATTGGGAAACACAACAAATAGAACCTTTGTATTTTGGGTTTATTTGCTGTCAAACACGGATGATAATTGTTTTTTTTCTAAAGGAACTTCTGACACATATCAATATCATTTTAGAGCTGATGCTAACACAGGAACATTAAGACTTCAATCTAGAAACGGTTCAAGCAATAATTTGACAGTGATAACACCTGACAGTTTAGCTACGAATACTTGGTACATGATGGCTCTTGTAAAGAGTGGGGCCAATAGCTCTGCCATGAAGATATACAAAGACGGTGTTTTGCTTACAAACATAGTCGTATCGGGAAGCTCTAATGCGTGGAGAAGTAACAATTCAGGGCATTTTAACATGGGAAAAAACCATTATTCACAGCAAATATTAGATGGTTATATAAACATGTTTACTGTCTGGAATAAAGCACTATCTCAAAGTGAATTGTTAGAATTAAGGGACGAAAACAACAAACCTGTTCACCCTAACAATGTATCTTTTAAACAAAATTTGATTTTTTACCCAGACGCAGAAACGGCAACGGCTGGAACAAATAAAGTCCTTGATTTAAGCAGTAGTAATTATAAAGGAACTTTTGAAGGAGCAGCAACAACCATTGCAGTCGTACCATAATTTTAAAAGAAAAAGTTCAACAATGGCAGTAATAATCGACAACAAAACCGTGAAACCCTCAAAAGCAAAAAAAGGAGGATTAGGATTGACCGTAAGAGTCACCAAGTATCACACAGCGAGCAGTAACAAGGCCATGCGTGTAGTGGACAATTGCAGTGAATGTGACCTTCGCAAAATCCGTGACAGAACGGTTCGGGAAGTTTGGCGGCTGGTCCAGGATGGCAAAAAGAAACTTCAAAAGAGTTTTGTACGCCGATTGTTCCTGGAGTTTTCTGTCACTATGGAAGAATTGAACAAGATAGAACCCAAGCCAACAGATAGCAACAACCGTTTGTTTGTTCGGGCTTTGATGTTTGATTTGCAGCGAACAAAAGCCAACTCAATCCCTCTGTCAAGAATGGAAACAGTGGTTTTCAAAGCAGGTGGATTCAGCTACCCAGTGAAAATGTAAAACAACAAAGCCGCTACCCTTTTGAGAGGCAGAGGCTTTGTTTCAGCACCATATATAGTTGCTTTTAGAGTGCAACCACGACATGAGCAGTTCTTTCGACAATGTGGCACAAGTCGCCACGTTTGGACTCTCCAAGGACAGTGAGAACGCCAATAAGTTCTAACAGAACGGCTTCTTTGTCTGGGTAAAGGCGGAAAAGAGCGTTTGCAGCTTTCTGCAATTCTGGTGAATGTTTTTTGGTTGTCTTCATTTAACCAATATTTTAAAAGTGATGAAATAAAAAAGCCAGTACAGGCTGAAGACAAACACCGTTCGAGATTTCTCTAAAAGGATTTGGACCCATACTGGCGTATCGTAAAGTTATACTTAGTCAGTAGAATAGAAAAATCCCCATCAATGTCTGTCTTCGCTGCAAAGATAAGGCATAGTTGGTTTCAAAAATCAAACTACGAGTGCCAATTTTAGAACTCTGAAAATTAATCTAAGAAATAGAATGAAAAGTATCACCCAAATCGCTTACAGCAGTCTCTTAGCTGCCTTACTTATTTGTCTCAATGTAGTTATTGCTCTGGGCAATAACTACATTGCAGGAAGCATGTTTTATGTCGGCAATGACAGCATCCACAATATTGACACTGTATTGTTTGATATGCCCTACCCTACGGAGTTGGACAAATATTATGACACCCATTCCCCTGCAACGCCCAATCCATCGGCACATGTTCACAGAGGCATATCGGAGAAAATACAAACAGGTGAACCTATCACCTATCACTTGGCTATTCCTTATCCACACATGAATATTGAAGTACAAAAGTCAAGCCTGTTAATAGCTCTAAGAGAAACATTCAGCGACTTTGACAATGGTTTCTTGTATGTGGAAACAGAAGCAGAAGCAGATTTTAAGTTTTTCTTCCAACCAGAAGGAGAAATATTGCAGCACCTAAAAGAGAGTAGTTTCAAAACAAATGTTTTGGGATTGGCCATAATGCCCAGTCCAAGGTTGCCCGACTACTTATTAGGAAACGTTTACTTCAATGCGTCTAAATCTTACAACTGGCTCAACAACTGTACTTATGAAATCGGCAAGTTCTATCCTACTAAAAGCCTTTGCATACATGAGATAATGCACTCTGTAACGATGAATCATAGCACCACAGAAAATTGTACCAGGAAAGATAATGGGGCATGGGATTGTCCGTGTGAGGTAATGCGACCTATGGCAAATTCTTGGTGTGGTGACTGCAAACCAACACTGGAAGAAAAAAGAAGCTTTAAGATGGCTCTTTTAGGGAATGAGAGTGAAGAAATAGAGGATGAAGGGGAAGAAGACGAGATAGAAGGGAATCCACATGGCAACCAACAGGATTTAATTATTGCAGCTCAACAGGCGACAATTGATAGCCTGAATACAGTTATTGACAATGTGATACAATCACAAATAGACTATGTTACCATTGAAAAAGGGAACATAGCAGCGTTTAGAAATGGCGTATTGAAGGACTTCAATTTAGCTACAAAAATTTGGGCTTCGTTTATCGACAGATTGAATATTTTACAGCAACTTCAAAAACACAATAGACATGAATAGCACATTATTTTGGACTGGAGCAGCAGCTTTGGGATTGTATTTTTTGAGTCAAAACCAACCAAAGCGGCCCCAAAACCAACCTTACAAACCGTCTTCCAATTTGCCCACTACACAACCTTACACGAACACGAACCCAAATAGTAGTAACAATTGGGTGGACAATGTTACGAATGTGACAGAGGCAGTTGTTGATGTCATTGATACATTTGAAAACCTCTTTGGAGGCGACAAAGAACCTGTACAGGACAAGGCACGACCACAGTATTATGATGCGTATGAAGACACTGGATTACCTAACGACACAATAGCATAATATGGACACAGGAACATTATTAGCAGGGTTTATTTTGGGTTATTTGGTCGCAAAGTCGATGAATAATAACCAGCCAACACTACAAAATGCACGGCTCAGAAAGCTGCAATACAGTAGTCTGATAGGCAACACGACACAAGAACTGTATTTATCACACGAACACCTGCAGGAAATTTGCAGCTATGGACGTGCTGGTTGTGATTCTATTTAAAAAAAAACGAAGCAATGACAAATCCTTATGGCATTACAGCAAACTCAACCCCTGTGTATGATGAATGGGGCTTTGACGACTCGTGGAACTGTGCAATGTGGTTGGCGTGGCTGGACGAGCTTCAAAAAGTACATACGCAGTGGGATGCTAACGAGATATGGCTAACAGCGTGGGATAACGTAGATGATTGGGATTGGCAAAAACGAAACTGCCAACCTGCAGGAAATTTTCGGTTGATGCTTTCCTTCAAAGGAATTGAAACTTCTGATAACATATTCTTCAATGACGGGGCAATGTCAGTGGTGTCCAATCCGACCGACTACCAAAACATTGAAGATAATAGACCTTTTGACCCTCTGGACACCATTGAGGAAGCAGTAGAAACACTGGGGAAATTTTCGCCCGCAAAAATGCTTGTACCTTTTGGGTTGGCATGGGCAATTTATAAAATCGTAAAATAATGTTTTGGGAAATGGCTATATCATTAACATTACTGGGAGTGGGTGCAGCTTATCTGTACTTCAAAAACAGACAAAGCACAGGTAGAGGCAATTATATACCTCCTACTCTTCCTACAATACCACCAGTGGTTGACAACCCAATAGACATAATTGACGATGAACTGGATCCTACAACTTTTCCAGTGGACAACACGCCCCCTTCTACTCCTGTTTGGCAAAACTTGTACTTGATAGAAAAAGTGCCGTCTTATATCAATCGGGCAACATTTGGTGTGAAAGTCATAGAGATTAGTCAAAGACTCGCCATTAATCCTAACTGGTTGATGGCCGTCATGCACTTTGAAAGTCGCTTCAATCCAAAAGCAAAAAATCCTTACGGTTCTGCAACAGGATTGATTCAATTCATTGAAGGAACGGCAAGGGATTTAGGAACAAGTACAGCCGCTTTATACAATATGAGTGCCATTGACCAACTTTACTATGTAGAGCGTTATTTACGTCAATATAAGCCGTATCTACGTGATTTTGTGAGTGTATATCTGTCTGTCTTCTATCCAAAGGCGATTGTTCAAAACTGGAGCTATAACAGGGCTTTTGCTCAAAGCATAGCCGATGTGAACCCAATCTTTGTAAAGAATGGTGTTTTGACAATCAACACCATTCGGGCAGAACTATTGAACCGCTATCCATTGGCAGAAATGAACTTTAATTATCCAGTTTGATATGAACAAGAAATATTTAATTCTCGCAGGTTTTGCGGCCTTAGTGTGGAGCGTTACCAACTCCAATAATGCCAATGCTCAACCGTCTAACGACAATAATCAACCGCCTACCTATACACCGCCACCGTTGAGCGAAAGCCAAGAACAGGCGTATCAGGTATTTTTACAGCGAGCTTTTACATTGAATATAGACCAGCTTCATGCCCATAATTTGGCGTTTGCGGCTGCTTATGACCAGCGATTACCCTTAAAGTATAGACGTGAGCCGTGGGTAGGGATTTTCAACCAAATCAAAAACCCCTAATTTGTTATAAGATTCACCCAAAGAGTTTTCTATGTATTCTTTTGAAATTTTCGGAATAAAAATAGCTAATCTGATAGCTGGTTTGTGCGGTGGCTTGGTTAGTCTTGTATTTGAGAAAAAGCTGTCCTTCAAACGAGCCTTATTGCTCATTTTCGTAGGGGCGATAAGTAGCAGTTATTTAACACCAATATTGCAACACTGGATAGATTTTTCAGAACCTACTGAAAATGCAGCAGCTTTTTTGATAGGTTTAATGAGCATGAATATACTAGGCGGTTTGTTGCGGCTTGCAGATAGCTTTGAGTCAAATCCCGCTAAATTTTATAAAAATGTAAGAGAAGGTAATTTAGAAGGAATGTCGAAAGATACAAGCAATAATCATAATACACCTAACAGAAAGAACAATGACGACAATATTGGCAGTCAATAAGATGCTTATAAAATCAACCTTCTGGGTTCAGTTAGGAGCAACCACGTTGATATTATTAAGTGTAATCTATTTGCTTACAGAAATTTTCGGTAAAAAATCAGTCCTAAGAAAATGGGGGATTTTTGATAATCTACTTTTCCGACTATTTGTTGTGGCTATTGCTGGGTGTGCGCTAGCTAGCTTGGCTTTGGGAACTCAAATAATGGTCATTATATCTAACAATAAATACAGCATCACAGAACAACTAGAAATAATAATGGGTAACGATGCTTACTTCTTCGTAGCAAGACACACGTTAGACGTTTTTTTGGTTTTCTTTCTATCTCTGTCTGTGGCTTGGTTGTGCGTCCATTATGTGCGTGTCAGGAGGAGAAACAAGCATAACCAGAAACAGAAACAGAAACATTTTTAATTTTTTTTTTATTCACCATAAATCATGATAACAATGAACAAGATTAATTTATTTAGTTTAGCACTAGCAGGTATTCTAATGAACATTGGCAATGCAGCCCTAAAAAAAGGCAAAGGAATTTGGCGTTATGCTTTGGCATCAATGGACGACTTTGAAGAGGCAGTTACGAACTGGGAGGGCCTCTATGAATACGATGAGCAAGACGATGAGGCAAGACATCAGCTAGTCATAGATTTTAAGAACAAATTTGATTTGGAAGACGACAAGGCTGAGAAAGTTGTAGAACACATCTATGCTGCCATTGTGGAGATTGCCGCTATCATTGACACCCCTCAAAATGAAGGAGACGGTAATAGCGAAACCCCGTTTTCTTAGCACCTTCCCTATTCTTTACAAACATTCCTAAGTAACATTTTTTTTCAAACTTTAAATCAACGTTAGAATCATGAACAAGAACAGAAAGTATAAACTCCAACAAGCACTGTCAGAAGCTCCAGCAAGCCTACTAAGAAAAGCTTATGCCATAGAATCTAAAGGCGGCTGGATAGACTGGGAAAACCTTCATCCATTCATTGACCATCAAAAAGGAATGAAACTAACCGTTATGGTCAATGTTGCGCCTATTGATATTGAAGCAATGAACAACGCCCAAGTGGACAAGATGGAAGCAGAACTAAAAGCAAAGCCTATTCATTCTCGAAAGATTTTTACAGGCAGTGTGAGAGAGTTCCAGTTATTCATCAGTGACCAACAACAAAAGGGAAACACCTTGTTTTGGGAAACCAAACAAGTTTATCACAATCCACGATACGGAAGACCAGAAGTGTTTTTACTTTGGTCTGAAAATGCCTAATGTTGATTTCTTTTTGAACGTTTGTTAGTTAAATTTTGAATGGAAGCGGTGGAATGTGTGGCAACGTTCACCGCTTTTTTTTGATTCAATAGGTATTTGATTTTTTTACTATGCTACTTCGATTCCTTCCAAAAATGGCGTTTTTTGGGGTTTTTGAGCTTGGCGCATACGCCCATCACAACGTTGACCACACTATTCATTCAATCATTATAAAAATATAGATTCGTTATGTTAGATTTCATCAAAAGATTATTTGGCGGTTTTGACAGCAATGGGTTGCGACATTCAGTAAAACATTTGTGTGAAGTCGAAAAGACAATTGGGCTGATGGATATAGTCCAGCAAGCAGAGTATGCTGATGTGGTTACTTACAATAATGCAAACAACATCTACTTTTTGAACGATGTCGTGAAACAAGCACAAAATGTTACTCCTGATGATTATCCCAAAATCAATGCAACAGGAATAGGCAATATGGCTTACTTGGCTCTCTATGCCCCTATTCCCCATGTGCGCCAAGTGGCTATTCAATTCTTGAATAAATACAAGCAGTGGGTAAAAACTCAATATCCTGATGCGTATGGAGTGGGAAAAATCTATTCAACCAATACCAGAAAGCGCACTCTACAAAGATGCAAGGATGGTAAGTTTTCCACCAGTAAAGGTGCTGGTTCTTGTAGTTGGCATGGTGGAAAAGGATTGGAGAAAGGTAGAGGCAAGCAGGGTGATTTGTTTGGAGATACGATATAGATACAAAAAAAGGGCCGTAAATCGTCTTCAACCGATTCTACAGCCCTAATCAATTTATCTAAAGAGTTTGCCCTACAAAGATAAATCTTAATGCTGAAATTCCCATTTTTAGAACTAATAGTTCTAAAAATGGGAATTGTTTTTTTATATTTGAAGCATCGTTAACAACCAGACATAAAAAAACAGCAGTTGTTCTCCAAAACAAAACTGCTGTTTACACTAAAGACTTTATTAATATGGTGTCAAAAATAGAACTTTCCCCAATATTCTGCAACTATTTTCTACTCTTTCTTTCCTCCTACAAGGTTAGACCGCCTCCTATCCGTGTACTTCCATTCTATTTTATCTAACCTTTTTTTTTCAAATTTTAAAACAACAAAAACAATGAACAACAATAATCGAACTCTCGAATTTAACGACATCGAAATAATAAACACTTATGTAGATGGTCAATACTGGATAGCAATCAAACCTATATGCGAGGCTCTAAATGTAAATTATAAGCATCAAGCAAACCAGATAAAAAATGATGAAATATTGGGGCAACTATCTCGCCAATACAAGACAGTTGCTCAAGATGGAAGAAAGAGAGAAATGACCTGCCTACCTGAAAAATTTATATACGGTTGGTTATTTTCTGTTCGTTCTGACAGCCCTGCATTGCTTCAATATAAAAGAGATTGCTATGAAGTCTTATTCAATCACTTCAACGGAACTTTAGCCAAACGCTTACAAGTGCTGGGCGAAAGAAGCCAACTCGACAAAGAAATTAGCCAAAAGAAAGCAGAGCTGGCAAAGTCTTCAATATCGAAAGAGTTGCAACAACTGACATTGAGAAAGAAAAACTGTTCGGCTATGCTGACCAAACTCGACAAGGATATGTCCGACCAACAGAAGAGCCTTTTTGGTTGAATAGGCAATATCTAAAACACAAAACGGCTGTGAGCTTCAAAACTCACGGCCGTTTTTTCTTGCCTCTCACCTTCTCGTTTATCCATGCTCCAAGAACCAATGCAACTATAAAACCAACCCCTTTGACGATGATAATAAGTGTTTCTTCCATGAAAGCAAAGATATTAAAAAATCAGTTCTAAAATCGGGACTCATAGTTTGATTTTTGAAACCGATTGTACCTTATCTTTGCAGGGCGAAACATACATTAACATAAAACTCTATTTTCTTTGAACATTTTTCCTATACAGGGAATCTTAAAGATAAACCCACTTTATTCCATTTGCAGAGTTTTATTTCTGTGTGTTTCGCAACATTTGGAGGAAGTGGGCTTTTTATTTTATCACTTTATAAATACTGTTAAAATGCGAAACAAACAGAAACTTTCAGCTTTAGAACAAGCAGCTCAAAACCTGCTACGACTTTACCCCAGCAAAGCAGCCGCATTGTTGGACATTTCCGAACTCCACAACCGTTTGAGCGAAACCAAGTCACCAGAAGGATTACACCTTTTGATACATTTGGTAGCTAAAATCATTATGGAAACGGACAATTAAAAAAAGACAGTAATATGTCTGTCAAGGCATTAACACAACTTTAGGAGGTTACTTCTCGTTTAGAGAAATAGCCTCTTTTTTTTTGGAGAAGTGGCACGAGTGACTATTTCTTAACCATCGTTAAATCCCCTCTCTATGTCTGACTTTCATGAAGAATTAAAGAAGTTTATCCGTATGCACGATTCAAAAGAAGGTGCATTGCTAAAGCTCAATGAGATTCATTCGGCTATTGCAGAATCCAGCGAAGAATCTAAGCCCAATTTGCATTACACCATAACGCATTTGGCGAAGATTATCAGTAAAATTCCAGATAATTTTCTGTGAGAATACACCCGATTTAACGTTTTTGGAATAACCACTTCAAACGCCTGTAAACTAAAAATTTATAGGCGTTTTTGTTTGTTTTTATGGGTTCTATATTTGATACTTTCATTGTTTTTTTGTATTTTGTGTACTCAATACAACGGATAAGAAAACGTTCATCAGTCCAACAACCAGAACCTTTTTGCAGTGAAAAGCATTTTTTATCCGTTGTCAATTTGGCAATATAGCCTTGGTAGTAACTCGTTGGACTGATTACTATTCAAGGCTTTTTTATTTCATGTATCAAAATCAGTCCAACAATGAGTAATTACACCTCACAGAAGACCGACCCACAAAATGTAGAGTATTTCAGTTTCTTCTACGATGCAGTAGAGCCTATTCCTATCATCCAAAGATTGGCACAAACCATCAGTGCTATTTTCTCTGGTGTTACGCTATTCTTATTCATCCACCCAAAAATAGACCCTTACCTACCCGAATGGATAGCCATATTGATTGCTGCAATAATAGCCATACCCTTTGCCCTGTTTGTCGAAAAAATGATAGCAAGTTTTTTACCTGCTACGGTACGTCAATTGGCGTGGTATGGATTGAAGTTTAAGAATGGCAAGTATATGGGAATGTTTTGGGTGCTGGCTATCCTCTCTCTTTTCGCCATTGGCATCAATGGGATGTTCAACTACATAGCCAAGGATGAAATAGCAGAAAACGCAGCAGGTGAAGCCAAAACAACCGACCTACTACAAGTACAGCAATCAGGCGACAACAAGAAAACACTTATACTGGATGCTTACAAAGTCGATAAAGAAGACTTTGATATACTCTGGAAAGACAACCGACAAGCGATAATAGATAAGTATGATGCAAAAATTGAAGCTCAGAGGAACAAGATACAGACCAATGAGCGTAAAGCCGCAAACGGTCACAAATGGGCAAAGAGTCATGCAGAAGTGGCACGTGCCACTATTCCACGACTAAAGGAAGAAAAGGCTCGTAAACTGGAACAATGGGCGACTGATAAAAAAACAGCTTTGTCGGAATTGGAAGCCAGGCGAGATGATAAATTAGCCCAACAAGACACGAACAATGACCAAACTGTACTGATAGCTCAAACAGACAACAACGAGAAAAAAGAAAAGCATCAAATCAAAGAAAATAGATACAAAAATCTCTCTGGAATTTTTGCAGCAGGTAGCTTGTTGATAACAATACTGTGTATCTGTATCAATGAAATTTTCAAAGCTGGCTCTGAAATATCAACCACCATATTGAAAACAAGAGAACCGCTATTACAGGCTATTTTTAGGAGTATTGGCGAATGGATAGACCGATTGATAAGAGATATATTTACCATCCAACAAGAGCAGCAAATAGCACCTATTCCTGTCCGAAACAACGCACAAAATACGCCTGTTGTCGTGACAGGTTTTGGTTCAAATAACAATACAGACAACATGCCAACATCAAGCGATAGTAAATTAGGCACACAGGCAGTTATGCACAATGGGCAACCTGTGACACATACCGTGATAGGTTTTAGAATATTGGACTATTCTAAGCGCATTGAAGGGAATAAAAAAAGCCTTGCAGAGGCTACTAAAAAAGGGTATAGGGGCAAAGTGAAAATATACTCAGAAGCCCTGCAAAACAATATCAGTCACCTGCAATATTGGGAGGCTAAAAAACAGGAATGGGAAACAAAATTCAATTCACTATAAAACAAATCAAAATGATAGAATTTAGAATTACAACAAACGACCCAATGGAGCTGCAACAACTCAGAACCTTTGTTGAATCTCTCGGCTTAGATTGGTCACAAAAAAGATATTGGGATAGAAAACTATCCGACTTCAAAGGCGGTGTAGTGTTGGAGATTGAGGGTAAAGACTTGAAAGCTCCTTCAACTATCACACAAAAAGTGGTGAATAATGCTGAATTAATAGCTTATGCAGGGCTGTTGAGAGGTAAAGGTATGCAGCTCCACCAAATAGCAGATAAGCTGAATGAGGAAGGATATAGAACCAGTCGAAACAACCTGTTTGGGAAAAGTGCTGTGCATCGGCTGGTAGAAACCTATAAAAAGGAACAGAATTTATTAACTAAAAAAAATAGTATAGAGATATGAAAGGGTATCAAATTTTCAGAATTTTCCTGAAACAAAAAGACGGTGGAGCATTAGCCTTGCTTTACCACAAAATTTTGACAAATGAACTTTTAGAGCCAATTGAGCAAACGCTTTTGGATGCAAAAAAATGGAATGATTACATTAGATACTTTTTAGAGTATGAAAACATACATTTTATGGTAGCAATGCAACAGAGCCGAATTTATTTTGACATCAAAAACATAGAAATTAAAATATTAGAATAATTATGAGCAAACCAACCGAACACCACGACACCTATTGCCCAGGCTGCAAATGGACAGGCAGCAATACGGATTTAATTGACCATCCTTTCAAGGATTCGACATTGATATGTCCACAATGCAGCAACGAGAATAGTGTCAATGTAGATGAAATAGACCTTGATGATTTCGGGGAACTGGAAGAATTGGAGGCTGTTTTGTGGAAGAATGGAAAAGGGAGTTGAGTACAGAAATAAAAGGATACTTGTATTTTAAATGGAATGGAGCTAAACACTTAGTTTCTATTGACCCTTTTAGTCTGTATCCTGTTTTTTATTTGTGCAATAAAGAGCATGACATACTGGTAGAATCTCCCAACCTAAAGGACATCTACGATTTTTTATTGGTCTAAAAGCTATACAGACCGCAGCCGTAACATTCTCTATAAGTGTTGCGGTTGTTTTTTACAAAAAAACAAAGCCCCTTGCAGTCCATACAACTGCTAGGGGCTTTTCTATGTGTGATTAAACGTGATTACTCCAATTGGTAAATGAGTTCTGCAAACTGATAGGCGAGTAGGTGAAGACTTTCAGGAGCTTCGGTTTCGCCCAGTCTGTGTTGAATACGAATGATGTCCATTAGTGCATCAGCTTTTGAAGGGTAGAGTAGGAGCAGGTTTTTCGCTGCTTTTACTAAGTTACTGTTCTGTTCGTTTGGCATTTTATACAGTTTTAAAAAATGATGAAATAAAACCCCACTTCCTCGTCGCCAAACGAACAGAACCTTAGATAAGGTATTTTACTGTTTTTGAAAGTGAGGTGTATCTTCAATTGCCTCTTAACAAGGCAAATATTTTCAATTTACACAGTAATAGTTCGTTTGGCAAAAGCAAAGATAGCACATGGTTGGTTTCAAAAATCAAACTTAGGGTGTCAATTTTAGAACTTAAATTTAAATCTTTAAAAATCAATGGTTTTGCTTGTAAAAAATTAAAGGTGTTTGTTATTTTTGTGATATTATTAATCCTTTTAAACATCATTTAACTATGAAATCTTTATTCAAAATCCTTTTTCTTTCCTTCGTACTGGTTTTTATAAGTAGCTGTTCTGAGGATGAACCCGATTGTCTTGATGCCGAAGTAAGCATAGCCAACACAAGAGTTGACCCTTATTTGGTGAGTGATAATGGGGTTGTTATTGGCACTTTAGATGGCAATAAAATTGCAGAAGTAAGATTAACAGAAGGAAAACATATAATGAGAGCCGAACAACAAAGCGGTTTTTTGCTTTTCCCCACTATTGTTGAAGAAGAAATAAATGTTTTTGGTTGTCAGGATATGGATTGGCTATTTTGATTCTTTTATCAAAAAAAAGGCTGTAATTCTGATGAATTGCAGCCTTTTTTTTTAGACTATTCTAAGCATTTTGCAAGGGATTGCAGTAAAAACTTTAGTTCAGTATCCTCTATGTTCAAAGCTCCCATTTTCAGGGCAATTTGTAGTTTTTCATGGTCTGCAAATTGAAGAAACCCTTCCAGTTTGTTGTTTGAAGTAGAAGAGGGGAGTAGTATTTTCTTTTGGGTAATATCTGGTAAGGGAATGTCATTTACATCAAAATCCGTAATACCTAATCGCTTCAAGTAAATATCCGTTGTTTCGATGTTTTTATGCCTCATTCGTAGTTGGAGTTCTTTTATTGTGCCACCTGCTTTGATGAACGCCACAGCTCCTGTGTGCTTCCAACTATAAAACTTATATCTCGCTGTATTGAAGCCCATTTTTGATATGATTCCTTGATGTTTGGAAGAAAAATAATTGACTGCAATTTTGTTCTTTTTCATCAATGCACAAAAGAGGCGTTCAGAGGGTTTGTATTGATTCAGCTTTAGATTTATCAATACTTCATTCAGAGCTTTGGGAATGGGGACCAAATGGGTTCGACTGTTTTTAGCCTGTTCGCCACGAATCAACAATTGTGCTTTGTCTGTATCAATATCTCCTATCTGTATTGGCAGCAACTCCTTCACTGGTCGAATGAAGCAGTAATATTGAAAATAGCAAGCAAGTAACAGAAAGGGGTCATTTATTTCTTTACGAATTTTGGCTGTTTGGTCAAAAGAAAAGTAATCAAATCCCACGGAGTGTCTTTTTAGCCTGTCTGCCCCTTCAAAAGGATTGTGAAGTATTACCCTGTCTTCAATTAAGTACTTAAATAATGTCCTCAATGCACTGATATGGTCATTGATAGTGGCGTTTTTGAGTTTTTTTTCTTCTCGCAGGTAAATCATAAAATCCCTGACATCATTTGTAGTAATGGCTGTCAGTTGCTTTTTAGAGTTCCATATACAGAACTGCTTTGCTTTGCTGGTGTATTCTTGTACTGTATCTTTTTTGTAGGTGAGTTTTCTTTTAGAGAGTGCGTTTTGGAGTTCCGTAAAGTGTGGAATTTTCTCTTTTCCCTTTATCTGTATCCCTTCCTTATAGAGTCTTTCGATTGCTGCTGGTTTCAGTGTGGTTTCGATGTATTGCAGCCGTTCTTTTACCGTGTTGAAGCTGTTTAGTTGTTTTATGAACTTGTACGGTTTTCCATTAATCCAAAACTTCAAAGACCACTTTTTCTCTATGTCGTGGTCTTTTGGGTATATGTTCCACTTTATCTGCTTTACTAATAGAGAATATTTTTTTTTGTCCATAGCTCTGTATTTTGGCTATGGAGTACGGTACAAATATTTATATAAGTACGGTTCGTCTATTGACTATTAATAAGTTATAATAAAAGTGGCGAGAGAGAGATTTGAACTCTCGACCTCCGGGTTATGAATCCGACGCTCTAACCAACTGAGCTACCTCGCCATATCATACTTCGCTAAATGCGGCTGCAAATATAGGAATTTTTCAATTGTAGCAATATTTTTCCGCATATTTTTTATCGAAAACGCCAACTGTCACAAAAAAGTAATATTTTTTGCTTCAAATTGTAACACTTTGC
>JAUHXA010000064.1 GCA_030427245.1 Bacteroidia bacterium | reverse complement strand
TAATTAGAAAATAAATTAGCTTAAATAGCAATAACATTTTTCAAAATTGCCGATTGTCATTATTATGTAAAGTGTAAGGAATGTGTTTTTTTGGCATGATACTTGACTATTGCTATGCAAGCACACACACATTCTCTCAACAGTTACCAAGCGTTCAACTGAAATTTTGTTATTTCATTATTAGGTTTAGTAATTAAAACAGAAATAAGAAAAAACGTATTTTTTTCAATCGGATAGATTGCTTCTAAATAGGGGAGAAGCTGTCTGATGAATGGAAAAACTCTATTTTTTTTATTACCCACTTTCCCCGTTATCAGGTATTTTTATGACCACATTTAATTATTTATTGTGTTTGGGTATGGTATGTCTTACCCTCACGAACACTTCTTGTACCAAAGAAAATTTATTTGCCGACCAAGCAGAAACGAGAGGATTTATTTTAAGTGATAATCCATTGCCCGATCGCTCCAATGATAGCGATGATGCTGTTGTCGTAGTAGATGGAGGCGTAGTGATATATGATGCGATGCCTGACACCGACAACAGTGATGAAATTGTAGTAGTTGATGGAGGTGTAGAGGTAAACGAAACCATGCCCGATACAGATACTCAATCGCCTCTTCCATATTTGCTGCCTACTCGATGTAAATTTACACACACCGCTACAGTGCAATGGTTGGATTGTGCTTGGATAATGGTTTTGGAGGATGGACAGCGATTTTATCCATTTAAGGGCGGAGAAGGTTTTGACTTTGAAGAAAATATGAATGTGAAAATGGCTTTTGAATCACTGGAATGGATGCAGAATGATTGCATGAACGAATGGGAGGTCGCTCCTATAGAGTTGATTTGTATTGAGGAAGTAAAGTGATTTTGAAGTAGACGGAATGTATTTCCGCAATACTTTTGAGGATGTTTAAATTTAGCGGTATAACAAAAGGGTGGTTGCTTGGATGGCGGCTGCCCTTTTTTGTTTTTAAGTCAGTCTTGGGAGTTTTATTATTGTAAGGAGTTACTTGCTTCTTGCATCCTACCTCTTACTTCCCATTTCCTTCAAAACCCTCTCTAAATCCTCAGGCGTATCTATCGAAGGAGATTCAAAATGTGTGACAGCCGTTTGGATGGAATAGCCGTTTTCGAGCCAACGAAGCTGCTCCAAACTTTCGACACGTTCGAGGGGAGAGGAGGGGAGTTGGGAGATTTGTTGTAGAATCGAGGGGCGGTAGGCATAGACTCCGATGTGTTTGTAGAAGGTGTGGGATTGCAGCCAATCGGATTTGGGGAGGTTTCGCAGATAGGGAATACATTGACGGCTGAAATAGAGGGCATTGCCGTTTACACCTCTAACGACTTTGGGTCTGTTCACATCCCACAGCACCGACTCTTTTTCGATGGGTTTGACCAAAGTGGCGATTTGAGTGGTTTTGTTTTCAAACAATTTCACCAAAGCATCAATCTGTTCGGGCTGAATAAAAGGTTCATCTCCTTGAATATTGACGACAACCTCTATTTTCTCATTTCCATCTATTTCTTCACCTCTTTTTTCATTTATTTTTTGCATTGCCTCCGCACACCTGTCCGTTCCGCTTTGGTGCGTAGTAGCCGTCATGACCACCTTTCCACCCAAACTTTCTACGTGTTTTTGGATTCTTTCATCGTCCGTAGCCACATAAACGGCTGAAATGGAAGTTGCTTTGGCCGCTTGTTCACAGACTCTTTGAATCATGCTTTTGCCGTTGATGTCGACCAAAGGTTTGCCGGGGAAGCGGGTTGAAGCATAGCGAGCAGGAATGATGACGATGGCGGACATGGTTTTGAGAGGAATTGGTGATAAAATCCCCTTTTTGGAGGGGCATGGTCGGGTTGCGATTTAATAAAAGAACCCATTCTCTTGTACAAAATGATTTTTGAACCACAATAGTATCAAAAGAACACAAAAGAGGTTGTTGAATTTCAGTTCTTTACTTTTGTTTTCTTTGTGCCTTTTGTGGTTAAATTAAAAATGTACAGTAGTATAAAAAGAACCCCTATTGTGTAAGGGCAAAGATACACAATAGGGGGCATAATAGGTTAGATAATAATGTTACTATTCAACAAACTATTTGGTTTTTAAAAATCCTTACCATCACTTAGCAACCAACTCACCAACACTCACATCTTCCGATTTCTGCGTTTTGCTATTGCAGGGCAAGCTGCAACATCCAGGAGGGCAAAAAGGAGCGCACAGAGCTGCAAAAGAACCCGAAAAAGAGGCTTGAGTCACAGTAGGTTTTGCAGTTGCTTTGGTGCAAGTTGGAGTAGAAACTGCCTTTTTGCAGGAAGGAGTAGCACTTGAAGCCTCCACAATTTCGGTTTTTGCCTGTACTTGGTCATTATTGAAGTAAGAACCAACGGACTTGCCCAAAGATTGAACCATAGCAAAAGGGCAATATTCCCAAGAACAGCACTTGGCATTGGCAGTTGCATCATTTACAGTGGCTTTGCTACTGCAACTCATTGCCGTAACAGCTTTTGTTGCTGCTTCTTGATTTTGATTGTGGTTTTGAGCAGTCAATGAGAAAAGGGCGAAAAAGCCCAAAAGAAGAATCAATTGTTTCATCTGTTTGAAGATTTTAAAAAGTGAAAAATAACGTTTACGTTTAAGAACACCACAAATGTATGGGCTTTCAGAACCAAAGTCTGTTTTGGACTTGTTAGCAAGATGTTAAGGACTTGTTAAAGATTAGCAGAACAAAAGGACTTTGTTTTATTTTGTAATTCTATGATGCGATTGAGTAACGTCAGATTGATTATTGGAGCTTCAACGATAGCGGTGATGGCTCTTCTTTTCCTTCAAGTCAGATGGATGGTGCAAGCCAAAAATCTGATTGAAGCGGATTTTGAACAAAAGGTGCAAATGGCACTGTGTTATGCAGTAGAAAGCAGCGACCTCAAAAAAAACAACAGTGCGTTTACCAACGAACTCAACTTCAATACTTTTGGGGTGTGTCAATCTGGTTCTCCAAACGAAACTACAAGCCTTGCTGATTTGGAAGACAGCGAGGCATTGCGAAATGCCTTGTCCAAAGCGTTGACATTTTACGGAATTGATTTGGACTATGAAATGTCCATTTTGGACGGAGCTTCCTTGAGCTGCAATGTCAATTCGCCCTACTGTTGTTCGCTTTCGCCCTTTCAAATGGACGGAGGCGACCGACTGCTCAATGTTCAATTTCCCAGCAAGACAAAGTATATCTTGGGGCGAATTGGCTTTATGTTGATTTCTTCAATTTTGATATTGCTCTTTATCAGCATCGTTTTTTTGCTTGCCAACTACACCCTGCTTCGTCAAAAACGCATCAGTGAACTGAATGTGGATTTCTTCAACAATATGGCGCATGAATTTCGTACTCCTTTGACCAATATTTCTTTGGCAAACAAACTACTGGTCAAAAACAGAGCAGAATTGAAGGACAACCGTTATTTGGAAGTGGTTAATCGTGAAAACAAAAAATTGCTGCAACAAATCGAAAGGGTTTTGCACTTGGCAAAATTGGAAAATGGTGAATATTTGCTGCAAAAGACACCTGTTGATTTGAAGGCTTTGATTCAAGAAGTGGTGTCGGATATGGATATACAAATCAAAGAACAAGAGGCCACTATTGAAGTGTTTTTGGAGGAGAGAGGTGAGAAGCGGGAAGCAAAAAATGGTCCTTTGTTTAAGAATAACAACAATCCATCAGAAAAAAATGATTGGCAAATAGAGGGGGATAGGCTGCATCTCGGCAATGCTTTCCGCAATTTGATTGACAATGCCTTGAAGTACTCCAAAGCGGGAGCCTACATCGAGATTGTTTTGCACAGAAAAGAAAAGGGAATCGTTCTCAGTTTCAAAGACAACGGAATTGGTATTTCCAAAAACGAACAAGTTTATGTTTTTGAAAAATTCGGGCGAGTTACCAATCAAAACATTCACAATCAAAAGGGCTTTGGTTTGGGGTTGTCTTATGTGAAGATGATTGTAGAACGGCACAATGGTTTTGTGGAGTTGGTGAGCGACTTGCAAAAAGGATGTCGGTTTGACTTGTATTTGCCTAAATAAAGAATATTTCTTTCCGTGGCAGATTTATGTTCAAGAATTTAAATCAAAAAAAAATGAACAAAACATATTCCATCTTATTAGTAGAAGACGATTTGAGTTTGGGCTTTTTGTTGGTAGAATTCTTAGAATCAGAAGGTTATCGAGTCAAATTGTGTAGAGATGGCAGTTCGGCATTAAAGGGATTTCAGCGAGAAGCCTTTGATTTGTGTATTTTGGATGTGATGTTGCCCAAAATGGATGGATTCACCTTAGCCCAAAAAATTCGTTCTCAAAATAAAACGGTTCCCTTTTTGTTTTTGACAGCTCGTTCCTTGAAACAAGACAAATTGAAGGGCTTTTCCTTAGGTGCGGAGGATTTTATCACCAAACCTTTCGACGAAGAAGAATTATTGTGCCGATTGCAAGTGATTTTGAGGCGAAATGCAAAAGGGGAGAAGGAGCAGGTTTCGCATCCCAAACAATTCAAAATCGGTGATTACTTTTTTGACTATGAGCGACAAGAATTGTACTTCAATGATACCATGCAGCGAATGACCGAAAAAGAAAACGAAGTATTGCGCTTGTTGTGTATTCACCAAAACAAGATTTTGAGACGAACCGAAGCAGTGCAGGAAATCTATGGTGAAAGCGATTATTTTTTGGGCAGAAGTTTTGATGTATTCATTTCTCGTATTCGCAAACTGCTGAAAAAAGACCCTCGTGTACAGATTGAAAATGTGTTTAAAGTCGGTTTTATCTTGAATGTACCTTAGAAAGGAAAATTAAAATGTGAATGAAAAATTAAAAAGATGCTTGTTTGTGAGTATCTTTGTGGAGCAAATAAAAATATACTTCAATGATAATCAAACAACTATTCGCTAAGTTTTCACTTGTCTTTTTGGCTGTTTTACTTCAAACTTCTGCGCTGCTAGCCCAAGCTTCAAAAGTCATACCTGATGATGGCATGGCAAACCTAATGTATCAATCGGGAAAAATTTATGTAGTCGTTGGAGTTATTTTATTGATATTCATAGGAGTGGTGTTTTATTTATTGGCTTTGGATAGAAGAATAAAGAAGTTGGAAGACGAAATTTGATTCTCGTCCAAAATCGGATAGGATATTATGCTTGTCTAAATTGTAATTGTAGCTTTGCGTACTAAGTAATTGATTTTCATAAATTTAAAACTATTATTAACTCTGTGTAGCGCATATTGATGATAAAAGTCAAAAGTCGGATTGATGATAGTCATTTTTGGTTAGCAGAAATTAGGTGAACTTTACAATCGTTAAATGAAGTTATTCACTATTAAAATTAGTTTGCCAATGTGTACTTCAAGATGCCCTTAACACAACCCCACCAAAAAAAATAGTCTTTTTTTTGTTTTAAAACATGAATATATGTTCATGTATTTGTTTATTAATTCACAAATATTTATAAAAATGAAAATCGAACAAATTTATACAGGTTGTTTAGCAGAAGCAGCCTATTATATCGAATCCAATGGTGAAGCCGTAATTATTGACCCTCTGAGAGAAGTGCAGCCTTATATAGATCGAGCTGCTAAAGATGGGGCAACTATTAAATATATTTTTGAAACTCATTTTCATGCAGATTTCGTGTCTGGACACAAGGATTTAGCTGCTAAAACAGGTGCAAAAATCGTATTCGGACCAACAACAATGGAAACGGGTTTTGAAAAAATAGTAGCAAAAGACGGAGAAATATTTGAAGTCGGTAACATTACCTTCAAGGTGTTACATACACCAGGACACACGATGGAAAGCAGTTGTTATCTATTGAGCAATGAGGAAGGAGAGGAGATAGGCCTGTTTACGGGAGACACGCTGTTTATTGGAGACGTAGGCCGTCCTGATTTGGCGCAGAAGGTAATTGCCGAATTGACACAAGAAAAACTGGCCAGCCATTTATATGATTCATTGAGAGATAAAATCATGCCTCTTTCTGATGACCTTATTGTGTATCCAGCGCATGGTGCAGGAAGTGCTTGCGGCAAAAAAATGAGCAAGGAAACCACTGATACGCTTGGCAATCAGAAAAAAACAAATTACGCACTACAACCTGAATTGACTCGGGAAGAGTTTGTAAAGCAGGTTTTAACAGGTTTGACTCCGCCTCCAGGCTATTTCCCACAAAATGTGTTGATGAACATCACGGGGTATGATAGTATTGACGAAGTATTGGAAAGAGGAGTGAAGGCACTTAGCCCAAGTGTATTCGAGACCATTGCAAATGAGACAGATGCGGTAATTATTGATACCCGTTCTAAGGATGATTTTCGAAAAGGATTTATTCCCAACTCTATTTTCATAGGTATTGATGGAAGTTTTGCTTCATGGGTTGGTACATTGATTCCAGATGTGAAACAAAATATTCTTTTTGTGGCAGATGAAGGGAGAGAGGAGGAAGTCGTCACTCGCTTGGCTCGTGTAGGTTACGACAATGCACTTGGATATTTGGAAGGAGGTTTCAACTCTTGGCAAAATGTTGGTAATGAGATTGATACAGTAAGTTCTGTGGACGTAGATACATTAGCATCAATGAAAAGTCCCAATATTTTGGATGTTCGCAGAGCAAGTGAATACAGAAGTGAACACATTGTCAATGCTTTAAATACACCACTTGATTACATCAATGACAGCATGGCGATGGTCAATAAAAACAAGGATTTCTATGTGCATTGTGCTTCTGGCTATCGTTCTTTGGTCTTTATTTCTATCCTAAAAGCAAGAGGATTTGAGAATTTGACTGATATTATGGGAGGCTTCAATGCCATGAAAGGTAATAAGGAATTTGAGATTACGGATTATGTTTGTCCAACTACGGAGTTGTAATTGAAATTATTGGGCAGAATGTCAGAACTCCCTCTAAATCATTTAGAGGGAGTTTCTGTTTCTGTGTTACACAATGACTATCCAAAGAGATTTTGTACAAAAAGGGGAGTATTTCTGCTATTTTGGAATTTTCTATTTAACATAATATAAATTATAGGCAAAATTACCAGTTTTTCAGCCTAATCTCTAAGGCTTTAGAAGATTCTGTTTGAAGAATGTGCACTGAACACTCTTCAAATGTCGGAGGACTGAACTTTGCTCGTGCATTATTGGAAAACCCAAACCTTTCTTTAGGAATCCCAATCCAATTCCTGTCCAAATCCCAATTTTCGTTTTCGTCGTGATACACACTTACCGCATACTGACCTGCCTCCAAACCTTCAAAAACAGCATGAATCGATGTTGGGAATTTTGCTGTGCTATCAATCCCAATTACTTTGTATTGCATCGGCTCGTTTAAAAAAGTTTCTTCCGAATTGTAAACCGCCATCAATATCTGACCATTTGCATTGTGGATATTCATGACTTCAATCTTTAGTTCTGAGTGACCTTGCTGAAAAAATATATTTAAGTTAATGAAAACCAACAATATATAGTGTTTTACAAAATTCATTGAACATTTTTTAGCATGTAAAGTAAATAGATTGTTTAGAGGCGGCAAACGAAATGGGCTTTATCGTCTTACATTTGTATTGGGAGGTAATATAACAACTAAGCTCTCAAAAATCCTGAATAAAAGCATAATACGCTTTATAATATCCACTTTTGCAGCCTTTTTTATTGAAGGTAAAAACATGATAGTCAAATATTTATAATGAAATAAATACTATCGCATCCACTTTTTTGCTATTTTGCCTGCAAACATACTTTATCTAACTTCAATACCTACTAAATTTGCACTTAAATTCCGTAACTACAAACTTTTCGAAGTTTTAATCTCTTTCATCCTTTGCAAACAAAAGCATAAAACACAACATGAAACGAACAAACCTCTTTATTACTCTTTTTATTCTATTTCAAACCACTTTCCTTTCCATTTCTGCCCAAGTCGTCACTTGGGATCCCGTTTTATTTACCGCCGAGGATGCCGTAACCATCACTTTTGATGCCAAAGAAGGCAATGGCGAATTAGCTGGAGTCGACACTCCTATTTATGCACATACAGGCGTGATTACCAGTGAAAGTACAGGACCAAGTGATTGGAAGTATGTGGTTTCTGATTGGGGCGTAGCCGACAATAAGGTTTTGATGACCTCTTTAGGCGACGACAAATACCAAATTTCATACAATGTCAGAGAATATTATGGTGTACCCTCCAATGAAGGTATTTTGAGATTGGCATTTGTGTTTCGCAATGCAGATGGTTCAAAAGTCGGTCGAGCCACGGACGGCGGGGATATCTTCATAGACGTTTCTCAAAGCTCAGGACTTCAAGCCGTTTTTGCAGAGCCTTTCGAGCGCCCCTATATTGCTACGCTCAACGAAAGTTTTACCATTTCGGTAGAAACAAGCGAAGAAGCGACTATTTCTATCTATGTAGACAATCTTTTGGTAGCTCAAAACGTGGGCACACAAGCATCACATGAAGAAACCGCAACAGAAGAAGCTAAGAAATGGGTGAAATACGTAGCAAGTACCAATACCGAAGAAGTAACCGATTCTTTTTTCTATTTGGTGCAGCCCGCCAACTCCGTTGAAGCGCTACCCGAAGGCATTGAGGATGGCATCAATTATATAGACGACAATACTGTTTTGTTTTCTCTCTTTGCACCAGGCAAGAAATTTATCTATTTGATTGGTGAATTCAATAACTGGGAAATTGACCCTGCTTATCAAATGAAAGTCACTCCTGAAAGTGACCGTTTTTGGCTGCAATTGGATGGGCTGGAAGCAGGCAAAGAATATGCGTTTCAGTATTTGGTGGATGGTTTTATCAAAATTGGCGACCCCTATGCCGAAAAAGTATTAGACCCGTGGAACGACCAATTCATTCCCGAAAGCACCTATCCCAATTTGAAGTCCTACCCTTCTGGAAAAACCACCGATATTGTAAGTGTTTTTCAAACGGCACAAACGCCTTATAACTGGACGACTACGGATTACGAGCGACCCGCACAAAGCAATTTGGTGATTTACGAGCTTCTAATACGTGACTTTTTGGGCAGTCAAAGCTACGATGATTTGACCGACACACTGGATTATTTGGAGCGATTGGGCGTAAATGCCATTGAGTTGATGCCCATTATGGAATTTGAAGGAAACAACAGTTGGGGCTACAATCCCAGTTATTTCTTTGCGCCCGACAAATACTACGGCACAGAAGACGATTTGAAGCGATTCATTGACGAAGCTCACAGCAGAGACATTGCCGTTATTTTGGATATGGTGTTGAATCACGCTTTTGGTCAATGTCCTTTGGTGCGACTGTATCCCGATTTAGACCAAAGCCCCTATCACAACAAAATAGCTCGACATCCCTTCAATGTCGGCTATGACTTCAATCATGAAAGTGCGGCAACTCAATACTTTGTAGATAGAGTCAATAAATACTGGTTGGAAGAATACAAGTTTGATGGTTATCGTTTTGACCTCTCCAAAGGTTTTACCCAAAACAATACAGGTGATGATGTCGGAGCTTTCGGACAAAGAGACGATTCTCGGATTGCCCTTCTGAAACGAATGGCAGACAAGCTTTGGGAAACCGATCCAACTGCTTATGTGATTTTAGAGCATTTTGCGGACAATAGCGAAGAAAAAGAACTGGCGGATTATGGCATGATGCTTTGGGGCAATATCAACCATGATTATACAGAGGCTGCAATGGGATACTCAGGTAGTTTGGCGGGTATCTCCTACAAAGGTCGTAACTTCAATGAGCCTCATTTGGTGGGATATATGGAAAGTCACGACGAGGAACGCATGATATTCCGCTTAACAAACAATGGTAATAGCAGTGGTGACTACAATACCCGTGATTTTGAGACCGCAATCGAACGTGCAAAAATGGCAGCAACTTTCTTTTTCCCGATTCCTGGCCCTAAAATGGTTTGGCAATTTGGCGAAGTGGGTTACGATTTTTCTATCAACCGATGTACAGACGGAACGATTAACAATAATTGCCGCTTATCTGATAAACCTGTTCGATGGGATTATTACGACGATGAAAACCGTCGAAGCCTATACGATCACTACCGCCTGATGATTCATTTGAAGAAAAACTACCCCGCTTTCCAAACCGATAACTTCAATATAGAAGTCACTTCCACTTTCAAAAACATTCGCTTGCGACACGATGATATGGATGTGATAATTGTAGGAAATTTTGATGTAGTTGAAAAAAGCAAATTGGTGACATTTACTAACTTTGGAACTTGGTATGATTTCTTATCGGGTGAGGAATTGGAAATTAATGACATCTTCAAGACCATCACTTTAGCACCAGGAGAGTTCCATATTTACACCTCTACTCCTCTCCCATCGCCTTCCGAAATTTTGATGACTTCCATTGAAGACCATGAATTGTTGACTGCCAAATACCAAGTTCGACACTTCCCAAATCCTTTTCAAGACAGGATTACCATTGAATACAATTTGCCACAGGCAACTAACGTAAAGGTTCGGATATTCAATGCATTGGGAAAGGAAATTGAAGTGTTACTTGAAGGCACACAAACTGCTGGGCTGCAATCATTGGAGTGGAATGCAGAGGGTTTACCGAGTGGTACGTATTTTTATGAAGTAGAGTACTCGTCCCGAGACCTCGGGATTGAAGGAGAACGATTGGTGAATCGAGTTTTGTTATTGAAGTAGAATGATATTAAAAAAATAAAAAAGCTGGGCAGTTTCCCGACTGTACCAGCTTTTTTCCTTTTTGGCGTGTTATGATTAAATCTTGTTGCAAAGATAAGGGAGTAAGAATCATTGGTAGGATACAATTCGATGAACAATAAGAGAACAAAGATAAATGGTATGTTTTAGGCGATAAATGGTTTTTTACATTTAACGCCGCCCTTTTTGTTGACCGCTCCCATATAATAATTTTTCACCACTAATATTTTGATAATTAAGATATTGCAGGTACTCCATCAAAACAAAAGCCAGATGATTTCACGTGAAATCATCTGGCTTTCAATGTAATGTCTTGAAAAATAAATTTTGAATTTAATTTTCTCTTAAACTTTCTCCAAAGCTTGTTCCAAATCTGCAATAATATCTTCAATCGCTTCAATGCCCACCGAAACACGTACTAAGCTATCCGTCAAACCTCTTGCATAACGGTCGTCTCTCGGAACTCCTGCATGAGTCATAGTAGCAGGATGTGTCACCATCGTTTCGACAGCTCCCAAACTTTCCGCCAGATAACACATTTGCACACTGTTCATCAGCGTTCTACCTGCTTCAATTCCACCGTTCAATTCAAACGAAATCATACCACTAAACTTACCATTCATTTGCCGTTTAGCGACCTCATGATTGGGATGATTTTCAAGCCCTGGGTAATTCACCTTTGAGACCTTGGGATGTGCTTCCAAAAATTTAGCAACCGCCATACCATTTTCAGAATGTTTCTCCATCCGCAAATGCAGCGTTTTGATGCCTGACAAACACAACCAACAGTCGAAAGGACTCGGAATAGCCCCCATGCTTTTTTGCATGAACTTCAAATCGTCAAAAATGTGTTGGTGATTGGTAATCACTGCTCCACCGATTATCTGATTGTGACCACTCAAATATTTGGTAGTGCTGTGGAGGACAATGTCAATGCCCATTTCTATCGGACGCATCAAATAAGGAGTCGCAAAAGTATTGTCCACACCTGTCAAAATACCGTGCTTCTTCCCTATTGCAGCTACTCCCTCTAAGTCTGTTACCTTCAATAGTGGATTTGTAGGTGTTTCGAGCCAAATCATTTTGGTGTTTTCTTGTATAGCGGGTTCAATCGTCGAAAGGTCAGACGTATTGACATAGGTAAAGGTCATACCGTATTTGGTCAAAATTTGATTGCACAAGCGGGTCACCCCACCATATACATCATCACTCATCACAAAGTGGTCCCCCGCTTTGAACATTCTAAATACCGCATCCACAGCCGACATTCCCGAAGCAAAGCAAACTCCATACTCTCCACTTTCTAAGGCTGCCAAATTCGCTTCCAAAACCGCACGGGTAGGATTAGACGAACGGGTATAGTCAAAACCCTTGTCTTTGCCTACTTCCTCCAATACGTAAGTGGCAGATTGATAAATCGGAGGTACAATGGCACCTGTTGTTGGGTCAGGCTTAATACCTGCTCTTACTGCTTTTGTTTCAAATTGCATGTTTATTGTTTTGTTTTTTGATAAAAGGTTGGTCATTCTTTAAATGAAAACACCTTTTTAGCATAAAGTATTTGATTTCTGTATTAAACTGCGATTATACGAAAAATGAAGAAACAACACTGTGCAAAAGCAAAGTGTTTTGTGGGAACACTCGGTTTAAGTAGACTATTCGTTTATTTTTTGGATACTACCTTCAATTTACAAACCTGAGTTCACTCAAGTACTTCCTACTCAAATTCAATCGTTGCTACTACCTGTGCATGGTCTGACTGCCAACCTTCCACTCCTTCCCTACTCAAAGTGTTGTCCTGCAAGTGATCATTCAAAACCTGAACATACCTGACTTCCCCAATATGGTTTGGATTTTCTCTCACAAACTCTTGACTCACCAAAATATGGTCCAAGCTTTCGTGATGTCCATTGTGAATGTGTGTATAGTAATAATCTTGATAGCTTTTCAGAGCTTGAATATTTTTAACATTGTAGAGCAATACATCCCAATACTTGATTTTCTTTTCCTTGTGCCAATAACTCATAGGATCTTGACCCGCCAAAATTTCCGTTGTCACAGCACCGCCCGAATCATTCACATCACCCAACAAAATGACTGGATAACTGCGTTTTTCGAGGTATTGAAGCAACAACTTCCGCAAAGCCGTAGCCTCCGCTGCTCGTCTAATCAATGACCTTGCCTGCCCTTTTGCTTGCTCAAATGGATCATCCGCATCCGCTTCTTTCGGAATACTTGGGCGTTTTGATTTAAGGTGTACTACAAAAACCGTCACTATCTGTCCATACATTTCTAATTCGACAATCAATACAGGCCTCGAAAACTGAAAAATAGGGACACTTACCTCCGTATCCAACATCAACATCTCGTTGAAATCTTCTACTACATGATAATCTATTACGGGAAATTTGGTCGCCAAAGCTACAATAGGTGCAAGATCTGGGGCATTTTCAGCAGACGAAGGTTTGGACATCACAATGTGGTAGTCTTTACAATAAAGGCTGGAATCCAAAACCTCTTCCAAAGCAGTTCGGTGAAATATCTCCTGAAAACCAATGATATCTGCTTGCATAGTGTCCAATTGCCACCCCATCCATGAGATTTTTTTGCGGTATTCTTCTGGACTGTATTTTTTCCAACCATAATAGGTCGTATTGGGTAAAACTAAATTGTAGGCATTGAAAGTGCCGATTTTGATTTTTTTCATGTTGCCATTTGTTTTCGACTTTGGACGAAATAATAGGGACTCTCCCTTCTATTCTTGCTTCTCACATCCAAATTTTATAATTATTAAGGATTCTCAAATGTAAGGATTATCTTTGTAGAAAACAGATTCGCTGATGAAGAAACACCAAAAACACGCTAACCTTAGCCGCCCCAAACTCGGCAATTTCGGACGAAATGAATGGGCAATCATTGGTACTCCCTGCGGTAACATCCAACAAATCGCCCACCAAGTCACTTCCATTCTGTCCAAAAACTTCAAAGTGGGCTATGTAGATGCCGACCATAAAAACGCAGATACTGAAAAAGAAATAGGAAAAAAAGAGAATCCTGCTATGGATGCTGGGGCAAATTTTGTTTACACCGACAAAATCACCCATCACCGCATAGACTTCAATGCCCAATTAGACACTTACCAATTCCGTTCCCTTTTCAATGAACAAGACCTCGTATTGGTCAATGGTAATCACTTCAAAGCACAAAAACAAATAGTGGTCATAGATACCCGAAAAAAAGACTCATTGGAGCGAAAACTCGAAAGGCTAACCGATGTAGATTTAATTTTGCTAGAAGGAGAAAATGAGGCTATTTTCCCGTTCCTTCAAAAACACCTTCCAGAATGGGCAGAAATTCCCATCTTGAAATCTACCGATTTTCCTGCAATCGCCGATTTTTTACTTCAAAAAATGAACACTACCCAGCCTCCACTTTATGGACTCGTCTTGGCTGGAGGAAAAAGTCAGCGTATGGGCAGAGATAAGGGGGCGATTGATTATCATGGCAAAGCACAACGTGAATACGTGAGTGATATGCTGCAATCTGTTTGTGAAAAAGTATTTATTTCTTGCCGACCTGAACAGGAATCAACGATTGAAGCTCATAGCGAATATCCAACCTTAACGGACAAAATGCTCGGTTTAGGACCTTTTGGTGCGATTGTATCTGCTTTTCAGCACAATCCCAATGCCGCATGGCTTGTCATAGCCTGTGATTTACCCTTGTTTGATAAAAATACTTTGCAGCATCTGGTTGATAACCGCAATCCTTCCAAAAATGCGACTGCTTTTTACAATCCTGCTACCAAGTTTCCAGAACCTTTGATTACGATATGGGAACCAAAGTCTTACCTGACTTTACTTCAATTTTTGGTTCAGGGATATTCTTGCCCCCGAAAAGTCTTAATCAATTCAGATATTGCTTTGTTGGAAGCACCTGATGTGACGACCTTGAAGAATGTGAACAGACCAGAAGAATATGAAGAAGTCAAGAAGGAATTGAGTGATTCCTAAATTTCGAGATAAAATGAAGTAAGGTTACTTGGCATAAGCATTGGGACGGATATCAATTACTTTGATTCTCACATTCACATCGAGTTCGTTTTTATCAATCTCATAACTTGGAAAAGCGGCATCCAACAAGAAACTCCAGTTTCCTTTGAAAGCAGAAGTTCTCGATTCTATTTCCGACCCATGAACAGGCAATTCACCCAATACTTCTTCCAACTCCTTGAAAGTTATGCCAATTTTTGCACCTTCCGAAGTGCTTGCTTTTGTAGAGGTGATAGTGATGATTCCTATTTTAGATTCGTCTCGTGGATCAGGAAGAATATTTCCCAATACTTCGCCTGATTCATCTTTGATATTGAATACTTCAAAGTCTCCTTCACCCGTTTTTAGAACGCTCTTTTCCAAAACATCGGAATGGTCAGCAATTAGATTCCCAGGAGTGAGTCCCATAAATGATTTTTTGCCAATAAGGTATGGATTAACTTCTTCAGGTTCTGATTTTGCATCCATATCAGTATTGGAGGTCTCTTCTTTGGGAGGTGTTGTGGTAGAAGAATTGTCCTTGGGAGTGCAGCCGAATCCAATGAGTAAAAAAAGAGTGATTAGAAAAGTGGTTTTTGTAATGAGATTCATTGTATGACATATTTGTTAGTGAAATGGAGGCTGCAAAGTACAGATATGAAATCAAATATTAAAGAGGTTTTAAACAAACTTTAATCTGTTTTTGGGAACAGACTGACATTTAATAACAATGTTTTAATCCTTTCAGCCCTCCAATATTAACGAATAATAGTAATTTCGCAAGACATTTTATAAAACTTCAAAACAAAGACTTGTGGTACAAAAGATAGCTACATTATTATTTTTTCCCTTCTTATTGTTAATAGCTTGTGAAGGCGGTAGCTCTTCCAACAAAAAAGAAGGTTTGGTCAAAAAAACTGAATCGGACGGAACCGTCACTGAAATCAATTACAAAGAAGGCAAAAGACATGGATTGGCTACAACCTACTATAAAAACGGCAATGTCAGTGCGGAAATAGAATACATAGAAGGACATAAAGAAGGGGAAGCAAAATGGTACTACAAAGACAAGGATAGATTGATATATCAAGTAACTAATTTTTCAAAAAGCAAAAAGGATGGACTCCGAACTCGATACCACCGCAATGGAAAGGTAATGGCTGAAATACCCTACAAAGACGGAGAATTGGGGGTTGGTACAAAAGAATACAGCAAGAAAGGAGAACTTATTGAAGACCATGAGAAAGCAAAAATTGACATTCAATCCAAAAATGAATTGAAGCAAACAGGCGAGTATCTTTTAGAGTTGCGATTGCCGAAAGGCTATACAAAAGTGAAGTGGTATCATGGAGATTTGACAGATGGAAGCTATATGAATGAAGAATTGGTGAAAATCAAAAACGAAAAGGGCGTTGGAACGTTTCGTATAAAGGTGGCCAAGAACACAGGAGTTACTCATGAATTTAATATTGTAGCTCACGCCCAAACTGCTTTGGGAAATGACATTCTGTTTCAACAGAAAAAGACCGTTAACGTTAATAATTACTAAAAAAATAAAGAACATTTTTTTTCATAATAAATCAATACAATGAAACGAATTTTATTTTACTTAACCCTATTTCTAACCTTTGCTTCGCTACAAGCACAAGAAATCAGCATTGCCGATGCTCGTGCCTTGGGCTTAGATGCAGAAGTAACGGTTAGAGGAATTGTGACCACTGACAGTGAATTTGGTGGCACTCGCTATTTACAAGATGCCACAGCTGGTATTGCGACTTTCAATACTGGTTTTTCGGATGAGGTAAAGCCTGGTGATGATGTCATTATCACAGGTACTTTGTCGGAGTTTAACAACTTACTACAAATCAGTGGCGATAATTTTGCGTATCAAATTCTCAGTTCTGGTAATGACCTTCCCGAACCCAAAACGCTTACTGCAAATGAAGGTTTTTCGGAAGCGTATGAATCACAATTGGTTCGTTTTGAGGAAGTGATGTTTCCGGAAGGAGGCACTTTCCCTGCAAATAGTACCAACTACGATGTGACAATTGGCGAAAACATGGGCACTTATACTCTTCGTGTAGATGGTCGCACCAATATCGGCGGTGCAGAAATTCCAACCGAACGTATTGCAGCTGTAGGAATCATGGGACAATTCCAAGACACTTACCAATTGTTGCCTCGAAATTTGGGTGATTTGGGTTTGGAGCCTGTCGTTAGTGAAGTCATCAGTATTGGAGAAGCTCGTACCAAGGGTGTTGATGCAATTGTAACCGTTGTAGGTATTGTTACTACTGATGGTCAATTTGGTGGCGTCACGTATATACAAGACGAAACAGGAGGTTTGGCAGTATTCAGTAATGACTTGACAGCTGGAACAAATTCAGGTGATCAAGTTGAAGTGACAGGAGGAATAACCGAATTCAATAATTTATTGCAAATAGGTGCAGGTGTTACTTTTGAAGTCATTAGCAGCGGCAATGATTTACCAGAAGCCAAAACCTTGTCTGCAAATGAAGGATATTCAGAAGATTACGAAGGTCAGTTGGTTCGCTTTGAAGCCGTTAGCTTTTCTGAAACAGGCATTTTTCCGGACAACAGCACCAACTATGATGTGATGATTGGGGAAAATATGGGCACTTATACTCTTCGTGTAGATGGCCGTACCGACATTGGAGGTGCTACAATTCCCGAAGAAGCGATTGCAGCAGTGGGTATTATGTCACAATTTCAAGATACTTATCAGTTATTGCCTCGTAGTCGTGAAGATTTGGGACTTGACGGTGGTAATACTGGAGGAGATTTGATTACAATTGCAGAAGCTCGTACCAAAAGTGTTGGTGAAGTGGTGACAATCAAAGGAATCATTACAACAGGTGGTGAGTTTGGAGGTGTGCGTTATTTTCAAGATGCTACGGCTGGTATTGCCGTATTCAGCAGTGATTTAGCAGATGTCGTAAATGTAGGTGATGAAGTAGAAATCACTGGTGGTTTGACTGAGTTCAACAACTTATTGCAAGTAGGTGCAGATGTTACTTTTGAAATATTGAGCAGCGGCAATGATTTGCCAGAGGCTAAGACTTTGCCTGCAAATATTGGCTATTCAGAAGTATATGAATCGCAGTTGGTTCGCTTTGAAGCTGTTAGTTTTTCTGAAACAGGCGTTTTTCCTGATAATAGCACCAACTATGATGTGACGATTGGAGAAGACATGGGTACTTATACTCTTCGTGTAGATGGTCGTACCGACATTGGCGGAACAATGATTCCCGAAGAACCGATTGCAGTAACAGGCATCATGGGACAGTTTCAAGATACCTATCAGCTATTACCTCGCAGTGTGGCGGATTTGGGTGGTGATATTGGTGGAGGTGACTTCATCAGCATTGCAGAAGCTCGTACGATGGAGTTGGGTGAAGTTGTAGCGGTTGAAGGAATTATTACCTCTGGCGCAGAGTTTGGCGGTTCTCGTTATATGCAGGATGCAACAGCAGGTATTGCAATATTTAACACTGAGTTGGCCGATGCAGTACAGGTAGGTGATATTGTTCGAGTAACAGGACCTTTATCAGAGTTCAACAACTTACTTCAAATCAGTGGAGACGGTTTTGTATTTGAAATCCAGAGCAGCGGCAATGATTTACCTGAACCTAAAACTTTGGCTGCAAATGAAGGTTTTTCAGAAGATTATGAGTCGCAGTTGGTTCGCTTTGAAGCAGTGAGCTTTTCCGAAACGGGCGTTTTTCCTTCAAACAGTACGAACTATGATGTGACGATTGGTGAAAGTATGGATACTTACGCTTTGCGTGTAGATGGTCGTACCGACATTGGGGGTGCAATGATTCCTGAAGAGCCGATTGCAGCAATAGGAATTATGGGGCAATTCCAAGACACGTATCAGTTGTTGCCTCGTAGCCGAGAAGATTTGGGCTTGGGCGGCAATACAGGCGGAGGCTTGATTACGATTGCAGAAGCTCGTTCTCTATTAATTGGTGAAACCGTAACGGTTCAAGGAATTGTTACAAACGGTGCTGAATTTGGTGCAATTCGCTATTTCCAAGATGAAACAGCGGGTATTCCTATTTTTGCAACTGGTGACGTATTGACGAATGTACAGCCTGGTGATGAAATCAAAGTAACTGGTCAATTATCTGAATTCAACAATTTGTTGGAGATTACCGACGAAGGTGGTGATTTTTCAGTAGAAGTAGTCAGCACAGGAAATATGATGCCTGAACCTATCACAGGTTTGTCGCCTCCACAGGGCTACAAAGAAGATTACGAAGCACAGTTGATTCGCTTTGAAGGTGTTAGCTTTTTCAGCGAAGGAACTTTTGCAGAAGGAAGCGGCAACTATCAAATCGTGAGTGGATTGGGATTGTATGAAGTGCGTATCAATGGCGGTACAGACATTGCGGGGACACCGATTCCTCAAGGACTTATCAACATTACTGGACTTTTGGGACAATTTGGAGACACCTACCAATTGTTGCCTCGAAGCCTTCAAGATTTTGAATTTGTTGGAAACCCACCTGTATTCACTACCAATTTATCGCAAGAAAACATCGCAACGACTTCCTTTGATGTCAGCTTTACAACCCAAAACGGTGGTACAACAGTCATTAAGTACGGTTTGACAGAAGCTTTAGAAGGAGGTGAAGTGTCAAATGGTGATTTTGTGACAGATCACACGACTACTTTGACAGGCTTAGAACCAGGTCAAATTTACTACGTACAGGCAACAAGCGTGAGCGAAACAGGTGATGTTTCGACTTCTTCAATTCAAGCTTTCGCAACGGTTTCAGAATCTACAGGTCACATTGAAGTATTCTTCAATCGCAGTGTAGATACTTCGGTTTCGAGAGGTAGAGATGCCTTGTTTTTGCCTTTTGGAATAGCCGATACTTTGATTCATTATATGAACAATGCAAAATACACTATTGATGTGACGAGTTATACTTTGGACAGCTCGAATGGAATCATGGATGCTATTCAGGCTGCACACGACCGTGGTGTAACAGTTCGACTGGTGACGGATGCAGATGCTCAAGAAGGCACTTACAATGATTTCCCTGGTCAAAAAATCAGACGACCTGCTCCTGCACCTGGCGAAATTGGTGGTATCCAACACAATAAATTTGTCATTATTGACGCTGATTCTCCCGACCCAAATGATCCTTTGCTTTGGACAGGAAGTACCAACTTGACGGATGGACAGTTGAATGTAGATCCAAACAATGTGATTATTTTCCAAGATCAAAGCTTGGCAAGAGCTTTCACGATTGAATTTGAAGAAATGTTGGCGGGTAGTTTTGGTGAAAACAAACGACACAATACTCCAAATGAATTTTTGATTGATGGCAAACGAGTAGAGTTGTTTTTCAGTCCAAGCGACGATGTTCAAACCGAACAAATCGCTACGGTTCGCTCGGCAGATTTTGAATTGTACTTTGCGATTTTGTCATTCACTCGCAACGCTGTTGCTTATGCAATGGTCGACGAACACAATGAAGGAACGTATGTAGCAGGTTTGGTTGACGACGATTTCAATCCTTTTGGAGAAGGAGAAGCATATCCCTTCGGAATTTTGTTGGAGAACTTGGGCGAAGATCAAGTGATTTACGACAATGGCCCTTACATTTTCCATCACAAAACCATGATCGTGGATCAAGCACATTCAGAATCTGATGCTTTGGTTTGGACGGGTTCTTACAACTGGTCTAACTCAGCTCGTTTCCGCAATGATGAAAATGTGGTAGTCGTTCACGATGCAACAATTGCCAACCTATACTATCAAGAGTTTTCTCAACGTTTCCAAGAAATGGGTGGAACATTGATGGTCGGTATCAACGATTATGATTTGGTACAATGGACAACTTTATTGTATCCGAATCCTGCAAAGGACATCGTAACACTGCAATTTTCTGCGGAAGAAGCTACCGATGCCGACATTCGCATCCAAAATATGGCGGGTCAAGTAGTCTACTCAACTACCATAGAAAATGCTAAAAACGAAAAATTGTCAATTGACTTACAGGATTTGCCGAATGGTATGTATATCTTGAATGTCAATAATCAAACAGAGAAATTAGTCATTAGTAAATAAGTGATTTAGTAATTGGTGACTGGTAATCAGTGATTGGTGGCTCATACGATTGGTTCTGAATTGTGAACAAATTAATCTGAGTCACCCATCACTATTCAACCAATTGCTAATCAACTAATCACCAAAACTTTATTCAAAATGAAAAAATTAATACTTTTAACTGCATTGGTGGCGATTTTGGTATTCAGTAGCCCCAATGTAATCGCACAACCTTGTAGCGATTTGTTCTTCTCAGAATATGTAGAAGGGTATGGCAACAACAAAGCCTTGGAAATCTATAATCCAACTCAGGCAGCCATTAACTTATCTGAATATTCTCTAGTACGCTTTCGAAACGGTGCAACCGATGCACCCGCAACAACCAATCCTAAATCTGTTACCCCACTTCCCAATTACATGATTCAACCTGATGAAAGTTATGTTGTGGTGTTGGATAGAACGATTGTCACTCCCGAAACCGTTTTTTCGTCTTTTGACAAACCTGTTTGGAATGGCTACTTATTTGTTGATACGGTCTTCAACATTGTGACTGGCGAACCAGAATTAGACGACGACGGCAATGTGATTTTTGATGTGGTTTATGTAGATGACGATGAATTTGGATTCACCGCTACGTTTGATTATGACCAAAGAGAATACTACGAAGAGTATGATTTGCAGGGAAAAGCAAATGTATTTTTGGATCCTGATTATGATTTGAGCAGAACCATGAGCTTCAATGGAGACGATGCAATGGCGCTTATCAAAGGAGCAGAAGTAGATGTAGTCGCTTATAGCAACTTAGTAGATGTGATTGGAGTGATTGGCGAAGATCCTTCCTATGTCACTGCTTTTGGAAATGTGGATGATTGTTGGGTCAATGAGCAGGGATATTGCCTCACCAAAGACCAAACTATAGTCCGTCTACCAGATAATACTTCAGGTCGAAATGAATTGAACGAAGTAGGTTTTGTATTGGGAGGAACATTTACTGGCGAAGGCTGGTGGTCTTATCGTAAGAACACCTTTAGTTTTTTGGGAGACCACGAATGTGAATGTCATCCAGAATCTTTGTCTGCAACCACTATCAATTTGGTGCCGATTCAGGTTTATCCTAATCCTTCAACGGATTTTGTATTGGTAGTTGCTCCAAAAGCGATTGAAAGTGTCCAAATCTTCAACATCACAGGTCAGCAAGTAGTGGCTAAGATTTTGAGTAGTGGATTCAATCAAGTACAGGTGAATACCAACGATTTACCAGAAGGATTGTACACGATTCATGTTAATTTTGAAGGAGGCGATTTGTCTGTGGAGAAATTGATGGTGAAGTAAATTTTTTGAAGAAAGATATGAGAAGTAGGATTTGAGACTTCTCTGAATGTATATTGAAGGAGGAATAAACGGTAATCGTTTGTTCCTCCTTTTTTTGTGTGTCTCCACTGTAAGGGTAAACATAAACTACCTTCAAACGTTAAAATTCCCCAATCAATAAACCTTTAAAATATCCTTTAATGAAAAAATATTATAAAAAAATCATTTGTTTGGTTTTTGTTCTTACTTGTTTCAGTACTTCAATAAACGCACAAAACAAGGCCAATTCTCAAAAAGGCCTTGAGTTTTATGTTCATCAAATGGTGGATACACTTTCGAATTGGGAATATGGTGACTATCTAAATGATAAGCAGCAAAAAGAGTTGGCAAATAAACTCCGTGGCTTTTATAAGACACGAGACTACAAAGCTGCTTGGGTTGACGAAAAACAAGAAGTGCTTTCGAGTTTGGGCTGCGATATACTGGACAAATTGGATCAGAGTGCAGAAGAGGGCTTGACTGCAAGTGCTTACAAAGTTGCTTCAATGAAGGCATTGCAGGACAGCGTTTTTGGCTTGAAAATGCAGCCCAAAAACGCGGCAAAATACGATGTCCAACTAACACAAGCCTACCTGACATATCTTTCTCACTTAGCGTTTGGTCGCTTTCAACCCGAAGAAATAGATACCTCATTCATGTTTGAACCTCGAAAGAAAGACTTGGTTAAGTTGGTACAACAAACCATCAATGACGCAGATGTTTCTAAGGTGGTCAATGATTTGTCTCCAAAAATTCCCGATTATCAATACTTGAAGAGAGCCTTGTTTTATTATGGAAAGATACAGAACGATAGCAACTTGGTGGAAATACCAAGTAAGTTGGTTTTGAAGCAAGGAGAAAAGCATGAAAGTGTGCCAACTTTGGCGGCATATCTGATGGCAAACGGAGATTTGGACGATTATACTTTTCCAATGATTTCTTCGGTAAAGACAAATAAGGAATCAGATATCAATATCAAACAGGATTCTTCTGACAGTAAATCTAAGTCAATTGTGACCTCTAAATCTTCGAATTCGGAGGAAAAAAACAAAGAGGAGGCTCAAAAAACGTCTAAAAACAAAACGGATGATAGTTCGTCCAATGTGTTTACCAAGGAAATGGCTAATGCGCTCAAGAACTTTCAAAAGCGAAACGACTTGACCGCAGATGGAATTTTAGGACCTAACACCTTGAAGGTTTTGCAGGGAAGTATAGAGGATAGAGTTCGCCAAATAAGCATCAATATGGAACGTATGAGATGGCTTCCCGATGAATTGGGCGACAAATACGTTTGGGTCAATATTCCAGCCTTTCGTTTGGATGTGATAGAAAAAGGTGAATCAAGCTTGAATATGAAAGTCATTGTAGGAGAATTGTATCACCCAACGCCTGCCTTCAAAGATCAGATTGACCACATTGTATTCAGTCCTACTTGGACTCCTACTCCTGGAATTGCTACGGAAGACTTGCTTCCTAAAATCAAGAAAAATCCCAACTACTTCAAAGAAAAAAATATGGTGGTTTATGAAGATTGGAGTGCAAATGCAGAGAAGTTGAACCCTAAAAAAATAAAATGGGACAAAATCGAAGCTGATAATTTCCCATTTAAATTGGAGCAGCAGCCTGGGCCTGAAAATTCGCTTGGTCGAGTCAAATTTATGTTTCCAAACGAGATGGATATTTATCTACACGATACCCATGCTAAGTCACTTTTTGATAAGGAAGAGCGAGATGCAAGTCATGGCTGTGTGCGTGTAGCCGACCCTGTGGCATTGGGTGTGAAGCTATTGGAAGATACAGAAGGTGATTGGACTGCGAAGAAAGTAGAGGAGTACATGAATAAATCAGAACCAACTGTCCAAAATATAGAAGGAGATGTGCCTGTATTTTTGGTGTATTTTACAGTATGGGCAGACGAAAATGGCTATCTGAAATTTGAGAAAGATGTTTATAACTTTGACGAAAACCAATTAGCACTGATAGAAAAATGAAGATAATTAAATTCCTATTCAACCTTTTCGTTTTGACACTTGCATTGGGTTTGTTGGCAGAATATTTTCAGCTTATCAACCTACATCCAGCATTTCCGCCTTCCGAAAAAGAGCAATTTGATAAAAATATCACAAGAGAATCGAACGACAAAACAGTTATTGAAGAAATTCCCAGTATTGAATCCGATGATATAACAGTTAAAGATGTTCTTGACTCAGATAACAGCGAGAAAGACAACGAGGGAATGTTTGAAGATATGCCCGAAGACATTGCAGAAGATGTTGCCGATGTTCCTGAAGGAGAATTGACGAATAACAGAGATTCTGAAACAAACTCAGACGGAATAAAGACTATTGAAGTAAAGGCTAAAAAAATCACGCTCCCCAAAGTGATGCCTACTTATGCCAAGGACGATGTATTGCTTTTTGGAGTGCGCTTCAATGGCAATGACTCTTACTTCAATGTGTTTGGTGTCTATTTACTTCCCGAAGAAACATTTTCTTTTGAAGTCATTAGTGGCAATCAATTTTCCAATATCAAAGTAGTCGCATCTAAGGGTAAGCTGACTGCAAATGGCAAACACAGTTGGAAGTGGACAGCTCCTAAAAAAGCAGGTTTGTATTCCATTGTATTAACTCCTATCGGTTCGACAGAAACAATGAAACTCAATTGTTTTGTAATGACTCCGATTCCTAAAGGAAAAGAAGACGTGGTGCTGAAAGACTTCAAAATAGGAAAATACCCTCCTGCCAAAAGGGAAGAGTATACGACTCCAAGGGGTTTTATTGAAGTCAATAAGACGAATGAAAAAGCTTATGTTTCACCCAATTTTCAACTGTCGGAATTTTTGAGTAACCAATCTGAGAAATGGAAATATCCCAATTATGTCTATTTGGATGAACAATTGTTAGTGAAATTGGAATTGTTATTGGCTGCTGTGAATAGCAGTGGTATTAAATGCGAGAAATTTGCAGTACTGAGTGGTTATCGGACTCCTTATTACAATCAGTTGAAAGAGAATAAAGAGTACAGCCGTCACCAATTTGGCAAAGCCACTGATATTTACATTGACAACGACAAAGATGGCTGGATGGATGATTTGAATGGTGATGGGAAACAGAGTTCGGAGGATGCGAAAGTGCTATATGATTTGATTGACAGTTTCCAAAAACTGCCTTGGTACAAACCTTTTATTGGAGGTATGGGGTTTTATGAACAGAACAGCAGTCGTACTTCATTTATTCACATTGACGTACGAGCACAGAAAATCCCTATTCGCTGGTAGTTTTGAAGGTCAGATGGGACTTACCATAGGTTAAATTGTGTTTTAATGACGTATTTAATCATAGACGTTTCATTTTTATCCTTATTTTTATTTTCATTCATTCCTTAATATTTTAATTTAGCGATTATTTTAACTCCAATACCAAATCCATGATAAAAGCAGTAAACATTAAAAAATCGTTTGGCGACAAAGAAGTGCTAAAAGGTATCAATGCTCAGTTTGAAACTGGCAAGATTAACTTGGTGATTGGTTCGAGTGGATCTGGCAAAACGGTTTTTATGAAGTGTTTGATTGGACTGATGGAACCTACATCGGGCGATGTATTTTACGATGGCATCAATTTTACCGAACTCAACCAAAGAGAAAAAAAGGGAATCCGCACCAAAATCGGAATGTTGTTTCAAGGTTCCGCTTTATTTGACTCGATGACTGTTCAAGAAAATGTGAAGTTCCCTCTGGATATGTTCACTAACCTGACGCAAAAAGAAAAACTTGACCGAGTCAACTTTTGCCTCGAAAGGGTAACGCTGAATGGTGCGAATGATAAGTTTCCCGGAGAAATCAGTGGAGGGATGATGAAGCGTGTCGGAATTGCAAGAGCTATCGTATTGAATCCCAAATATTTGTTTTGTGATGAGCCCAACTCTGGTTTGGATCCCAAGACAGCTATCGTAATTGATGATTTGCTTCGGGATATCACCAAAGAATACAATATGACCACCATCATGAATACACACGACATGAATTCGGTTTTGGGGATTGGCGAAAAAATCGTCTTTTTACACCACGGATTGAAGGAGTGGGAAGGTAATAACAAAGAGGTATTGAAGAGTAACAATGAGGCTGTAAACGATTTTATTTTTGCTTCGGAGTTTTTGAAGGCATTAAAGGATGGAGCAGGGAAATAACGAATATCAAATGACATCATGTATCTATACAAAAGGGTCGAGAACAATCTTGTTCTCGACCCTTTTTTTATAGCATAGCACTGATACTAATTTCGTCCTCTATTCCCTCGTCTCGAATTTCTTGAGTAGGGTATCTTTTCTACAATAATGGAAGAAACTATGTCATTGAAATCATTCAAATCTACATTGTTGGTCACAATTTTCTGTTTTCCTGTAAAATTACTCTCAGAAAATAGTATCACTCTATAACCTGATTTTACTTTTACCGAAGATATTTTATCGTTTCCAATGCTTTTCAACAAATCATCCATATCGTATTTACCTTCGTCCAACTCTTGAGCTTTACCTCCAAAACCATAACTCTCGTACACAATGGCAACTCCGTTGACTGGTCTTGGAGTAGGCACAGGTGTTGGCGTAGGTGTATTTTTCTCTATAACAATGGAAGAAGTGACATCATTGAAGTCCTTCAAGTCTGTATTGGAGGTCACTACCTTCTGTCTTCCTGTAAAACCAGCATCGGAAAATAAGATTACTTTATAACCTGGCTGCACTTTTACAGAGGATATTTTATCGTTTCCAATTGTTTTTGCCAATACATCCATATCGTGCTTTCCTTCTTCTAAACCCAATGCTTTTCCAGCAAAACCATAAGCATCATAGAAAATGGCATTGCCTGTAACGGGAGGAGTTGGTTTGGGTTTGGGCGTTGGTGTATTTTTCTCTATAACAATGGAAGAGGTGACATCATTGAAGTCCCTCAAGTCTGTATTGGAAGTTATCACCTTTTGTTTTCCTCCAAAACCAGCATCTGTAAACAATATGACCCGATAACCTGGCTGCACTTTTACAGAGGATATTTTATCGTTTCCAATTGTTTTTGCCAACACATCCATATCGTGCTTTCCTTCTTCTAAACCCAGTGCTTTTCCAGCAAAGCCATAAGCATCATAGAAAATGGCATTGCCTGTAACAGGAGGAGTTGGTTTGGGTTTGGGCGTTGGTGTAGGTGTAGGTGTTGGCGTTGGTGTAGGCGTAGGCGTAGGCGTTGGTGTAGGAATGGTTTTTGCACAACCTGTTGCAGATGCGTACAAGGAGTTGATTCCACTAATATCACTGGGACTCATTCCAGCTCTTTGGCCGATATTACAAGAGGTGTTTTTGCAAGTGATGGTTTTTTGGCCATTCTTAGAAAAAGCATACGCAGGATAGTGCATAATAGAACCTTTGTCGTAAGAACTTACACTGACTCCTTTTTTATCGAAATTGTGTTTTTTATCATCTCTTATATTTTCAAAATGAATGGTTACGTAGGTATCTCGATTGGGAGCAGACTGTTCGTGATAGTAGCCCAGTGCATGTAAAAACTCATGTACTGTACTACCAAAACTACACTCACCAATACTGATTTGTTGTTTTCCACCCTGTCTTCCAACATAAGACCAACAACCTGAACTACTGATAACCTCTATGTAATCTGACTCGCCCGAACGAGGTTTTATACACACATTTGTATTGTCATTGATGTGTTTGATAGCATCTTCAATTTGTGCTTTTTTGGGGTGGCCATTTTGTATGACATAAGGAACAATGCCATTTGGCCATCTGTAGTTTGCGCCCGAAATAGCTACTGCGTTTTCAATATTGGGGTCGTACTGTGCCGCAGGTCCCAAAACAATATCACCTTCATAAATGGCTACATCATCTACTATTTCTACTTCAAATTCAATTACTTCATCCCTCATAGGCAATTTGCCTCTTACCCTTCTTACAGTTCTATTAGAAGAAGTATTGGGACTGTATTGCTCTGCATCTTGTTGTGGAGGTGTATTGGTATTGCCAGTTCTGCCCCTTTGAGCAAATAAATCTTGCGTAATCACAAGACTACACAGCAGAAATAATGATAAAATTAGAATGTTTTTTGAGATTTGTTTTTGGTATTTGGGATAATTCATTTTAAGAAGATTTAATGGTGAAAAAAAATTAATCTACTTGTAAGCTCTTCAATACAATCGTATTCGGCGAATCAGAGTGAGTAAAAGTTCCTGCAAATGTGCTACCGCCTTTGATTGCCTGCTCCAGTTTGGCCTTCAATGTTGGATTACCTAATTCTACTTTGATTTCATCAAATAGGTAAAACTCCTCCCCTCCTGATTTTTTCATGATAAAAGGCAACATGTTAGGATCCATTTTCAAGGCGATGTCAAAAGTCGTGGTTTTGGCTACTTTTTCTTTACTAACTATTTCCATCAAGCTGTAATCAAAACTACCTGCATCTTCAGGGACAGATTTCCGCTCGGTTTTTCGGATTTTCAATTGGTAAATACTCCCCAATTCGTAGTTGTCGAATCCTTGTATTGCATCATAGAAATATTCCCAATTGTCTTCATTGACAGTAGTTCCTTCTTGTGCAAGATAACATAAGGATGCATCGCCTTCTCCCACACAAGGGACTCGATAATGAGATACCCACAAAGTAATTTCATTTCCTTCTTTTTTCATAGGAGGTTCGTCACCTTCAGGCATAGATGTGGATGTATTAGCATCGTTTTGTGGTGTAGATGGGTCAGTAGTGTCCGAAACATTGGTGCTACTACACGCCATCAAAAAGATAAAAAGAATTGGTAGTAAATTCATTGATTTATGTTTAAAGGTTAAAAAATTATTTTTTAGGTTTGATAACAATCATTTGATATCGTTCCTTGAAATCTGTTAGTTTGGGTAAGCTTTCTGAAAGAGCTTTCTTACTGCGATCTTTCAAATAAAATTCGACGATTACCTCATCCCCCACCAAAACGGAAAAGACATCTTTTGCTTGCATTCTTTGGAGTAGCTGACTCACATTATAGCTTCCTGGCGATAAGTGAATGTACTTTCCTTGATAGTTCGTTTCGGAGTAAAAGCTGACCTTTCCTTCTATTGGCTTTGGAGTTGAAGAAGGTAAATGATTGGTGGATATTGTTTTTTTTGAGATAATATTTCTGGTCGTTGTGTTTTTTCCTATAGTTGTTCCCACTCTATTACTCCGACCTCTATTTCCCCTACTGCCAGTAGGTTGTGTAGTTGTAGTTGTGGTGGTAGTCGTTCCTCTTCCACTACCAATTGTAGGTGGCTTAGTTGTTGTTCCTCCTCCTATTCCTGTAGTAGGAACAACTGTTGTGGTAGTAGTGCCTGTTCCTCCACCTGTTGCAGGTTCGGTAGTTGTAGGGCTTGTTCCCGTTTCACCTCCTGTACCAGTAGTCGGTGGGTTCACCACTACTTCTTCATTTCCACAGCCTTCTGCATTACTGTATAGGCTATTCAGAGCATTGATGTCCATTGGGCTCAGTCCGTCACGCTGCCCAAAAGCTTTGGCAGGTACTTTGCTCACAATAGTCGGTTGTCCATTTTTACTAAACGCAGTAGCTGGATAGTGCATAACAGAAGCAAAGTCGTAAGCTCCGATATCCATTCCCGTTTCATCTTTTTTATTGAAGTTTTGCTTTCTGTGTTCGCTGATATTTTCCCATTTGATTTCAATAAATTGGTCCCGATCGCTTCTCGATTGTTCGTGATACAATCCTGCTGCATGACAGATTTCGTGAATGATACTTCCCAAACTACAATTGCCAATGTTGATGGGTTGTTCATAAGTTTGGCGACCGACATAAGACCAACAACCACTTCCCGATAAGAAGTTTACGTAGTCTCTTTCATTGGTTCGCTCCACCATACATATTTTGGTTTTTTTGTTAATATGGTCTATTGCTTCTATTATTTCTGCTTTTCTCGGATGTTCAGGTGAAAGAACATAAGGCATTATTCCATTCTCCCATCTGTAATCATTGTGAGCGATTGCGATTGCAAAGGAAACTTCGCCATTGAATTCTGCTTCGTGTCCCAATACAATATCGCCTTCATAAATAGCCATTTGGTCTACGATTTCTACTTTCATTCTCTGGGTATTGAATCGCATAGGCAACTGAACATCCAATTCTTTGATTTTTCTATTGTTGCTGTTGGGTTTATAGATTTCTGCATTTTGGGCAAATCTGGCATTTGCTCTGGATTGTGCCTGTAAGTCGA
Organism: Bacteroidia bacterium; assembly: GCA_030427245.1. Taxonomy (GTDB): domain Bacteria; phylum Bacteroidota; class Bacteroidia; order Chitinophagales; family UBA2359; genus JAUHXA01. Next base: position 6,963 of record JAUHXA010000064.1, on the reverse strand, counting down.
CTGATTCGCCGATTAAAAACAAAAGTATCCACAAAAAAGATACTATGCTGAGATTTTTCATGATCATTTGTTTACAATTAAGATGAGGTTTTACATAGAAACCTAACCTTCAATTGTAGAATTGAAGATTAGGTTTGAGTATTGGTGATTTATTATTTTAATGAGGGTTATGGTCGGCTTACAACTACTTCATTTAGAGGCAAAACTCCAGTTCCTTCCATCCAAATACGGACATACCTGTAGTTCGCATTGAAGTTTAGAACCCACTTATTGTATCCTCTTTGTGTACCTGCAAAAAACTTTACCTTAACGTTCGGTACATTCTTAACTTGATTTAAAGTTTTAGAAGTGCCATTTGCATTGTAAAAAGCAGATTTGTCATCCGCTAATAGGATATAATAATTTTTTAAATCATAATATCCATTGCAACAATTCCAGTTGGCATCATACACTTCAATTTCCTTAATCGTTCTTCTACTCTCTAAATCTACTTCCCACTAAGGGTTTGCTTCATGTTTGGTCATAGTAGAAGAATTCCACCTGTCTTTTGCGTTTTGTCCATCTACTGCTCGCCCAGATTCCCAACGATAAGTGGTATGGATGCTTGACATATTGGTAGGTCTGCCTGCGGATAAACTAGGTACCCAAACAGAACCAAAATCCACTGTGAAGTTTTTTTGATAACCATAAGAAGGACCACTTTGGCCTTTCCAATGTCCCATATCAAAGTCCCACATAGACCAGCGAGTTCTCCAAAAATTCACTAAGTAATGATATATATAAAACTTGAAGGTGATTTTTCGATTTTCATCTTTTTTGGCACGCCATACAATTTCGGATTGAGGATGTATGTTTCCTGTTGCCATACTAGGTAGGGTGTGAAGCCCTGGGTCCCAATCACAACAACCATAGTCTCTCAAATCCCAATAATTGGTATAGCCAGTAGCATCGCCTGTTTGAGTCATTTCCCATCGAAATTTTGCGTAATTGTTTTCTACTGCATTGTAGCAAGTAAAATCTGTGAAGGTTTGAACAGAAGTTTCTGTTTGAGAATAAGAAGCATTGACTCCCATGCTTGGATCTTTGGCGAAATCCGCACTTGCTCCTACGGTGAATCCTTTGGAGACGCTGTATTGTCCTGTGTTGTTTTTGTTGGCAGGATGTTCATCTTCTATCACCAACCCATGCCCAGAAGTCGTTGGGCCATATTCAACATATAATTGGTCGGTATAGTATCCTCTGTCTGTTCGCTTATTCCATGTCAGGCTTGTACCTGCAGCAGTTGCAGCAAATTTAGAGCCTCCAGTGGTGGTTACTTTCACATACTTGTGATTACTTGCTGCAAACAATTGCACTTTCAATTCAACTTTGTAATAGCTCTTTTGACTGCTTGTTGTTTGTTTATAGCCTGTCATACTCACATAGAAAGGAACTCCTTTGGAGTAATCTTTGATGCCACCTGCAAAATCAGCTTGTGGTTTTTGGATGGGCATTTTTTGATGACTGCTTAGTATCTCTATGGCTTCGTTTTTCACATCTTGAAGCGTAACATTGTTTGCTCCATCAAATTGAGGCTCTTGTTTCAAAACAGGCGGCTCCTCATCTTCTTCAATTCCTCGCTGTCTGCGTCTAAGAGCTTCTTGATACTCTTTGGATTCTTTTACTTTGTCACTTTTTTTGCCTTGCAGTGGATCGGGTTCTACTTGATTAGCAATGGCTTGCAAATCACTTTCTGTTCCCAACACATCCATTTCAATACTGCCATTTCGTCGAAGTTTGAGGATGCCTGCCTTTACATCAAAACCTACACCTGTCAAACTCGATAAAGTTTCACTATTTAAGCGTTCCATTACTATCGGCACACCTCCGTCTAAAGCAGCTTGAACATAGTCGTTTTCTTCCAAGTCTTTGTTTTGTAGTGAACTTGCATCAATCAATAAGGCATCTGCTCCTTGTACCAATTGCATTATTTCTTGCTTATTTTGTTTGGGTAAGTCCTCTCCTGTAGCAGCAGTTCCTCTACCTGTACTATTTGAAGAAGAAGTTCTACCTCTGCCCCTACCACTATCAATGGTATTTCTTGTACCTCCTCTGCTTCTATTTACTCCAGCATCACTTTGAGGAGCTTCTTCCTGTCGCACTTTCACCTGATTGCCTTCTCCTAAGGCTTGTGCGAGTGGACCGGGACGACCCAAAATCAAGAGTTTTTGACCTTCATTGGGATGTGCTTCCCAAGTTGGTTCGAGGTTACATTCCAAATTACTGACAAATCGTTCAACTTGTGCTTCTTCTTCAGCTGCGGAAACACTTTCTCCAAAAAGGCTTTGAAGGTAATTGGCAGCACTTGTGATAGCATTTTCTATGCGATTGCCTAAATTGCTATCTGTATTGTCAGGGTTCGGAGTCACTGAGGGATGTCCAACAAAACTGCTTAGTGTCAAGAAACAGCACAAAGCAAACATCCTTGTAGTCGTTTTGATAAAATCGAGGTTTTTCATGTAATCGAAAATTTAAGTTAAGGAAAATGGTTTAAAAATATGCTCTGTTAGACGACTTGAATTGGTGAGTTCCGACATTTTTCAATATTATTTTCACTATTACTTAAAAACAACAAATAGGCTGTTGGAAGTAACAGCCTATTTGTTGTTTTTTTGAATTATTTCCCCCATTTTCTACCATCCCACCACAAGTGCCAAAGTGCATGGTCCGTACCTCTTACAAAAACATCTAAACGATTTGGACCCCAAGCTACACTTATAGGGTCGCTGGTCATTTTTCCTCCGAGGCTTTCCCATCCCCCCCATTTGCTGCCATTCCACCATTTGTGGTACAATGCCCCATTCATGCCTTTCACAAATGAATCCAAACGATTGCCACTCCATGCAACAGTATTGCTGTTTGTTTTATCAGGAATCTTTCCTCCAAGGTTTTCAAATCCACCCCAACTTCTGCCATTCCACCATTTGTGATACACTGCACCATTTGTTCCTCTCGCAAAAATATCTATTCGATTTGATCCCCAGCAAACTGCATCAGGGTTGCTCGTGATCTTTCCTCCAAGGTTTTCCCATCCACCCCATTTGCTACCGTCCCACCATTTGTGATAAAGCGCTGTGTTCATTCCCATTACAAACAAATCCAGTCGATTTGCTCCCCAAGAGACAGCACTGACATTCGTCCCTGCAGGAATTTTTCCGCCGAGACTTTCCCATCCGCCCCATTTGCCGCCCCACCATCTATGCCATACTGCACCATCTGTACCTCTTGCAAAGATGTCTATCCGATTCGATCCCCAACAAACTGCAGTAGGGTCACTTGTGATTTTTCCACCAAGGCTTTCCCATCCGCCCCACTTTCTACCATCCCACCACTTATGCCAAAGTGCGCTATCCATTCCTTTCACAAACAAATCAATTCGATTCGATCCCCAAGAAACAGCACTAATGTTTGAACCTTCAGGAATCTTTCCGCCAAGGCTTTCCCATCCCCCCCAACTTCTACCATTCCACCATCTGTGCCAGACTGCACCGTCTGTTCCTCTTGCAAAAACATCTATTCGATTCGCTCCCCAAGATACAACGGCGGGGTTGCTCGTGATTTTTCCACCCAAACTTTCCCATATAGGAGATGAAGAACCACAGCCTGTTGCGCTCGAATATAGCGCATTGATCCCTGCTATATCATTGGCACTCATAGCAGTTCGTTGTCCAATATTGCAGGGATTGCTTTTGCAGGTAATGGTTTTTTGTCCGTTTTTAGAAAAGGCATAAGGCGGGTAGTGCATGATGGATCCTTTGTCGTAAGAAGTCACGCTGTAGCCTTTTTTGTTGAAGTTGTGTTTTTTATCGTCTTTAATGTTGTTGAAATGAACGGTAATGTAACTGTCCCGACTTGGAGCAGATTGTTCGTGATACAATCCTGCGGCATGTAGAAACTCATGGATTGTACTACCAAAACTGCAATTTCCAATACTGATTTGTTGTTTTCCTCCTTGTCTCCCAACATAAGACCAACACCCCGAACTATTGATAACCTCTACGTAATTTGATTCTCCAGAACGAGGTTTTATACACAGTTTCGTTTTTTCGTTGATGTGTTTGATTGCCTGTTCAATCTGTGCTTTTTTCGGGTGACCGCTTTGGATTACATAAGGAATAACGCCATTCGGCCAACGATAGGTAGCTCCCGAAATAGCTACTGCGTTTTCGATATTCGGATCGTATTGTGCAGCAGGCCCCAAGACCATATCTCCTTCATAAATAGCTAAATTATCTACTACTTCAATTTCAAATTCGATTACATCATCGTGCAAGGGTAATTTTCCCTGTACACTTTCTACCCTTCGGTTGGATTCGGTAGGTTTGTACTCTTCTACTTGTTGTTGATTTTCTGCAACTGACTTTTCTGTTGGCGTATTCACACCTACTCCCCTATTTCTACTGCCTCTTTGGGCAAATAAATCTGCTGTCACAACCAAACAAAAAAGCAACAAAATGGCAGAGGTGTAAGCATAGAGCGAGCGTCTAGAGTGTTTTAGTAGTGTACTCATAACAAATGATTTTAAGAATTATTTAAATATAGGAATCCACTTATTGTGAATCACAATTGATTATAATGCCTGATTGTTTGATGTGTATAAAGTAAGCCGAAAATTAATGTATCTGCGGGGCTTTTATAATAGAGGAAGGTTGCATAAAAAACTATTGGTCAATATACGCTATTTTTGGGAGCTTTACAAAAAAATTATTCATTGACTTTTGTATAAGTATCCAATCGAAGCTCCCAATCCTATCCATAACAAACCCTGTCCCAACAAATATTTAGAGGTCAGAACACGATACCATTGTTCACCTATTTGCTGCCAATTGGCTGTAAAAAAACCTCCTGTTCGAGTATTGTGTCCTTCATAAATCAACCCTTGAAGAAACTGCAACTCGAATAGTGAATTGGGAGAAGATATAACAAAAGCTAAACTAAACACACTCACGGCCAATATGCTATTATGGACAATGAAATAAGCTACATTTAACTTTGAATTACAAAGTTCTTTTGATAAAAAATAATATAGAACTGCAAATAGTCCCGACAGTACAAACATTCCCGTTCGAGTTACTGCAATTATATTCCAAATCCATTCGCTTTCAATCACACCATCTGCACTAAACAAGCTTGTCACTACCGACCTTTGCAGCATAAGCCCTCCTATTAAGCACATGCCTGAAATCAACCCCAAAAAACCCTTCACCCTTCCTTTCATCTTTTCCGAAACCTCCAAATTTTCTACTTGATACAAACGCCCCAAAAAAACAAAGGCTATCAAGGGCAACAACAATATTCCCGCATATTTTGCCGAAAAAGCCAGGCCAGCCATCGTACTTGCCCACATCAAATACCGAACCTCCAACTTTTCGCTTCCTTCTGCCAACAAACAGGTGTAATATAGGCTTCCCAAAATAAAAAACAATTGGAGGGTATCGGGATGGGCTACGGTACTGTATTCGATGAAAGTCAATGAAACAATTAGCAGTAAAATCGCACTCAGCCATGCTACTCCAACGCCCAAAAAACGCTTGGATATAATATACACCCATACGACACTCCCTAACCCAAATACCCAACTTATCATTCTCAGTGACAAGAGTATGTGTACATCTGTAATGGTAAAAAATTGCTGTAAAAACAGGAGAGGAATCAGCACCAAATTGAAGAAAAAATGCCCATAGCTCACAAAGTGAATTCGCAAGGTTTTGGCTTCTAATGCGCCTCGAATGACTTTCACATATCGTCCTTCATCGGGATACAAGACCGATGCGATTTGTACATTTTCACAGGCGGTGAAAAGCAACGGAAACAGAAAGCCTATAAAATAGACAAGCACCAGAATTGTGAAGAGTAGGCTTTCCCACTGCAAATTATATTTGTTTTGTACCTTCACTTTGCTTTTAATAATCGTGAAAAAATCAAATGAACAAAAACCAAGCAAATATAGGTACTATTCTGGGCTATATCTTAGCAGTGGTCTTGCTAAGCGGTTATGCTTTGGCAAGTCATTACTTTGAAATGGGTTATGAGAATATTGTAAATACAGTCCAATATGCTCGACATCAGTTATTACTGAAAGGAGAATCCCCCTTCTTCAATCCCTGGCAATACCGCATTTTAGCCCCTTATATGGTGGAAGGTATGGCTCAAATTGGTTTGTTTTTGGGGCTCTCGGTTACCAAAACCTACTTTATCGTGTTTATGGGTTTTCGTTTCATAGAACACCTCCTCATTTTCGGTTTGGCTTACCTTTTCTACCGAAAATTCACCTCCAATCCTTTCATCATATTATTCAGTTTCATCATTCTGTCGTATGCCATGTCTCGTGCCATTTTTGACAGCGATTTGAGTATCAGCACCTATTTGGATGTCGTCTTTTTTCTATTGGCTGTGGTATTTTTGTGGTACAAGCGCCCATTGTGGTGGTTTATTCCTTTGTGCATTTTTGCAGCCTTCAATCGAGAAACGGCTTTATTGATTCCCATCTTTTTGATAGCTGATTCCATCCGTTTTTTCCGTTTTGAAGAGGACAAAGAAGATGTTAGTACATCAAATTATTCATTCATTCGCTCTTTACCCCAATTGAAGGTTGGCCTAATCTGCCTGATTTTATTCGTAGGCATATTTGTTGGGTTGCGAATCCACTATGGTTATCCCTCTCGCATTGCGCCCGATATTTCCTACATTTTGTGGCTCAACTGCTATTTGGGACACACCCACTTTTGGACTTTCGGAATGTTCAATATTTTACCTTTGCTAACCTTGATGGCTTTCAAACAACTGCCTCCTCGATTGAAGCTACTGTTTTGGGTCATCGTTCCGATTTGGTTTGTCATTCATTACAGCATGACAGCTTGCCACGAAAGTCGCCTATTTTTAGTGCCGACTGTGTTGGTTTTTATGCCTGCTGCTTTGGTATTG
>JAUHXA010000147.1 GCA_030427245.1 Bacteroidia bacterium | reverse complement strand
CCCACAGCCGAAGCAGGCACAGGAGGAACGATAGATTGTAACATTTTAAGTGTACAAATCGGAACGACGGCGGTATCAGGCTTTACCTATGCCTGGACACCAACAGATGGCTTAGACGATGCTACTTTAGCAAATCCAACAGCTATACCAAGTACAACGATGACGTATAGTTTAGTCGTAACAGAAACAGCCACAGGTTGTGTTAGTACAAATACAGCAGAAGTGACAGTAACGGTAAACAATGATTTGCCAGTAGCAAATGCGGGTAATAATGTGTCTATTTGTAATGGTGAAAGCACCACTTTGGATGGAAGTAGTTCTACTGGAACTGCTACATTAAGTTATGCTTGGTTGCCTACTACGGGATTGAGCAATGCTGCGATTGCAAGTCCAATAGCGAATCCAACAACTACAACTACTTATACCTTGACGATAACGGATGGAAATAATTGTACTCATACTGATCAAGTCATCGTTACGGTCAATGATTTGCCAAGTGCTGCAGTAGAAAGCGAAATAATTTGCGATGGTGATACCGCAAACATTACAGCGAGTGGTGGTACGAGTTATATATGGTCAGATGGAGGCGGAAACTTAGCAACATCGAGTTTCAGTCCAACAACCACTACTACTTATACTGTTACAGTAAGCAATGATGATGGCTGCACCAGTACGGCTGAAGCAATTGTTACTGTCAATGACTGCTCAGTAGAACCTGCTTCCATTAGTGGTGTCGTTTGGGAAGATGAAAACCAAAACGGTATCAACGAAGATGAAGAAGAAGGCATCGGAGGTGTTGGAGTAGAGTTATTGGATGAGGATGGCAATGTTGTGGCAACAACAACGACAACCGAAGACGGAAGCTATACTTTTGAAAATCTGCCTCCTGGTACTTATTCTGTTCAATTCAATTTCCCTGAGAACTACTTGCCAAGTCCACAAGGTGCAGATGGTAGTATGCCTTCAAATGACAGTGATGTCAATAGTACAGGAGATACTCCTTCTATCGTCTTAGAAGCTGGTGAAGATGAAGGAAATGTGGATGCTGGAATTTATCCAGAGTTTGCTTCTATTGGAGATTATGTATGGCATGATGAAAATCGGGATGGTGTTCAGAATCAGGACGAAATGGGTATCAATGGTGTATTGATTACTCTGTACGATGGTGATATGAACATTCTTGCTACAACTGTTACAGCTAACAACCCTGTAGAGGGAGTAGATGGGTACTATATTTTCACTGATTTGGAAGCAGGTATCTATCAAATAGGAGTGGATACTCCAATGGATGAAAATGAAGTTCCAATGATAACTACTTATCCTGATAACATCAATGATGAGGCACAGGATAGCGATATTGACAGAGAGACAGGTAGAAGTCACATGATTGTGTTGGGTGTCGGAGAACATAATCCGACAATTGATGCGGGTTTCTATGAGACTTGTACAATTGATATTGTGGATCCTATCATTACTGCTTGTTTCTTTGATTCAGATTTAGGAATGACGGTTGCAGAGATTGAAGTAGAGGTGGAATGGTTGGGTGCTGAAGCTGGTCAAACAATGGAAATTGTAGTAGGCAGCAATATCCAAACATATACAGTTGGAAGTGCAGCAGGTAGTCATATCTTTAAATTTACGATTACAGAGGAAGATAACATTGAAGTCCTGACAGCAAGTTTTATTGCAGAAGGAGGTTGTGTAGAGGACATCAACTTTAGTTTTCCGCAAGAATGTAGAGAAACAGGCTCTATTGGAAACTATGTGTGGAATGACTTAGACAAAGATGGTGTTCAAGACGAAGGAGAACCTGGTATCAATGGAGTATTGGTGACACTGTACAATGCAGAGGGCCATATCCTTGCTACAACTATCACGATTGGTTCAAAAACTGCCAATCCTGAAACGGAAGAAAATGGATATTACGTTTTCACTGACTTGAAAGCAGGCGTGTATCAAGTTGGAGTAGCCACTCCAATAGATGAGAGTGGAGAGCCTATGTTTACTTCTTACGAAAACAATATACTTGATGATACACAAGACAGTGACATAGGAAGAGAGACAGGTAGAAGTCACATGGTTGTATTGGGTGTCGGAGAACACAACCCAACAATTGATGCGGGTTTTTACGGGACTTGTACCATTGAGATTGCGGAGCCAATTACGACTGCTTGTTTCTATGATACAGAATTAGGAGCTATTGTTGCAGAGGTTGAAGTAGAGGTAGAGTGGTTGGGAACAGCAGTGGGACAAACAATGGAAATCATAGCAGGAAGTCAAGTACAGGCTTATACAATTACAAAAGGAGCAGGTAGTCAAATATTTAAATTCAGTATTACGAATTTAGACGACATTGACAATATATCTGCAAGAATCATTTCGGAAGATGGCTGTATTGCGGATATTGACTTTAGGTTTCCCCAAAGTTGTGAAGAAACAGGCTCTATTGGTGACTTTGTTTGGGTAGATGAGAATGAAGATGGATTGCAGAATCCTAATGAGGGAGGCATCAATGGCATTGAAGTGACTCTTTACAATTCGGATGGAGAACCTATAGAAACTACTATTACTTCTACCAATCCTGAAACGGGGGAAGACGGTTATTACATCTTTACCAATCTTCCACCTGGAGAATACACCATTACCTATAGTTTGCCAGGAATTTATGGCTTTACGATTCCCAATCAAAATGGGAATGAAGGTGTAGACAGTGATGTAGATCCTGCAACGGGTTCTGTAAACATAGTCTTACAGCCTGGAGAAGATGGTTCTGGATGGGACGTAGGCTTAATTTGCTTAGGCAATAGTATAGAGAGTTTTGTGTGGTTAGATATCAACGGCAATCAGATGATTGACTTTGGAGAACCGGGTATAGAAGGGATTGCATTGACCTTGATAGATGAAAATGGCTGGATTGTAGCAGAAGAAGTGACAGATGAAAATGGATATTACAGCTTTGATTGTATCCCAGATGGAGACTATACTATTACTGCAAACCCAACGAATACGGTTGGAACAGGAGGTGTTCCCTATATCTTGAACCCAACAACCTCCATTACTGTAGGAGCTCAAGTGAATACTACTCAAACTACCTATATATTCATCAATTTTGGTTTCCAAAATCCTGAGTGCTTACTTCAAGTACAAGCAAATGTGAATTGTAATTTCGTCACTGAGAGTTACTACGTTATTGTAAGTATGGACGGAGTAGGGCCTTATCAAATAGAAGGAAGCTACAACGGAGTTGTTGAAGGTGATTCATTCTATTTTGGTCCAATATCTATGAGTTCCGGCTACAACATTGAAGTGACAGATGCTTCGGGATGCTCATTTCTTTTGACAGGTGAAAGCATGCCTTGCGAGGTTACACTACCTGTTGAATTAATAGATTTTACAGGAGAAATACAGGAGGTAGGAAACTACTTGACTTGGATTACTGCCTCTGAATGGAACAGTGAGTACTACCGATTAGAACGCTCTACGGATGGTCAAAATTATACCAATATTGCAGTCATTGAAGCTGCAGGAACAACATCTTCGGATAGTTTTTATAGTTATTTGGATCGATTGGCACCAGCAGGTTTGAGCTATTATCGTTTGATTCAAGTAGATATAGATGGCACAGAACACGATTTGGGAGTGATAAGTTTGGAAAGAGGAGAAGGAAAACTCCAAATTGTGTCTTTGTCTCCTGTACCTGCACAAGGTTGGATAGATATGGTGTATCAAACCCAAACAAAAGGCGTTGCATCTATACAGGTCTTTGATGTGTATGGACGTGTAGTTTTATCCTTTGAAGAGCAAGTGATAAATGGGGGAATTAACCAAAAAATCCGAGTAGAGCTGCAAGGTTTGGTAGATGGAATGTACTGGATTCATATCATTAGTCAAGGCCAGGATATTTCGAAATCATTCTTAAAGCAATAACTAAGGATTCTAATAAAATAACTTCCTATGTTGGTTAATCAACCTACCTCAGCCTCTTAAAAAAAGGGAAGAAAATTAGGAAGTTATTTAATATGATGTTTAAAGTGAATGTAAGTTTTTGAGCTCCATTTTTCAACGAAGTCTATTAAAAACAATCTTAGGATGGTTTTAGGGGCTTTGTATTTGATAACAGGCAGTATGAGTAGTTGGTAATTACTCTGCTGCCTGTTTTTTTATTTTTTTCTGATGCAGGAGTAACAATTTGTCGGTTTATAGCATAAACCAATATAGATGGATGGAAATTTTTCTTCAAATCCTACTAAACCCATACTTCTCAAGAGAGTCTAATATAGGTTTACTCCATTTTTAACTCCAAAAAATCAAAAACATGAAACACTTTCAACCTTTCCTTCAATTAGTTCTCTTTGCAGTAATGACCTTAACGGTTGGCTTCGTTCAGCTTGAAGCTCAAAACTGCCTTGACCAAACCAAAATCAATTCAGAGCAAGTTTGCCCAAGATTATACAGCCCTGTTTGCGGCTGCGATGGTCGAACCTACAACAATGCTTGTGAAGCCCAAAAATCAGGGATAACTTCTACCAAAAAGGGAAAATGCCCAGAAGGAACACGACCCTTACCTGTGGATAAGCCCTGTATTGACAAATCCAAAGTAAATCCGAATCAAGCCTGTCCAAGAGTTTACAGCCCTGTTTGTGGCTGTGATGGCAGAACCTACAGCAATGCTTGTGAAGCTCAAAAATCAGGAGTCACCAGAACCTCCAAAGGCAAATGTCCCAAAACAACGCCACCTCTTTCTACCCAATGTGTAGATGAATCGAAGGTTGACCTCCAAAGAAACTGCCCTTCATTGTACAGTCCTGTTTGTGGATGTGATTACCGTACCTACAACAATGCTTGTGAAGCGGAAAAAATGGGGGTTACTGCTATGAGGAAAGGCGAGTGCCCAAGAGACATAAAACCTACCCTTCCGACAGAATGTATCGACAAAGCAAAAATCAATCCCCAACAAAATTGCCCTTCATTGTACAGTCCTGTTTGTGGCTGTGACGGTAGAACTTACAGCAATGTTTGCCAAGCCCAAAAAGCGGGAGTCACTTCTACAAAAAAAGGTAAGTGTCCAGAAGGAACAAAACCCACTACTCCAACAGAATGTATTGACCAAACAAAAGTCAATCACAACCAAGCTTGTCCAAAATTATACAGCCCTGTTTGTGGATGTAATGGAAAAACATACAGCAATAGGTGTGAGGCCGAAAAAGCAGGAGTTACTTCTGTGAAGAAAGGCAAATGTCAATAGATTTTAGATGACAGAGATGGGAAGTGAGGTTTTAGGCGATCGAAATCTCACTTCTCCTATTTCTGTTCTTGCTGACCAGTTCCAATTTTCAAATTCAATCTTTTGTTTTGGTCAATTCACCATTTTTGTACCACTCCGTTTTCACCTTTTTGGCATCTTCATCGTAGTGAATCCATTTCCCTTCTTTATTCCCTTCTTCATAATTTCCTTCTGTTTTCAAAACACCGTTTTCATGAAACGTTTGATATTCATCGTGTAATTTGCTATTCCTATAGTTGGCAATTGTTTTCACTTCTCCACTTTTGTAATAAGTATTTGATTTGCCAGTTAATACGCCATTTTGGTATTCAAAAACGCTCAACAACTCACCCGATTCATAATACCATTTTGAAGTACCGTGTTTTTCGCCATTTTTGTAATTAGAAACCTCTTGAGGTTGCCCTTTTTTCTGGTATTTTATTAATTCACCATCCAGTTTTCCTGCTTTGTAATGTTCTTCAAGTAGAGGAGTATAAAGTTTTCTATTGTTCTTTCCTGCTGTCATATAAGAGATTTTTTTTCCTGACAACAGCCCATTTTGGTAACTCATTTCCTCCACGATACCACCCTCTTTATCAAAAACGTATGCTTCCCCATTCTCTTTGTTTTCCAAATAAGTCACCATTTTTGCCACATTCCCTTTTGGGTGAAAATCTTTCCAAACACCCGTTTTTTCTCCCTTCAATGTACTTCCTGTCTGTAACAAATCGCCCGTTTTTCCATATATCGTATAGTGCTGCAAAGCGGGATTCGCCTTGTCCTGCACTATCACCGTATCGTTGGCAAACTGATGATTTATCTGTTTTGTACCTATGCCTTTATCGCTAAAATCTATCGAAACACCTACCAATTCTCCCTCATGATATTCCGACAAATTGGACAATTTTTCATTTTTGTGAAAGGTTTTCCAAACTCCTTCTTTCTTCCCATTCAACAACGTTCCTTCTTGAGCTTTGACCTCATTTTTCCAAATGACTATCTTTTCAAGGTTGGGATTGAGGATATCAATGGCTCTCATGGTATCAATTTTCACAGGTTTTGGCGCTTTCTTCTTCTTGCGTTTTTGTGCATAAGTTGAAGTGGAAAGAAGGAAGGGTAAAAGCAAAAAAATGAATATTCGCATGGAGATATGGTTTGTTGAAGATATTTGACAAAAGTACTACTCCAACCGCAAAAGACAAAAACCTTTTTGAGTCATGGATAGTTTTGGCGGAGCAATCAAAGGCTATTGAATTTTTCCAAGCCAATCAAACTTCAAATATCACAAATCCTACTTCTTAAATCCACCCTCATACTACTGTACATTTTTAATTCAACCACAAAAGGCACAAAGAAAACAAAAGTAAAGAAGTGAAATTCAATAACCTCTTTTGTGCCCTTTTGCTACTTTTGTGGTTCAAAAATCATTTTGTACAGTAGTATGATGCACCCTATACAAGCGCAGTTTCACAACGACAACACCCTCCACCACACTTAATAAAGCCTCATCCTTATCCACCCAATAGCACAAAAACAAAGTCAAGTGATGAGTTCCTTTCCATCTATCGCAGTTCTTGTTCACAACTACAACAACTCCGCAATCCC
>JAUHXA010000063.1 GCA_030427245.1 Bacteroidia bacterium | reverse complement strand
GCGGAAAAAAGCAGATAGTCTCAATCCGCATAACGTGTAGATATGGTTTCTGACAAAGTACCACCGATGTACAGCACGAGACATTTAAGAGTCTCAATCCGCATAACGTGTAGATATGGTTTCTGACTACAATACCCGATTTTGGCTCGAGCCGCGAGAGTCCGTCTCAATCCGCATAACGTGTAGATATGGTTTCTGACCACCATATTTTTTAATCTTCAAATTTCATATTATGGTCTCAATCCGCATAACGTGTAGATATGGTTTCTGACCCGTGCCTCCCTACAATCAATTGAAAATCAATTGTAACAAAAAGATTAATACGTATGCTAACAAAAGGTTTCGTGCACTTTGCGTTTCAAAGCGATATTGTTATGTGCATGAAAATAGTCAAGCTTTTAGTAAAATTTTTGGGAATTATACAATAGCCTGAAGAGGCTATTGATGCAAGAAAGGAGACAAAGTTGTGTTAAAAAGTGTTAATAAATGTTAAACGCATAGCGTTTATTGTGAATAAGACACTTTTCAAGTATAGATTTTCATTAATTTAAATTGTGTTTCTATGTATAAAGTCTCAATTTAGCATTTTTTTGGAGTATAGTTCGTTGATACTGTCGACTAATGGTCTAAAACAAAATAGTCAAGCTTTCTGCTGTTTTTAAGAGAAGGGAGGGAATATTCATTCCCCCTTTCTCTTAAAAACTTGGTATTTCTTTATTTATTAAACGAGTTTATCACTCTTACTTTACAATCTACTAAATTGAAGATACAATACACAGTCTCAATCCGTATAACGTATAGATATGGTTCTGAAAAAAATAATATAATAAAGTGGGCATGCTGCCCTTATTTGAGACTTTTTTGAATTCCAACGATGTCAAAGAACTTCGCAAAAACAAATATACTATTTTTGTAGCACTTTGTGAAGTGATTTATCTTTTTCTTTGAGACTTCAATATCCCAAACCTAAAGGTCACTCCATTATCAAACTCACAGCCGCCCCGCCGCCAGCCGCTAAGTGCAGCTTCAAAACCGTTTTACTGTCCACCGTTTGTTTTTCGATTTTGTAGTCCGTAGGATTGTCGTCCCAATGTGCCTTGTCACCGTCCAAATACATCGTTGCGGTGTATTTTTTGCCTTCCTCCAAAAAGTCCAATGCCACGTCCAAATCTCTTGTGTTTTCGTCCGTTACGCTCCCCAAAAACCAATTGTCAGAACCTCTTTCTTGTCGCACAATCGTCACATATTCGCCCACCTCACCGTTCAGCGTTTTAGACGTTTCCCAATCCACTGCCACATCCCGAATAAACTGAAACGCAGGGTGTTTGCCGTTTTGATAGTGTTCGGGTAGGTCACAAGCCATTTGCACAGGGCTGTAAAGAACCACATAGAGTGCCAACTGTTGCGCCAAAGTCGTGTTGACTTGATTTTCGGCTTTGTAAGGGTCGAGTTTGATATTGAAGGCACCGGGCGTGAAGTCAATCGGACCACTCAACATTCGGGTAAAGGGTACGATGGTCAAGTGTTCGGGAGGATTGCCGCCATCGCTTGCCCAAGCGTTGAACTCCTGCCCACGCAAGCCTTCCCTCGAAATCGCATTGGGCATTGTTCGGCGAATCCCCGTGTCTTTGATGGGTTCGTGAGCGTTGATAGCCACTTGGTATTTCGCACCCGTTTCCAAGACTTTGCGGTAGTGATTGACCATCCATTGACCGTGATGATACTCGTCTTTGGGAATGATTTTGCCAACATAGCCCGTCTTGACCGCATGAATATCCAAACTTTGCATCAAGGCATAAGCGGTATCCAATTGCTGCTCATAAGTGCGAGGAGCAGCCGAAGTTTCGTGGTGCATGATGATTTCCACGCCTTTTTCCTTGCCATATCGCACCACTTCTTTGAGGTCGTAGTCGGCATAAGGAGTGACAAAATCAAACACACCTTCTCGGTCTTCAAAACCAATCCAATGCTCCCAACCTGTGTTCCAACCTTCGACCAATACACCTCCAATGTTGTTGTTGGCAGCAAAGTCAATGAATCGTTTGGCATTGGCAGTCGTTGCGCCGTGTTTGCCGCCTTCCAATTGCCAAGTGGATTTGCCCAAGTGCATTTCCCACCAAATCCCCACGTATTTCATGGGCTTAAACCAAGAAACATCGCCTAATTTGTTGGGTTCGTTGAGGTTCACAATCAGCTTGGAGTCAATTAATTCTGCTGCCGTTTCTGTGATTTGTACGGTTCTCCAAGGGGTATTGAAGGGAAGGTTGACTTTTGCTTTGTGTCCCAAACGCTTAGAACCAACCAATTCGCTTACCATCATCAGTTTGTCCTTGTCTATTTTCAAGGTCATACCTGCGTAATTGGTTAGATTGGCTTCGTGAAAACTCAGGTGCAAGCCATCTGCGGTTTTCATGGTGACAGGTGTATTGACCGCATTTTCGGGAATCGTTGTTTGAGCCAAGTTGGGATGATCCCGTTTGCTCAGCGCATCAATGGCAGAAAACTTGGTGGTATTGTAGAGGTGTTCGTAAATGTCCCAATCTCCTGGAATCCACCAACAAGTGTGGTCGCCTGTCAAGTTGAACTGCGTGTGTTCATCCATCACGACCATTTCCGCCCAGTTGTTTTGTTCGGGAAATTCGTAGCGGAATCCCAGACCATCGTTGTACACTTTGAAGTGAAGATTGACCAAGCGATTTGGGGCGGCTGTTTCCTGCAAATGGACCGTCAATTCATTGAAGTGGTTTTCGACCATTCGCTGTTCACCCCAAGGCATTTCCCAACTTTCAAAAACGGTACTTGATTCGCTGTTCAAGACTTTCATACCTTTTCCCAAAGAAGGGGCATCTTTGAAGTCAAAACCCAAAGTAGAAGTGTCTATGACTGTTTTGTCTTTGAAGCTGAGGGTATAGGCAGGTGTTCCTTCGGCGGTGAGGAAGCATTGAAGGTGAAGGTCTTTGGAAGGAGAGTGAAGACTTGTCGTTGTTTGTGACTGAGGAGCAGGTTGACAACTTTGAAGGAAGATTGTGACCAATAAGATGCTCGCAAATAGAAGGAGTTGGTGAACGGTTTGCATAGTAGAATTGTTTTGTTTGCTTAATGCTTAAAATTAAACAAAAAAAACAATTCTCAAAGTTAAAATCCCGTTTCTCGCCTCTTTCAGTCCTGCGTCAAAAATTCACATCAATTCAATTTTGAAGGCACAATCATTTTGAAGGTGGGAATATCAACTTGAAAAGTCTGTTCGTCACTCAATCGCTGCATGAGATAGGTTCCATTCATCCAGCCCATTTCGGAGTGTAGATGGCATCCCGACACATATTGATGCTGTTGGTTGGGTTCTAAAATGGGCTGTTGCCCAACGACTCCAGCACCTTCTACCTCTCGCACATTCATGCGCCAAGTGTCAAAGATGTGCCAGTGTCTTCTAAGCAATTGAACGGTGTGTTTGCTTTGGTTTTCAATCGTAATCCGGTACGCAAACACGTATTGTGATGCTGCGGGCTGCGACTGTTGCGGATGAAAAAACACCTCTACACTGACCTTTATTCCTTGTGTAATAGCTGTTTGCATACTCTTTGAAAATAAGAAATCTTAAACATTTTCGACAATGACTTGCTTCACTGCCATGCTGTTCAGTAAACTACTGGTCAAAAAATTTTTGACAATTCGATAAGCATCGGCTTTTGCTACTTCCAAAACGTCGTTTAGGACTACTTTGTCAAACTTAGACGCATACTGATTTTCTTTGTTTGCTTTAGCTATTCTTATCTCCAGAGTTTCAGGGGATTCGGAGTTTCGACACGTAAGGCGTTCTCGAAGCACCTCTACTGACGGAGCTTGTACAAAGACGGTCAAGGCTTGGTCGCCGTAGTATTTTTTGATGCTCAAAGCACCTTCTACGTCCACATCAAAAATGACGTGTTTGCCCATATTCAACAAACGGTCAACTTCTGCAATCAAAGTGCCGTAAAAATTGCCGTCATATACTTCTTGATGCTCCAAAAATTCTCCATTTTCTAATTTTTTAGAAAATTCATCTTTGGTCAAAAAATAGTAATCCTTGCCGTCTATTTCCTTTTTTCTGCGATTGCGGGTAGTCGCAGAGACAGAGAAAGCAAGATTGTCTATTTTCTTCAATAAGTGTTTGACCAAGGTTGTCTTGCCTGCTCCAGAAGGAGCTGTAAATACAATAAGTTTGCCTTTCACGACGATGATTGTGTTTTAGTTGGTTCAATATCTTCTTTTACAACATCAAACGATGTTCAATAGTTGTTCTTTTATTTTTTCCAAGTCATCTTTCATCTGAATCACAAAGGTCTGGATTTGAGTATGATTGGCTTTGGACCCGATTGTATTGATTTCTCTACCCATTTCCTGCCCAATGAATCCCAATTTTTTACCCTTTGTGGCCTTTTCCAAGAGCAATTCCTTCAAAAAGTGAACACAATGACTTTTGAGTCTCACCACTTCTTCATTGATATCCAACTTCTCTAAGTAGTAGATAAGTTCCTGCTCAAAGCGATTCATGTCGACTTTTTCTCGTCCCACTATTTCATTCAGTGAGTTTTGCACACGGTCTTTGATGAGGGTCATTCGTTCAGGCACGAGTTCTTCTATTTTAGCCAGATTCGACTGAATGTTTTCTACTCGATGCTTCAAATCCGCCTCCGTTGCATCTCCTTCGGTCTTTCTGAACCGCATGAAATTGTTCAAGGCTTCCTCTACCACCTTCATGACCTCGACCCATTCTTCAGGGCTTACATCCATCTTAGCAGTTGTCAAGATATCGGGAATTCGCATGATAACGGACATCAAATCGTCTTTGGGGAGATACAGTTCATCACTCAAATCCGCCAATTCTCTAAAATAAGACTTAATGACTTGTTTGTTAATCGTATAACTCTGAATCCCTGCCAAATCTTCAACCGTAAAATAAACATCTACTTTGCCTCTGTAGAGTTTATGGGAAAGCATTTTTCGAAGCTGCAATTCCTTACTTCTATACAATTGAGGCATCCGAACACTTACATCGAAGTTTTTACTATTCAAAGAACGAATTTCAACTGTCAACACCTTATCTGGCAAGCTTCCTACTGCTTTGCCATAACCTGTCATCGAATAAAGCATATAATAAATTTCCGCAAATGTACGATTTTAGTTTGAAATCATACGGTTTCATCAATTTACTGTAATTTTGCAGCAGCATTTTACCTAAATAGAGATTTTTCATAATGAGCAAAAAAAACATCCGCACCCTCACTCTCGAACAACTGCAAAAAGTAGTTGTAGAAATGGGGGATAAACCTTTCAGGGCCAAACAAATTTATCATTGGATTTGGCAAAAAACGGCTCATAGTTTTGACGAAATGTTGAACATTCCCAAAAAATTGCTCAACCAAATCAAGGAAAGTTATGAGATTCTTCCTGTCCAAATTGCCAAAAAACAGGTAAGTAAGGATGGCACGGTAAAATTTGGCTTTCAACTACATGAAGGACATATCATTGAAGGTGTGTTGATTCCCTCACCTGATTTGTCACGTATGACCGCCTGCGTATCCTCGCAAGTCGGTTGCAGTTTGGCGTGTAGTTTTTGTGCTACGGGATTGTTGGATCGCAAACGCAATCTTACTGCCGACGAAATATTTGATCAAGTCGTGTTCATCAAGCGAGAGGCAGAACAGCGCTACAACCAACCTTTGACAAACATTGTCTATATGGGCATGGGCGAGCCGCTACTCAACTACAAAGAAGTGGTGAGAAGCACTGAGCGCATCACCGCACCCGATGGTCTCAATATGTCTCCCAAACGCATAACGGTCTCAACAGCAGGCATCTCCAAAATGATTCGAAAATTGGCAGACGACGATACCAAATTCAATTTGGCTCTTTCGCTTCACGCTGCCAACGACCAAAAACGCAACGAAATCATGGCTATCAATGAAAGCAATTCATTGGAGGTCTTGGCAGATGCTTTGCGGTATTACTACGAAAAATTGGGGCGACAAGTGACTTATGAATACATAGCCTTCAATTCTTTCAATGACAGCATTGAAGATGCCAAAGAATTGGTGAAATTCTGCAAAATCATTCCTTCAAAGGTGAATATCATCGAATACAATACCGTTGCAGGGCTGAACTTCTTCAAAACGACAGAAGACCGATTGGAAAAATTTCAAAACTATGTAGAGTCACAAGGCATCACCGCTACTTTGCGCCGAAGTCGAGGGAAGGATATTGATGCGGCTTGTGGACAATTGGCGAATAAGTGAAAACGGTGGACCCAACAAGAATTTGAGGTTTCGGAGGACTCACTATAAAAACACATAAACACTTACACCCAATTATCAACTCAAACACAAACACTCAACAAGAATTTAGGGTTTCGGAAGAATCACTGTAAAAAAACTCTCAAACACACAAAGACACAAATCATACTACTGTACATTTTTAATCCAACCACAAAAGGCACAAAGAAAACAAAAGTAAAGAACTGAAATTCATCTATCTCTTTTGTGCCCTTTTGATACTTTTGTGGTTCAAAAATCATTTTGTACAGTAGTATGCACCCAAATACAATTATCAACTCAAACACACAAACACAAATCCAGATGTTTTCAACACACCAACTAAAGCTAACGGCAGAAAAAATCATTCCCAAGAAATACTTGCGAGAAGCGGGCTTGTATGCAATGCGTGCTACAATTCCTTTGTATAGAGGCAATCAAGTGGAATGTCCTTGCTGCAAATCTACCTTTAGTTCTTTTGCGAGTTATGGACAAAAAACGAGAGAGAATATCTTGTGTCGTTGGTGCTTGTCTTTGGAACGGCATCGGGGTTTGTGGTTGTTTTTCCACCAAAAAACCACGCTGCCTACTGCAAAGCTGAAAGTCTTGCACTTTGCACCCGAACATCAGTTTCAGAAATGGCTGAAAAACGCTCCTAATATTGACTATATCAGTGCAGATTTAGACATGCCGACTGCAATGGTCAAAATGGACATCACCAACATCACCTTCAGTGACAACAGCTTTGATGTCATTATCTGCAATCATGTGTTAGAGCATATCCCTGATGATGCGAAAGCAATGAGTGAATTGTATCGAGTATTGAAGCCAGGAGGTTGGGCAGTATTAGAGACACCGATGTTGCCGAATGAGGAATATCAAACGAGGGAAGACCTAACGATTACCGACCCACAAGAACGTATTCGCTTATTTCACCAAGCCGACCATGTTCGTATCTATGGCATGGACAAAAAGGCACGTTTGGAAAAAGCGGGTTTTGAAGTGGATTTGGATAGGTTTATTTTGGATATGGACAAGGATTTGGTAGAACGTTATCGTTTGGCGAGAGAATATATTTGGATAGGAAGGAAGAGGTAATACTTTAGAGGAGAGAGGGGAGAAGCGAGATTCGGGAGTTTGAATTGTTGTTAGTATAAATCTTGTGTCAAAACCTCTCCATCTCCATCCCTCTGTCTTTACATTTCCAAGCAAAGTGAAGCCTAATCATACTACTGTAAAAAATAATTTTTGAACCACAAAAGTAGCAAAAGGGCATAAAAGAGGTTATTGAATTTCAGTTCTTTATTTTTATTTTCTTTGTGCCTTTTGTGGTGGAATTAAAAATGTGCATGTAGTATGAGTCTAATGAGTAAAAGCTTCCGTTCTTTTCTTCAATTAAACCTCATCCATGACAACTTCCTTCTCTTCCGTTTTCTTTCGCTTGAAAGGTCTAATAATCAACCGAATCCCTTTGTCATAATTGAAGTAACTCCACATCCAATTGACCAGTGTAACCAACTTATTGCGGAAACCCACCAAAGACATCAAATGCACTGCCATCCACATATACCAAGCAAAAAAGCCCTGTGTTTTGAATTTGCCCACTTCTACAACTGCCCGATTGCGTCCAACCGTAGCCATAGACCCTTTGTCCTTGTATTGAAAAGCTTTTAGAGGTTTATTTTGCAGCAAACAGACTATGTTTTTTGCCAATAACTGACCTTGTTGAATGGCTACGGGAGCCACCATCGGATGCCCTTTTGGAGCCTTTTCGGTAAGCATTGCAGCCACATCACCCACCGCAAAAATATTGGAGTAGCCTTTCACCTGATTGAATTCATTCACCAAAATTCGGTTACCTCTACCAATCACATTTGCGTCAATCCCTTCTACCACTGCGCCTTTCACGCCCGCAGACCAAATCAAAGTATTGGTCGGAATTTGATGCTCGGTGTTGGTGTAAACCATTTGACCATCATAGTGTTTGACCGCCGTATTGAGCCATACATGTACATCAAATTTCTTCAAAAAATCCACCGCTTTTTTGCCTGAAATTTCCGACATACCGTTCAGTAAATTTCCTGCCGCTTCAATGAGGTGAATCTGCATTTGTCGCACATCCAATTCGGGGTAATCCTGCGGTAGTACATTTTCCTTCAATTCGCCCAAAGCACCCGCCGTTTCTACGCCTGTCGGACCACCGCCCACAACGACCACATTCATCAAAGCTTCTCGTTCTTCCACACTTTTGGCAAGAAGAGCGTTTTCAAAATTTTGAAGTAAAAGACTTCGGAGATCAAGAGCTTCGGTGACGCTTTTCATGGGCATCGCTTGTTCTTCAATTTCCTTCAATCCAAAAAAATTGGTAGTCGAACCCGTGGCAATCACCAAATAATCATAGCGAATTTTGCCAATACTCGTCAGAAGCGTATTTTCTTCGGGAATGATTTGCTGTGCTTCTGCCATCCGAAAGTGAAAATTGGATTGTCGTTTGAAGATTTTGCGGAGAGGATAAGCTATAGAATCTGGCTCGAGGCCTGCCGTAGCGACTTGATAGAGTAGGGGCTGAAAGGTGTGGAAATTGTTTCGGTCAATCATCACCACTTGTACGGCTTTCTTCTTCAATTTTTTAGCCAATTCGATTCCACCAAATCCACCGCCGATAATGACTACACGAGGATTGTTTGTTTGAGGTAAAGGAACTTTTTGCATCTGCATTTATTCTTGCATATTTGGTTCGCAATGTTAACAAGAAGAAGGGCAAAAAGATTCACAAATTTGAAGAAGTAATTTTTGCAGTACCTTTGTGATTTTTTTAAGGAAACAGCAAATTAAATTTTTCATGCGAATAGACATCATTACCGTTCTCCCCGAACTTTTGGAAAGTCCCTTCAATCACTCGATTATGAAACGAGCGCAAGAAAAAAACTTGTTGACTGTGAAGTGCCACAACCTGAGAGATTACAGTACCTTCAATCAAAAACAAGTAGATGATTATCAATATGGTGGAGGTGCAGGCATGGTGATGATGATTGACCCTATATTGAACTGCATTGAAGCATTGAAGGCAGAAAGAGTGTATGACGAGGTCATTTATTTGACCCCTGATGGGGAATTGTTTGAGCAAAAAATGGCAAATCGTTTATCGCTGTACAATAATTTGATTTTATTGTGTGGGCATTACAAAGGCATTGATGAGCGTGTGCGAGAACATTTGATTACCAAAGAAATATCCATTGGCAGCTTCGTGTTGTCGGGGGGGGAATTGGCGGCGGCTGTGGTGGTAGATGCGATAGGGAGACTTCTTCCCGGTGTACTCAACAATGAAACCTCTGCTTTGGAAGATTCTTTTCAAGACGACCTGCTCGCTCCTCCTGTTTATACTCGTCCTGCAAACTACAAAGGCTGGGAAGTTCCCAAAATTTTGTTGTCGGGACACGAAGCAAAAATCAAAGAATGGCGTACACAAAAAGCATTGGAGCGCACAAAAGAGCGGCGGCCAGATTTGTTTGAGAAAGGGAATTAAACCTCCAAATCAATTTCGGTTTAGAAAATATCTTTATCAAAATGGCAGAAAAGCACAAATAGAAACCCAAAAAATTTGGTAGCTTTGACCGTTTTTCTTAAATAGTAGTTTTAAATTAAAAGTTTTAAAATACAAAACATATCAAATAATCAACATGGCGGAATTAAAAAACGTGTTAAGCCCTGAATCCTTAGAATTCCTCGAAACCTATATCAACACTTCCTCTCCAACGGGTTTTGAGTACAAAGGTCAAAAAGTTTGGTTGGATTATATTAAACCTTATATTGATGAATATGAGGTAGATAATTATGGAACGGTGTATGGGGTTATCAATCCCGGACAGGATTACAAAGTGGTAATTGAGGCACATGCTGATGAGATTGCGTGGTTTGTAAATCACGTAACCAAAGATGGGTTTATATATGTGATTAGAAATGGTGGATCAGATCCATTGATTGCTCCCTCCAAACGAGTCAATATTTATACAAGAGATGGAAGAATAGTGAAAGGTGTTTTTGGATGGCCTGCTATTCACCTCCGACGTGGAGAGGATGCCAAAATAACTCCAAAAATCGAAAATGTATTCATTGATGTAGGGTGTACATCCAAAGAAGAAGTGGAGGCTTTGGGTATTCAAGTAGGGTCGGTTATTACTTTTGAAGATGAGTTTATGACCTTGAATGATCGCTATTTTGTAGGCCGTGCTTTGGACAATCGCATGGGCGGATACATGATTGCACAAGTAGCTCGATTGTTGAAAGAAAACAATATAAAACTACCTTATAGTTTGTATGTTGTTAATTCTGTGCAAGAAGAAGTAGGACTTCGAGGAGCAGAGATGATTACCCAAACCATCAAACCCAATGTAGCTTTGGTGACAGATGTTGGACACGACACGAATACTCCAATGATCAGCCAAATCAAGCATGGAGATTTCAAGGCAGGTTCAGGGCCTCAATTGTCTATTGCACCTGCAGTACACAACAAATTTTTAGATTTGATTTTTGAAGCGGCTGCCGAAAACGAAGTACCTTACCAACTTGAAGCCAATTTCCGCTCTACGGGTACTGATACAGATGCGTTTGCATACTCCAATGGTGGCGTTGTTTCGGCTCTTATCAGCTTGAGTCTGCGATATATGCACACGACCGTCGAGATGGTACATAAAGATGATGTCGAAAATGTCATTAGACTGATGTATTATACGCTCCAAAAGATTGAAAATAACCACGATTTTCGCTATTTTACATAAAATTTTGACACAAATACATTTGGAATTGTATAAAAAGACAAACCCATTTGTTAGATTTTAGAAATCTAACAGATGGGTTCTTCAATGTGTTTGCCTACAAAAGTTTTATGTGAATTCCGACTAAAATATGGAAGAGGTTTTGAACTTTCCTTAGCCTAAAAGCTTGTTGTACTACTTCAAATGTCCTTTCAATCAATAATAGCAATGAACAAAACCCTAAGCCTTCTCGCCTTACTATCTATCATTTTCCTATCTGCAAACACCTTCTCCAATTCCGAGAAAGCAAAAAATAAAATGCGGGCTGCGTGGAATGAAAATACACCTGTTGCCGAAATATTAAAAAGTTTAGGGGTAGAAGTTGATAATCATGGAGTCGAGAACCCTACTGCTGCAATGATAGAGCAGGGCAAAGGTTTGGTATTGAAGGGAGTTGCCATTGATTCTGATGGTGATAAAACCAAGAAACAGTCCAAAAATTTTGTGTGTACACACTGCCACAATGTCCAAAAGGAAGATCCAAATTTGGCATTGCCCAATCCAGATGACCGCTTGACCTATGCTATTGAAAACGATATTCCTTTTCTTCAAGGAACAACTTTGTATGGTGTAGTCAATCGTACTTCTTGGTACAATGGTGATTACGAAAAAAAATATGGAGAATTGGTGAAGTCTGCTCGAAAGGATTTGCGAGAAGCAGTACAATTGTGTGCCGTTGAGTGTTCGCAAGGTCGAGAATTGAAGGAATGGGAAATGGATGCAGTGCTTTCGTATTTGTGGACGCTGCAATTGAAGGCCAAGGATCTGAATTTGTCTAAAACGGATTGGGAAAAATTGAAGGAAGGGAAAACCGATGCGTCTACTGCAAAATGGCTGCAAGAACAGTATTTTCAAGCTTCTCCTGCTACCTTTATAGGAGCTTATCCTTCTATTCAAGCTTCCGAAAAATTGGAAGGAAATCCGGAAAGAGGTAGGAGTATTTATGAATTGAGTTGTTTGCATTGTCATGCACCTCAAGCACACGTTACTCAGTTTACTCTTGACGATTCCAAACTCTCTTTTAGGTATTTACGCAATAATTTTGGTAAGTACAATCATGCTTCCTTGTTTCAGTTGGCACGTTATGGCACTTACCCAATGATGGGGTATCGCCCTTATATGCCGAACTATACTTTGGAGCGTATGAGTCATCAGCAGATGGCAGATTTGAAGGCTTATATTGAAGAGGAAAGTGTTTCTGCACCTTAAATCAAATTGATTAATACAATCTTTGTGTTTCATTGATTACTTGCAACACCTTCAGTCTTTATAGGTTCTTGTCTTATTTCCGCTTCCAAAGGCTTCAATTCATTCAATGCCAATGTTCCTGCTACCCCTGCAACACAAGCACCTATCACTGCTCCAATGAGAGGAAGGAGTAACATGATATAGAAGAACATCCCGATAGCTGTTGCCAAACCTGCATATCTGCGAATTATTTTTTCGCTTTGCCCTGTTGATTTACCCCTCTGTTTGAAGTAATTGTCCAAAATGACCACGCCCAAAAAATAGCATTGAATGAGCAAAACAAGTGGTGATTTTATGAAATCCATCCCGATTATGCCCAAAATAATGCCCAATAATATAGTGACTATCAATTCCAATATATACTTTCTAAGAATCATCTTGAAAGCCCGAAATTGTTCTTCAAGAAACTGTTTGAAAGTCAGATGAAAAGGTTTTTGGGTAAGTATTTCGGTGGTTTTACCACCAAAGTGAATAATCAGCACCTCCATTGCTAAAACCACCACATATTTGAAACCTCCCAAATAGAACAGGTTGTAACCTTCCATGCCTACTTCTTGAAATAAATGCAAAGCACTGCTCGTTACTGCAATGGGATTACCTACTTCAATGCTGAATAGAAAATCCAACAACAAGGTGAAAATTTTCAAACCAAACAGGATTCCTATAATTAAAAAAAACTTCACCAACCAACCGTATTTCAATATCCCTTTCCAAAGCTGGTGCTTGAAAATAAAGGGAATTGCTTTGCGGATGTAAGACATTCCTAAACGAAACTGAGCAATAAATTGATGGATTTTTTGAAGCATAGTAGAATAAAACTTTTGCAGCAATAAATTTATGATATTTTTGCACTCCAACAAATAAGTAATAAAGAAATGATTGACTTATCCCAAGCTAATTTAGAAAATCTTGTTGTCCACAAAGTTGGCAACAAACTTCGAGAAGAAGGAATTGTGATTTCAGAAGGCTTATATAAATTTGAGAACGAAGCGGTAAGAGACAGCTTATTCAGCTACTTTGCGAAGTCAATTGAATCGGAAGAGTTTTACCGATTCAGTCATGCCGAAGATTTGAGCCTAAACGAAATTTATACCTATGCCAAAAATATTTTTGGAGATGAAGAACGCCTTTATGAGCAGTCTATCAGCATTTTGAAGCATTTGTATGAACAGGCTTCGCATCCCAAAATCAAAGAAGGGGAATTGTTTGTCGCCTATTTGAATGATTGTTTGATAGAAGATGAGTTGGTGGATGCAATTGGTATCTTCAAAGCCGAAAAGAAAGACCGCTACTTGACCCTTCAAGAATCGTCTCAGCAAGGCGGCTTGGAAATAGAAATCAAGGAAGGTACGAATCTAAGGAAATTGGATAAAGCGTGTTTGATTTTCAACACTTATGCGGAGAATGGCTATCGGTTGATTGTTGTAGATGCCTTGAGTCGCAGCAAAACGGATGCTCAATATTGGAAAAACGATTTTTTGGGAACGACTCGCATACAAGACGATTCGTTTCATACATCCAACTACTTGAATCTCTGTAAAGATTTTTGTGAGGAAGTATTTGCAGAAGTACACGAAGCGGATCCGAAAGACCAAGTAGCTTTCTTAAATAAATCACTGGATTATTTCGCTAAAAACGAGGCATTTGACTTGGACGATTTTGCCCAAGAGGTGATTGAAGAACCTGAACGCATCAAAGAGTTTAAAGCCTTCAAAAAATCTTTTGAAGAAGATAAGGGAATTGCAGGGAGTGAAGATTTTGGTATTTCGCAGAAGGCGGTGAAAAATATGAAGCGAAAATTCAAAAATTTCATTCGCTTAGATACTGGTATTGACATCAAACTCAACACTGAAACAAGTCATGAGTTCGTTGAAAGAGGTTTTGACGAGGGAAGAGGAATGGCGTATTACAAAGTTTATTTCAATCAGGAGTAAAAGAGCCAAAGAAATAAGCCTATTTCAAACGAATAAAATGGATGGGGGGCTGAAGACTTTCTTCTTTTTTAAACTCAATAATATGGGTGAAATTCTGCAATAGTTTGGTAAGTTTGACGTATCTAATGCCTTTTTTACGCAAGATTATACCTACTTTAGTCAAATTAATCCAACCATTCTCAGGCGGTATAGTTGTAAGAGTCCTCTTGATAATGTCTTCGATTTCTGAATAATTCATGTTCTTTCAGTCAATATTAAAATAACAAGATAGCATTAAAAAATTGAAGGTAAAATGGTTTTTATTCTTTTTTTTAAGTAAATTGAACATTATTATTCCATCATGCAAATAAACTCTAAATCATTATTTAGCCATGAAACTACCAGACTATATCAAAAATGGCTTGAAGATTTCTAAAACTGCGTTGTTTCGTCTACTACTTATTAAAGCAGGCAGTTTTCTTTCAAACCCACTCAAGCTTGTTTCTTCAATTGAAAATGTTGCCCAAAGATTGATCGAAGCTGAAAGTAATGGTCGAATTCGGGAAGAAGTAATTAAGCCCTTCAAAGATATTTATCGTTTAATCATTGCGTCCATAAAAGGGGAGTATCGTGATTTTTCACGACGAAACTTGTTATTGAGCATCGCTACTTTATTGTATTTTGCTTTACCCATAGATTTGATTCCTGACGCATTGCCCGTTGTGGGTTTTTTAGATGATATGAGTTTGCTATTTTGGTTGATGAATATTATCCAAGATGAGGTAAACAGTTTTTTAGAATGGGAAGAATTGAATACTTTTTTTATTGACTTAGACGAATTAGACGATTTATTTGATTGGGAAACTGAAACTCCAGCACCCAATGATCCAACCCCACCAGGCGAGAGCCAAGGGCCAAAAGGAAAAGATGTTTAATTTTTTAAATTTGCATTATTTTTCCATTTAACCAGATAATATAGATGCCAACAATTGTACCCAAGGAGAATATTGATGAACAAAGAACTGTTGATGTGCTAAATATCATAAAAGCGAGCCACCGACTCAATGGGATAGCGATAGAAACACCTCTACAACGAAATGTCAACCTATCTGATAAATATGAGGCAAATGTTTTTTTGAAACGTGAAGACTTACAAGTTGTCCGTTCTTACAAAATTCGCGGAGCCTATAATTTGATGTCAAACCTTACTTCTGTTCAGGCCCAAAATGGTGTCGTATGTGCATCGGCGGGCAATCATGCACAAGGGTTTGCTCATTCTTGCCGGTTATTGGGCATCAAAGGAAAAGTTTACATGCCTATCCCTACACCCTCTCAAAAAATAAAACGAGTGACCCAATTGGGTAAAGAAATGGTGGAGGTAGTCTTGGTAGGAGATACATTTGACGATGCATCAGCAGAGGCAAAGTCTTATGCCAAAGAGCACAATAAAGTATTTATTCCTCCTTTTAATCATCCGTTGGTGATTGAAGGGAATGGTACAATTGGTTATGAAATTTTGGAACAATTTAATGGTGAAATTGACTATTTGTTCTTACCTATCGGTGGTGGAGGTGTATCTGCTGGTGTAGGAACTTATTTGAAGCCACTGAGTCCAAATACAAAAATTATTGGCGTAGAACCCGAAGGCGCACCTTCAATGTGGGAAGCTTTTCGACAAGGCAAAGTGGTAACACTTCAAAATATTGATACTTTTGTGGACGGAGCGGCGGTTAAACAAGCTGGGCAGTTGACATTTAGTATTTGCAAAAACATCTTGGATAAGATTCAATTGGTGCCTGAAGGTAAGGTTTGTACTTTTATTTTAGATATGTACAACGATGATGCTATTGTAGTTGAACCTGCTGGCGTGTTGACGATTGCAGCATTGGATTTTTTCAAAGAAGAAATCAAGGGCAAAAACGTGGTCTGCCTGATAAGTGGAGGAAACAACGATATTCAGAGAATGCCTGAAATCAAAGAAAGATCGCTTATCTATGAAGGAATTAAGCACTATTTCATCATCAATTTTCCACAAAGAGCTGGAGCCTTACGTGAGTTTTTGGACAAAGTGTTGAGCCCAAATGATAGCATTGCTCACTTTGAATATGCAAAAAAGAACAATCGGGTGAAGGGCCCTGCTTTGGTGGGAATTGAGTTGGATAAAAAGGAAAACTACGAAATGCTCATTAAACGTATGAATGACAACGGTATAGATTATACCTTAGTTAATGAAAACCCAAGTTTATTTAGTTTTTTAATTTAACACACTAACAATTAGGTTTAAAAATGAAACATTTTTTTATAGTTATATTCATCAGTATTGTTGGCTTAGTAAGTGCTTGCCAAACTGAAGGGGAAGACACCGAAGAAAGAGATTTGTCTGGAAATACAGTAGAGGAGGTTGAAAAGTTGAAAAAAATTGTACCAACTTCCAAAGACGTACAAGATGTTCAGAAATGCTATGATGCCTACAAAAAAGCGATTATGGAAAGCAATGGGAAAGAAGCTATCAAAAGCATTACCCAAAGTTCGGTTGATTATTATGGTGATATCCTAGAATGGGCATTGAATAGCTCTAAAAGCGAGGTCGAAAAATTAGACCCTGTTCATCAATTCATGGTATTGTCTGTAAGGAAAAGGATTCCTAAAGAACAAATTAAGAAGATGACAGGCGAGTCACTGCTGATATATACAGTTGATAACGAATGGACTAACAAGAAAACAGTAGCTATTACAGAACTGGCTGAAATCAGAAAAATAGGTGACAATACAGCAAAAGCTGCAATGACCGTTAGAAATGAAAATACTGATACAGTTGTTGAGTTTATTCGTGCCGACAAAGATGCTGAATGGAAAATCAATTTATTGTCTCTTTCAGAAAACGTCAATGGACAGTTGATAAGAATGGCTTCTGATAGAAATGAGACGGTTGGTAAATTGATTCTAGATATGATCAAACAAATTACCAATTCTTCTGTGAGCGAAGATGTTTGGAATCCTGTCAATTAATGAGTGCATACAATAGAATATCTGACATACAATTTTTCTAAAACTATTGAATCAATAAGGTGAAAAAAAATGTGAATAAGGCAGCTAAACCATCCTATTTATATGCTATTGTTAGCGTATCACTGGTGTTGTTTATGTTGGGTTTACTAGGGGTATTCTTAACTTATGCCCAAGCACTTTCTACTCACTTCAAGGAAAATATTGAAGTAACTGTCATACTCACCGATCAATCCAAAGAACGAGAATTACTGCTGTTTGATGAGTACTTGAAAAAGCAACCCTATATCAAAACCTACAAATATGTTTCTAAAGCAGATGCAGCCCAACAGTTTGTCGAAAACTACGAAGAAGATTTTGTAGAAGTTCTGGGCTACAATCCTCTTTTTTCTGCCTATTATCTTTATTTGCACTCCAATTTTGCAAATACTGATAGTCTAACAACAATCAAAACCGGATTGATAGAAGAACCTATCGTTAGAGAAGTCTTTTATCAAGAATCATTGGTCGACTTGATCAATACCAATGTCCAAAAAGTGAGTTTAGTATTTGCTTTTTTGAGCTTTGTATTTATGGTGATTGCTTTCACACTCATTGACAATACCATCAAACTGAACATGTATTCCAACCGATTTTTGGTGAAAAGCATGCAATTGGTGGGAGCTACTAGGATGTTTATTGCAAGACCATTTTTAGTTAAGAGTTTATACAATGGCATATTGAGTGGACTATTAGCTTCTTTTTTATTGCTTTTGTGTTTGGTAGTAACTCAAAACAGTATTTCAGAATTGAGATTGTTGACCAATCCTTCTTATTTTATATTGATTTGCATTTGTATATCTCTGATTGGGGTTTTGTTGTCTTGGTGGAGTACACGTACAGCCGTATATAAGTATCTTCAGATGAGATTTGACGACTTATACTAATTTAATTCCCTTTCACACCTTTATATTTTTGTTCCATATGATAAATACCTATTTTTAGGCTACTTTAACCCATATATGCAAAATAGACAACAATTTACCCAAGAACAAATCCTCAAGCTCCTTTCTCAAAGAGACAAGTGTGCGATTAGTATATTGTATCAACAATATGCAAAAACGCTCTATGGAGTTATTTTTAAAATTCTTAATCATCAGGAACTTGCAAAAGATGTTTTGCAGGATACTTTTTGTAAAATTTGGCAAAGGTTTCCTCAATACAATCCTTCAAAAGGTCGTTTGTTTACCTGGATGTTGAACATAGCCCGCAATGCAGCTATTGATAAGACTCGATCTAAAGAATACAGGAAAGTAACCCAACTTAGAGATCAACCCTTAACTCCTGAAAATAATTTCTTAAATTTAAACTATACAGACAATACCGATGTTATAGGCATTAAAGATTTAACCAATAATTTAGAACCAAAATATAAAACTCTCATTGACTTAATTTATTTTCAAGGCTATACTCAATTAGAAGCAGCGCAAGAACTGAAACTGCCTATGGGCACTGTAAAAACTCGATTGAGAACCGCAATTTTAATACTTAGAAAAATAGTTGTTAAAGTATAAGTGACTGAACAAGAGTATATATTATCAGGGTTATTAGAACTTTACATAGCTGGAGCACTTACTGAATCAGAATCCACTGAAATCACTAAAGCCGTACAAGCTAGTTCCCAATTAGCAAAGGAGGTAGAAAGCATTGAAGATACCTTCTGCAAAATCGCTATGTCCCAAACACCCACACTTCCTGAAAACATGTTTGCCAATATTATTCAGGAGATCAACAACTCGAATAACGAATCCCTCAGTCTTCATTCAATAAAAGACAATACCCTTCTTATTTCTTCAGGTATATTAGAATTGTATGTCGCAGGTGCTCTTACCGAAGAAGAATCCATAAAAATATCTCAACTTATTGCAGATGATGCTGATATACAGGCAGAAGTGGAAAGGATCGAAGCTTCTTATATTCAACTATCTATTGCTGATACTCCTCCTTTGGATGAATATGGCTTAGCTGATATTTTAGTTAAGATAGACCATATCGAAAAGCAAACTGCACCGACTACTAACCTATTGGTTTCCATTAATAATATAGTCGAGAATAATCAAGAAAGTTATGGTGAAAAAGTAGGAAGTTTTGAGACAAAGAATTTCTTTAGAGAATATGGCCATTATTTAGCTGCTGCCATTATCATACTTATGATCAGTGCGGGAGCAAACCTGTTTATGATGAGTGAATTGAAAAAGACAAGTGAGCAAGTAGCTATCTTAGACCAAGACAATGTTAAAGCAATTGATGGGATGCAAACGGCGTACAGCAGCGATCGTAAAAATTTTATGACCCATTCTTCTCCCAGCACATTAGCAATAATCTTGATGCCAACCCAAAAAGATATCACAGATATCGAGGCTACTCTGTATTGGGACTATCAAAATGGAATAACTCACATTGATGCAAGTAAATTACCTCTTTCGCCCAAAGGAAAACAATGGCAAGTATGGGCTGAAATTTCCAGCAATGTCACTCCATATAATTTAGGTTTACTTTCAAATATGAAAACCGACCAAGATAATTTCTTTAAACTCCAAATGCTTAATAAAGAACCCAAATCATTCTTTGTTACTTTAGAACCCACTGGGGGGAGTTTATTACCTTCTCCAAATTTTATCTATTTGAAAGCCACCAAAAGAAGTGAAAATATTTAGGATAGAACGAATCATCTATTACTTGCCAAACTAAAACTCAACCTCCAACAATCCTCCCGCTAACTGCGTCATTTCCAACTCAATCACCTTCGCATTGTATTTGGCTTGATTGAAGCTCGTTGCAGCATTCAGTAAGTTCAACTGCGCCTGTCGAAATTCCACCGACGAAACCTGACCTGTTTTGAAACGTTCTTGCGTATAATCAAAATTCACTTGATTCGTTGCCAAATTTGCTTGCTCGACCTCCAAAATGTACAGTGCATTTTGATAACTTTCCCACGCATTTGTAATGTTGATTTCCAACTGTTGCAGTAATTGTTCTTTTTGAATCTGTTGATTGTCAATGCTAATCTTAGTATTTTGCGTCCTAACCTTTCTTGCTCCACCATCAAAAATATTCCACGAAAGATTCAATCCTGCTGTCCAGCCTCTGCTCGTTGAAGAAGTGATAAACGCTTCTGCCGCATTGTCTTGAAAACTGTAATTGTAGCCTGCACTTGCTCCAATAGTAGGTTTGCGCTGTGCATCAATAATCTGCAAATCGTAGTTGGAAATGTAAATATTTTTGTTTGCTAATAAGACTTCAATATTATTTGATTGGGCATCTTCAATCAATTGAGGCAAAGCTAAGTTGGCTTGGTAAGTTACCACCGTATCTACTTCAAAATCATCCATTTCGGTTGTCGACATCACCACCTGCAAATTGCGTTTTGCATTGGCAAGTTGTTGTTGAATATTCAAATAATTGATGCTATCTCTTTGCACATCGACTTCTGCATTCAAAACATTCAGACGGATTCCTTGACCGTAGTCAAATTGATACTGAGAACGCTGCAAACGGCTTTTGGAAACCTCCAATGTTTGAGCCTGCAAAGTGAGATTTTCGGACAAACGAGCAATCTCGTAATAACTGCTCAACAATTGTAGCAAGTTCATTTCAATGGTTTGTCGCAGTTGTAGCTCCGAAAGATTCAAAACCTCCTTCAATTGCTCCAAGCCATACATCCGAGTTTGGTCGTACAAGGTATAGTTTGCCGTTACCGAAGCATTTGCACCCCAAGTAAAAGCATTTTTCACTTGATTTTCATTACCCGTCCCAAACTTTTGGGTAGAACCTCCCAAGTTGGTAGAGGTGCTTGCGTTGGCATTGACGGTTGGCAAATAGCCATTGTTTTGCTTGCTTGTATTGTTTTCCGCAATCTCGATGTTGTTTTTTGCCACCTTGATTCCGTAATTGTTTTCCAGCGTTTTTTGAACAGCTTCGGCTTGGGTTAAGGTAGTCGTAGTTGTATTTTGAGATTGCAGGAAAGCAAAAGGGAAAAATAAAAGGAGGATGATTATATTGCTGAATTGATTCATTGTTTTATTGTTGTATTGATTCATTGTCTTATTGGATTAGCAACTAATTGGTTGTTTTGGTGAAAGTAATAGCTTAAAAAATTAAATCAAAAACGCCAAAAGTGATTATATTTAAACCTAACAAGGAATTAAGTGTATTCAAAAAAAAGACAAACTCCATTGAATATGAAACCTTGCTATCTAATTCTTTGCCTTTTTTTCTTTACTTCAAGTGCTTTGTGTCAAACAGTAATCAATCACGAAATTTCTTCAACAGGAAAAATCGTTTTGGCTCCCGATATTGCCATTGCCAAAATCAACAGCGGTTATACACTTTGGCTGCCTGAAAACCAAACTGCAAAGGGTTTGGTAGTGTTTCTACACGCCAGACGAGACACCATCAACAGCAACGAGTTAATAGACTGTGCTTTGGAAAAAGGCTTGGGAGTACTCTATG
This sequence comes from Bacteroidia bacterium, assembly GCA_030427245.1. Taxonomy (GTDB): domain Bacteria; phylum Bacteroidota; class Bacteroidia; order Chitinophagales; family UBA2359; genus JAUHXA01. The sequence continues at coordinate 16,137 of JAUHXA010000063.1, read as the reverse complement.
CTACGACCGACAATCAATTGGAGTTTTTCTTTGAAGCCGAAAAAATGGCAGAAATAGAAGGCTATCTTCAAGAAGTACTTTCCAATTATTCAATCCCCAAAAACAATCTACTGTTTTGTGGAATGTCTTTGGCAGGAACAAGAGCACTGAAATTGCCAATATTTGCACAAACTTCTGCTTCAAAGCATCAAATCACCCCAAAAGCCATCGTCGTTTGTGATGCTCCTTTGGATATGGTGCGCTTCCATAAAGAAGCAAGTAAGGCAGCAAAATTGAATTTCCAAGCAAGCGCAGCCAATGAAGGAAAATGGGTCTCGGCTTATTTGGAGTCCAATTTGGATGGAACACCAAATAACAATCTCACTGCATACATCAACTATTCTCCTTATTGCTATTCCGCCAATGGTGGGAAAAATTTACTTTCCTTCAAAAATATAGCTATTAGAGCTTATTCTGAACCCGATGTAGATTGGTGGATGGAAACAAGGCGAAAAGATTATTATGGAATGAATGTCATTGACTTAGCTGCAATGATAAATGAATTAAACATTCTCGGAAATAAACAAGCAGAATTGATACTTACCCAAAATAAGGGCTATCATCCCGATGGAAAAAGACATCCGCACAGTTGGAATATTGTTGATGAAGAGGAAATCATAGAATGGTTTATAAGTTTGAAATAAATATTGAAATAAATCATCTTTTATCTATTTTGCACTATTAAATAGTCTGACCTTTAACGTCCTCTTGCTCATGACTCTACCAATTCTTCTTGCTCCGACTTCTGCTCAATAACCGCCGCTTCAACATCCTTTCTTTCAGGCTTTTGACCAGTCGTAAGCCAAGACCCGCCTACCTTAATCGTATTGTTCACCGACAGTAGCAAAGGCAACATGAAGAGTGTCAGGAAAGTAGCGACAAAAATGCCATAGGCAATCGAAATCGCCATCGGAATCAAAAATTGAGCTTGTCGACTCGTCTCAAAAATAAGCGGAGCCAAACCTGCAATCGTGGTAATGGAAGTCAGCAAAATAGCCCGAAAACGAGACTTTCCCGCCTCATATAGCGCATCCCAAAAGGACAAACCTTCTCTCAAAAAACCATTGAATTTCCCAATCAGCACCAGTCCATCATTCACCACAATCCCAATCAAAGCGATGATTCCCAACATCGAAAGCATATTGATAGGGAAGCCATGAATGTAGTGTCCCCACGCCACGCCAATCAAACTAAATGGAATCATCAAAAACAACAATAAAGGTTGGGTGTAAGAACGAAACGAGAAAGCGATAATGGCATAAATCAAAAACAAAATACCTGGCAAAACGGCACGCATAGAATTGGTGGTTTTCATTGCGTCTCGATTTTGTCCTTCATACAATGCCGTCACATTTGGATATTGGGCAAGGATATCAGGCATGATGTTCGTTTGGACAGCTGCCAACATTTCGGTCGCACTGTCTTTGAAGTTTTTCAGATTGGCTTCTACCAAAATCTCACGCTTACCGCTGAGGTGATTGATGGTCACTTCCCCTCGTTCTATCTGATAATCTGCAATTTCGGAAAGCGGAACACGATTCTGCGAAGGAGTGACGATTCTCATATCGTCCAAGTTTTTGATAGAATTTCGTTCTTTTTCGTCGTATCGAACCCACACCCGAATCTCATCTCTTCCTCGTTGAAACCGCTGAACCGAACGCCCAAAAAATCCGCTTCTTACCTGCGACATTACATCATTTAGCGTCAGACCAAGCGCATAAGCATTGTCTTTTAGACTCAGCCTAACCTCCTTGATACCCAGAGGGTCGTTGTCCGAAATATCTTTCAATTGTGACATTTCTGCCATCCTTGCTTTCAAGGCTTCTTTTGCACCTTTTAGTTCTTTGATGTCATTACTGACCAAAGAAACCGAGACAGGTTTTCCCCTAAAATTGCTACCAGAATTGTACTCCAAACTTTCAACACCATGAATAGGACCTACCGCCTCTTCCACTGCATTGGAGATTTCGACCGCCGAAAAATCACGAGATTCTCCTGGCAATAAGTTGAGCGAAAGCGTAGCAATTGAAGTTCCTGGACCGATACGCCGAATGGTATTTTCAATCACAGGTAAATTACCTGTTTGGCGTGCCGTAAAATCTTCATTCACTTTCCAAGCCTCGACTTCAATGATTGAAATCAAAGAATCTGTAATCGCTTCGCTTGTTCCTTGTGGCATTTGCAGCGTAATCGTAGCTCGGTCACTTGCCACAGAAGGGAAGAAGGTGAACTTGATGATTCCACCACCCATCGCTCCCAAAGTGATGATAAGCAAGGCTATAGGAATGGCAAAACCGAGTAGTTGGTTTTGAAGGAAAAATCGAAGTACAGGAGCATAAATCTTATTTCGAAGAAAAAGCATGAATTTATCTGCATACTTATTCAATAAAAAGGGTTCAGAATTTCGCTTCAATGCACGAGAATGGGCAATGTGAGCAGGCAAAATAATCAAGGCTTCAATGAGCGAAACGCCCAGTGTGAACAAGACCACAATGGCTACCTGACTGAAAAAAGTTCCTATACGTCCTTCTACAAAAAAGAAGGTCGAAAAGGCTACAATCGTGGTGAGAATTGCCGAAATAATAGGAACAACCACCTCCATCGTGCCATCAATTGCGGCTTGAATCGGAGTTTTGCCGAGCTCGTAATGGTAAAAAATATTCTCTCCAATCACAATCCCATCATCCACCAAAATCCCAATCACGATAATCATCCCAAAAAGCGAAACGACATTGATGGTGATGAAGCTTGGAGCAAAAATAAACATCCCCAAAAACGAAACAGGCAATCCCGCAGCTACCCAAAAAGCAAGTGTAGGCTTCAAAAATAGAGATAGTAAAATCAGTACCAACAAGATACCGATTCCTCCATTTTCCATCAACAATTGTGTTCGTTGTGCAATCGTAATGGAAGCGTCTCTATTGACGTTTAGTTGTAAATTGTTGTTTTGAGCATTGAAGTTTTCGATGTATTCGTTCACTTGTTCGGCTGCAAAAACAAGGTCTTCATTGTTGGTCGTTGACACCCGAATTTGAATAGCCGTATTGCCATCGTGATACAAACGGTCAGGACTTTCCGACCATTTATCACGAGTCGTAGCGATGTCTTTTAGGTAGATGCGCCTGCCCGAAGGGTCAGAACGAACCACTATATAGTCCAATTCATCGCCATAATAGGAACGGTGATTGGCACGAATCAAATACTCTTCCGTTTCGGTTTTGATGTTACCACCTGTCGTCAAAATGTTGGCATTTGATACGGCTCTTGCTACTTCTTCAAAGGTCAAATTGTAAGCCCGCAAATCGTTTTCCCGTACCGCAATTTCGATTTCTTCCTCTGGAAAACCCGACACTTCCAACTGCGAAATGCCTTCTTTCGCTCGTAGGTCGGCTTCAATCGTGCGGGTGATTTGCTTGAGGGTTTTGAGGGGAACATTTTTGCCACTGACCGTAAAACTGATGGCTTCGTCCATAGATTCACGCTTGGCGACCACAGCAGGCTCCATGCCTGTCGGAAAATTCGGCACTCTGTCCACCGCATTTTTTACATCCGCCAATACGATGTCAATATCTGCATCTTCAAAGGCTTCAACCGTAATCGTTGCGCTGTTTTCGGAAGATTTGGAAGTCACACGGTCGATACCGATTAGCCCTCTTAGATTGTCTTCAATCTTCAGAACCACTCCTTCTTCTATTTCTTCGGGAGATGCGCCGGGATAAGCAACCGAAATGGTGATAATTGTAGAAGGGCTTTGTGGAAAAAACGAGGATTTCATTTGCGAAACTCCTCTTAATCCAAATAGGGCAATTGCCAATAGCATCACATTGACTGCTACGGGGTATTTTATAAAATAACCAATTATATTTCGCATAGTTTCTTTATGTTCGGATTGATAATTGTGCTTATGTGTTCAAGCACATTTGTGAAACTTCGTGCCTTTGTTTCTTTGTGTTTAGATTGATATTTGTGTTGGAGTTGATAGTTGTAGTTAGAACTCGAATATATTCAAATCACAAATCAAACATCCTTACTCGTCAATCATACATCCTACAAATGGGCAGACATACGATGTGTGATTTTTGAAGTTTGATATTGGATTTTTTAGCCTTAACAACCAACTCCATCTATCGTCCACCGTCAGTCGTTTTTCGTTCATCGTCCAAAATCGTCACCTTCATTCCATCATATGCTCCAGGAACAGACTTTCCCAAGAGCTGTGTGCCATTTTCTAAGCCTCGAATCACCACGGTACTCTGCTTGAAAAACACAGGGTCAATCTCCTTCACTGCCAACAAACTATCTTCTACTACAAATACCTTATTCTCGTCAAATAGTAGCTTTCGAGAAATCTCATAGGTATTTTGCTCCTCCTTTGCAGTCACTTCAGCTTCCAGATACATACCTTCCTTCAATCCCTTACCACTGACTCGAATAAAAACGGGAATCGTTTGAGACGCTTCATCAACCAAACTATTTACCCTTGTCACTTTTCCCTTCCAAGTTTTAGTTTTTTCGACATTGTGTAAATCAACCGTTTTACCGACCTTCAATAAATCGGCATAGCCCGTATTGATAGATACCTCCAATTCATAAACACTGGGATTGATAAATTCACCCAATTTTTGACCCGCACGAACCAATGCGCCATGTCGCACCAAGTTCTCAGTTAATGTTCCTGAAAAAGGCGCATATATGTTGTACTTTGAGAGGCGTTCCTCCATGTTTTTGATGCTATAATAAGTTGGTAAGATATTTCTACCTGCCACAAAGAGTTTTTCTTTCTCATTGACAGGAGTTGGGATAGGAGGCACAAATCGGTCTATATTGAAGTCTCTAACGTAAGCTTCCCACTTGGGAAAAGATTCGGGATAATCCATTCGCAAATCGGGGAGGAGTCCCACTACCTGATTGTAAAATGTACTTTTTTGCGCTCGCATATTTGCTCGGTGTTCGTCTGCATTGATTTTAATGAGTAATGCGCCTTTTTTGTAATATTCACCGGGCAAAAAATCTCGACCTGTATCTTCAAAAACTCCTTGAACCTCTGCAAAAAGCTCAATTTTTTCTTTGGCTGCCAAATTGCCGCTTGTCGTAATGCTAATGGGGGTGCTGCCGTTTTTGACTGTTTCGGCTACCACCATTGTCACCGTTTTTTTAGGTTTGGGCTTAGGAATTGTTTTGCTGCTACTCAGTTTCTTATTGATAAAAACCGCTCCTGCAATGATGATAACAGCTAAAACAGAGGTGATGATTGTTCGTAAATTCATATATAGATATTCTAAACAATAGTTTACACTGCAACTATTGTTTCAAGTTAGGTTTTAATGTTTTCTGTAATTTCTTCAATACTTCAATGACCGTCACTATTTCTTCGATGCTGATATCACTCTGCAATTCATCAACGGCTTCGTGCATCGCTTCAAAGGTAGCTTCAAAAATTTTTTTGCCTTTGGTCGTCAAAAATATTCTATTGACTCTTTTATCTTCCATATCTGGAATTCGAGCCACATAGTTCTTTTTCTCCATTGTGCTAATGAGTCTTGATAATGAAGCTTTATTACATTCTGTTATGAGTGATAAGTCGTTTTGGACTTGACCATCTTTATGATGTAATCTCTTCAATAAGACCCATTGTTCGGTGGTCAAATTAAAATTGTTCTTTTTGAAATGTTCTCTCATAAATACACGAATCATCTTGGCAGTTTTACTAATCCAAGGCAAAAGTGTGGTGTCTATATTTGGAAGTTGGTTCATTTACTTTTTTGATAATCTGACTCTACAATGCAAAAGTAGCTAAAAAGTTGTTAGTGCAACTAATTTTTAAAGGAAATTAACATTTTATAAAAAAAAGAAGATAGGAGCAAAGGTGAAAGGTTGAGGGAAAAACAAAAAAAGGCTATTGAAGTTCTAAAATAATGAACCTCAATAGCCTTTTATTTGAAAACCCAAATAATGTTGAGTTTATAGCTTAGATTTGAAATTATGCCTAAGGTACTTCTACCTTATTCAATATATCGTCAATAATATTTTCAGAAGTGATGTTTTCGGCTTCGGCTTCGTAGGTGATGCCGATTCGGTGACGCATCACATCGTGACAAATCGCCCGAACATCTTCTGGAATCACATAACCCCGACGCTTGATAAAAGCATAAGATTTGCAGGCCAAAGCCAAGTTGATACTTGCACGAGGAGAACCGCCATAGCTAATAAGCGGCTTCAAGTGTGCCAAACCGTATTTCTCAGGGTTACGAGTCGCAAACACGATGTCCAAAATATAGCGTTCGATTTTTTCGTCCATATAGACCTGACGCACAACTTCTCTGGCTCTCAAAAGCGATTCTTTTCGCAGTACAGGAGTCACTTTCCCAAAAGTTTGGTTGATGTTCATCCGCATGATGTGTCGTTCATCTTCAAACTCAGGGTAGCTGATAATCACTTTTAGCATGAATCGGTCAAGCTGTGCTTCGGGTAGGGGATAAGTACCTTCCTGCTCCAATGGGTTTTGAGTTGCCATCACCAAAAAAGGTTCTTCCAAATCAAAGGTCGAATCGCCAATGGTGATTTGACGTTCTTGCATCGCTTGAAGCAAAGCACTTTGGACCTTTCCTGGTGCTCGGTTGATTTCATCTGCCAGGATAAAATTGGAGAAAACAGGCCCTTTTTTGACCGTAAATTCGTGTGCTTTTTGGTTGTAAATCAGTGTACCAATCAAATCGGCAGGCAACAAGTCGGGAGTGAACTGGATTCGAGCAAAATCAGCTTGTACAGCTTGTGATAGTGTTTTGATAGCCAATGTTTTTGCCAAACCAGGTACTCCTTCCAATAGAATGTGTCCTTTGGAAAGTAGTCCCAAAAGTAGTCTTTCTAGCATGTATTTCTGTCCAACAATGACCTTGCCCAATTCTGCATTAAGGATGTCAACGAATGCACTTTCACGTTCGATGCGTTCATTGAGTTCTATTATATCTACTGTTGGAGAAATTGAATCGCTCATTTTTTTTATTGTTAAATTGTTTTTATTGTTATACTGTTGAATTGTTTTATTGCTGTATTGTTTTATTTAATACGAAAAAAACAATTTAACTATACAGCAATATAGCCATATAACCATCATTAAAGACTATTGAAGGTAATCCCGACGGAAATCGGATAAATCTTAGGTCCTTTGTTTTTTTGCAGCAAGGTAGCGAGTGAATATTCTCCAAAAATATTGAAGCTGCCGTATCCAATTCGCACCGTACCCGCATATTTCAACCGATTGAAGTTAAAGAGGTCTTTTTGTTTGATAAAAATTTCACGAGAAGTATTGTCAATGATGTCCGAACCTTTGTATTTGTTTTTGGCTTCCAACAAGTAACCTACTCGTACTCCTAAGCCCAATTTCCATGTTTTGTTGCTTTTATTAGGGTTGGTTCGCAGTCGAATCTCCAAAGGCACGACCAAATGTGTAGTGCTGATTTTATTTTTATTGACAGTTAGGCTTTCGTCAAAAGCTGTTAATGTTGTGTTTACCACATTGTCGAGCGAATCATAGCCCAAGCGAGCATTGGTAAAAACATTGGAATTGGTGATTCCCAAACCAGGTGCAATACTGATATTTTTGGAGTTGGCAATGGGAATGTCATAGGTGTATAGAAAGTTGATGCCTCGACTGTGCCATTTTTGCTCGATATCATTGGGTTGTCCTGCATCCCATATCCAGTTGTTGTGGACGAATTCTACTGTAATTCTGTCTCTACTGATATTGTTTATTTTTTTGGTAGGTTCTGCTTCTTCTTGAGCCATCAACGGCAAACTGATCCACACGAATGCAAGGAGCCAAAAGAGTTTTTTCATTATCATAGTCATTTAAATTAAAAAGGTGAGGGCAAAGATATAATCTTTAAACTACTTCCTCCAACGTATGTTCACCAAAAATAGCTGCTTATATAGAAAATCAGACTTTGGGAAGAGAAATAAAAAATTGAGTTCCTACATTTTCTTCGGATTCCATCCAAATAATCCCACCATGTTTGATAGCGATTTTTTGACAGAGTGCCAGACCAATGCCCGTACCTTCGTATTCTTGTCGGTGATGAAGGCGGTAAAAAATATCAAATACCTTTTTTTGAAATTCAGCAGGTATGCCTATTCCATTATCCTTTATTTTAATAACATATTGATTTGGATCTTCCTTGACGGTTATAAAAATCTGAGGAGGTGTATCGTTTTTTCTGAATTTGATGGCATTGCTGATGAGGTTTTGAAACAACTGCAAAAGTTGAGAGGGATAGCCTTGAATGATTGGCAATTCACTTACTTCAATTTGTGCTTGGGTTTCTTTGATTTTTAAATGGAAGTTATCCAATACATCTTGAACGACATGATTTAGGTTGACCGTATCGGTTTGGTGATTGTTGTTGAGTAGGGTCGCATATTTTAGGAGATCTTCAAGGAGTTTGTTCATTCGGTGAACGCCTGAAGATATATATTTCATAAACTCTTTGGTCGAGTCGTTGAGTTGGTCTTTTAAGCGGTGTTCTAAAAGGGTGGTGTAGCTGCCAATCATTCTAAGGGGCTCTTTTAAGTCGTGGGAAGCTGCATAGGTAAATTGCTGCAATTCTTGATTGGCTTGTTTCAGTAACTCATTTTGAGATTCTATTTGATTTCCTTTTTCGAGCAACAAAGCTTGGTATTTATTTTCTTTGACCAAAATCTCTATTTCTTTTTCCTTTTTCTCCGTCTCATAAGCAATTTGCATATCAATGATTTGATAGTATTTTTGTTCGTCAAGTAGTTCATGCTTCAATTCCATGTACTTATTTCTGAAAGCCAGAGCAACTTCAAAGTTTTTCAATCCTAAATGTGCATTGGATAATACATCATATACCTCTGCCAAATGATGCTTGGCATTTTTCAACAAACAAAGTTTCTGCCCTTTTTCACCATATTTGATAGCTTGTTGAAAATCTTCTTGTGCCAAGAAGATTTCTGCCATGTTGATCAAATGTGCATGATAATCAGCAGCTTCGTGATTCAGTTTGTCATAGACCTCTTGTGCCTGTAAGGCATATTTTAGCGCTTCTTCATACTTTTTTTGAACGTTTGCCAATTGACTTTTATTGACTAGCGCAATGGCGATTCGTTCATTGAAGTTGATAAGAGTAGCCAATTCTAGGCAGAGCGTATAGTAAGTATTGGCAAGTTCAAATTCTCCTCTACCAAAATACAGGTCTCCTAAATTGACCAAGAGTGCTGTTTCATCTCTTTTGTCAATTACATCAGGGTATTCATTATATACAATTTCATAATGTTTTAGTGCTTCTTCATTATTGGAAAGAAATGTATAGAGGGTTCCTATATTTCCATGACATTTAGCGATATTGCTGCGATGATTAATAGCTTCGCTTTTTTTCAAAGCGTCCATTAAATGTATCATGCAGTTTTTGTAATCGCCTGTGCTACCAAAAGCTACAGAGAGATTTATCAGAGCAACAATAGTTACTTCTTTGTCTTCTAATAGTTGGGCAAGCACTAATAATTGCTTGGCATATTCAAATATGTCTTGGTATTGAAGAGTAGCAATATAAAGGGAGGAAATAGAGTGTAAGGAGCGCATTAATAGTGACTTATCGTCATTTTCGTTTGCATAATGATAACACTCAAAAGCATAATCCAAAGCCGTGCTAAAGTTGTTTTGAAGAGCATATAAGCCCACCAAACTCATATAAGCATTGTATTTACCTTTTGTGTATTCAATTTCTTCACATAAGGTCAAACTTTTTTCGATGAGTTCATATCCCTTGTTCATATCTTGATGATTGATGTAAACATGGGAAGTAGCAGTGTAAATATCTGCTTGAAGAGTAGGTGTATGAATTTTGGGAATTAATTTTAAAGCCTCCATTGCATTGAAGAGTGCTTGTTCGTTGTAGGATGGTTTTCCGCTGTGTTGTGCTTTTTTTTTGCAAATATTAGCCATCATTAAGTAAGCTTCAGCAAGCCATTCATCATCGTTTGAAGCCTTTGCTTGTTCCAATGTTTTCTGACCGACTTCAAAAGCTGTTGCCAATTCACACTGTTTCAAAGCCAATTCTATTTTTTGAAAGGAAGTGTGTTTAGATTTTGTCATTTTTGATAAAAATTCTTCTATGCAATGGAAATATATTCAAGTAAAGATAAAATAAAATGGACTTCAATTTAGTGATAAAAAATACAATATTTGTATTCTATACACCAAGCAAATGAAAAATAACATTTTAAAATTTGCATTACGTCAATATTTTCTTTACGCAATTTACATGCCTAAACTCTTTTGTATGCTAAAAAGTCATTTTGCTTTCAAAAGAATAATCTATAAGAACACAACTTATTAGTTGGTAATATAGTTCATTATAGTGTTTTGCCAGAAAAAATACTTCACATTCTATGAAAAACGTTATTCTACTCATTGTTGTTCTATTACCACTTGTTTTGTTTTTTGATGCTTGTGTAAAAGACGATGATGATTCGCCCTTTCCACCAAACGATATCTTAATAAATTGGGACACTATAAGTTACAATCCTACTCCAAAAGAATTGACAGCACATGAACTAGTCCCAGACATCCCTACAAACCCAAACAATTCGCTAACAGAAGAAGGAATACAATTGGGGAGAATGTTGTTTTACGATCCCATTTTGTCAGGAGACAGCACTCAAGCATGTGCAAGCTGTCATAATCAAGCGTTTGGCTTTACAGATAATGGTAGAACCTTTAGCAAGGGAATTGATGGGATAGAAGGAAGCCGCAATACTATGGCCATCATCAACTTGGTTTGGAAAGACCGTTTTTTTTGGGAAGGTCGTTCTGCAAGTTTGGAGGAGCAGGCACTAGAACCTGTCCCGAATCCGATTGAAATGCACTTAGAATGGGATGAAGCAATTGTTCGTTTGATGCGAAATGTGGATTATCGAGTTGCTTTTTACAAAGCTTTCGGTATCAAAACCATTCAAAAAGAAGATGTAGCCAATGCAATTGCACAATTTGAGCGGACCTTAATCAGCATTAATTCTCCCTATGACCAATATTATAGGGGAATCAACGACGACTTATCAGAAGATGCCATTGAGGGAAGAGAAGTTTTTTTTAGCGAAGTAGGAGATTGTTTTCATTGTCATGGAAGCGATGTCAACAACTTGTTTGCAGATAATTTGTTTGCCAATGACGGTTTGAATTCAGCCGAAGAATATTTAACCTTGGCAGACAAAGGTTTGGGGGCTATCACAGGCAATGAAATAGACAATGGAATGTTTCGAGTACCTACCTTGCGAAACATCGAACTGACGGCTCCTTATATGCACGATGGACGTTTTGAGACATTAGAGGAAGTTGTGGAACACTACAATTCAGGCATGAAATATTCTCCCAATTTAGACCCAAATTTTGCAGTGCGATTCAAAAATGGTGTGTATCAAGGTTTGGGACTGACCGAAAAAGAAAAACAGCAATTGGTTGCTTTTTTGAAGTCTTTGACGGATACCTCATTTATTAATAATCCCGATTTTTCCAGCCCATTTGATTAGATGCCATAAAAACTAATCAAATTCATTATTTTTGCAGCCAAATTTTTACAAACAAATATTGAGATAAAATGAATATTAAGTGCATAATGTTTTGGTGCCTGTTGGTTGCCACACAGTTATCCTTTGCAAATTTGAATGTGAACCAAGATGACGACCCTATTTTATTTTCATTCGGTGATGAATCTGTTACCAAATCTGAGTTTGTGTATGTTTATGAAAAACACAATTCACAGGACAAGAATCAATATAGTCAAGAGTCGGTAGATGAATATTTGCGTTTATACACAAATTTTAAATTGAAGGTAAAAGAAGCAGAAAATTTAGGTATTGATACACTTAGTCACATTATGCCTCAATTGGATCAGTATTACAAGCAATTGGCTCAGAGTTATTTGTATGACAAAGAAGTGAGTGCGAATTTGGTGCGTGAAGCTTATTCACGTATGACAAAAGAAGTAAAAACAAGCCATATTTTGATCAGAGTGAATCCTGATGCTTCGCCTCAAGATACTGCTTTGGCTTACAACAAACTGGCGAAGATACGCAAGGAAATAAAGGACGGCGCAGATTTTGAAAAAATGGCGATGGTACACTCCCAAGACCCTTCTGTGAAAGAGAATAAGGGAACTTTGGGCTATATCACTGCATTTCAAACCGTTTATCCTTTTGAATCAGCTGCTTATGAGACTCACAAGGGAGAGGTTTCTGATATCGTTCGCACCAAATATGGGTATCATATTGTGAAAGTTCACGATATTCGTCCTGCAAAGGGTCGAGTTTTGACGGCTCATATTTTGGTTAAATCTAAAAAAACGGATTCTGCGGACAAACAAAAGGCTGCAAAAGAAAAGATTTATCAACTGTATGATCAAATAAAATCAGGAGGTGATTTTGCTCAAAGAGCTAAGTTGCAATCGGAGGATAAGCAAACTTCCAGTAAAGGGGGCGAACTTCCTTGGTTTGGTAGTGGGCGAATGTTGCCCGAATTCGAAGATGTAGCGTTTGGCTTAGAAGAAATTGGAGACATCTCGAATCCTTTCCAAACACGTCTGGGATGGCACATTGTCAAATTATTGGATAAAGAAGAAGTTGGTACTTTTGAGGAAGAAGAAGCAGATATCAAGAAGAAAATCAAAAGAGATGCCCGTTCAAAAGTGTCGAAAGAGGTGTTTTTGAAGCGGTTACAGAGCGACTACAAATTCAAGTCTATGCCTAACAAATTGACACCATTTAAAGAGGCCAAACATGCGGATGTGGTAAAAGGAAGATGGCAGAGTTCTACGGCGGGTGATTTATTGGATGTTATGTTTTCGATGGAAATTCCTAATAAGGGAAAAGTAGAATTTACACAGCAACACTTTGCTCGTTTCATTGAGAAAAATCAATTGAAAGCGCGCAGCAAAACCCAAGAGGCGACTATTGACTTGCTATATAAAATGTTCATCGAACAGAGTTTGCTAGAAGTAGAAGAAAGCCGATTGAGTGAAAAATATCCTGAATTTAGGCGGTTATTGAAGGAGTTTAGAGACGGAACCTTGCTATTTGAATTGACTGAACAAAAAGTGTGGAACAAGGCATTGGAAGATACAGTGGGTTTGAAGAAGTTTCATGAAGCTCATAAAGAAAATTACAAATGGGAACCTCGATTGGATGCTACGATTGTGACGATTAAAGATCCTTCGATTGCCAAGAAAGTGTATAAAAAGCTGAAGAAAACATCTTCCAATTTTAGTGAACTGGAAACGGCCTTCAATGAAGTAGGTGCAGAAAAGATTGTATCTGTAAAACATGGGAAATACGAAAAAGGTCAAAATGAATTGGTGGACGATATGCCCTATGAAGTAGGAATTTCAGAACCAATCAACAATCAAGATGGCAGCGTTACTTATGTCAAAATCAATGAAAAACTTCCTGTAATGGTGAAAGAGTTGAAGGAAGCAAGAGGGTATATTATAGCGGATTATCAATCTGAACTTGAAAAAGAATGGGTGGAAGAACTGCGTCAAAAATATCCTGTAAATGTGAAAGAAGAGGTGCTGAAAAGCATCTATAAATAGTTTTTTGTCGTTTAAGTTTTTTGCAGATGATTTATAGATATTTTGCTGTTTTTTCGATGCTTCTTATGTTTTGTTGCTTCTGCTTATTGTCGGCTTGCAACCTATTTGGAGGCAAGGATACAGGGGAGGGAAATGAACCTATAGCAAGGGTATTCAATAATTTTCTCTATCAAGAAGATTTAGAAAAAATGTTGGGAGATAATTATTCGGCAGAAGACAGTGCTAACCTTAGCGACTACTATGTGTATGATTGGGTTCATCGTAATCTGCTGCTAAAAAAAGCAGAATTGGAATTGCCGAACAGCAAAGAGGAGATAGAACAGAAAATAGAGGATTATCGAGCTTCTTTGCTGTTGTTTTTGTATGAACAGCGTTTGTTGGAAGAAAATACAGATACTTTAGTTAGGACTACCGACATCAATGAATACTATCAAGAGCATAAAGAAAGTTTTATTTTGCGAGAGAATATATTAAAGGCTCAATTTGTCATTCTTAAAAAAGAGTCACCTCAATTGGATTCTGTTCGTTACTGGATGAAAGACGGTAGCGAATCGTCTATGAAAGCACTGCAAACCTATTGTTTTCAATATGCTATGAATTTTTCACTGACTCCTGTTTGGAGTACGTTTGAAGAGTTTAGTCAGGAAATACCGATTCCCGAAGAAGAAATTAATACTTTTTTGACAAGTTCTTCTTTGTACGAAACCAAAGATGGGGTGAACATTTATTTTGTGAACATCTCGGAATATGGTCTTCAAGGGAATTTGGCTCCTATGGATTATAAGAGGGGAGAAATCAGCAAGGTATTGATCAACAAACGTCGAATTGAACATATTAAAAAAAGGAAGAAAGAAATTTACAAAGAAGCACTCGATAAGAATCAATACGAGGTATTTAATTAACTTGAATTTTAGAAGAGGGAAACAAGATAGTAGAAGCGAGACTCAAGAGTTTTTGATTGAATTAAAAATTCCATTTCTCGAATCTTATCTCTCTCTGCAACCTAATAATAACAATGATATGAGTATAAATAGTTGGACCATCTTTTTTATGCTGACCCTGTTTTTTTCTATGCCTCTCATTCAGGCGCAAGACAAAATCTTGGTGGATGAAATAGTGGCGGTAGTGGGAGATAAAATTGTATTGAAGTCAAATATAGAGGAACAGTATTGGGCTGCCGTTAATCAAGGCATGGAAGACGAGGATTTGCGATGTCAAATTTTGGATCAATTACTTTTGGAAAAAATGTTTGTCACTCATGCCCAAATAGATAGCTTGGAAGTCTCGGAAGAAGAAGTGGAATCGGAAATTGACCGTAGAATGGATTATTTTTTGAACTTGTTTCAAGGGGACGAACAAAAATTTGAAGACTATTACGACAAGACAGTTTTGCAGATGAAAGAAGAATTTCGAGACGATGTAAGAGACTTATTGTTGGCTCAACGAATGCAAGGTAGCGTATTGAGTAACATCAAAGTGACCCCCAAAGAGGTTAAAACTTTCTTCAATCAAATACCTAAGGATAGTTTGCCCTACTTCAATGCTGAAATCGAAATGGGACATTTGGTAATCAAGCCCGAATTGACCAAAGAGGAAAAGGATGGAACAATTGCAAGATTGGCAGACATCAAAAAGCAAATCGAAGAAGGGGCGGATTTTGGAGATATGGCGAAAAAATATTCCGAAGGTCCAAGTGGTCCACAAGGAGGTGATTTGGGTTTTATCAGTCGAGGGCAAATGGTAACAGAGTTTGAAGCGGCGGCATTTAGGCTTAGAAACCCAGGAGATATTTCGGGAACGGTGAAAACCAAGTTTGGCTATCACATTGTTCAACTGCTCGAAAGACGTGGTGAAAAAATCCATGTCCGACACATTCTACTCCGACCCAAAATTTCTTATGCACAATTACAAGATGCTCAGAACAAATTGGACAGCATTCGTACGCTCATTATGGAAGATGATTCCTTGACCTTTCAACAAGCAGTAGAAAAATTCTCAGACGATGAGGCAACTCAAAAAACGGGTGGTTTGATTGTGAATGAACAAGCAGGGACAAGTGTGTATGACATGAATCAATTGGATCCCAATGACTTTTTTGCGATTGAAGATTTGAAAGAAGGCGAAATTTCTGTACCTGTCAAGTACCAAACCAAAGAAGGGGACGAGGCCTACCGTATTTTATACCTTTACAGCCGAACCAAACCACACGTAGCCAATTTGAAAGACGACTACAACAAGGTGCAAAAGATTGTGAAAAGCAACAAACAGAACGAATCTTTGATGAATTGGCTGGATAGAAAGGTCAAACGCACTTACATTTTTGTGGAAGAAGAATACAAGGGCTGTACGATGTTGGAGAAATGGATCAACTGATAAGTACCTCTTCAAATTTAATGGGCTAAAATGATTATTTTTGCTTAAATACTAAATAATTTAAATTCAATGCGTTATATAGATTTAGATAGTGTATCTTTAGAGATGCTAAGAGAGATGTGCA
>JAUHXA010000146.1 GCA_030427245.1 Bacteroidia bacterium | reverse complement strand
TGGTCAGCAATCGCTCCAAAAGTTGCACCCGTTTGGTCAGCCCCGTATTTTCCTGCCAGTATTGGTAGTTCTCCTTGTTCAGTGCTATCCAGTGATAGAGTTGGTAGGAGTGAGGTTTTTGGGTGATTTTGGGCGAGAAGTCAGTCGTTGTCAGTTCGTTGATAGCCAGTCGAAACTGCTTTTCCCCTATCTGAATCAACTGCCCCGAACAAGCCGCAATGTGGGCAACATCCGCCATGTGATGCGCCTGTTCGCCAAGCATCACCAAGCTCGCCCGCCCCGCTTTCTGTCGGTACTGAATCATCGGATAGCGGTAGTGATAGTGTTTGTCCCCCTTATGGTTGTGAAAGCGGTCGTGTTCCCGCCCCAAAACCGCCACCATTGCGCCTCTGAATTGAGGGATTTGGTAGGCGGTAAGGGGAATGTCGAAGGTAATTTCTATGAGTTTCATTTGGTGACGGATGTGAGTTAATATTTTCTGAACCGAACAAAATGAAATGTTTTCACCTCATTTCCTTGTTTATCAAGGTGAGTCGTTCGCTCCGTTGTGCTTGCCAAAGTGGTAATCCCTTCTTGCTTCAATGCCTGCACCAAAGCAAAAGTAAAGGTCATTTCTCCCATGATGTGAACCGCTGCAATGCCTCCTTTGTAATGCTCCGCCAATTGTAGGCATTTGTGGAGGTAAACAGGCACCAACTCCTCCACCTTTCCCCTGTGCCATTCGGGCGCAATATTGGGGAAAGGCAAGTCTATAGGCTTTCCGATTTGCAGTGCTGCCAACTTCCTGTGTTTTTTCCACAGCCCAAAAGGGTGATTGGAGAGGTTGATAAAGATTGGAAACTTATTTGGGTTTGTTGACATCTTTCCAATTTCCATAGCCCACATTGGTTTTTGCGCCTGTGCCGAGGTGTAGGAGGATTTGATAGAAGAGTTCTTGCTTTTTTGCAGGAGTCAAAATAGGGTAATGTTGACTTTGCTGCAATCGAAACCGAAACTCAAACACCGTTTCAGGTAATATTTTCAAAAATTTGATGGGAGTAGGATTTTTCAAACCTCGCATTTCCTCATTTTCTTTTCCCGTTTCTTCATTTCTGACTATGTGAGGAGTAATATAGTCTTCTCCAAGTAGTTTACTATCAAGATTGTGAGTGCCTATTGGTACGGCATCAAAGAAAACATCTCGTTCATAAATAGAATTCTGTTTTTCTTTTCCATTTTTGTCCAATCCAATACCATTGAAGATTTCATTCTCCAATTTATCAATATCTATTTTTGCTGCAATATTTTTCTCTATGCCGATAATATCAAGTAAATATTTAATGAAATGTTCTTTTTTTTCAAAATCCTTGTTTCCTTTCTTGAATCTACAGGGGAAAGCAGACCTCAATACTCCTTTGACAGAAGAACCTGGGAGAACGGGAATTCCACTGGTGTAGTCAAAATAGAAACCAATTTTGAAGGCATCGTTATAGTCATCGTTTCCTTTTATTTTGGCTTCATGATTGTAGCCTGTTCCCATTAACAGTCCAGGGTAGGTAGTTTGGAGTTTCACAGTTTGATAGCTGCTTTCTGAATCTTGACTTGGTGAAATGGTTGTTACGTTTCTTTCCAGAATTTTGTCGTTCTTGGAACTAAACTTGTATTTCCCTGTTAGTATTTCAGATTCTCTGTAATAGTCTCGGTAAAAAAGCCAACCTAAATTGGCTTTTTTATCTTCAATAAGGTAATCACTGGCTTTTTTGTACTCTTTGTTTTCTTGTGAAGCAGACATAATTTTTCTTGTTTATTTTTTGTGTAATGTGATAATGACATTTGTTACTTCTTCAATTCATAGGAGCGAATTGCCAACTTTAGGGCAGTCGCAATCTGAACGAGTTTGTTGCGAATTCGCTGTTTGTCTCTTGTAGTTATTCCTTCTTGTTTCCATTTTCTTTGAAGGTAGTCCATCAGGTTGTTATCCTCTTGTTTTACATCCTTTTTATATTCCTCCTCTTGTTCGTAGAGATGAAAAAGTGCTTCTGCTAATTTTTTTCTTTCGGAGTCATTGCAGTAAATCAAGGCAGTGGGCAATAAGCCAGCCTGCACGATACTCCCACCAAAAGAAGCAATGTAGCCATTGAAGGTGTTGGGAATGTATTTTTTGGTGGCATCTGTTTCATCACTTTTTACTATCTTTTCTGCCTTTTTGCTGCCAAGGTACTCTAAAGCGTTAATTATTTGTTTTTCAGTTGGTTTCATTGAATTATTTTTTTGAGTTTAAAGCAATGGTGTCAATCTCTTCAATTTGGCAAAAACCGTATCCTACACTGGCATTTGCGCCAATTTGCACAGGATTTCGGGTAATTAGTTTATTGAAGTTGCATGAATGGCATTTATTTTTTTCTTCTTCTAAATCCATATCTGGGTACAAGACACAGAAAAACAATTTGGTTTCTCTTGGTAAAACTTGTTCATACCAAAGATTGTTGCTCTCACCATTCACCAAATAATTGCGTGCAATAGTAGGTAGGTGATAATCGCTCGCCAATTCTATAAAATCAGTATCGTTGACGACTGCAATATTACTTCCCAATATTTTTTCTGCATTTTTCAAGCCTTTAGGTGCAGCTACTTTTTTAGCTTTCAAATCATTGCTTTCTAAGTAGGCATCTTTTTCATCGAAAATAACTCTTTGGTTTTCTGATTTTTTTAAGATATTAGAAAGTTCTATTAATGCTTCTTTTTCATTCAACTGTGCGCCAAACAATCCCAAAGTTTCGTTTAGTTGTTCTATTAGGATAGGTGCAGTGACTCGGTAAAAAGCACGTTCATTGCTTCTCACAGGAAGACTCAACAAATTGGCTTGAAAAAAGCGACATTTTCCCGCTTTGTGCTTAGATTCACTTCCTGAGTTTTCATCCTCGTCCTTGTCGTTTCCAAAAACATAATTGATTAGGTTTTTATCACCTGTGACATAGTTTCGACAAAATTCCTTCAATGCACCTTTGAGACTTGAAGAATGAATACAAGGCAGCCCTGTAGTAGCATCACGTTGAATAAGATTGTCAATCACTCCATAATTTTCGGAGCCACTGCCAACGTGTAAGTTGCTTTTTGCAGTAATGGAATAGACCGTCAATTTGTAATTGTATTCGCCGTTCGATTTTTTTTGATTGTTGTTGGACATATCTTTATGAGTTATTTTTTAGTTAATTTTTTTCTATTTTAAAATAATTGTAGCCAATGTTTCTAAAGGCTGTTTCTTTTTTTAGTAAAGCAGCTATTTCTTTGGGTTGTTTGGTATAAATCACCCCTCCTCGCTGCAATAAGTTGAACAAATCACTCTTTGCAGGAATGTTGTAATAATTCCTTTTTTCATTAACGGAGGTTTTAAGGTGTCGAAAAAACTTTGTTTCTGCATTCACCAAGAGGCTTTTTTTGTAGAGTTCTGACTCGGAAGAAATATAGGCATCACTCAATAAAATGACCTTGAAAATTGACTCGCCTTCTGCGTCGTGATTGTCTTCTTCAAATACGAGAGGTGGAGAATATTTTTCTATTTTTGACACCATTTCAACTGTCATACTAAAAGTCGACTGCTCTTTCCCCAAAGTCACAGGTCTATTTTTTCCTTCAAAACCAGGTACTTCCTCGCTGAATTGAGCATACAATACAAAAGACCAATTCTCCTTCAAGTTGCGTTTATAATACTTTTGGTCTGACTTCTTATCGTCAGCTATCCATTTTGGATTGGACAATTCATTGAATGCTTTTTTGTAATATCCTTCAATTTCCGTCTCCCCTTTGAAGTTCTTGTAAATACCTACTCGGGTATCCGAATGACTGATGCCATCTAATTCTTCCAGTTTTTTTGAGCAGTCAATAGCTGTAAGTTTCTTGTAGTCATAGGCATGCAAGATACTTTGGAAAGGATATTTGGCGAGGTACATTTGCTTATTGTCGAGTTCTAATCTGTAAGGAGGACTTTTGTAGTACCCATCACTATCATCAGATTTAAAGTCTCCGAAACGATACAGACTTACTTGTTTTGTAGGCTTCAATTTTACCAAATGATTTTTGCGTTCGAATTTTACTACTTCCTTATTTCTAAGGATGTAGATGGTTTCCTCACTTTTCTTTTCTCCGTCTTCCTCCTCTTGTCGAGATAAAAGCACAGGTGAAAGTTTTTGAATTTTGCCAAAAGCGTTTGCTTTAGTTCCCACTCTAAATCCTTCCTCACCAATCAATTTTGCTGCTTTCTTATGGTTTTCGTTTTTTTTCAAAGGAATCAATCCCTTCAAAAGCAGTAATTGATAACGCAACATTCCCAAAATGGAAGTCTGTTGAGGAAAGAGGGCAGATCGTTGGAAATAGCTTTGCCGATTGCCCAACTCTGCCGACAATTCTTGACCAAAAAAATAGGGTTCGAGTGGTCGTAGTTTGATTTTATAATAAATACTCATATTTGTAAATTGATTGATTAATTTTTATCGTCACTTAAAATGAAATGAATAAAACGGAGAGTAGCATACAGTAGCTGGAAATCTTCTTGTTGGAGTTCTCTATTTTTTCTCATTGCAAAAATGAAATCAGTAATTGCTTCAAAAAAAGCTTTATTACTCTTGTAGTTCTCATTCCAATTGTTTTTGAAGAAATGCTCCAATCGGTTTTTATCCGCTGCAATACGTGTTAGGATAGTTTTTTTAGCTTCCAATTTGCAAGTGAAGCTGTTGAGGAAATTTGTATTGTTTACATTCTTCTGCACCAACTCCAAAAAAGCTGCGTAAATATCTCCTCTATCTTTGTGTTTGTGAAGTATAAAAGGAACTTGCTGCCCACTGTGTTTTTGGAACATCACATTTACGGCATTTTTTCCATCTTCCTTGTGTTTAACATGCTCCAATAAATTGTAGGACATATTTTTGGCTTCATAAAGAGGGTATTTGTAGTAGGTGATAGAAATACCAAAAGATAGAGAAGGAAATTCAGGATTTTTTCCCTTCCTTTTGGCTGCCTCTTCTACGGTCTCACGGTATTCATTTTTTATTCTTTTTTCAAACAATTTGTCTAAATCTTCCACCAACTGAAAAATAGTCTTTTTAGATTCGTCTTTATTGCTGCGAGTAGCCACAGGAGCAATAAACAACATATCGTCTCCTCCCATATAGATGGGGGCTCCACCATAATCGGCGGCTACTATGCCTGTTGCTTCTTTTGCAAAACTGATGAGTACTTTGGAAAATTCCTTCAGCTTTGCTGCATCTTCTCCCACTGCCTCAACTACTTTTCCTATATTGTCACCGTCTGCGTGGACAATTGCGATATATTTGTGGTGGGCTTTGAAGCTGTCTGGAAAAGCTTTTTTTAATTCTCTAACCACATTTTCCTCCGTTTTTTCAGAATCAGCATCGTTGTCTATACTCTCAACTTCTTCTTCAATGATTTTCTTATAATTTTTATCTCCTTCTTCAACAGGTATATTTACCAACTCACGAGTAGCAATTTCAATCAAAGAATCGAACCGTTCTTTGGTGTTTTGAAAACCATCTTCAAACAAAGGTGAACCATTTACCTTATTCAAAAGCAAACTTAAGGGTGTTACTTGTTGTGAAGTCGTTTTGCCATTTTTGCTATTTTTGCTTTTTATTTGATGCGTTTTAATGAGTTCCTTATTTCTTATTCTGGTCTGTAGTTCAGCAGTTTCTAAAAAAGAAGTAGCTTCATAGACGATGTTTTTTCCTTTTTCTACTTCAAACAAGACATAAGACAGATTGATATATTCTCGCAAATAAGGAAGGTAGCCTCCTTTAAATGGGTTACCATGTCTCTGATAGTGGAACATTTGCATCGCCAAATCTTCTAAAATACTGTCAAAAGCATTCCCCAATTTTGCTACGTCTTCTTCTGCCCCTACTTCAATGATAATGCGGTCGGGATACAAACCTGCTCCATGTATATCTTTGGTATTTTCTTCAATTTCTTCAGTAGCAGGAAGCAAGACTTTTCCTGCTATTTTATATTCCTCTTGGTCACCAATAACTGCTTCTACGGTCTTTCGCATCAAATAGGAAAACAGGTAACTTGCTCCCCATAACTCTCTTGTCTTTCGGGCAGCGAGCAGGGTTGGGATAATGGGGCCTATGGTGAGGGCGAGGTATTTATTTTGTGTTGTTTCGCTCATTGTTTATAGATTTTCAAATATTTTAATTTTATTATTAGACTGGATACCAATTTCTCATATTGCTTTTCACAAACTCATAGAGATTCAGTTTTAGATTCAAAGGAGGTGTTTTCATGGTCAAAGAAGACCGCTCGTCACCCTTTGTTTTGGAAATAGGTTGAAATTCAAATTCCCTGTTGTATAAAATAGATGGAATTTCTTCTACAATTAGGTAGATTTTGTTTCCAATAGGTTTGAAGGTAAGAGGAGATTTAAAGCGGTCTATTTTCTTGGCTGTTCTATCCTTTTCATCTTCTGCATTCTTATACTCGACATCTTCAATTCTTACATCTGCAATAGGAATATTTTTTTGAGGATAACTGTGTTGACCTGCCAAACCCAATAAGGCACGAATATACCGTTCATTGTCATAAGCCAATATAGAATCATCTGCAGGATAATCAGGGTTTTGATGAAACAACTCATTTTTAATCACCTCTCTTTCCCATACAATTGGCTCACCATCTATACGCTTACGCCGAAAATGTTGATTCAATTTGGAATCTACGGTTTTACCCCGACCAAATTGTTTTCCACTTTTCAGGATTTGATAATCATTGACAATTGTATTAAATATTTCCTCGATACTATTGTTCCGTATTTCCAGAGCTAATACCCCTTTTCCGGAATTTTGGCAGCAATTCTAAAAGTAGGCTATTATAGTGAAAATAAGATATTTTTGCAAGAAAAACCGATGCAAAAAAAACCATTAAGTTTCGACAAATTAGTAGGTGATTTGGGCAATCATATGAGCCAAATAC
>JAUHXA010000145.1 GCA_030427245.1 Bacteroidia bacterium | reverse complement strand
GTATAAGTTTTGTCAAAAACCTTTTGCCGCCCTTTGATGTCATTCACCGCTTCAATCACCCGCATGTGGAATCGGTGTGCCCCCAAAGATTCTACAATATGCGCCTTTTTTAGAATGTCTCGCACAGGCCCTATCGCATTGGCAATGTATAACTTAATACCTCTGGTTTCATAATTTTCAATCAAATCGTGTAGCACATGAACCGCACTCGAATCCAAACTACTGATGGATTTGGCATCCAAAATCACATACTTCAATTGCGGTTTTTGGGCTTCCATTCTTTGGAGGTGTTCTTTGAAGTAGTCCAAATTGGCGAAATACAATTGAGCATCAAAACGAACCACCAATATTTCTTTGTCTTGAATCAAATTATCGAAGCGGTTGATATTTCGGAACTGTTCGGTATTGGGTACTTTTCCGAGTTCTGCAATGTGTGGATTCGATACTTGGTAAAGCACCATCACCATAGACAGTCCCGCCCCAAGCAAAATGCCTTCTTCAATACCCAGAAACAGCGTCCCAACAGCCGTTACCATAAATAAAGTAAAATCCCGTCTATCTATCTGCCATAAGTGTTTTGCTTCCTTTAAGTCAATCAAACCAAAGACTGCCACCATAATAATTGCCGCCAAAACCGCATTGGGTAAATAGTAAAAATAAGGAGTCAAAAACAAGAGCGTAATCACAATCAACACTGCGCTGATGATAGAAGCCAAGCCCGTTTTAGCGCCTGCTTGGTCATTAACGGCAGTTCTCGAAAAACCGCCAGTCACAGGAAAGGCTTTGAAGAAAGAACCCACAATATTTGCCAAACCCAAGCCAATCAATTCTTGATTAGATACTACCTCGTAGTTTTTGTGTTTAGATTGAATCGCTTTGGCTACTGCAATGGACTCCATAAAGCCCACAAATGAGATGGTCAAAGCAGTCGGAATTAAGGCTTTGAGGGAAACCATATCCCATTCAGGAATACCGAAAGCAGGCAAACCGCTTGGTACATCTTTCACAATTTTTACACCCGCTTCTGCCAAATTGAAGGCTAAGACCGCTGCAATTCCCAAAACCACAACAATCAAAGGTCCTGGGATTTTTCGTTTTGTTTTTTTGATAAATAGCAAAATGAGAATCGCCGAAGCACCAATCGCCAATGTCGGTATATTAATTTGGTCTAAGTTTTGAAATACATTGATAAGCGTTTCATGAACTTTTCCTCTCGGTATGCTGATGCCCAATAAGTGCTTCAATTGGCTGAAACCGATAATCAGGGCTGCGGCTGAGGTGAATCCTGCAATGACGGGATGCGACAAAAAATTGACCACAAAACCCAATCGAAAAACGCCCATACTGAACTGAATAATCCCGACCATCAAAGCCAATAATATCGCCAAACTAATAAATTCTGCCGAACCCAATTCTGCCAAAGCTCCGACTCCACTCGAAATCAGCAATGCCACCATCGCCACAGGACCAACTGCCAATTGGCGAGAAGTGCCAAACAAAGCATAGATTATCAAGGGAATCGTGGACGCATACAGCCCATAAATCGGCGGTAAACCTGCCAACATGGAGTAAGCCATCCCTTGCGGAATCAACATCACGCCAACCGTTAGACCTGCAGTGAGGTCGCCACCTAAATCTGCTCTCTTATAATTCGACATCCAATCAAGGAAAGGAAAATACTTTTTCATTTTTATCCGTTTTTTTGCACCCTCAAAAAAAATATGTTCTCTTTGAGTGTCGTCTTATTCTTTATAATTTTCGTTCTAACTGTTGCCAAAGCCTGCGGCTGTTGGCAAAGTTCCCCCTATAATAAAAAATCTCTCCGCCTCTCGGTCTCTCCGTTTAACTTCAAGCCCATTGCAGAAAACCTCTGTGTTCCCCACATCAATGCGGCAATTTCGGTCGCAAAACCCCATAAGCCAAAGTACCCAACAAAGCCCCGGCAATCACCACCAATATAGACAGATAACCATAACCCACCAAAACAAACATAGGACCAGGGCAGGCTCCTGCCAATGCCCAACCCAAACCAAATATGATTCCTCCAGCTAAGTAGCGTGTAACGCTTCGGTCTTTGTGACAAAAAACAATTTCATCGCCTTCGATACTTTTTACTTCTCGTCGCTTGATAATTTGGACAATGACAATACCCAAAATAATGGCGGAACCGATAATGCCATACATGTGAAAAGACTGAAACTTAAACATTTCGTAAATCCGATACCATGAGATGATTTCGGCTTTTGACATCACAATGCCAAACAAAATGCCTGTCAATAAAAATTTGATGTAATTCATTGTATATTAAAAATTTATATTTGCTATCAAATTGAAGTGATGGTAGTTGGTGCCATAAAAAACCATTGCAGGCTCCAAATCCACACTTTTTTCGGTGGTCTTGTAAATGTATAAGAATTGTAGTTCCAAACCTTTCAACTGGTTCGTGAACTGATAGGTCGTATTGGCAGTGAGTTGGTAAAAAGATGGAACATTGTATTTATTGAATTGTACATCATTCTCACTATCTGTAATCGTTCTGCTCAATCGAATATCCAAACCCAAATGTTTGTTTACCAATCCTTTGGTTTGGAAACGCAGCATCCAAATATCCACATTTCCCAATCCATCTATCCAGCTTCTGGGCTGTGACACATAGAAATCTTCTCGCCCCAATTCTCTCGGAAACAAAAAACGCCCCGAATCGAAAGCGTGAAGATAAGCAGCCGACAACTGCCATTTACCTAATTCGTAACCCATCAAAAGATTCAAAACATTTGCCTTTTCGTCAGCTTGCATGTATCGGTCGGCATAGCTCAATTCCTCTTGAAAATTTGCAGCATTTTGGTAAACATATTGCAGCCCCAAGTGCCAATCTCCTTTTTCATAGTCCGATTGCAGCCAAATGATATTAGTGAGGTGGTGAAAATGGTAATTCCAAAGTTGCCATTTCCATCCTTCAATTGCTTCATTTTCATAGCCCATCACTGCAATACCTTTCGTTTCGGCAGTTTGGTGGTAGTGTGCTTTTTCACCATCGGGTTCAAAACCATTGTTGTTCAGTCCAATCGCTTCATCTATCGAAAACCACTCGGTCATGCCTCTGGGCGATACACCGTCAATCCAACCTATGCTAATTGTTTGGTCTTTCAGTTCACCCCATTCTGACCACATTCCACGATATACAAAAGGCTTCATCCTACCATCTCTCCTCAAAAACAATGGACGAGTATTGAGGTCCATTTTGCCGTATTGCACAAACGATTTGGAGAAATTGAAGCGAATGAACAACTCCTCTAATCTGTCCAAATCTTTCTTTTCCTCAGGTCTATTTATATCGTAGAGTTCTTTTTCCCACTTTGCGCTTTTGCCTACTATCTCATCTACTTCGTTCAAATCAGCCGAAAAAGTATTGTAGGTAAAAATACCTTTTACTCCAAACTGCAGACCATACCATTCGGGTGTAGTCAATTTGATAGCACCTCCAGTGGCATTTGTCCAATAATCCTTCAAATCTCCTTCATTGACCGTTGCCATGAAATAGTTTCGGATGTGTCCATGCAAATGGCTTTTTCTAAAAAAATCTTGAAGGGAATGAATCGTGGTGTCCTTGTGGATAAAATGAGCATTGTTTTGCTCCGTGTCTACTTGGTGTCCTTGAGCTACAATAAACTGTAAAGAGATGAAAAAAGAAAGAATGAATAAGAGGTAGGTTTTCATAATCGCTTAAAAAATAATGGGTAAGAAAAAATAGGTCATCACCAAACCGCCAATGAAAAAACCTGCAACAGCAATTAAGGAAGGTATCTGCAAATCCGAAATCCCACTAATCGCATGACCCGAAGTGCAGCCGCCCGCATACCTCGCTCCAAATCCAACCAAAAAACCGCCTCCTAAAAGAATCAAAAATCCCTTCAAAGAGAACAGTGTTTCGCCACCAAAAATTTCGCTGGGTAAATATTGACTACCTGGGTTTTCAAAACCCAATGCTTTCAAATCTGCAATGGTTTTGGGATTGAGAGCGACTGTTTCGGAAGGAGTTAGGTAGTTGGCTGCAATAAAGCCGCCTACAATTGCGCCGACAACAAACATCAGATTCCAACGCTGTGATTTCCAATCAAATTTGAAGAAATCCGCTACTTTGTCGCCACCTGCTATGGTACACATCGTCCGCAAATTGGAAGACATTCCAAAGTTTTTTCCAAAATACAGCAGCAAAAACATGACAAGGGCTATCAAAGGTCCTGCTACATACCATTCCCAAGGTTGGGTAATTATTTCCATTTGTTCTTTGCGTTTATTTGAGTTATCAGATTTGTTCTATCTGAGCGCAAAGATAGGGTAGGTCGGGAGTTAGAGACGTAACAATTGTTACAGTGAATTTTTCTCCTCTAAAGCCTAATAATAATTGGGCACTTCAATCAAGTTTCGGTGCAATTTGATTTTACCATCTCGCTCCAACTTTTTCAGTAAACGAGAAATGACTACTCTTGAAGAATTGAGTTCGGAAGCAATCTGGAAGTGAGTCACGATGATATTGGGGCTTTTGGCAATAAATGCTTTATCGGTCAAGTATTTGTAAAGACGTTCTTCTGTATTGTTAAACGCCAGATTGTCAATCGCTTCCAACATTTCATTCAATCGGGTATTGTAGCTTTCAAACACAAACACCCGCCAAGTTTCGTATTGTATAATCCAATCCACCATTTTGTGAACGGGAATCATGATTAATTCGGTGTAAATTTCGGCAACAGCCCTAATCTGGCTTTTGGTTTTTCGCAAGCAGCAGTTGAGGGTCATGGCACAAGTGTCGCCTACTTCCAAATAATACAACAACAATTCACCCCCATCTTCTTCATCCTCTCGCATGATTTTGATAGAACCCGACAGCAGCAAAGGCATGTACTCGATTGAGTCGCCAATGTCCATAATGATTGTATCTTCCTTGAATTTTCGGTAATTTCCAATTGAAGCCATTTCTTCTATCAACTTGGCTTCAAAAACGTATTGGTATCTTTCTTTGAGTATTTTAAGCATTGTTAATTTATATCTGAAAAAAAGAAGCTGTCTCAAAAGGGTAGATTACAATAATTTTCAAAATTATTGTAATCTATTTTCTCTTGTCAAATTAAATTTTATAAAATATATTTTTTAGTGCTTGTGAAACAGCCTCATTTTTTATAGCTTCTAAAACTCTCTCCCCTTCAACATTCCATGCCAATACATTTTCGGCAAACCATAAGCTTTCAAAGCGTACATACTGTAACGCTCTTCGCTTTGATCAAATGGGAAAGATTCCATAGGATTTTTGTCGTAGTCAAACTCTGCCAAAATCAAGCTGCCATATCCTGTCACCAATGGACAAGAGGTATAACCATTGTAGTGCTTGGGTAGATTCTTTCCGTCAATGGCTGCCATCACGTTTGCCACAGTTGTAGGAGCTTGCTTGCGAATAGCTGCTCCAGTTTTGGAGGTAGGTAAATTGCTGCAATCTCCCAATGCAAATACATTGTCGTAGCGAACATGTTGTGTGGTCAATTTATTGACTTCTACCCAACCTGTGCTTGCAGCCAATGGACTGTTTTTGATAAAATCGGGTGCGCTCATTGGAGGAGTGACATGAATCATGGAATATTCCATTGTTGTCTTTTCTCCTGTCTGAGTATGCTCAAAAATGGCTTCTTTTTTGTCGGGACGCAATTCTACCAAGTCGGTTAGCCAAGTTCTTTCGATTCCATACCGGTTGGCTACTTTGGTCAGCGTTTTGGCGTATTTGGGTACGGCAAAAATACCTCCCCCTGCTTTGACAAAGTTTACGTTTACTTTTTTAGACCGTCCGTTTTTGCGCCAATAATCGGAAGCCAAGAAACAGATTTTGATGGGTGCGCCCCCGCATTTGATGGGCGTTGAGGGATGGGTAAAAATGGCGTTGCCGCTTTTGGTGTTTTGAATAGCTGCCCATGTAGAGTCCACCGTGTCATAAGAGTAATTGCTCACTACGCCTGTTCCTGGCTTGCCAACACTTTCTTTCAATCCTGGGATTTTGTCCCAATCTATTTGAATTCCTGCCGCAACTACTAAAAAATCATAGCTTATTTTATCTCCGCCTTTTAACTGAACACTATTGTTATCTGGGTCAAAGCTCTCTACATGGTCTTTTATCCATGCAGCATTGTGAGGAATGAAATCTGCTTGGTCTCTTTCTGAAACGCTTTTGTCGAACACCCCTGCACCTACCAGGGTCCAAATGGGTTGGTAGTAATGTTTGGAACTGGGGTCTATGATGGCTACTTCTGGGGCATTTGGTTTGTTGCACAATTGAGCTGCTACGCTTAGACCTGCGCTGCCTGCTCCTATTATGAGTACTTGATAGTGTGACATAAGTAATTGATTGTTTTATTATTGAATAATTATAGGTTATAGTTTTTTTCCGAATTGTTTGGCAAAATTGGTGAGGAATCCCAACATGCGCTGCATATCTGGGTCACGCATGACCCGCAACATTCCGAATAATCCGACTTTTTCAATTTTTTGGTTTTGGCTTTCTACCAATGCTTCTCCTGCTGAGTTGACAATTCGCAAGGTTCGAGGTGCCATTGCTCCGCTGTCCATCAAGGTCTTAAATTCTTTGGAGCGGATCAAAGTGGTCATTTTGGAAAGCAATTCGCCTCCTTCCTTCAATAATTCGTCTGGAGCAAATCCATTTGCAGCAGCAGTTTGGTATCCATCGTCCAACATGTCCATGGTCATTGCGACCAAACCAGGAGCTTGATTCGCCAACTCCAATAGGCTGTTGAGTTGGGCGACCATTGCAGGGGCGGTGAGTTTTTCGGCTATTTCTAAGGCTGCGCCCAATCGCTCTTCAAGGTTAATTCCTTTGTTGGCCGCTTCTTTTACCGCATCATCTGCCATATCTGCGACCATACTCACCAAGCCAGGAGCTTGATTTGCCAGTTCCAAAACGCTGTTGAGTTGGGCGACCATTGCAGGGGCGGTGAGTTTTTCGGCTATTT
>JAUHXA010000144.1 GCA_030427245.1 Bacteroidia bacterium | reverse complement strand
AAACAGATTGTGCCGAAAGATTGGGTACAGGCTTCGGTTACACCCGATGCGCCACACCTTCAAGCCGAAGAAGGAGCATTTGGATATGGCTATCAATGGTGGATTCCGAAGGGTGATGTGGGCGAATTTATGGCGATTGGCGTGTATAACCAAAACATCTATGTGAACCCTGCCACCAACACGGTGATTGTCAAACTATCCGCCAACCCTCACTTCAATGACCCGACTTATGTGCCGAGTAGCGACCATGCAACATTGGAGCTGTATCGAGCAATAGCAGAGTCATTTGAAGCGGAAGAAAATTGAGGCAACTTTAATTCAAAATTACTCACATTTTTTTAACCAAACCGCCGCCTGTTTATGGTTTGGATTCAAAGTCAATAAATGCTCCAAATCGGGTTTTGCCAACTCACAATTTTTGAGAGTCAGATAAGTAACTGCTCGATTCATCAAAGCATCGTTGTGGTCGGGATTGAGTTCGAGCGCTTTGGCAAAATCCTGTAAAGCAGCATCGTAGTTTCTTTTCTGAAAATTCACCGCCCCTCGATTGCCATACGCATTGGCATAGTTAGAATCTATTTCAAGCGATTTATTATAGTCCGAAAGTGCCAAATCCCATTGTCTTGCTGCAAAATACAGATTGCCCCGATTGGTATAAGCGTTTGCTCGGTTGGGGTCTAATTCTATCGCTTTGGAATAATCTTCCATTGCTTTTTTAGATTCTCCTGATTGACTATAGAGCAATCCACGATTGTTGTAGGTATCATAGTTTTCCTTTATACTCAATGATTTGGTATAATCTTGCATTGCCAACTCACGCTTTCCTATGTCTCTATAAATGTTGCCTCGATTCATGTAAGAATTCGCATCATTAGGCCTCAATTCTATCACTTTGGTGAAGTCAGCAATCGATTTATCGTCTTGGTTAAGAGTCTGATAAAGTCCTGCTCGATTGAAGTAAGCTTCGTAACAATTACAAATTTCAATGGCCTTGTTTAGATCCACCAAAGCCTTATCAAATTCCTTTTGTTCCCGATAATAATTACCCCGATTGATGTAAACTTTGTAATCACCTTCATCAAGCTCCAAGGCATTTTCAAACTCTTTCATCGCCATTTCGGGATTGACTTTTTTATAGATATTTGCTCTTGCTGCAATAGCTTCTTGATATTCAGAATCTAATTGTATCGCTTTTGAATAGTCATTGATTGCTTTATCTGTTTCGTTGATTTGTTCATACGCCAATCCCCTATTGTAATAAAATGACTTCCGCTTGGAGCGAATCTTAATGGCAGACGAATAATCTGCTATCGCTTTTTGATAGTCTTTTTCTACATTGAAGTAATAGGTCGCACGATTGATATAGGCAACCCATGAATTTTCTGGAAATTGTTCCAATACATTGTCCCAAAGCACTTTACTGTCTTTCCAAACCATTGTTCTCTGAAAAGTCATCACCACAAATAATAAAGCATAAGCACCTAATGCGCCCCTCGCCAAAGTTTGCCACATTTTGCCAGTCGAATCAGTTCTTTGGTGTAATTGATGAAAACTCATCCCCAAAATAAACAACAAACCGATGTAGGGCAAATAAGTATAACGGTCTGCTACAATAGCTATTCCAACCGAAATATACTGCAATACCAAGGCAACAGTAATGGCGTAAAATAGCAGTCCAAACAAAGGAATCCTGCTTTTGGAATACCGATAAACGGCGGCGGCAAACAAAGCTAAAACCATAAATGGTGCAACCTTAAAGAAAGTTGGAATTTCTTTTGGATAAGGATAGTACGCCGATAAATTCGTAGGAACGAATAACTTACCAATATAATGAATGAATCCATAAGCGGCAAATGAAAGCCGTTCACCAATCGAATAGGGGTCAAAATCACTCACTGCTCCTGCTTCACTTTGTACGTTCATTGCAATCAGCCCAAATACGATTGAAAGCACTAAAAATGGAATTTTCTCCAAAACTACTTGCTTCAAAATTTCAGGACGATTTTTTTGCAGTCGAATGCGATTCAAATAGACATCCAACAAAATCATCACCACAGGAACCGTCACTGCAACGGCCTTGGACAACAAAGAAAGGACAAAAAACAACAGGGTGTAAGCCAGATATTTATGAGTAGGCTGGGGTTTTCGCTTGATTTTTGGAGAAGCCAACCGTTTTTTGTGAAAAATATGTTTGGTGTAAGCAATCAAAGCCGCCAAATAAAAAGCTGAATGTAAAACATCTTTGCGCTCTGAAATCCACGCCACCGACTCCACATGTAAGGGGTGAACCCCAAAAAACAAAGCAACAATTCCCGCAACGGCTACTTTTCGATTGCTGATAAGATAAATGAAATAAAACACCAATGCAGTATTGAGGAGGTGCAACAAAATATTGGTGAAATGATACAAAAAAGGCTTCAATCCAACCAGTTGGTATTCAATCGCCAAAGTCAGCATCGTCAAAGGGTGATAATTGCCCGCCACAGGTTCGGTGAAAATATCCCCCAAATTGAAGGTCTTCACAATTTTGTTGTCCTTCAAATAATATGGATCGTCCCAATTCACAAACCCATTGAAGAAAGCGGGTAAGTATGCGAGCAAAGTCAATACCAGTGCCGCCCCTAACCAATATTGTACCTTTCGCTGCTTCCACCAAGTCACTCGTTTTCGCCTACGTGTTTTTGCAGGAGTAGCTGTTCGAGCCTGTTTGGTCGGAGAACCGATTCTTTGAATTTTATTTTTTTTATGCTTAGACATTCAAGAATTAATGAAATTTTTTTAGAAATATTGGGCAAACTAAAATATTAAATCAGTCATTTGTGAAACACAATCCATCCACTTAGAAAGCCTTGATTGCATTTGAGTTTTGAATTTGAATTTGCCTTACTCCTCACAATCTCTCCCTATCCGCTGCCGCTTCCTGCATTCTTCCCATCGCCTCCAAAACATCTGCACGAGTTTGGTAAAACATTTTTTGATCAGGTTGTAACTGAATCAATTGGTTCAAATCAGCCAAAGCCTTGTCATATTGCTGTAATTGAAAATACGCCTGTCCACGCCAATGATATACATGTACATTGAGGTTTTCGGGCTTCAATTCTAAATAAGCAGTCAAATCTTCAATGGCTTTGTCATATTGCTTCAAAGTCATATAAGTAGCTGCTCGATTCATCAAAGCATCGGGGTAATTGTCGTTGATAGACAGCGCTTTTTCAAAGTCTTGCAGTGCCAAATCATATTGTTGTTTTTTAAAATACGCTGCTGCCCGATTGCCATAAGCTTTATCGTATTCAGGATTGAGAGAGACCGATTTATTGTAGTCTGCCATTGCTAAATCCACCTGATTTGCTTGAAAATAGAGGTTTCCTCGATTCGTATAGACATCCGCAAAATCGGGTTTGAGGGAAATCACAGTATTGTATTCTTCCATTGCTTTATCGGGTTGCCCCATTTGAGCATATAGAATCCCTTTATTGAAGTGATGTTCGTGAGTAGCTTTGATTGAAATAGCTTTGTCATAGTCCGCCATTGCAGCCTCATAATTTTTGATATCCCGATAAACATTCCCTCGATTCATATACACCTTCGGGTCATTTGGCTTCAATTGCAGTGCCTTGGCATAAGCCTCCAATGCCAAATCGTATTGCTTTTGTTCTGCATATACATTTCCGATGTTGTAGTGTGCCATATCGTGTGCAGGCATCAGTGAAAGGGCTTTTTCAAAATCTCGTTGTGCCTTTTCAGGTTGATCATTATTGGAGTAATACGCTCCTCGACTGTTGTACGCTTTTGGGTCTTTGGGATATTTTTTCATTACATCCGTCCAAAGCGTTTCACTGTTTTTCCACACCTTACAGCGTTCAAAGGTTTGATAAGTAAACACCAAAGCTGCAATGCCCAAAAGTCCTGTCGCCATATTGCGCCACAAGGACCATGCATTCCCTTTTTTCTGCATCAAATAGTGATAACCATAGCCCAATGCCAACAACAAGCCGATATAGGAAACATAGGTATATCGTTCGGCTACCAAAGCACTACCAACCGTAATAAACTGCAATACCAAAGCCACCGTCACGGCATAAAAGAACAAACCGAAAAAAGTCATTCGCTGCGACTTGAGTGTATAAATAGCTGCTCCCCAGAGAGCTGCAACGCCCAAAGGAGCAATCCAAAAAATTCCCGATAACTGACCGGTCAAATTGGGATAAGGATGAAAAGACGACAAATGTATTGGCAAAAAGAACTTGGCAATGTAGTACAAAAAACCATAGGAGGCATAACCCAACCTCGAAATCAAGTCAAAACGACTCATATCGCTCACTGCTCCTCTGTCCGTTTGGATGTACAGGGCTATAATCCCAAAAAGCAGGGCAATGATGAAAAAAGGAATTTTTTCGAGGATAGCTCTTTTTTGAAAACGCCGTTTTTTTAGAAAATCAATACCCAACAAAACCACAGGCAATACGACAGCCATTCCTTTGGAGAGCAGGGACAATAAGAAAAACAACAGCGTATAAAAATAGTATTTCTGAGGATTGGCTCGTTTGCCTTTTGCTTTGGCTCTAAAATGCGTGAGATACTTCAAATAAGTAATCATAGCCGCCAAAAAGAAACAGGTATAAAGCACGTCTTTTCGCTCCGAAACCCAGGCCACCGACTCTACGTGCATCGGGTGAATTCCAAAAAACAGGGCTGCAATCGATGCAATCGTCAGATTTCTTCGAGTCAGCAGATAGGCGAAGTAAAACACCAGAAAGACGTTTAGTAAATGCAACAGCACATTGAATAGATGATAACTAAAGGGAGACAATCCCGAAATTTGATAGTTAATCGCAAGGCTCAAAATCGTCAAAGGATGGTAGTTGGCCGCTACTTGTGTACTGAATATTTTTGTCAATCCACTTGGTGAAATATCTTGTATCAACTTACTATCGGTGACATACAGTTGGTCGTCCCAATTATTGAATTCTCCGCTGAGAGCAGGTATGTAAGCGATGAAGGTGATGACCAAAATAGCAGCCAACGAACGCTGTACCATTTTGTCTTTCCACCAAGTCACTCTTTGCTGTTTACGTTTGGGGTCAGTGATTTTTTTTGGAGGTGTTGTTTTTGTTGCCTTATTTTGAGAGCGTGCCATTCATTTATTGAAAATGTAAAAATAAAGTGTGAAGATAGCTGAAATTGGGTAAATGCAGAAAATTTCATTTGATTGCGAGGATAATTTGCATTAATTGAAGCAAAAAAAAACTCCCTACCAAACCAAAAGTTCGATAGGGAGTTTTATAATCAATTCTCTATTTTGAGTATTCTCTACTCAAAAGTATCTTTAAGCTACCATTTATCTCGCCAAAAACAGCTTGATATATTGGAAATAACCTTCTTGTGTGGTCAATCTTGCAATGTAAGTACCTGAAGGTAAAGTATTGCCAAATTGTATTTGATAGGTTTGACCTGCTTCAGCAGTTCCTTCAAACAAAGTAGCTACTTTGGAACCTCTCATATCAAAGATGTCCAAACTTACGTCCTCCTCAGTAGCAAGCTCAAAGCTAATAATCGCTTGGCTTGAAAAAGGATTTGGAGTAGCTGACAATAAGGTAGTTTCTTGAAACTCTGTCTTGCCACTTCTTCCACGACCACGAGTACGACTACGAATACCCACAAACACCACAATTGACTCAACATTACCCAAGCAATTAGTCACTTCCAATACATAACTACCTGACAATGCAAGACCAAAAATGTCTTCTGTAGTAGCAGTGTAACCACCAGGTCCAGTCCAAGAATAGGTCAAAGGAGTACACCCAGATGCGGAAACATTGATAGAACCGCCTCCTGCTCCATTTCCATGCACACCCAATACATTATTGACGGTAATAGTAATAGGTGATGAAGGACAAGCAAGTGGGCAACTTCCACCACAATCTACGCTTAATTCATCGCCGTTTTGAATACCATCCGTACAACTTGGACATGCAGTTGGACAATTTCCACCACAGTCTACACCTGTCTCATCACCATTTTGTATACCATCCGTACAAGTTGGACATGCTGTTGGACAACTTCCACCGCAATCTACACCTGTTTCATCGCCGTTTTGTATGCCATCTGTACAAGTTGGACATGCTGGACAAATACTACCACCACAGTCAATGTCTGTTTCATCTTCATTTAGAATACCATCCGTACAACTTGGACAAACTTGGCAACTTCCACCACAGTCTATACCTGTTTCATCGCCGTTTTGTATGCCATCCGTACAAGTTGGACATGCAGCTGGACAATTTCCACCACAGTCTACACCTGTCTCATCACCATTTTGTATGCCATCCGTACAAGTTGGACATGCTGGACAAATACTACCACCACAGTCAATGCCTGTTTCATCCTCATTTAGAATACCATCCGTACAAGTTGGACAAACTTGGCAACTTCCACCACAGTCGACACCTGTTTCATCGCCATTTTGAATCCCGTCCGTACAAGTCGCACAAGCGGTTGGGCAGCTTCCACCGCAATCTATACCTGTTTCATCGCCATTTTGAATCCCATCCGTACAAGTTGGACAAGCTGTTGGGCAGCTTCCACCGCAATCTACGCCTGTTTCATCGCCATTTTGAATCCCGTCCGTACAAGTCGCACAAGCTGTTGGGCAACTTCCACCACAGTCTACACCTGTTTCGTCGCCATTTTGAATACCATCTGTACAAGTTGGACATGCTGTTGGGCAGCTTCCACCGCAATCTACGCCTGTTTCATCGCCATTTTGAATCCCGTCCGTACAAGTCGCACAAGCGGTTGGGCAACTTCCACCACAATCTACACCTGTTTCAGTACCATTTTGAATACCATCACTACAAGTTGCACATGCTGTTGGGCAGCTTCCACCACAATCTACACCTGTTTCAGTGCCATTTTGTATGCCATCCGTACAAGTTGGACATGCAGTTGGGCAACTTCCACCGCAATCTACACCTGTTTCATCGCCATTTTGTATGCCATCCGTACAAGTTGGACATGCTGTTGGACAACTTCCACCGCAATCTACACCTGTTTCATCGCCGTTTTGTATGCCATCTGTACAGGTAGGTGTGATAATAGATAGTTGGAACATTCCATTTCCATGTGTAC
>JAUHXA010000062.1 GCA_030427245.1 Bacteroidia bacterium | reverse complement strand
TGGGCAACAATCAAGAGTGAGTTTGAATGGTCAGCGAATTTTACTGGCAATAAACAGCAGCACAATTGCCCCAAAAGTAGCACTTACGATTTGACCCAATAGTTTGCTGGTGTGAATCCCAATGGCATCCAAAGCGATGTTTCCGATGTATGCACCAGCGACTCCCAAAATAGTCGTCCATACCAAACTCATGCTGCGGTTTTTCATTAGTTGAGTAGCCAACCAACCTGCAACTGCGCCCACAATCAATAAAATAATAAGTTGTTCCATCTTGTCTGTTTTAATAGAAAAACTAAATTTTTTCCGAAAATCGCCTTCAAAAGAAGATTGATTTTGTAGCCAATTTCCTTATTTGAAGTATAGACTTTTGAAGTTTTGTTTTAGCAATGAATAAACTTCAAAAATCTATATAGGGGAGCTATTTTATTGTATTTTTTCCTTGTTACTTGCCTCTTTGATTTTTGGTATCAAATACAAGAGTAATACGGAGCCAAAAGTAGCACTGATGATTTTTCCCACAAGGTGAGTGGCACTAAAACCTACAAACCCCAAGACTATACTGCCAATAAAAGCACCGCCAATACCCAAGAGCAAGTTCCAGCCCAAGCCCATACTTGCGCCTTTCATCCAAAGATTAGCAAGCCATCCAGCAACAGCCCCAACGATAAGCAATACGATAATATTCATTTTGTTTGTGTATTTTGATTAGATAAAAAAGATGTTTGTCAATCCCTACAACAGAAAACTCTAACTTTGCGTTCCCAAACAAAAGTTAAAAACGATGTCTAAAAAATTAACACTTTTCTTCATAGCTTGTTTACTGTTCTTTGGCTGCAAAGCCCAAAAACAAAGTGACAACACCCATTCTGACCATAAATACACCAATCACCTCGTCAATCAAAGCAGCCCCTATCTACTGCAACATGCTCACAATCCTGTTGACTGGTTTCCGTGGGGAGAGGAAGCATTGGCGAAGGCAAAAGCGGAAAATAAACCAATGATTATCAGCGTGGGATATGCTGCCTGTCATTGGTGTCATGTTATGGAACACGAATCTTTTGAAGATACATTGGTGGCTCGAAAAATGAACGAAAACTTTGTGTGCATCAAAGTCGATAGAGAGGAACGCCCCGATGTTGACCAAATTTACATGAATGCCGCATATATGATAAATGGCAGCGGTGGCTGGCCCTTGAATGCTATTGCACTGCCCGATGGTCGTCCTATTTTTGCAGGAACCTACTTTCCGAAGGACAATTGGGTAAAGATTTTGGATTATTTTGCAGAAAACTATAAAAACAACTTAGCAGAATTGGAAGCACAAGCGGAGAAAATCACCGAAGGCATCCAACAAATAGAAATGGTGCCTTTTCAGCCCGAACCTGCTACTTTTGTCGAAGATGATTTAAAGGAAATTTTTGCTTCTTGGAAAACCCTACTGGACTTCAATAAAGGAGGCAAAACCACCAAATCCAACAAATTCCCGATGCCATCTAATTGGGCATACTTACTTCGATATCACAGTCTTTTTGGGGATGAAGAGGCATTGAAGGCGGTGAATGTCACCCTAAAAGAAATGGCAAACGGCGGAATTTACGACCACCTCGGAGGAGGTTTTGCTCGTTATTCTACTGACCCCGATTGGCACGTTCCACATTTTGAGAAAATGCTCTACGACAATGGGCAGTTGGTCAGCCTCTATTCAGAAGCCTATCAATTTGAAGCCAATCCACTTTACAAACAAAGGGTTTACGAAACATTGGAGTTCGTGAAGCGAGAACTGACCTCTCCTGAAGGCGGATTTTATTCTTCTTTGGATGCGGACAGCGAAGGAGTAGAAGGGAAATTTTATGTTTGGACAAAGGCAGAAATTGACTCCATTTTGGGAGAACAGGATGCCGTTATCTTCAATGCCTACTACAATGTCACTTCAAGAGGTAATTGGGAAGAACACAAAAACGTGTTGCGAGTATTGAAGGACAAACAAACGATAGCCTCCAAATTGCAGATTCCATTGGCGCAGTTAAATCAAGTATTGGAGGATTCCAAAACGAAATTGATGGCAGCTCGTGACAAAAGGGTACGGCCGCCTTTGGATGATAAGGTTTTGACGGGATGGAATGCGCTGATGTTGAAGGGGTATGTAGATGCCTACCGTGTTTTTGGAGAACAAGAGTTTTTGGATATTGCATTGAAGAATGCCCATTTTTTGGTTAAAAATGCGCTGCAAAGCGACAATCGATTGAATCGAAACTATAAGGATGGGAAATCTTCCATCAATGGTTTTTTGGATGATTATGCTTTGCTCATTGAAGCTTTTGTGAGTTTGTACCAAGCAACTTTTGACGAACAATGGCTCTACAAGTCCAAGGATTTGGCAGAATATGCCATTGCCCATTTTCACGACGATGATTCCAAAATGTTCTTTTATACTTCTGACCAAGATGCGGCTTTGATTGCCCGAAAAATGGAAATCACCGACAATGTGATTCCAAGCTCCAATTCTTCAATGGCAAAAGCTCTATTTTACTTAGGCACTTACTTCAATAAGGAAGACTACCTAAAAATGTCGGAACAGATGCTGACGAATGTAAAGGAGGATGTAAAAACGCAAGCTCCTTTTTACTCCAATTGGGTGATTTTGATGACGCATTTTGTCAAAACACCCTATGAAGTGGCTATCGTAGGCCCTGATTTCGCTGCAAAACGTGCGGAAATGGACGAGCATTTTCTGCCCAATTCTTTTTTGTTGGGAGGTAATTCGGAAGGGACTTTGGAATTGCTCAAAAGCAAGTTTGTGGAAGGGAAAAACCGTATTTATGTTTGTCAGAATAAGGTTTGTAAGTTTCCTGTGGAGGAGGTGAGTAAGGCGGTGGAGTTGATGGAGTGAGGAGCTATCATGGATTTGTATGTACGTATTTTTTAGAAACCGAATGTTTTTGAAGGAATTAGAGGGAGTGTATAGTTGGAGCATTAGAAATCGTATCTTACTGATGTTCAAAAAACTACTCAACAAATGCAAATTTTCCAAGCCAAACAACGCATCCAAAACGCTTCTATCCCTCCAATTTGACCCATGATTTGGGTAGATTTGGAATGTGGTAGTGATACTTTTATACAGACATCCGTTCAAATCAGTCCATACTCCTCCCTTTTTGGCCCAACTTGGCTCATCTTAGCTCAAAAATACCTATTTTTGGCTCACTTTGGCTCATATTTAAAATTTGAGATATGAAAGAAAAAGTTTACAATTTTGATTTGGAGTTCAATTGGAGGTTATTGCGAATCATCAGTCAGATAGACCGATTTGATGCTTCCTGGTCGAGTATTGAAAAAGTAGAAGGAGAGCGTTTGAAGGAACTGAAGGCTATTGCTACCATACAAAGTGTAGGAGCTTCTACAAGAATTGAAGGGTCTAAAATGACGGATGAAGCAGTAGAAACATTGTTGGAACATATAGATATTAGCAAGATTAAGGACAGAGATTCGCAAGAGGTAGTAGGTTACTTCAATGTGTTGGATGTGGTGAGTGATTCTTATGAAAGCATAGAAATTAATGAGAACAACATTAAGAATTTGCACAATCAATTATTGAAGTTAAGCAGCAAAGACCAATGGCATAGAGGGAATTACAAAACACAAAGTAATGCGGTTGAGGCACAATTTCCCGATGGAAGCAGGCAAATCATTTTTAGAACGACTCCACCTGGTTTTGCTACGGAAGATGCTATGAGGAATTTGATACAATGGTTTCACCAAGAAACAGAGGTACATCCTTTGGTAGTTGTAGCTGCTTTTGTGTATGATTTTGTGAGTATTCATCCCTTTCAAGATGGAAATGGGCGTTTGAGCCGATTATTGACTACTTTGTTGTTGTTGAAAACGGGCTATCAATGGATTCAATATGTGAGTTTTGAGCATGAAATTGAGCGGAATAAGAAAAGCTATTACAGAAGTTTGAGGAATTGCCAAGCACAAAGACCGAATGAAGATATTACAGAGTGGATTAACTTTTTCTTGACTTCTCTTATCAATGTGCAGACGAAACTCATGGTAAAATTGGAGTGGTCAGAAACGGTAAATGAACTCTCTGATAGGGAAAAGTTGGTTTATGAATTTATTCAAAACAACCCAAAGTGCAAAATAGGAATGATTGTAAAAAACTTGGAAATTCCTAAACATACTGTCAAACGCATATTGCCCTTTTTGCTGTCAAGTGGTTTGATTGTCAAATATGGAGTGGGTTCTGGTACTAACTATGCAGTTAGAGGAAATTGATTTTTATTTTACGTTCTAAAAAAATCAGCCAATTCTTTATACCATTGGGAACTTGGCGATTACATTATCCACAAAACAATATCTCCAAAAAAATGCAAATCTCCGAAGCAAGACAGCTAATACAAAACGCTCCCATTCCTTCAATTCAACCCATGATTTGGGCAGATTTGGGATGTGGAAGTGGCATTTTCACACAAGCATTGGCGACTTTACTCCCTCCCCAAAGTACGATTTATGCCGTTGACCGAAGCAAACAAGATATTCTTCAACCTATCGGAACTGTAAAAATTGAGTTTGTTCAAGCCAATTTTGAGCAAGACAATTGGTATTTGGCCGATAAATTAGAAGGTGTAATGATGGCAAATGCGTTGCATTATGTAGCCGATAAAAAAGCCTTTTTGAAGCGATTGCTACGACATTGCAGTGAAGAAGTGCTGTTTATTGTGGTTGAATACGACCATCTGAATGCGAATCGTTGGGTGCCTTACCCCATTGATTTTCAAAACCTAAAAAAGTTGTTTCAAGAAGCAGGTTTTGGAGTAGCGGAGAAGTTGGGTGAAAGAAAAAGTATTTACGGAGGGAAAAATATGTATGCTTGTGCTGTTTCGTAACTCCGATATTCTTGCCTGACTTGGGTTTTACACACAAGAATGTTTGAGCTACCTAAACAAAATTCAGAAGAACAATGAACACCAACCAATTCATACCTTATAACCGAGACACCTACACCGCCGAAGAAATGACCAATCGAAGTCGTGAATTTCGAGAATGGCTCGACAAAAGACGGACTGTTCGAACGTTTTCAGACAAAGCTGTGCCAAAAGAGGTGATGGAAAACATCATCATGAGTGCATCGTCAGCTCCCTCGGGCGCCCACAAACAGCCTTGGACATTTTGTGTAATCGGCAACGCTGAACTCAAAAGCATCATCCGAAAAGCGGCAGAAGAGGAGGAACATACCAACTATCATGGTCGAATGTCGGAAGAATGGCTTGAAGATTTGCAGGCATTTGCAACGGACTGGAACAAGCCTTTCATTGACATCGCTCCGTGGGTGATTGTGATTTTTAGAAAAATTTATGACGTGGGGAAAGATGGTAGTCGCAAAACCAATTATTATGTGACGGAATCAGTTGGCATTGCAACGGGTTTTTTAT
Organism: Bacteroidia bacterium; assembly: GCA_030427245.1. Classification (GTDB taxonomy): domain Bacteria; phylum Bacteroidota; class Bacteroidia; order Chitinophagales; family UBA2359; genus JAUHXA01. The sequence continues at coordinate 34,066 of JAUHXA010000062.1, read as the reverse complement.
TGACCGCTATTCACCAAGCGGGACTTGTAGCATTGACGCACACGCCAAGTCCAATGAATTTTTTGGGAAAGATATTGAAGCGACCCAAAAACGAAAAACCTTTTTTGTTGATTCCTGTAGGCTACCCTGCCGAGAATACAGAAGTGCCTGATTTGAAGCGGAAAGAATTGGAGGAGGTGAGTGTATTTTTTGAATAGAGCAGATCATACTACTGCACATTTTTAATTCAACCACAAAAGGCACAAAGAAAACAAAAGTAAAGAACGGAAATTCAAACATCTCTTTTGTGCCCTTTTGATACTTTTGTGGTTCGAAAATCATTTTGTACAGTAGTATTAGAGCAGATACAAAAAAGCCAATCATTCTTTTCAAACGATTGGCTTTTATATTGATAGGAGTTATTATTTAAACTTCACAACCACGAAAAAATGTTCATTAATCTAGCAGTGAGTTTAGCGAGTGCTTTAAAAAAGGATTTTCGCTTACAAAACCTCTGCCACAATCCTATCATTGATTTTCTTCACCATATTGGTCAAAATTGGTCTTGGACCTACTTCAATGAAAGTTCGTGCGCCTTCCTCCACCATGTTTTCGATAGTTGTAGTCCATCGTACAGGAGAAGTCAAGTGTTCAATCAAATTTGCTTTGATTTCTTCGGGATCTTGTGTAGGCAGACCTGTTACATTTTGGTAAACAGGGCAAGGAGGTTCTCTAAAAGCAGTAGCTTCAATCGCCTTTGCCAATTCTACCTTTGCAGATTCCATCAAAGGAGAATGAAAAGCTCCACCCACTTTCAGTTTGAGTACATTTCTTGCACCCGCTTCCTTGAGTTTTTCAGAAGCGATTTCGATACCTTTCAATGTACCAGAAATCACCAATTGACCAGGATGATTGTAATTTGCAGGTACAACCACTTCTTCTTCAATGCTTGCACAAATGCTCTCGATAATTGCATCATCCAAACCCAATACAGCTGCCATTGTAGAAGGATTCGCTTCACAGGCTGCTTGCATCAATTCTGCTCGTTTAGCAACCAATCGAAGCGCATCTGCATATTTGATGGCTCGTATAGCCGAAAGCGCAGAAAATTCTCCAAGAGAATGACCTGCTACCATGTCGGGTTTAAAATCACGAGTAATGCGGGCTTTGATAACCGAGTAAACAAATACGGCAGGTTGAGTAATTTTTGTTTGTTTCAACTCTGCTTTAGAGCCTTCAAACATGAGTTCACTCAACTTATAACCAAGTATGTCGTCGGCTATTTCCAAATATTCCATAGAGGTGTCAGAAAGATTACACAGGGTTTTGCCCATACCCACTGTTTGCGAACCTTGTCCAGAAAAGATAAACGCGTTCATTGTAATTGTGATATTTATAGGTTTTCCAAATTATGTTATTCACCAAAGTATTCTACATAAATATTTTCTGTTTCGGTCAGTTTTACGCAATGCAACTGACAACCGTTTGCTTCAATAGGAGCAGCTAATTCCTCCCATATTGCTTGAGCAAAATTTTCGGTAGAAGGAATCACTCCCTTCAAAAAATCTACATCCAAGTTGAGGTTTCGGTGATCCACTTTTTCTATAATGCACTCACGAATGATGTTGCTCAGTACTTTTACATTGATGATGAAACCTGTATCCGGATTCGGTTTTCCTTTCACTGTTACATACAAATGATAGTTGTGACCATGCCAATTTTCATTTGCACACTTACCAAAAACTTCTTCGTTTTTCGTGTGATCCCAATTGGGATTATACAGTTTATGTGCCGAATTGAACCGTTCCCTTCTCGTCAAATAAACCATAACCTTGATTCTTTATGCAAAGATAGTAATATTCAGTCCGAAATAATTGCTATGTTGTGTAATTATCGCTTACTTCGTTTTGAAAAAGGTAGAGTAAGGTAGATAGTTCTGACTTCAATGGAGTTGGAAACAAACAAATTGTAAAAAAAATAACCATGAAAATCTTATTCGTTGCCGCTACCTATCTTGAAATCGCTCCCCTCATACAATCATTGAATCTAACAACAAAACAAAGCTTTTATGAGCTTCAATACCGTCATTTTGAGATTGATATCCTCATAACAGGAGTGGGAATGGTCCACACGACTTTTCACCTTGGACGTTTGTTACTACAAAAATCTTACAAACTTGCTATCAATGTTGGCATTGCAGGCAGTTTTGATCATCAAATCAAAATTGGGCAAGTTTTTCGGGTTCAGTCCCAAATTTTTGGAGACATGGGAGTAGAAAATAGAGAAACTTTCATTCCTATAAGCGAATTGGATTTTTTTGATAAAAACGAATTCCCTTATCAAAATGGAAGATTGTTTAGTTCTTACAACCCCTTTTTTGCCATCTTTCAAAACTTAAAAACAGTTTCGGCTATCACGGTAAACAAAGTTTTGGGTAGAAAAAGTTCCATTGACCAAGCAAAAAAACTTTTCAAAGCAGATATCGAAAGTATGGAAGGAGCAGCTTTTTTTTACAGCTGTATGATGTCCGAACAACCCTTTATAGAAGTACGTGCCATCTCCAACTATGTCGAAGAACGAAATAAGTCAAAGTGGAATATTCCATTGGCAGTCGAAAATTTGAATCAACTTATTGTTGAATTTCTAAATGACTAAATTGGAATACTTCTATTTGACGCAATCGAACAATTTAGTAATCAAATAATTTTATAGTTACAACCATACAACCATACAACCATACAACCATACAACCATACAACCATACAACCATACAACCATACAACCATATGAAACTTTCATTAGGCTTTTCCCCTTGTCCCAACGATACTTTTATTTTTGATGCATTGGTGAACCACAAAATAGACACAGAAGGTATAGACTTCAATTTTCACATTGCAGACGTGGCAGAATTGAACAAAATGGCTTTTGAAGGAACTTTGGACATTACCAAACTGAGTTATCACGCTTTGGGCTACGTATTGGACAAATACGAACTGCTTCATGCAGGAAGCGCATTGGGAAATAATTGTGGGCCACTGTTGATTGCTAAGAAAAAAATAGACCTCCATAAAGTACCTGATTTAAAAATAGCCATTCCAGGAAAATTCACAACTGCCAATTTTTTGTTGAGCTTGGCTTTTCCCACTGCAATGAATAAAGAGGAAATGCTCTTTTCCGAAATTGAGGAGGCCGTATTGCAGGGCAAAGTAGATGCAGGATTGATTATACACGAAAACCGATTCACCTATCAAGAAAAAGGATTGAAGAAAGTCATAGATTTGGGAGAATATTGGGAGACCGAAACCAAACTTCCTATTCCACTTGGAGGAATAGTTGTTCGGCGAACATTACCTGAACCTATTAAAAAGAAAATAAATTTTTTACTCAAGCAAAGCGTAGAAAGAGCCTTCAATAACCGTGAAGATACCCTTTCGTATGTGAGCCAGTATGCACAGGAAATGAGTACAAATGTAATGATGCAACATATTGATTTATATGTCAATGAGTACAGTATAGATTTAGGACAAAAAGGACGGCAAGCTATCACACATTTGTTCAACACAGCCCAAACCAAAAAGATTCTACCTCCAATCACACAATCCATATTTGTTCAAGTTTAAGGAATCCCTATCGAGCGATTTGGGAAAAATCAAGTATTTGGCAAAATATTTGTCTATTTATTAGTGAAATAATCGTGTGAATGATTATTTTTGTGGGCAACACAACCCATAACTACAAAAGACTCCACAAATTTATTAAAACCCTTTCCCCATAAAACCTTATAAGTAAATTATTGGTAGAATCTACATCTACCTCTATGTAATTATTATCCTAACTCATCTAATCTTTTAACAAATGAATGGCTTGAAAAAAATTTTACACATTGGGATTTTTGTTGTTTTAGTATCTATTCTTAGCAGTCTGCCAAACCCTTCACATCTCTCCAATTTAGGCAGTACCAACATCAGCAACTCTATTGAATCACAATTGGTGGAGTTTGAAGACTTTGCAAAAGAGGCCTACGAACAAGCAGGACTTGAAGCAAAAGGCTTGGATTTTTATGTCTTCAAATCAGGCGTGACAGGCTTCTACAACTTGAAAAAGCAAGGACAAATCATGTCTCACAAAAATATTGTTGCTATTGTAGATTTTCGCAAACCTTCCTTCGAAAAAAGAATGTACATCGTTGATTTGAAGCAGAAAAAACTGCTTAAACAAACCTTTGTAGCCCATGGCAAAAACACAGGTTTGATTTATGCAACCAACTTTTCAAATGCTCCTAATTCCCTTCAAAGTAGCTTAGGGTTTTACAAAACAGACAACTCTTATTACGGAGATTTTGGTTATTCTCTTCGATTAGACGGAATGGAAGTCGACTTCAATGACAAAGCTCGCAGTCGTGCGATTGTATTGCATGGTGCTAACTTTGTAAGTCAATCTTTCGTAAACCGTTATGGTCGTTGTGGAAGAAGTTATGGGTGTCCTGCTATTCCATTAGAAGATACACATAATGTAGTTAATACCTTGAAAGGCGGAAATTGTTTATTCATTTACAAAGATGATTTATATTATCTCAACGAATCCAAATTGCTCAATACGTATGAAGCAGCCAGATTCTTTGCTCAAAAATAAATAGGATTAGAGATTGGTAATTAGATAAATAGTTGTCAATGAACCCCATATTTATTCATTACCAAAACACCAAGTTAATTCATTGAAATAAAATAAAAAGGCGAACAATTTTTGTTCGCCTTTTTTAGTATCATCAATTATCAAATCACTCCTTCAATACTCCAATCAAGCTACTATTCGGCACATACAAATTGTAATCCGCTACCGTCACTTTGCCATCCAAATTCACATCGCCAAGCATATAGGCGTTCAGGGTAGCCAATTGAGAAAAATACAAATTGAAATCCAAAACAGTCATCACCGAATTACCATCAAAATCACCTGCCGAAAGCGCAAAAACTCCCGTTTCGACTTCCTGCAATTGGTTCTCCCCCAAAGCCTGTGAAGCTGAAATGGAGAAATCATAAGTGTTAATATTGGGAAGCGAAAAAGCTGTGGAAGTCATGATTGCCAAATGGTTGCGATGTCGCACTACAAAATTGTAGTCCATATTGAAGTCCAAACCACTGAAATATACGGCTTCTGTTGCACCTCCTTCAATATCTCGAATCGTGCCATCTTGCAGCAAAAGAGCAGCCTTTGCAGTGATAAAAGCATTGTCGTTGGCGGCATCTCTGACTTCAATCAATACCCAATCCACTACATTGGAAGGAAACAAACTTTTCTTGGCGAATGTTTCTTTTCCGGTATAATTCCACGGTTCGGAATTATAGGGTTGTTGAAGGGGAAGTAAGTTTTCGTTTTGGAGATTGTTGGTCATTGAAGTGGTTTCAGGGTTGTAAGCTCCTTGCAGAAAGGCTTTTAGTTTGACGGGTAAATTTTGGGTGGTGAGGAAAAACTGACCTGATTCGATGGTATTGCAGTCTGCATTGAAGGAAAAAGTGCCATTTTCTATTGAAGTAGCATCACTGGCACTGCAACTTTCTACCCAGTTTTCTAAGTCGCTGTTTTCTGACCTTTTGTAAAGCGAAATTTGCGAAGCGTTTTGCACCGATTGCAGGGCATGATTGGAAGTTGTGGGAGTGAATTGCAAGTTTTGCAGGGCTTCAAAAGTGGAATTGATTCCATAGTTGTTTACAATCCAATATTGCTGCAAATTTTGACTTAAAACGGGATTGTCAGTGGGAATCACATTGGGCAAAGTATCAATGCGACTGACCACAATTTCACCATTCGGAAGTATAGCATTTTCTGCAAAAGTCATGGATGCGCCTGTCGCTTCAAAATCATAAGTTCCTGGTGTGTTTACATCCATTCGGTGACTGACTCCTCCTCCAAAGGGTGCAGTCGAAGGTACTAATTTGGATTGACCGACCAAAGAGGCATGATAAGAATCCGCTCGGTCTAAAATGCTTTGGGGATTGTCGTTGAATTGGTAATAGGTTATAATGTCGGGGTCATTGGCAGGAATTTGGGTGAGGTGGCGCAGTTCTCGGATTTCGTCTTGACTCAAAGAACGATTCCAAATGCACACTTCATCAATCATTCCCCGATAGTTTCGCCCACCCCAAGCTTTGTAGCTTCCGATTTTGAGACTGCCAAAATCTGCTTCTTCCAAGTCCACATTGTGCGTGCTGCCAACTCCGTTTACATAGACAGTCAAAGAATTAGGTGTTGCCACCAATGCGACGTGTGACCATTCATTGGGAGCTACTTCTAAGCCCGAATCCCACCACCAAGCACCGCCTGGCCAATGATAACCGAGTGTGTTGTTGGATTCTCTAAAATTGAAGCCCGCTGTTGTGCCATCGTTTATCACAATGCCCGAATATTCAGGTTGGATGCCATCGGGTTTGACCCATGCAGTCATGGTGACGGTATTGGAGGTGAAGGGAATGTTGGGTGTTTGTACCCAATCACTGTCGTTGAAGGTTTGAAGGGCAAGACCTGGTGTTTTTTCGGCTTCGCATTGACTCAAAACGGTGACCATGTTGGGAATGGTTTTGGTGTCGCTATTGCCATTGTCATCTGTTATGGTCAGTGTGACATCGTAGGATGTTTCGTTTTGGAGTAGCACTTTGGGGTTGCGTTCGGTCGTGGAACTGATCCAAAGCGGTTCAGGTGAAAAAGTCCATTGCCACGTTGCACCTGCATGGTCGAGAATTGAATAACAATCAAACTGAACGGTATCTCTGCTGCAATAAACAATATCTTGGCTCGTCATGGGTTGTGCCAAAGGCATGGACGCTTCTTCAAAAGGAGCTTCCCAAATGCCCATAACGGAAGACAATCGGATTTTGCTGTCCCTATAGAAAGGCTTGAAAATGTGCTTGACATCGCCCATCACAAAGGGCAATCCTTCGTGATAATCTATCCAATCTTCTGCAATGCTGTCCCAATAAAACAAGCCATAAGCTGCGACAATATAGACTCTCGAATGTTCGCTGTCGCCTTGAAAGAAACCATCGTTGATGCGGTGTCCTTGAAGGGTAGGGGTGGTCATATTGTCCCAATTGTTGCCCCCATCGGTGGTTCTGAAAACCTTGTTGTTGTCGTTGGTTGTGTTGGCGAAAACCCACAATTCTTGGTCATTGGTGGGGTTGATGCTGATGAGTTTGCTGCCCGATGAAGGAAGGCTTGTAGTGGACGACCAATTGCGACCGCCATCTAAAGACTTGTAAATGTCGGTTTTGTCATAGACACAATAGAGCAAGTCGGGATTTTGTCGAGAGATTTCGATGCCTGTCACCTTACCCGCTCCAAAATCGTGAAGCAGTTCAAAAGAGTTGCCATTGTCGGTTGATTTCCAAAAACCGCCATTGTTTCCATCGTCTGTGGCAGCCCCTAAATAAAGGTGATGGGCATAACGTGGGTCTCGCACGATTTCGCTGCTTTCGGCATGAAAATAGGATTCATGGGGATATTTGCCGAGCTGCCCCGTATAGCTTTGTTTTCCGACGCTTGTGGGGTCGAGTAGGCTGGTGGAAATATCCGAAAAATAGGTGGTCAATGGGTTCAATAAATCCACATAACCTGTTGGGGCTTCGCCGCCACCCAATCGGCTCGAATTACCTGTTCCATAGACTTCGTAAAGTGCAGTATTGCCGTTGTGGTAGCGTCCGCCAACCAATACATCTTCATTCCAACCTTGCCCTAAGCCCCAAAAATGAGATCCTACCAATCCTTTTTTGCGGGATTCGTGGGTTGCAAATTCATCATTGGAGTAGTTGATGCCACCATCTGTGGCTACCCAAACATCACTGCCCAAAACGTGGATGTCTTGAATATCGGGATGAATCCAACCTGCATTGCTTTCGGAAGGTGTGTCATAACCTCCAATTCTGGTCCAAGAATCCCCACTATTGAAGGATACTGACAGCGACAAAACGCCTAAGTACAATTTGCCTGCAACGGTATGAGAAGCATCGAAACCAAAATCGTAGAAGGTTTGAGAAAAGCCTCCTGTTCGATTGATGGTTGCCAAGTTTTGGTTAGTTGTTGTATTATAAGGTCCTCCGTCTTGAATGGGGTTTGTCCAAGACTCGCCTTCGTTTTCACTTCGGTACACGCCTATCCAAGTATTGTCTTCTGCTTTGTGGTTGCCCATCATGCCCACATATACTTTGTTGGGTTCGAGTGGGGTAACGGCTATCAATGCGCCTTGGTCTTGGTGTGCATTGAAGTTTGAATTGACAGGATTGTACCAGCCATTGCTTACTTGCGTCCATGTTGTTCCTGTGTCGGTTGACTTCCAAAATTCGGCATACTGCAAGGTCGGATTGTGGCGAAGGGTGTAGAGGATATTGGCTTGGGTGGGATGAAAATTGATGTCCCAAAATTTGTCGCTGTATTGTTGTGTCCATGCGTTGCCGCCATTTTCGGTTTTGAACAAGCCGCTTTGACCGACTGCAAAAACGATGTTGGAGTTCGTGGGGTGAATCACGATTTGATACGTTCCATTGACGGAGTAAACGGAAGCCCAAGTTGTGCCTCCATCTGTGGATTTATAGATGTTGGAATTATCAGCGAGATAGACCAAATTTTCGTTCGTAGCAGCTACTTTGATGTCTTGAACGCCTCGGATGTCCTCGTTTTTGGTCATCAAAGTCCAGTTCAAGCCTTTGTCGGTGGTTTTCCATGCACCTTGTCCCTCTGTTCCTGCATACAAAATGTTGGGGTTGGACACGGATTGGTCTAAACAATAGACATTGACCTGCCAAGAAACGGGAATGACTCCTTCTTCCTCATCTTCTGCATAAGTTTCATAAGGTCCTATTGAAGTCCAAATGTCATCCTTTTTTTGAAGGGCTTCGGCTTGCCGTTTTTGCTTCAATTGGGTAATCCATTTTTCTCTTTCGGGGTTTTCCGATTGTATAAAGCCGCTGTCGGTGAGGTGTTCTCCAATGTTTTTGAGCCAAAATTTGTAGTTTTGGGTGTGGATGTTTTTTTGGAAATCGTGGGTTTTGTAGTAGGTTTCATAGCCATTTATGACCTCATGGACATTGGGATTTTCGGAGTACATCAATGTTGCCCAATTGGGTTCTGAACCATCTAAATAGGGGATGGCTTTGAAGAATTCGGTTTTGTTTTGGGCGGATATTGAAGTGGTGAGGAAGAGGAGGACAAGTAATATTTTTTGCATAATTGAAGGACTTGTTTGTGTTTGAATTCCAATTATAGCAAATTTCTAAATCAAATCCCCAATTCTCTCTCCAATTATGTAAACTGTTTGTCAATCAACTTGGTGAAAGGATTGGGGATAAAACGTTTGAATTAAGTAGTAAAATTATCGCTTTACGGCAAACTCATTTACTATATCTCTTGAAGTGACAATACCTCGTAATTTCCCGGAATCATCAACAATAGGAAGTGCTTGAAATTTGTGTGTTGCAAAAATAATTGCAGCATTCCCAAGTGTTTCTTCAGGAGAGATAGTCGTCGGATTTGAAGTCATAATATCTTCAATCTTCACTTCCTCATCTATATTGTCAATATTTATTTGTTTTGGGCGATACATGATGTTGCTTAGAGCATTCAACACATCATGTGAACTAATAATACCGATCAATTCATTGGCATCATTCATAACTGGTAAATGGTGAATATTCTTACTTAGAAACAGTTGGAGGACTTCTGAAAAAGCATTGCTGGTTTTAGCATAAATTAACTCCCTTGTCATTACAGAGGAAACTTTTGTGTTTGCATTCATGGGGTAAGTTATTTTTTATGTGAAAAAAGTAGTGCAAAAATACCAAATAATGTTGTCAATAAGCAGTTTTAAATCCCCAATTCTTTCTCTAATTGTGCAAATCGCTTGGCAATCAGTTTTCTAAAGGTATTGGGCATAAAACGTTTGAAGAGATAGTAAAATTTGGCATCTCCTGGGAAAACAATGTTGAACTCCCCTTTACCTGCTCGCTTCAATATCTGTGTAGAAGCTGCTAGAGCGGTTACTTTGGAACGTTCCAACATTTCATTTCCCCCTTTTCGGGCATCATCGTTTCCTCGTGCGTGTTGCATGATGTTGGTTCGGATAAAGGTCGGCATGACCACTGATATGCCAATATTGTCGCTGTGTAATTCCACTGCAAGGGTTTCGGAAAGCGACCGAACGGCAGCTTTGGTCATATTGTAAGCTCCCATTCTGGGCGAAGAAGCAAAGGCTGCTGCGCTTGCGATGTTGATGATATAGCCACTCTTTTGTTTTTTCATGGCAGGTACAAAGAAATGACAACCATACAAGACACCCATTTGATTGATGCCAATCATCCATTTCCAATTCTCTAATGAATATTCGTTGAGCTTGCCGCTATCGCCCACTCCTGCATTGTTGATGAGTAAATCAATGCCTTGTGTTTTAGACAAAAAATCTTCAGCAACTTCTTCGTATTTAGCATCATCTGATACATCAAATAGATAGGTCAAAGCCTTACCACCTACTTTCTCTATTTCGTCAGATACCTTTTGAAGGTCAGATTCATTGATGTCGGTAATGCCGATTGTCCAGCCATCTTTAGCCAGTAAAAGGCTCATTTCTTTGCCTAAGCCTGAGCCTGCGCCTGTGATGAACGCTCTTTTTGAAGGATATTTTTTTGTGAATTGAAGCATAAGTAATTATGAATGAATTAATGGTGAATTTTGAATAAGTAGGAATAGTTAAAATCACAAAATCCAATATAGTGCTTACAAATCCAGTTTCATTTGGGCATCACCCGAAAAATTGATAAAAGCATAAATATCCTTCAATTTCACTTCGCAACCAAGCGAATAAAAAGGAATACTTTTGTCCAAACCGACTGCATTGGAAATCCGCCAAAGGCTTTCGTCTTCTCGATAGAATCCTTCGACAACAGGTTGATCTTGCGAAACCAATATGTATTCTTTAAAGGAAGGCAGTTTTTGGTAGTATCGAAATTTTTTGCCCCTGTCAAAAGACTCTGTACTTTTCGAGAGCACTTCCACAATCAAAGTCGGGTTGGTGATGATGTCTTTTCGCCCCAAATAAAATTCGGCATCGTTGCAAATTGCCATTGCATCAGGGTAAAATCCCCTATTGACAGCTTCAATATAGATTTTTAAATCGCCATTTGCAGGACGGCACTTTCCGCCTTGCTTCATAGATTCTTCTCGAATACAAGCTACCATATTGCTTGAGATAGTGCTATGGTCGAGCGTACCTCCAGACATGGCTTTGATAAAACCATTGTGGTACTCATGTCTTTCTTCTGAGTGTTCTTCCAATTCCAAATATTCAAGGAAGGTATATTGTTTCAATGCTGGGTCTGCCATGAGATACGATTTGATAGGTTTTTAAAACAGTTACTAGAGAAACTTAGTTTTATTTTTTGCTGTTGCTAAAAGCAATGTAGCAAAAAATAAATACCTTTGCACCCTTAAAATTAACAAAGATTAGAGAATTTTTAGAAACACATTTATTTTATTCTTAAAGCTGTTTTAAAAAATGTATAGAACACACAATTGCGGCGAATTAAGACTTACCAACGTTGGTGAGCATGTTACCATCAGTGGATGGGTACAGATAGCACGGGAGTTTGGATCATTGACTTTCGTGGATGTACGAGACCGTTACGGGATTACCCAATTGGTTTTTGACCGTAGCCAAGATGCCGACTTGTGTGATCTTGCTGATACTTTGGGAAGAGAGTTTGTGATTCAAGCGAGTGGAACGGTTCGAGAAAGAAGCAACAAAAATCCGAATAGAGCAACAGGGGATATTGAGATTGATGCTAAAACATTGACCATCCTCAACAAATCCAAAGTTCCACCTTTCACCATTGAAGAAGAAACGGATGGTGGTGACGACCTTCGCATGAAATACCGCTACCTCGACCTTCGACGACCAGCCGTTCAGCGCAACATTATCCTGCGCCATGAAGTAGCTGCCGAAACACGCAAATACTTATCAGAGCAAGGTTTCCTTGAAATCGAAACGCCTTTTTTGATTAAAAGTACTCCAGAAGGGGCAAGGGATTTTGTGGTTCCTTCAAGGATGAATGAAGGGCAATTTTACGCTTTGCCTCAATCGCCTCAAACCTTCAAGCAGTTGTTGATGGTGTCGGGCTATGACAAGTATTTTCAGATTGTGCGCTGCTTTAGAGACGAAGATTTGCGGGCAGACCGTCAGCCAGAGTTTACCCAAATTGACTGCGAAATGTCATTTGTCACTCGTGAAGATGTCTTGCAAACTTTTGAAGCTTTGCTTCGCCACATTATGAAAACGGTTAAAAATATTGACTTGGGTGAAGTAGAAAGAATGGCGTATGATGATGCGATTCGTTTCTATGGTATTGACAAACCCGATACCCGTTTTGAGATGAAAATTACGGAACTCAACGAACTGACTCAAAACAAAGGTTTTGTGGTGTTTGATAATGCCGAGTTGGTGGCTGGTTTGTGTGTGGAAGGTGCTGCAAATTATACTCGTAAGCAATTGGATGAATTGACCAACTGGGTGAAACGTCCTCAAATTGGAGCGAAAGGTTTGGTTTGGGTGAAATGCAATGCGGATGGCAGCTTCAATTCTTCAGTTAAGAAATTCTTCACGGAGGAACAATCTGCTGAGTGGGCTGCAAAAATGGGCGCAAAAGAGGGTGATTTACTATTAGTGATTTCGGGTGAAAAAGACAAGACTCGCAAACAATTGGGGCAACTTCGTTTGGAGTTGGGCAACCGTTTGGGCTTGCGAAAAGCGGATGAATTCAAGGCGCTTTGGGTTTTGGACTTTCCGCTATTGGAGTGGGACGAAGAACTCGAACACTACCATGCTTGTCACCATCCTTTTACCAGACCAAAAGATGGTTACGAAAGCATCGAAAACATTGCAGAAATCAAAGCGGAGGCTTACGATTTGTGTTTAAATGGTAATGAAATTGCAGGTGGCTCGATTCGTATTCACGAGCGAGATTTGCAGGAAAAAATGTTTGAACTCTTGGGCGTAGGCAAAGAGGAAGCGGAAGAAAAGTTTGGCTTTTTGATGCGTGCATTTGAGTATGGCGCACCTCCTCATGGTGGGATTGCTTTTGGTTTTGATAGATTGTGTGCGCTTTTGGGTGGTCAAGAGAGCATCCGTGATTTTATCGCTTTCCCTAAAAACAACAGTGGTCGAGATGTGATGTTGAATGCGCCTTCTCCGATTGACGATTTGCAGTATAAGGAATTGCATATTGCTTCGGCTGTGGAGGAATAATAATGTGTTTTTAGGTGTTTGAGTGGAACACTTGTTACAATATAAAATTTTAGGCAGTTGTCATTGTAAGAAAATGGTAACTGCCTTTTTTATTTTATCAAATATCATATTCCTCCTTCAAAATCATCTTCATATCCTTCTTCAAATCTTCAATGTATTTTTCTTTTATACTCCACAATCTTCCGAGATTAACTTCGTAATAATCATGGGCTAAGATATGCCGCAAGGCTTGTATGGCTTTCCATTCAACTTCGCTATACTTGCGGTTTGTCCTTCATAAATCAATATTTTATCTCGGTGAATATATTCTTTTACATGACTTCGTTCATATCCCTCTTCTACCAAATCTACCTGTCTTCCCACTTTTTCCTCCAATGTTTGCTGAATTTTAATTAAATCTATCAAAGTCAGTTTGTTAGGATTAGAATAACGAACTAATAAGTCTAAGTCCCTATCGTAACTTTCTTCTTTTCGTGCAAAAGAACCAAACAACCACGCTTTTTCTATGGGAAACTTCGCAAAAAACTGTTGGACAAAATGGATGATGTCCTCTCTTTTTTGAAGAACAGTCGTTCCTTCTCTTTCTCTCTCCAATCGTCTTCTAACCACTTCAATGGCTTCTTGTGCATAATCCATTGTTTTGCAACTGTAATAAATTTTTTGGCTGAGGTATTTAATCATCAAGTCTTTATAGGGAACTTGAAGTGCTTTTGCCAAAGGAGAAATGATTTTTTCTGGGGCAGATTGAAGGTTGCGTTCTATCTTGCTCAGAGCTTTGGCATTGAAGTCAATTGCTGCGGCCAATTTTTTTTGACTTAGTTTTTGTTCTTTTCTAAGTCTTCTTATTTTTTCGCCAAAAGTTTCAGAGTTCATATTGAGAATTTTTAGTTGGGTATTCCAAAATAAGCATTTTGCGTTAAATTAAAAAGAAAATTTAAGCCCATTGATTATTTCTCAAATTGAATTTTCGTGGAAAATACTTATCTTATCCACGCAAAAGCAAAAAGCAACTCAATTGATTTGTTTACAATTGGGCCTTTGCTGCAATAAATGAAAGAAGTAACGTTCCCTTTTATCAACTCCAATATCCAATACTATGCGAAAAGCTCTATTCATTTTAGGACAATTATCTGATTTAGACGTAGAATGGATGATAGAAGCAGGAGAGAAAGAAAATGTGGCAGCCAGAGATGTTTTGATTCACCAAGGAGAACCCATCGAAAATTTATACCTCACTTTATCTGGTCGCTTTTCTATTACAGACGAAAAAATAGGCGGAAAAGAATTGGCACAAATCAGTAGTGGAGAATTAGTTGGAGAAATGTCTTTTATAGATGCTCGTCCGCCTTCTGCAACGGTAACGGCTATTGAAGCTTCTTCTGTACTCGTTTTACCTCGTTGGGCCATCAAAGACAAACTTGAAGAAGATACAGGTTTTGCATCCCGATTTTACTATGCGATAGCACTTTTCCTTTCCGATAGACTTCGACAAACAACAGGACGATTGGGCTACGGTAATGTGGAGGAAAACGACCCTGATGAGTTGGACGCCAATGTGATGGACAATGTGTGGCTGGCAGGAAACCGCTTTGAAAGGATTATGAAAAAACTATCTGAAATTTAGGAGACAGGTGCGAGGTGTCAGAAATTAGAAGTGATAAATTTAATTTCTATGCAATAGTATCTACCAAGCATCCATAGAATCGACAGCATCAAATTCTTTATCATGTCACAAAAAATCTTCCGCAATACTGCTTTAGAACGGCTTTCGACCCCCGAAAGATTGGATGAACTCATCAAAGTCACCCATCCTCGCTCATGGATATTGTTATTGGCATTTGCCTTGATTATTGGCACTGCTATCTTTTGGAGCATTGAAGGAACAATCAAAACTCGGGTCAGCGGGCAAGGAATGTTGTTGGGGAGTGGAGTGTTTGATGTAGTGCCTGTTTCAACTGGTCAAATTACCAAACTACACATCAAAACGGGGGACCTTATCAAAGAAGGTGACGAAGTAGCGGAAATTGCCAAACCCGAATTGCAGCAACAAATCACCGAAGCTCAAGCAGACTTAGCCGAACTGCGAGTACAATACAAACAACTTTCTTCCTTTGGTTCACGTGATATCGAACTCCAAAGCGACTTGATAGAACAACAAAAAACTACGCTTGCTTTAGAAATAGCAACTGCTCAAAACAACCAGCAACTTCTTCAAAAACAGGTCGAAATTGAAGCCCAGTTGGTGGAAGAAGGCTTGAGCACTCGCCTTCAATTGGACAAATACAAACAAGAATTGGATGCTGCAAAGAATGAAATTGAACGATTGAAGTCCAGTCAAAAACGCCTTTCTACTCGTGAAAATACCCTTGAGTTTGGTAACGAACAACAGTTGACCCTTTCCCAACAGCGTATCAACGACCAAACACGCTTGATTGAACGTCTTGAGGAACAATACGAAACACAAACCAAAGTCCTGTCTCCATATAGCGGAAAAGTATTGGAAATATTGGTCGACATGGGAGATGTTATTACACCGGGCGTGCCGATGTTGCGTTTGGACAATTTGGAGCAAGATGAGGATGACAATCAAATCAGGTGCATTTTATACCTAAATTCACAAGATGGAAAAAAGGTGAAAAAAGACATGGAGGTTTTGATAGCTCCTGCGACGATTAAACCTGCAGAGTATGGCTATATGAAAGGCAAGGTAACCTTTGTGTCGGAATATCCCAGTACACCACAAGCGATGCAGCAAGTTTTGAAAAACGAGCAGTTGGTGAAAATCCTTACTGCAGGTGGTGCGCCCTTCAAAGTCGAAGTCGTATTGGAGAAAGACCCGAATACAGTCAGTGGTTTTTCATGGACTTCAAAAGGACCTCCTATTGAAGTGAATGCAGGTACTCCTTGTATAGCTCGAATCACTACATTGCAGCAAAAACCACTTGCCTTGTTGATTCCTGCCTTGAAGCAGCTGTTTGAGAATTAGATTACAGATGATTAATCGCAGTATTAACAGCAAAATATAAAAACAAGAAGGCACAAAGGAATACAAAGAAAGATTGGTAATGTATCAAGCAAGTATCCAAAGCATCAATAGAAACCAAAGTATCCAAAGTATCCATAGAAATCAAAGAATCCAAAGCATCAATAGAAACCAAAGAATCCAAAGCATCAATAGAAACCAAAGTATCCATGAGTAAAATCAAACGCCCAAAACCTGTTCGGACACCAACCATTCTGCAAATGGAGGCGGTAGAGTGTGGAGCAGCAGCATTGGCGATTATTTTGGGGTATTATGGACGATTCGTGCCTTTAGAAGAGCTGCGTATAGCCTGTGGCGTATCAAGGGATGGATCAAAAGCAAGTAATGTATTGAAGGCGGCTCGAAAATATGGGTTGAAAGCCAAGGGGTTCAGCAAAACGCCTGAAAAGTTGATGCTGTTAAAAATGCCCTGTATCCTATTTTGGAACTTCAATCACTTTCTTGTACTTGAAGGATTCAAAGGCGAGAGAGTGTATTTGAGTGACCCTGCAATGGGCAGGTATCAAGTCACTTACCAAGAGTTTGACGAAGCCTTTACTGGAGTGGTGCTGACCTTTGAACCCGATGAAAATTTTCAAAAAGGCAACGATACCACAGGATTGCTTTCTGCATTGGGAAGCCGTATCAAAGGCTCAAAACTTGCCATCAGTTTTGTGGTGTTATTGAGTTTGTTTTTGGTCATTCCTGGTTTGATTATCCCTTCCTTTACACAAATTTTCATAGACCAATTTTTGGTCAATCAAATGAGTGAATGGGTAATACCTCTGCTATTTGCGATGGGAGTGGTGATGATTTTGCATGGTTTTTTGGTTTATCTTCAACAGTATTACCTTCTTCGCCTTCGCACCAAATTGGCTTTGACTACCTCCAGCACCTTTTTATGGCACATATTGAAGCTACCGATTCAGTTTTTTTCACAGCGATACAGTGGAGAAATTGGCGGTCGAGTCAGCCTCAACAACAAGATAGCAAGCATTCTATCTGGACGCTTGGCGACCGCTTTTTTGAATGTCATTGTGATTGTCTTTTTTGCCGCCTTGATGTTTACCTACGATGTCGCACTTACCTTGATTGGCATTGCAGTCGTGTCGGTCAATGCCATCATTTTGCGATTGGCTTCCAGAGCGCAAATAGATGGAAGCCGACGATTGATTAACGAAAAAAGCAAACTGCTGGGTACAACGATGGCAGGATTGAAGATGATAGAAAGCCTCAAAGCATCGGGACGTGAAACCGATTTTTTCACCAATTGGGCGGGGCATTTTGTCAAAAGCCTCAATGCCCAACAAGAACTCGGTTGGCTTTCTCGTAAACTCAATATTTTTCCTTCTCTACTGACAGGCTTGAACACGATTATTTTATTGGGTTTGGGGGCATTGAAGGTCATGGATGGTGAAATTACCTTGGGGATGTTGGTAGCGTTTTTGTATTTGATGAACAGTTTTGTGCGTCCTGTGAATCAATTGGTATCACTTGGAAATTTATTGCAGCAAACCAAGGGGGATATGAATCGCATTGATGATGTGCTTCGATATGAAGAAGCTCCTGATTTTAAAAAGCAGACTCCAACAGAAGGTCAAACTACAAACTCAAACTTAACTACAAGGCCAAACTCTGCATCAAATTTAAAACTAGAAAAAGACAAACAGGCTGCCATAAGCTCCAAACTGATAGGTTATGTGGAGGTGAAAAAACTGACTTTTGGGTACAGCCAATTGGCACCGCCTTTGATTCGCAACTTTAATATGTCTTTGACCCCAGGCAGTCGAGTAGCATTGGTCGGCGGTTCGGGAAGCGGGAAATCTACGATTGCCAAGTTATTGACGGGTCTGTACCAACATTGGAGCGGAGATATTTTATTTGATGGCAAAGAGCGATATGCTTATGACCGATATATTGTCAACAATTCGCTGGCAGTAGTTGATCAAGAAGTGCTGTTGTTTGCAGGAACGGTGAAAGAAAATATTTCGTTTTGGGACAATACGATGTCGGAACAAAACATCATTCGGGCTGCAAAGGATGCAAACATTCACGACACAATAGCAAGCCGAAAGGGGGCTTACGACAGCAAGGTGTTGGAAGGCGGACGAAACTTTAGTGGTGGTCAGCGGCAACGCTTGGAAATTGCCCGTGCTTTGGCAGTCAATCCTTCTATCTTGGTTTTGGATGAAGGAACGAGTGCTTTGGACCCTCAATCTGAAAAAATAGTGATGGACAGTATTCGCCGAAGGGGTTGCACTTGTATTGTGGTTGCACACCGTTTGAGTACGATTCGAGATTGTGACGAGATTATTGTATTGAAGTTTGGTAAAGTGGTACAACGAGGAACGCATGAGGAGTTGATTGAGCAGAAAGGAATGTATGCAGATTTGATACGGGCGGAGTAAAGATTGAAATTAGATATTTGACTTTTTGAGCGAAATTTGAGATAGAAGATATTTAAATAGGGGCCTTTTCCTTTGAATGTCTAACATCACATACTTCGTTAATCTATTCAATTCGTAGGAAGTAGTTTATAAACGTGGTGATACTACTGTACAAAATGATTTTTGAACCACAAAAGTATCAAAAGAGCACAAAAGAGATGCTGGAATTTCAGTTCTTTACTTTTGTTTTCTTTGTGCCTTTTGTGGTTGAATTAGAAATGTACAGTAGTATCAAACGTGGTTTTACAATAGATAATAATGAATATAAAGCATCCCGATACCATCCCCTTAGCGGCAAATAAAACCGCTTATCTTCAAAAAACGGAGGCTGTTTGGCTCGTTAAATCGGGGCAGGTGGAGGTGTTTTACATAGAACTGGACAAAGAAGGAAATGCAAAAAGTCCACGAACCTACTTTTTTACAGCCGAAACAGGGGATTTGGTTTTTTCTTTGCAGACTTCAAAGGCGGATAATCAAGGTATTGTATTGTTGGCAGTCAGCAATCAGGCAGAGTTGGAGGAAATTCCTCAAACGACCTTTTACAGTAAAATACCTACACATACAGCTTGGCAAAAAAGTTTGGAGCGTTGGATAGACCACGTTTCAGAAGGCATCAAAAGCGGAAACCCACCTCGACATTATCAAGTCATTGAAGGAAAACAATCTTATCAACTCACCAAAAACACCATAGTTTTTCCAAAAAAAGGTCTGACTTGGGTGCAATTGGAAGAAGGTGATTTTTATTTGTATGGAAATGACAAAATAATCTCAAAAGAATGGTTGTGTGTGCCTATTTCCAATAAGCTTTGGCTGAAAACTGGCGAAAATTCTTCAAAAATTCAAACCTTTTCGACTCAAGATATAGCTTCAACACCCAACCTTCAAACGACAATCAACGCATTTCAAAAATATGCTTTGGAGTTGATTGTACGTCAAGATAAGGTATTGCAATTGCAGGAAAGTCAACGTTTGAAGGAAAAAATGGCATTGGATGAAGTGACGATGGAATCTTCCTTGGGGCGTTTGACAAAAATTTTGGAAAAGGAAGAAGTTGATGAGTTTTTGATAAATGCAGTTGGAAATCCTTTGTTGGCAGCTTGTCAAATAGTGGGAGAGGAGATAGGCATTGACATACAGGAACCGCAATACACCGACAAAGAAGCAAAATCTGACAACCCACTGTTTGTCATCGCCAAAGCTTCAAAGGTTCGGACAAGGCAAGTGATTTTGAGAGGCAAATGGTGGACAGAAGAAAGTGGACATTTGATTGCTTTTATGGGCGAAGAAAAAAGACCCGTTGCGTTGATACAAAAAAGCCCTACACAATATGTCGTAAAAGATCCAAGTAAGAAAAAAAGCCAACTGGTAACTGCAAAAATAGCTGCCGAAATCGATCCTTTGGCATACATGTTTTTCGTGCCTTTTGATGAAAAGTTGGATACAGTCGGCAAGGTGTGGAAGTTTTCAATCAAAGGATTGCGTAAAGAATTAAATTGGATATTGTTTACCGCTTTCATTGGGAGTGTACTGGGCTTATTTACGCCTATTCTATCAGCCGTCTTATACGACAGTGTGATTCCGCAAGCGGATAGAGGTTTTTTGTTGGAAATAGTAGGTTTGATGATTATTTTGTTGTTGGTCAGAACCTTACTGAATTTGAGCAAATCGCTGCTGCTTTTACGGTTTGAATTGAAGACCAACCTCAATGTACAAGGCGCATTAATGGATCATTTACTTCGGTTACCTGTGTCCTTTTTTCAGCAATTTACAGCAGGAGATTTGACCAATCGGGCATTGAGTATCAATAGTATTCGGACAATGCTTTCGAGTACCGTTTTGACGGCTGTATTGGGAGGAGTATTTTCGGTGGTCAATTTATTGCTACTTTTCTACTACGATTCGACTTTGGCTTGGGTAGGCATTTTTTTAGCATTGGCAGCGATTGGATTCATAGTATTCATTGGTTTACTCAATCTCCGATTCAGTCGACGAATAGCACATTTGTATGGAGAAATTCAAGGAACTTTGTTTGAATTTATTTCAGGCATTACCAAAATTCGGGTAGCAGGAGCCGAAAAAAGAGTATTTGGAGTTTGGGCAGAAAAATTTGCAAGACTAAAAAAAATGGGCTTTCGTCTTGGAGAACAACAAAATTACCTTTCTGCTTTTAATACTGCTTTTCCTCAATTCACAAACATCCTATTCTTCTTTTTTATCTACTACATCGTCACAACTGCTACTACCGTAGGCAATTCTGCCACCTTTTCGGTAGGAGTATTCATGGCTTTTGTCACTGCTTTTCACCAGTTTTTAGGTTCGTGTTTGAACATGGGTCATGCTTTGATAACGACCTTGAGCATCATACCAATTTATGAGCGAGTGAAGCCTTTATTGGAGGCAGAACCCGAATCGAAAGCGAGTAGCGAAGATCCAGGAGAATTGAGTGGTGAGATTGAGATGAACCATGTTCATTTTCGATACGAAGAAGACGGTCTTTTGGTTTTAAACGATGTATCTTTTCAAATTAAGGCAGGTGAAATGGTCGCTTTTGTTGGCCCTTCGGGTTCAGGTAAATCAACTGTCATGCGATTACTATTGGATTTTGAACAAGCAGAAGCGGGTTCTGTGTATTATGATGGTTTGGATTTGAACGCCTTAGACTCGGCTGCTGTAAGGCGGCAAATTGGAGTAGTACTGCAGCATGGTTCATTGATGGCAGGTGATATTTACAAAAATATTGTAGGCACATCCAAGCTGACTTTAGAGGATGCTTGGGAGGCCGCAAAAATGGCAGGATTGGAGGCAGATATTAAAGAAATGCCTATGGGGATGCACACGGTTATCAGCGAAGGAGCAGGAACTTTTTCGGGAGGACAAAAACAGCGTTTGATGATTGCTCGTGCGATTGTTCACAAACCTCGAATTTTGTTGATGGACGAAGCCACAAGTGCATTGGACAACCGAACTCAAAAAATCGTGACCGAAAGTTTAGAACGATTACAAGCTACTCGGATTGTCATTGCCCACCGACTCAGTACCATCATGAATGCGGATAGAATTTATGTTTTGGAGGCAGGAGAGATTGTTCAAACGGGAACTTTTGAAGAATTGATGAAAAAAGAAGGGCTTTTTAAAGAATTGGCAAAGAGACAGTTATCATGATTTTTTTATGAAAAACATCTGTTTTTGAATTTTCTTCCCAAAAAATTCTATATCGATGTTTACAAAGTCTATACCTAATGCTATTAATAAATGAACGACAACGAAAACAACGTTGCATTTTTTAACTTTAAATCTAAATTTATCATGGACGAAATCAAAAAAAATCAAGACGAACTTTCTGAAGAACAATTAGACAAAGTATCAGGTGGAACACGTATTGATCCTAATTCTCAAGACCCAGGTGATCCTCCGAAAGAAGGAGAAGAAAGAGAGGAAGATAACAGAAATAGAGACCCTGAAAAAGAAGAATAATTCAAATTCAAATCCCTTTTTCATCCTTTATGAATGTTTTATTTGATAATCATAGAAAAGCCGAAGTGTTGATTCCAACACTTCGGCTTTTCTATAGTTATCAATTGTTAAATGTTTAACTCACCTTTATAGTGAAAAAACAAAATAACAATACTTATTCGTTACCATCTTGAAGTGCCTCATAGCGTTCTTTGTATTCTTTAGATTTGGTCATATCCCCTAATTGTGCATGAATTTCCTTCAATGCAATCAAGGTATTCAAATCATCCGACTTTACTTCCAAAGCTTTATCAAAGTATGGCAATGCTTTATTGAAGTTTACTTCAGCTTCTTTCTTCAAGCCATCATATTCTTTTTGCTTATTCAATGGTAATTCATTGGCCGCAGTAATGTTGGCAACTGCCATATTATAGTACAAAGCACCTGTATTGTAAATCGCATCGAACAAATCTGGCTCCAAATCCAAAGCTTTCATGTAATACTCCAATGCTTTTTCTTTGTTGTTTTCGACCTCTAAGTTCTCATAAGCTGCCCCTAAGGCAAACAACAAGCTTGCATTTTTAGAATACGCATCATTCGATACTGCTTCTTGCATCAATGCTACTGCTTCATCATTTTTGTCTTCTTTTAGCAAAGAGTTGATCTCTGCAATCATGAACTTCTCCGGGCCATATCGTTTTTTACCCGCTTCCAAAATAGCTTTTGCCTTCTCACCTTCTTCCTTAACATTGTAGAGTTGATTTAAAGACAAATACATGTTCTCATCATCATAATCAAGCTCTACTGCTTTTTCATAGTATTGAATGGCATCATCATATTGTTGTGCATTTTGAGCGCAGTAAGCACTCATCACAATCGCAGAAGTATCCACAACAGCTTGGTCAGAAACTCCATTGATAAGCTCAGTTATCTTCAAAGAAGTTTTAAAACTCTCCAATCCTTTATCGTATTCTTTGGCTTGAAAAGCAGAAATTCCGCCATTGTAGTACAAGGCTCTGACAAAGTCCAATACCTTCAAGTTTTGGTCTTTGTAAGTGTCTTTTTCATCAGCTTCCATAGAGGCTTTGACAGCCTCTAAGGCTATATCCGCTGCTCCTTCATTGGCCGCATGGTTTTCAATAACAGCAATTTCGGCATAAATAGCACCGTAATAGTGAAAACCTTTCGCTACCAATTTTGCCTTCAGCTTAGTATCACCTGCCGCCTGCTTTTCCTTGATGGTTTCGATAGCATCATCAATCGCCTCCTTCGCCTTATCCAAGGATTCCGTTTTCTTGATGTGTTTTTCAAGAGACATGTAGGTAGTGTAGTTCGTGCTTGCAGTATTTACATCTGCACTCTGTGCAAAACTTGCCGCACTGAACAACAAGCAAAACAGAACGGGAAAAATATTATACTTCATAGTTTACAATGAAATTTACATTAAAAAAAATTACAAAAATTTGTTTATTCATTGGTTAGAATGAATCTAAATAAATCGGTTTAATTTTCGGGAGGAGTATTCTCCATTTCAGTCGTTGTTTCGTTTCCTTCAACCAAAGTTTCGTCTCCTTCAGACGACACATTTTCGTCTTCGTCATCATCCGTAATCGGAATCTTTGCTACACTCGCAATATCATCTTCTTCCTTCAAATTGATCAAACGAACACCTTGTGTGGCCCGACCACTTGTAGAAATATCTCCAACACTCATCCGAATAGAAATACCCGATTTGTTGATAATCATCAAACCATTGTCATCTACCACATCTTTAATGGCAATCAACTGCCCCGTTTTTTTGGTCACATTAATGGTTTTCACCCCTTTGCCACCTCGATTCGTCACTCGATATTCCTCCAAATCTGTTCGCTTACCATATCCTTTTTCCGAAACTACCAGAACAGTAGTGTCATGGTCATGTCGTCGATCAACACAAACCATACCGACTACTTCATCCTTGTCATCATCTTTTAATCGAATTCCCCTAACACCCGAAGCAGAACGTCCCATCGAACGAACAGTGTCTTCTGGAAAGCGAATAGCTCGGCCCGATTTAATGCCCAAAACGACATCACAATGTCCATTCGTCAGTTTTACTTCCAATAAAGTATCACCTTCATTAATGCCAATCGCAATAATACCATTTTGACGAGGACGAGAGAATTTCTCCAATGAAGTCTTTTTAATTACGCCTTTTTTGGTACAAAACATAATGTAATGATTCTTCAAAAATTCCTCATCCGTCAGGTCTTCAATATTCAAATAAGCCTTCACCTTATCCTCTTTCGGCAACTGAATGATGTTTTGAATCGGACGACCTTTTGAAGTCTTGCTGCCTACTGGAATTCGATAAGTTCTCAACCAATGACAGCGCCCCAACTCGGTAAAGACCAAGAGATAATCATGTGTCGAACCAATAAACAAATGCTCTACAAAATCCTCGTCACGAGTCGCAGTACCTTTTGAGCCTTTACCACCTCTGTTTTGCTCACGATATTCATTCAAGCTTGTTCGCTTCATATAGCCCAAATGAGAAATCGTCACTGCCACTTGTTCATTGTTGGTCAAGTCTTCAATACTCATTTCACCTTCCGCCGCTACAATATCTGTTCTACGTTCATCACCATACTTTGCTTTTACTTCCACCAATTCACTCTTGATGATGCCCATTCTCATGGTTTCATTACTGAGGATTTCTTTGTAATTAGCTATTTTCTGTTGAATTTCTTCGTAATCTCGTTTGATTTTATCTCTTTCGAGAGCCGTCAATCGCTGCAAACGCATATCCAAAATCGCCTTTGCTTGCACATCGCTCAATCCATAAATCTCTATCAAACCTTGTTTAGCATCGTCTGGATTAGCAGAACCACGAATCAACTTGATAATTTCGTCCAAGTGGTCCAAAGCAATCAAGTAACCCTCCAACAAATGCGCTCGTTTTTCGGCTTGACGTAAATCGTATTCGGTGCGTCGAATTACTACCTCATGGCGGAACTCCACAAAATACTTCATCAATTCCTTCAAGTTCAATATGCGTGGGCGACCATTCACCAGACACACATTGTTCACCCCAAAAGAAGATTGAAGATAGGTATAACGATACAATTGATTCAATACGACCTGTGCACTGGTATCTCGGCGAATTTCATACACGATCCTCATACCATTCCTATCCGATTCATCACGGATAGCAGTAATTCCTTCAATGCGTTTAGAATTGATAAGTTCCGCCGTTTTTTCAATCAATCGAGCCTTATTCACCTGATAGGGAATTTCGTTTACGATGATTCGTTCACGGTCTTTGTTCTTACCATAAAGTTCAATCTCAGACTTGCCTCGCACTACGATACGACCACGACCTGTTCGGAAACCTTCTTTAATGCCTTCATATCCATAAATCGTTCCCCCTGTCGGAAAGTCGGGAGCTTTGACATGTTCCATCAAGCCATCAATGTCAATTTCGGGATTGTCTATATAGGCCACAATCCCATTCACTATTTCCGTCAAATTATGTGGCAACATATTCGTCGCCATCCCTACTGCAATACCCGTTGCGCCATTCACCAACAAATTGGGAATCTTGGAAGGCAACACCGTAGGTTCTTGCAAACTGTCGTCAAAGTTCAATCGGAAATCAACCGTATCCTTTTCGATGTCGGTCAAAATATCCTCCGTAATTCGCTTCAATCGGGCTTCTGTATATCGCATTGCAGCAGAGTTGTCTCCATCTACCGAACCAAAATTTCCCTGTCCATCTACCAAAGGATAACGCAAAGACCAAGGCTGTGCCATTCTAACCATTGCATCATATACGGAAGAATCGCCATGTGGGTGGTATTTACCTAAACATTCGCCAACTATACGTGCAGATTTTTTGAAAGGTTTACCTGCACCCAACCCTAAGTCAGACATACTGAACAATACTCTTCTCTGTACAGGCTTCAATCCATCTCTTACATCAGGCAGTGCACGTGACACAATAACCGACATGGAATAATCAATATAGGCAGACTTCATTTCCTCCTCTATATTGATTTGTATAATATTTCCGTCAATAGCCATAAAGCTTCATTTTCGTTAAACTAAGTTACTTGTTATTTGAAGTAAAATTATCGCCCAAAGATACGAAAAATATAGGGCTTTTTATAGCTTTTAAGGGCTTCTATATGCCTTTGTGAGCAAATAATTAGCTTTTCTCGAAAAACCGTTTTTTAAGCTTCAATATCAATCAAACAGAGTTGTTCTTTTATCCTTGTCTATCTTTCCAAAAACGTTCACATTATTGCGAAAGAGGCATACATCTAAGGACTTCCAATAAAATGACTTACTAGATTAAAGGGGAAGACTTTTGTAATTTACTCTTTGAAATAAGATGGCCAAACCCACTTTCTTTTAGTCTGAAATTAGAGAGGTTTCTTCCTGTACTTACAAGAAACCAAGTATAGAAAAAACTATATACTGGCGAAAAATAGGAATGAAAAGTACACTTTTAACAAAAAAAGTTGTCATTGGGAAGTCATAAAATATGTACGTAAAAATATTTTTCACAAGATTTTTAGTTCAATTTTTATGTTTTGATAGGAGTTTTTATAAATAAAAAACAAAAATAAAAATTAATACTTAAATTGTATTTTATTGATTAATAGTTGTATCAAAATTGATTGGTAGACCAATTATATAATTAATTATGTGTGTTGCTTGTTTTTTATTGCCAATAAATTAAACCTAAATCAAAAAAAATAATCACGTTTGATTAATTCCATATATTTACAAAATGGCACGACTATTGGCATAAATAAAGCGCAACACACTTAGTTCTTAGTACACACACAAATACAATAGGGTTATGAACACACAAACAAAACTGCATCCAGCCTCTTTTTTGATTTTCATTAAAACATTAAGGTTTTCTCTGTTTTTGGTAAAACAACTTCTACCAAACAAAAACTTTACATTTTCACAATAGTATTGTTTTATTCTCAATTAGTTGATTTTCTATCCAATGTCATGTACTATTTAAGCGATTAACCATCTATTAATTGCTTCCAATATTTCAATGTCTCAAGTTTACATATACTGTAAAATTGGGAGTAGGAAATGTTATGTCCAGTCCGCAAAAAAAAAAATTAAACATCAATCTTATACAAGTCCAAACATGAAAAAATTAATTTATCTCCCATTATTGTTCTTTTGCACCTTTGTCACATTCAATGTGCAAGCACAAGCCATTGACTTCACTGACCTTAGAACGACAGCTTCAACGGGAGTTCCAAAGTTTGATACCTTAAATGTTTGTTCATCCATCAATGATACTCTGTCTCTTACTATTTCTCCTTCGACAGCCATTACAGGAGCTATTTTTAGCGTTAACCTACCCGCAGGCTTGTTCTACGATGGTGGAGCATTCTCAGACCCCATTGGAGTTTTTGTGGGGGAAACGGTAGGTTCAACTCCAGAATTACCTGTTTTCGATTTGAACAATTTCAGCGGTGACTTCAACATCTACATTCCCATTCGTGCCAACTGCGAAATACTGGCATTGACAGATAATACGCTGCCTGTCAATATCGAATATGCGATAGACCATGATGGGGGAACAACGAGTTTTACACCCGCATCGGAGTACAATACACAAATTTTCACACCGACTATCAACATCCTATCCATTTCGCCGGACTATCCAACTTTGTATAGCGGGCAAACCTTTGATAGAAATGTGGTGATTTCCCAAGATGGTATCAAAGCCGAATTGGAATCCTTCACCTACCAAAACTATTTTAGAGGAGGTGTAATTTACAATTCTGTTACCATTGAAGGCCCAACAGGAAGTTTCACCATCAATCAAGGAAGTTTGGTAATTGTAAACGATACCCTAACAATAGACATAAACTCGGCAGATTTGCTTTCTATTGGATTGGGAGACACCTTCGATGAAAGCGAACAGTTAACTGTTATCGAAAATATTACCGCTACTTGCGACAATCAAAATTCAGATTTTATCGCTTTTTATGGTTGTGATGGTGTGGTTTGTCAAGATGCACTAGTTGTAAATGGTTTCAATATTGCAATTGGAGATCCCAATATTGTGACAACAGCTCTTTCCACTCCTCCCATACCAGATGTCTGCAATGAGAATTCGATAGACTTGACCATAGCCAACAACGGCAGCGAATTTGCGTCAGGAGCAGGTCATGCAAGAGACTTGATAGTGACAGTGAGTTCTGGATGTGTGGGGAGCAATGTCCCATCATTGGTGGTTGACGAAGGTTCTTTTGAACTCAATGGTACTTCTGTCACTCCTGACGAGCCAAGTGAAGGAGTGTATATCTTCAATATTGGCGACTTAATCGCAGGAGGTGCAGCTCTTGGAGGGCTAACCGATGTAGACGGAGATGGTGTAATAGCAGATTTAGTGATTGGAGCCAATATAAGCATTAGCTTTTCATACAGTTTGGCTTGCGGCGAAAGCCTTGACTGCAATAATCCCGGTGCATTTACTTGCTCTGGTTTTGATGTTTCAATAGACTACGAAGATCAGTGTGATGAAATCCAACCAACTGCATACAATAGCATTGCCCCTATTTTGGATTATCAATCAGGCGTACCTATTGGAATTGGAGAACCTGATATTGTTGGTGCTCCTGGTACTCAATTTGATATGTCTTTTTGCTACGATTACGAATTGTCAGGAGTAGAATGTTCGAATGGCGCAAGTTCCGTTTTGAGGATTTCGCATACAAGCCCAGATATTTCTGCAATATCCGCAACCGTTAATAGTGTAGCAGCCAATATCACGGTTATTTCACCCACTGAATTTGAAATTGATGGAGGCACAGTAGATGGCGAGATTAGCGACTGTTGGGAAGTAACAGTTCAATACAATGGTGCGCCTTGCAGCTCACTCGAAGAACTATTTGATTTTGAAGTTATTTACGATTGCCCTTGTTGTACAGGAAGTACGGTTAGGGCTTGTAGCAGTTATGAGACATTTATATACGATCCTTCCTGCGGACCTAACTGTGATGGTATTGCCATTACAGATTTTGCAATAGAAAGAACGACCTTTAGCTATACCGATGAAACAATGAGCACTTTAGCAAGTCCAGCAGGCGGGGCTTTGACCAACCGTGCTTTGACTTGTGATGATGTTGCATGGACAATTGACTTGGAAGTATACGGAAACGTTCCTTTTACAGGCGCACAGGTATTGGTTGCATTTGCACCACCAGGAGGCATTGCATCAGACAATCCTTTTGAGTTTATAGATGCTACATTTTCCTACAATGGTACTCCAATAGGATGCAGTGTAACCGTTCCTGCCCCAACTTTCAATGGAACAGATGTGGTTTATAATTTCGATTTGTCTGCTTGTTTAGTTGCAAATAGCATTACACTCGTAGATGGAGACGAATTGCAGTTAGTCGGAAACTTCAATATTTTAGATGTGCCAGGAATTGGAGGAGGATTTACCTTCTTATACCCAAGAGGAGATGCAAGTGCAACAGATACAGGTGGAACAGTATATGACTCCTGTTTTGATTATGGAGGCGAAAACTTTTATGTCGCCAATCCAGAAGTGACACCTATTATCGTTTCTGTCAGTCAAGACGGTTGTGGAACTTACACCATTGAAGGGCTTATAGCCAACAATTCAAATACAGCTGATGACTTCCCCAACGAATACCGCCCTTATTTTGGAGAATTGTCCAATATTCAATTTCAAATACCTGGTGGCTACGATTTTGTAACAGGTTCGGCAGAGTTGGAAATATTGGGTACACCTGGAGGGACTTTCAGCTTAACTCCCACTATTACAGGAAATGATGAAGGATACGAATTTTCAGGTACTTTCCCTATTCCCGACAAAGATGTAGCAGGCACACAAGCCCGATTCACCTTTGAAGTAGCTCCTAACTGTGCATCTGCAAGCGGAAATTTGGATTTCGACATTACCATCAATGATGAGTTTTTGTATGCCCAACCATTTGAGCCAGGTTGTGTAAGTACCAATGCTTACAACCTAACAGGAACAATCAACCACTCCAACCCCAATATCTTATTGAATCCTCTTACACCTGTTCGCAATGCAGTTGATAATACTGTTTCTTGGGAATTGCAAGTATGCAACTTAGGGAGTGGGGATTACAACCAAGTTTGGATGGCTTTCGACAATGCCTCCAATCAAGTACAATATGCTTACTTATATGATGTGACAGACAGCATCAACAATGGCGGTCCAAGAGAGTTGATTACCAACACTACTACTTTTGGAGCAGGAAATAGTATTTGGGCTTATTTGGACACTCCAGGCAATCCAATGCCATTGACACCTTCCGAATGTCGTTTTTATGAATTAGAAGTCACTTTCGATGTTTGTCTTCCTGATCAAGTAGATGTAAGAGTTGGTGCGAATTGTGGCAACAATTTGATAGACCCCGAACAAGGTTATACAGGTGCTTTCGGAGACTATACCTGTGCCAATGTAGAATCCGCAACACTGAGCTTTATTCCACAGGAAGCAGGACTTCAAATCAATTTACTGGTACAACCAGAAGACCCCATTCCATTGTGTTCAGAAGAAATCTACGAACTCGAAATCAAAAACACCAAAACAGGTACAATTTACGACATTGTTTTGGACATCACCATTCCAGCAGTGGGTATTCAATACATACCAGGAAGTTTTGAGTTTTCCTATCCATTTGATGCTCTAAACCCTACCTCAGTAGGCGACCCCGTATTTATAGGAACCAACGTACAGGGAAATGTCTATCGCTTCAATTTAAACGATTTAAGTGTCAATATAGACAACAACAATGGTATTCAGGGAGTCCCCGTAGAAAACCTTGCTGACAATCGAGCTTTCTTGCGTTTTGAAGTAGAAACAGATTGTAATTACACCTCAGGTGGAATCATGCGTTTTGCAGGAGTTGGAATTGATCCATGTGGCGACCCTTCTACAGGAACATTGCAGGCATCTCTTCCTTACCACATTGAAGGACCACCTCCATATAGTCTTGACCCCAATATATTGAGTTCGACAGTTGACTTTTCAGCTTGTGATGCCAATGGCAATTCCTCTATCACAGCCACTATCTTCAATGAAGGCCCAGATGCGATTACCAATACCAACGAAGACAGTATCATTGTCATCCTTCCTGCAGATGTCAATTACAGCACAGGAACTTCTGCCATTGGAGACCCAACCGTAACAACCATCAACGGAAATCAAGAACGCTTGGCATTTTTGCTAACAGACCCAATTGCAGTGAATCAAACCTATAGTTTCAATTTTGAAATTGACGCACCTAATACCTACAACTGTACATCCGACATTGTAGTAATGGAAACTCTGTTCTACAAAACCGTAGAATGTGTAGCCAGTGCTAGCAATTGTGAAATAAAAGTGCCTACCAGCGCAGTTGATACCGTTGCCATCAATTTCGTCAAGCCTCAGTTATCTTCTTTGACAGGTACTGCAACGGCTACTTGTTCTGGAAGCAATACAAATGAGCAAGTTGATGTAGAAATCACCATCAACAATACAGGAGACATCGAAAAAGCAGACGACACAAATGTTATCTTTTATGAAGACGATGGAAATGGCACTTTTGAAGGTACAGAAACGGTTCTTGAAACCTATACAATTCCAACAGTACCAACAGGCTCAAATACCTACAATCATTCCTTCAATGTACCTGTACTGACCAATGATGCCTGTAGCATGCACATGGTCATATTGGGAAGCGGTGAATGTATGTGTACACCAGCAGATTTAATAGTAGATTTCCCTGCAATTCCATACGAAAATGCAGGAGACGATGTAAGTATTTGTCAAGAAGGAACAACTACTTTGGGATGTGGAGATAGTGTAACAGGTTATACTTACAATTGGACAGAACCAGTTGCAGGTGCATTGAACAGTACAATTGTTGCCAATCCAACCATTGTACCCGAAGTACTGACTAATATAGGCGAATTCAACAATCCCAATCCTCCAAATGTAAACTATAATTTTGCTTTAGAAACAAACAGAGGAGGTTGTACCACAACAGACGATGTAGTAGTAACTGTATTTCCAAGATTAAATGGTGCAGAAACCATTTATGAATGTCAAGCAGAAGGAGTAGGACAAGTTATCGTTACACTAAATGATCAAGGACATACCCCTACAAGCGCTGGAGGAGCAATAGATTGGGTATGGGTACCAGATGCGATTAATTCAGACGCAATCGGCACAGAATTGAGTTGTTTGGATTGTAGAAATCCAGTATTCACCGTAGCTTCAACTGAATTCGGAACTTACTCTTATGACCTAACCTACATAGATCCAAATGGATGTTTGGCGACTTACCGAAGTACGATTGAAGTCACTGAGCGTCCAGTTATATCCTCTGGAGTAGACGATGAAATTTGCTTGCCTGCTACTTCATTCCAATTTTCAGCAACCACAACTGTAGGCACAGGAACTTGGTCAAAAGTAAGCGGTCCAGATCCAATAAGTTTTGACAATGCCAATAGCCCTGTAGCCACAGTTTCTGGACTGCAACAAAACAATTGCTACACTTTCAGATGGACAGTTGTAAACGGAACAGATAATAACGGTGATGATGTATGTACGGAAACAGATGATATTCAAATCTGTCTAATGACTGACCCTAATGCAGGAGTAGACCAAGATGTTTGTGGAACTTCTACAACGCTTGCTGGAAATGCAGTAAACCTAGTTTCAAGCGAAACGGGAACATGGTCACAAATCAGTGGACCAAGCACAGTCGTTTTCAGCCCTGACTCAAATACTCCTACTGCAACAGTTAGCAATCTCTCTACCTTAGATACAGGAGAACCTTATGTGCTTCGTTGGACTATTGAAAACAGCGTTTGTACCGACTTTGATGAGGTGACAATCACCGCTTTTGAACCTCCAACAATCAGCGCAGGTGCTGACCAAGAGTTATGTGGGCAAACCACCACAACCGTAACAGGAACGACCACTGCTGGAACAGGTACTTGGAGCGTTTTCGATGATGGAGGCGATGGTGATGTGGCAATAGACAACAGCGGCCATGTCATCAACATGGATGCAGGAACTTGCTACATTTTTCGATGGACAGTGGACAATACATGTATCACTACAGATGATGTTCAAGTATGTAATCTTTCTACTCCAAATGCAGGTGCAGATTTTTCTATTTGTGAAGCTACCACCCAGTTAGCTGCAAACAATCCTACGGTTGGTATAGGAGAATGGACTTTCACAGGAGGTACTGGATATCCTGACCCTTCGGTTTTATTCGATGAAGAATTATTTAACACTGATGTAGCTGGATTAGATCCAGGCGAAACCTATGAATTTACTTGGACAATCACCAATGGCGTATGTTCAGAAAGTGATATAGTCATCATTACCACAGATGTAGAACCAACCAATGTATCAGCAGGTGCTGACCAACAATTGTGTGATGCTACAAATACCGCTTTATCAGGAATAGTTGCAGGAGGAACAGGTACGTGGACAATCAGTGACAATGCAGGAAATGGTGCATTAGCAGTCACATCAGCAGGAGCGGTTACAGGAATGATAGCGGGTGACTGTTATACTTTCTTATGGACAGCAATAAACAGCACTTGTATCGAAACCGATGAAGTACAAGTATGTGTCGATGAGCTACCAAACGTAACATCAACAGCTGGTCCAGATCAAAATATTTGTGCTACAACTACTCAATTAGCTGCCACAACTCCTGTTATTGGAACTGGACAATGGTCTTTAACCAGTGGTTCTGGTCTAATTTTCAATCCAAGTGACCCTACCACAGGCGTAGCGAACCTACAAGCCGGACAATCCTACACAATGACCTGGACAGTGACCAACGGCACGTGTTC
>JAUHXA010000061.1 GCA_030427245.1 Bacteroidia bacterium | reverse complement strand
ATGAAAGTCAGTTGGGGAGTTACCTACGATTTTGAACAATTGTTTGAACATGCCATTGTGCACATCCTTCGACACAGAAGGCAGATTGAACGGTTTATTCTTAAATTGGATTAGTGTCAATTATGTTTTGGACTTTGGACGAAGGAGCAAAGAAGCAAGAAGCAGGATTCAAATACTTGATAATGAACAATTTGCGAGTAGATTGTTAATTTAATTAAGTGTTTGATTTACATAGTTTTATGTCTTGCATCTTACGTCCTACTTCTTTCGTCCAAAGTCTAAAATTATGTTATAAACCTATTATTCCTTCAAAATGCCTCCTCCCCTACTCCATAAGCTCCTCACCTATCTAATCGCAGCCGTTTGGTTCATCAATGGGCTATTCTGCAAACTGCTCAATTTTGTTCCTCGACATCAACAAATTGTAGCGCAAATTTTGGGTGAAGAATATGCTGTAATATTGACCAAACTAATCGGAGTCGCAGAAATCGGAATGGCAATCTGGGTATTGAGTCGAATCTTTTCACGCTTCAATGCCATCGTTCAGATATTCATTGTATTGACCATGAACGTACTCGAATTCTTGATAGTGCCAGATGCATTGCTTTGGGGAAAACTCAATTTCTTTTTTGCATTGATATTTGTTTTGATTGTTTACTACAATGAATTTGCTATAAAAGAAATAGGAAAAATATACGAAACGCTTTGAACAGATGAAAAACCCACTTCAATTTCTTCAAATCCATCCCTTTGCAGTCGAAGCTTTTTTTGAAAGCTCACTCGTCCTGACTTTTGCCATACCAAAAGAGGAACTGCAAAATCGGATTCCGCCCTGCCTACAGCTCGACACCTTCAATGATGAATATGGATTTATTGCCGTAGCGATGGTACAGACCAAAAACCTGCGCCCCAAAGGATTTCCTAAGTTTATGGGCAGTGATTTCTTTTTGATAGGCTATCGAATCTTTGTCAAATACATCAACAATGCAGGTAAACGTTGGCGAGGACTCTATATATTGAAGTCCGAAACCAACCAAAAAAGGATGAAGTTTTTCGGAAATATTTTCACCGAATACGAGTACAATACCGTTGATATTCAAAACACTAAAACAGGCAACACAACCCAAGTCGTTTCTTCTCAATCCAACTTCAAAGTCGAAATTGAAGAAAAAGAAAATGCTTCTCTGCCTTCAATGTCTCCCTTTGCAGATTGGAAAACAGCTCGAAGATTTGCAGGACCTCTACCTTTCACCTTCACCTACAAACCCGAATCTCAAAGGGTGCTTATCATTGAAGGAGTTCGCCAAAATTGGAAGCCACAAGCCGTTGAAGTCACCGATTACCACATTCCATTTTTGGAAGAATTGAAGCTAAAAAAAGTCGTTTTAGCGAATGCCTTTATCATCAAAAACATTCCCTATCACTGGAAAAAAGGTAAAATCGAAACATGGCAGCCACAACCCAAACACTGAGAAAACCCTTTCAAGGAGTCGGAAATATCATCCGCTTCAATTGGCACTTTTTTGTTTTTTCGTTGCTCTTTTTAATCGCATTGTTCATCTCCAAAAATTACACAAGCGGTTTGCTGCAATGGCTCACAATCCTCGCTTTTTGGGGGACAATCGCCACAACTTTCATTTCGCTTTTGGTGTCCTATTATGTCTACGACCTCTCGAACCTCTACGAATTGGAGTGGGCGAAAGAATTAGAAAAGGGGAAAAACTTCAATAAAGCAGAAGTTCCAAAAATCGTGAATATCAACGCAGGCTTTGACGAGACAAGTACTTTATTGAAAGGCAAATTTCCAAACGCAAGACTTCACGTATTTGACTTTTACGACCCTACAAAACACACCGAAATCTCCATCAAAAGAGCCAGAAAAGCCTATCCTCCTTTTCCCAATACACAGGCTATCAACACTTCCGATATCCCACTGCAAAACAATTCAATAGACCATATTTTTGCCATCTTGTCCGCCCACGAAATCCGAGACGAACAAGAAAGAATCACCTTCTTCCAAGAACTGCAAAGAATCCTCCAGCCCAGCGGCACAATTGCAGTCACCGAACACTTAAGAGACACTGCCAATTTTTTGGCTTACAACATCGGCTTCTTTCACTTTCATTCCAAATCTACTTGGCTGCGTACTTTTGAGAAGGCAGATTTGAAGGTGGTAAAAGAAATAAAAACTACTCCATTTATCAGTACTTTTATACTTCAAAAAAAATGAACCTTCATCTCCAAATCATCGGCTTCATTCTCACCATTTTAGCCATCGTCCACGCCATCTTTCCCCGATACTTCCACTGGAAAACAGAATTTGAATCGGTTAGTCTCATCAACCGACAAATCATGTATGTTCACACCTTCTTCATTGCCCTTGTGATACTCTTAATGGGCTTACTCTGTCTCACTTCCTCCAAAGAAATCATCGAAACACCTCTTGGAAACAAAATAGCTTTGGGCTTAGCTGTGTTTTGGACGCTTCGTTTACTTTTCCAATTTTTTGGTTATTCGTCAGAGCTTTGGCGAGGTAAAAAATTTGAAACCGTCGTTCACATACTTTTTTCAGTTTTGTGGACCTATGTAAGTAGCGTTTTTTGGTGGATACATTTGACTTAAAAAACTCATTATTAAAACAATAAACACATCAAAACATCTTTATTCATTGCTTATTATTCAACAGTAGTAGACTTTGGATAAAAGAGGTGATACATAAAATCCGAATAATCAAAATTATTTTTGTTACTTTTTCATTGAAATGAAACCATTTCAGTAACTTTATGGTTATAATAGTAACATGAGTAATACAGCAAATACAAAACGAAGCAAAAGTTGGACTGCCATCACCCAAAGTGCCAAAACGCTCTTTTGGAAATATGGCATCCGAAAAGTTACCGTTGAAGAAATCTGCAAAGAAGCAGGGGTGAGCAAGATGACTTTCTACCGCAACTTCAAAAATAAAAATGAAGTAGCCGAACAAGTATTAGTGAACTTGGCAAATAAAGGGTTTGAAGATTACCAAAACATCATGCGCCAAGAAATTCCGTTTCCCGATAAGGTCACTCAAATCATCGAACTCAAACATCAAGCCTCAAACGGCATTAGCCAAGAGTTTGTAAATGATATTTATGAATACAATCACGCCAACCTGCAAAATAAAATAGCTGAATACCGACAGCGAACCATGAGGGAACTCAAAAAGGACTTGGAAAAGGCACAGCAAGATGGATGGATTAGAAAAGACCTGAAAATTGATTTTGTCATCTATATCATCAACTCAATGAATGAAAAAATGCAAGACAAGGCATTGATGGCTATGTATGACAGTCCAATTGATTTAATCATGGACTTGACCAAATTCTGTTTTTATGGCATATCTCCAATGAATAAAAAGTAAGATGGGAATGACAATCTTATCGCAGGATAGGGTTTAAACCCTATCCTGCGATAAAAAACGAAACACGAAGGACTATGAAATCTTCATTTTATGCTACAATACATTTGCTTTGTTTTCTACTATTGCTCCTTTCCTTCAATGGATTGGCACAAAACAAAGTAGAACTCGACGGACAAGTTTCGCTAATTGGCAGCTTTGCGCCTGATAACGAAACAGATGTATTTTTGGGCGCACGTTACATACCCGAACTGAGCTATCAAATCCCATTGGATTCTGCCAAAGCTAAATCCATTGATTTTGAAGCTTCGGTGAATATGACCGGCTCCATTTCCTCCAACTCCTTCAAAACCAACACCACCGATGTAGATATTCAGCCCTATAGAATTTGGGCAAGATACACCAGCAAACAACTGGAAATCAGAGTAGGATTGCAGAAAATTGACTTTGGCGCAGCGACCATCCTCCGCCCTATTCAATGGTTTAACCAAATCGACCCTCGTGACCCACTTCAATTGACCAATGGCGTTTATGGAATTTTGGGACGTTACTACTTTTTGAACAATGCCAATATCTGGTTGTGGGGATTGTATGGAAACGAAAAAACGAGGGGCTTTGATGTGATAGGAACAAACAAGAAAGTACCAGAATTTGGGGGACGCATACAGTATCCGACTTCAAAGGGAGAAATCGCCCTATCCTATCACCACCGAACCGCCTCCTCTAAGAACTCTACAAACTTGACTTCTGTGCCAGAACACGAAAAAATACCAGAAAATAGAATCGGCATTGATGGAAAATGGGACATTGGTGTAGGCTTGTGGTTTGAAGGAGCACTGATAAACAAAACCAAAAATCTCGGAATCCTTACCAATCAAGCTCTGTTCAACATTGGAGCAGATTACACCTTTGGCATCGGCAACGGACTCAATGTAGTCGTCGAACATTTGGTCATAACTTTCGATGAAAAAGCATTGCAGTTTAATAATACAGGAAATATCACTGCTGCTGCAATCGCTTATCCGCTTGGTTTTTTCGACAATTTAAGCTCTGTTTTTACCTTCAATTGGGACTCAAACGATGTCACTTTCGCCATTAATTACGAGCATCAATTCAAAAAAATAACGGGCTATGTCATCACTTCTTATACGCCTACTACTCAATCAGGTATTCAACAAAACGATTTGGTGAATCAATTTGCAGGACCTGGATTGAGGGTAATGTTGGTGTATAATCATTAATCACAGATGTTTGAGATGACACAGATGTTCACTGATAAAAGTATCAACAGCATCAACTAAGAAACAACAGAACCCAAAGCATCAACAGAATCAAAAGTATCAACCAAGTATCAAAAAGCATCTATGAGTATCATTTCACTGAAAAACATCGTCAAGCGTTTTCCCATGGGAGAAGGTGAGTTCACGGCATTGAGCGACATCAATCTCGAATTCAAAAAAGGAGAATTTGCAGGATTTGTAGGACCAAGTGGCTCGGGTAAAACCACTTTGCTGAACATCATCGGCTCGCTGGATAGCCCAACCGAAGGAACGGCAACAGTGATGGGAAAAAACATCTCCAAATTGTCGCACAAAGAATCGGCAATGTTGCGAAACCTCCACATCGGGTTCATTTTTCAGGTCTTCAATCTGCTGCCTGTTTACACCGTTTACGAAAACGTAGAGTTTGCCCTTTTACTGCAAAACATTCCCGAAGCCAAGCGCAAAACAATGGTCATGGAAGCCTTGGAATGGGTAGGGCTGACCAAGTTGGCGCAGAAAAAACCAGACAAACTTTCGGGTGGAGAAGGTCAACGAGTGGCGATTGCAAGGGCGATTGTGAAACGTCCTCAAATCCTATTGGCAGATGAACCAACCGCCAATTTGGATGCCGAAAATGCCCACATTATTTTGAAGATTATGAAGCGATTGAACCAAGAGTTGGACACTACTTTTTTGTTTTCTACCCATGACGAAAAAGTGATGAAATATTTGGATAGAATTGTGCATTTGAGGGATGGGAAAGTGGAAGAGGATGAACTTCAATTAGAGGCAGGAAGCAAGAAGTAGGACGAAAGAAGTAGTATATAAATCTTGCTTCCTGCCTCCTATTTCTTACTTCTCAAAAAAACAACACAAAAATGAAATTAGCTTTCCAATTAGCATACAAAAACTTGATAGGAGCAGGTCTTCGGACTTGGCTCAATGTCGGTGTATTGTCCTTTGCTTTCATTCTCATCATTTTCTTCAATGGAATGTTGGACGGTTGGCATCAACAAGCCAAAACGGACAGCATAGCTTGGGAATACGGAAATGGTCAATTGTTGCACAAAGACTACGACCCTTTTGACCCTTTCACCCTTCAAGACGGACATGGAGAATTTGGCGCAGAATTGGCGAAAACCACTACACCTATTTTGATTCGACAAGCTTCGATTTATCCAGAAGGACGCATGTTGTCCGTTGCCTTGAAAGGCATAGACCTCGCACAGACAACACTCGAATTGCCGACTGCAAGCTTGAAGGATAGTGAGGCGAATATTCCTGTAATGATTGGAGAAGGGATGGCGGAGTCTGCCAAATTGAAGGAAGGAGATGAAGTTTTACTCAGATGGCGAGACAAAAACGGCACTTTTGATGCCTCCAATATCACGATTGTCAAAGTGTTTGATACCGATGTGCCGATGGTCGATAAGGGGCAAATTTGGATAGGAATTGACCAACTTTGGCAAATGACGGGTTTGCAGAATCACGCTACTATATTGATTGCCAACGAAAATTTTGAAGCCAAAAATGCAGGTGATTGGACTTACAAAAGTCAAGAGGAACTTTTGAGAGATATCAATGACATCATCTCAATGAAAAAAGCCAGCGGTTCAATCATGTATCTCATGCTTTTAGCGATTGCGCTGTTGGCGATTTTTGACACACAGGTTTTATCTGTTTTTAGGCGGCAAAAAGAAATCGGCACTTACATTGCGTTGGGCATGACTCGCCCGCAAGTTGTTGGTATTTTTACGGTTGAAGGCAGTATGTACAGCATTTTTGCAACGATTGTAGGCTGCATTATCGGGATTCCACTTTTCGTTTGGTTGGCAAAAACGGGCATTGCTTTGCCTGCTGCTTCCACTTCGCAGGACATGGGAATTGCCATTTCGGAGGTCATTTATCCTGTTTATGGTCTGACGCTTATCGTGGGGACAATGCTTTTGGTGGTGCTTTCCGCAACGATTGTGAGTTATTTGCCTGCAAAGAAAATTTCGACGATGAACCCTGTGGAAGCATTGAAGGGGAAGCTGCAATGAGAAGCAGGAAGCAAGACCGTTTTCACTGTGAGAAGCAAGAGGTAAGAGGATTTTCCTGTATTTTCTTATCCCCTCCAATATCCTACTTCCTACTTCTTTCATCTTACTTCTAAACTAAATAAACATGCTAAAATTCCTATTAAAAGGCATCTTGCGAGATAAAAGCCGTAGCATTTTGCCCATCATCATTATCAGCATTGGAGTGGCATTGACCGTTTTGCTGAGTGGCTATATGAAGGGCATGATGGGCGATGTGACCGACCAAAATGCCCGTTTTGACACAGGACATGCCAAGGTCATGACGAGGGCTTATGCCGAAAACATCGACCAACTACCCAACGATTTGGCACTCCTTGAAGTGGGCAGTTTGATAGAAACACTCGAAAAGGATTTTCCACAGATGGATTGGGTCAAACGCACTCGTTTTGGAGGGCTGATTGACGTACCTGATGCCGAAGGCAATTCAAGAGGACAAGGCCCTGCTGCTGGATTGGCGATTAATTTGTTGAACAAAAATAGTGGCGAAGCCGAAAGAATGAACATCACGACTTCTATCGTGACGGGTGAATTGCCTGACGAACAAGGGGAAGCTTTGTTGGGACATGATTTTGCTGAAAAATTGGAGCTAAAAATTGGCGATGAAGTCACCTATTTTGGAACGACCATGAACGGCAGCATGAGCCTGCAAAGCTTCAAAATCAGTGGTACGATTCGCTATGGAATGGCTGCAATGGACAAAGGGGCTATGGTGATTGACATTTCGGATGCACAGCAAATGTTGGATATGGAAGATGGAACGGGTGAGGTTTTGGGCTTTTTGAAAAGCAAAGTTTACGACAACGAAAAAGCGCTTGAAGTTGCGGATGCCTTCAATGCCAAATACGCCAATGACCCCGACGAATTTGCGCCTGTGATGAAAACCCTCAAACAGCAAAACAATTTGGCGGATTTGTTGGATTATGCGGATGTGATGTCGGGGCTTTTTGTGTTTATGTTTATCGCTGCAATGTCTGTGGTTCTTTGGAATACGGGCTTGTTGGCGGGTTTGCGGAGGTACAAGGAGTTTGGGATTCGTCTGGCTTTGGGTGAAGCGAAAGGCACGATTTATAGGGCTTTGATTATGGAAGCGGTTTTGATTGGGATTATTGGTTCGATTGTCGGAACGGTTATCGGATTGGGCTTGGCTTACTATATGCAGGTTTATGGAATTGACATCAGCAGCTACATGGAAAATTCGAGTATGTTGATGCCTTCGGTGGTTCGTGCCAAAATCACGCCTGAATTGTTTTACATTGGCTTTATTCCTGGTTTGGCGGCAATGGTTTTGGGTACGATGCTTTCAGGTTTGGGGATTTATAAGCGGGAAACAGCGAGTTTGTTTAAGGAGTTGGAGGTTTAATAATGAAAAAATATGAGTGTGTCACAAATCGGTTGCAATAGTAACCCCAACGGGGTTTAAGCAATAGCGTAGGGCGGAAGCCCTACGGCATGTAAAAAGATTTCGTTAGCCCTGAAAGGGCGCAAGCATTCAAAATATTTTATTATCTCGCCCTTTCAGGGCTAAATGTATTACTCAATTAATCTCGTAGGGCTTCGTAAACTTTGCCCTACGCTATTGATAATGCCCTTTCAGGGCAGCTTATGTAAGAGACAAATTCTGACAACCGATTTGTGACACACTCAAAAAATATGAAATTCACAGTAGTTTCAAACGGTATTTTTACGGTCGATAACTTTATGACTGAAGAAGAAAGTAAACGTTGGATTCAATTCAGCGAAGAGGAGGGCTATGAAGATGCAAAGGTCAATATGGGCGGGCAGCAAGTCCTCAATCAATCGGTTCGGAACAACGAAAGGTTCATTTACGACAGCGTAGAATTAGCCGAAGAACTATGGGAACGCATCAAGGAGTTTGTGCCTCCCGAAACGGCTTATGGCAAAGCACTTGGACTGAACGAAAAGTTTCGGTTTTACAAATACTTTCCCGGTCAGCAGTTCAAACTTCATCAAGATGGCAGCTATATTCGCAATATTCACGAATGGAGTTCTTTCACCTTCATGGTTTATCTGAATGAAGATATGAAAGGGGGCGAAACCCGATTTATGAACTGTTCGATTCAGCCCAAAACGGGAAAGGCTCTGATTTTTAGGCATGAATTGGTGCATGAAGGTTGTCCTGTGATTGAAGGGATAAAGTATGTTTTGCGGACGGATGTGATGTATCGAAGGAAGGAGAAGTGATTGGTGGGGTGGATGGACTAAAATCCAAAATCAAACTTCACAAATCAAACCTCATATATCTTGCACTAAAAGTGGATGTATGATTTACGATTTATGATATTTGATTTGTGATTGAAAAGCAAACTTCTCACTTTTTTGAAAGTCAAATAATTGTATAAAAATTCAAAAAAAACAAATCGTAAGAACATGAAATACTTAATTTCTGCAATATTTTGCTTCGGATTGATTTCCTTCAATTTTCCTGCACCCGATGCAGCCGAAATCCTTCAAAAAGTAGATGCCAATATGGTATCTAAAACGAGCATTACCGAATCGGAAATGGTCATATATGGTCGCCGAAACAGCCGAACGGTGGTATCGAGAGGCTATGCAGAAGGGCACAAAAAGTCCTTTACCGAATACCTTGCTCCCGATAGAGAAAAGGGTACAAAAATGTTGAAGTTGGAGGACAAACTGTGGATTTATTCACCTTCATCGGATAGAACGATTCAGTTGTCGGGTCACATGCTTCGACAGTCGGTGATGGGTTCGGATTTGTCGTATGAAGATGCGATGGAAGACCGAAAATTGTCGGAAATGTACACGCCTAAGGTCATTGGAGATGAAGTAGTCGATGGTCGAAAAACGTGGATTTTGGAATTGAAGGCTAAAGTGGAGGATGTGAATTATCAGAAATTGAAAATGTGGGTCGACCAAGAGCGTTTTATTCCTTTGAAGGAAGAAATGTATGCCAAAAGCGGGCAGCTTTTGAAGCGAACAACGATGAGTGATGTGGTCAAAATGGGCGGCAGATGGTATCCTCAAAAGACGAACTTCAAGGATGTTTTGAAGTCGGGTAAAGGAACGGATTTTATTGTTAAATCCATTGAATTTGATGTGGATATTCCTGAGTATATTTTTAGTAAGGCAGCATTGAAGAAGTAAACTACTCTTTATCAAAAGATGCTAAGAATGTCAAACAATGAAAGTGAATTCGTTGTTTGACATTTTTTATTTATACTTAACATAAAAACAAATGGTAGTACAGGATTTTGAAGAACAAATAAAAGTTAGGTTAAAACTCAACAAGCTTTTACAACTCGATGTTTATTATGACCACATACTCATGGACTATGAAGAATTTATGCAAAAATATGACTATTATGGATGGGGTTTTACCAATTTTTTTGAAGTGAGATTTCCCTCTGATATAAATGTTATAGACATTATTCAAGATTTCTATATTTGGGAAGAAGAAGCCTATCTGTTGCCTATTCAACAAGAAAGAAGCATTGATAGCAAACAATCATACAGCTCAACGTCTTGTTCTCAATCCTTTAGTTCAAAGCAAGAAAGCTTTACCCGAAGAAGATAGAACTGCCCAGAAATTCAGCAAAAATTTTAAGGAATTAATTGATGACTTGAACCACCTTTGCAGCGAAATGGAGTTTACTGCTGATATTTGCTTGTATTCAAAACCTCCACTCTGTTTAATAGAGATCAAAATAGGAGCAGAGACAAGAGGAATGGGTTTATACATATTGGAGGATGGTACATTGAAGTGGAAGTTAGAATAAAAATAAACTCCCATATCCAACTCAAGGCAACATTGAAGAAGTTGAGTAGTTGATTTTTTTAAGGTTTGAACGTCATTTCATTACTGCAAAAAAACGGTGTATTGCCCCAAAAGAAAAAAAAAATCGGTAAATTTGCTACTCATATTTGTTCAAAAAATCACATTATGGATAA
Organism: Bacteroidia bacterium; assembly: GCA_030427245.1. Lineage (GTDB taxonomy): Bacteria > Bacteroidota > Bacteroidia > Chitinophagales > UBA2359 > JAUHXA01. The sequence goes on along the minus strand of JAUHXA010000061.1, from coordinate 28,842 downwards.
CAATAAAAATAATACCAATTCACCAAATGGTGAAGCTTGGGAGGTAAATGAATCAACAGCCAAATGCCCGTTTATGGGAGGTGCTTTAAAGAAAAGTGCAGGTGGTGGCACATCTAACCGTGACTGGTGGCCCAATCTATTGAATTTAAACATCCTTCGTCAAAATTCCTCTTTGACCAATCCAATGGGCGAGGATTTTAATTATGCGGAGGAGTTCAAGACTCTTGACCTTGCTGCGGTGAAGAAAGACCTCTTCGAACTGATGACCAATTCACAGGACTGGTGGCCAGCTGATTATGGTCACTACGGTCCTTTTATGATTCGCTTGGCATGGCATAGTGCAGGTACGTATCGTATAGCTGACGGTCGTGGCGGTGCGGTTTCTGGTACTCAGCGTTTTGCGCCGCTCAACAGCTGGCCAGATAACGCAAATCTTGATAAAGGGCGTTTGCTTTTGTGGCCCATCAAACAAAAATATGGACGGAAAATATCTTGGGCGGACTTGATGATTCTTGCAGGCAATTGTGCTTTAGAATCCATGGGCTTTCAGACCTTTGGTTTTGCAGGTGGACGTGAAGATATATGGCAGCCAGAAGAAGATATTTATTGGGGAGCTGAAACCGAATGGTTGGGTGATAAGCGTTATACTGGGGATCGAGAACTCGAAAACCCACTTGGCGCAGTTCAGATGGGTCTGATATATGTCAACCCAGAAGGTCCAAACGGAAACCCGGATCCGATTGCGGCTGCTCGTGATATTCGTGAGACTTTTGGAAGAATGGCGATGAACGATGAAGAAACCGTAGCCTTGATTGCAGGTGGACATACATTTGGTAAAACACACGGTGCTGCTGACCCAGAACAGTATGTAGGTAGAGAGCCTGCGGGTGCGAGTATTGAGGAACAAAATCTTGGCTGGAAAAATACTTACGGTACTGGAAATGCAGGTGATACGATTACAAGTGGTTTGGAAGGTGCATGGACTACAACTCCAACAAAATGGAGCAACAACTTTTTTGAGAACCTATTCGGCTTTGAATGGGAACTGACAAAAAGTCCTGCAGGTGCTTACCAATGGACACCAAAAAATGGTGCTGGAGCAGGAACAGTCCCTGATGCACACGATCCTTCAAAAAGTCACGCACCCTTTATGCTGACAACAGATTTGGCTTTAAGAGAGGACCCTATTTATGGAAAAATCTCAAGACGCTTCTTCGAAAATCCAGATCAGTTTGCGGACGCATTTGCACGAGCATGGTACAAACTAACGCATCGTGATATGGGTCCTATCTCACGCTATCTTGGGCCAGAAGTGCCTCAAGAAGAATTGATTTGGCAAGACCCAATTCCAGCTTTGACACACGAATTACCCAATACGAGAAGCATTAACACCCTGAAAAGAAGAATTTTGGCTTCTGGATTGACCATTTCGGAATTGGTTTCTACTGCTTGGGCATCTGCATCAACTTTCCGAGGCTCTGACAAACGTGGCGGCGCAAATGGTGCTCGTCTCCGTCTTTCGCCACAAAAATATTGGACAGTCAATAACCCTCCACAATTGGCAAAGGTGTTGAAGGTTTTGGAGCGTATTCAAAGGAAATACAACAATGATAATAGAACGATTTCGTTAGCCGATTTAATCGTTTTGGGTGGATGTGCTGCTATTGAAGAGGCTGCAAAAAATGCGGGTCACACGATTACCGTTCCTTTCACTCCAGGTCGAACGGATGCTTCACAAGAACAAACCGATGTAGAATCGTTTGAAGCTCTTAGACCAAGTGCTGATGGTTTCCGAAACTATATAAGCGCAAACCATACAGCATCGGCAGAAGAAATGTTGGTAGATCGTGCTCAATTGATGACACTTACTGCACCTGAAATGACTGTTTTGTTGGGTGGTATGCGTGTTTTGAATGTGAATTTTGATGGCTCTCAACATGGAGTTTTCACGAAGCAACAAGGAGCTTTGACCAATGATTTCTTTGTAAATCTATTGGATTTGGGAACGACTTGGAAGGCAACTTCTGATGACCAAAACGTATTTGAAGGGCATAGCCGAACAACGGGTGAACTTAAATGGACAGCTACAAGAGTTGATCTTATTTTTGGTTCTAACTCAGAACTTCGTGCGATTGCAGAAGTATATGGATGTACAGATTCACAAGAAAAATTCGTACAGGATTTTGTGGCTGCATGGAATAAGGTGATGAACTTGGATCGTTTTGATTTGGCTTAGTTTAGTAATAGCATAATCTGAAAATGAAAAAGGAGACAATTTGTTACCAAGTTGTCTCCTTTTTTGTGTCTATTGAGGAATCTAAGATATTCTACAATTCAATGCTTTAAGTCATTACAGTTCATTCAACATTTGATAAAGACCTGTAATTTTTGGGGTTATAACAAATTCAGTCCTACGATTTTGTTGCCGATTCTCCTTTGTCTTATTATCTACAACTGGAGAAAACTCTCCATTCCCCACAGCAGACAAGCGAGCAGGGTTGACATTGGCTTCGGTCAATTTTCGCACCACATTCACAGCACGAGCCACACTCAAATCCCAGTTGTCAGCATATTTCTTATTGCTGATAGGTATATTATCTGTATGACCTTCCACATCAATGTCTAAACCTTGATTTTTGATAAAAATAGCGGCCATTGTTTCTATCATTGCTATACCTTTTTCATCCAATTCGGCACTACCGCTTTTGTATAATATCTGGTTGGGAAGTATTATATACAGTTTTCCATTTTTTTCCTGAATTTGAATATCAGGATCTTGGCTATCTGCAAATGCTTGTTCGATGGCAGACTTCAATTTTTGAATCTTGTCATTGCTTTCTTTTATTTTTGCTCGTATAGCATCTAATTCAACATCTTTCTTTTGAAGTTCGTCTTTTAGTTGTTTATCCTTATTATTAGATTGAGTTTTTTTCATTTGCATTTCAAGGGATGCCTTTTCAGATAACAAGGAATCGTACTTTTTTTTAGAAACACAGGAACTAAATGTGAGAATCATAATAATGACTCCAAAAAACAACGCATTAAATTTCATTTCTTCGTTTTTTAATGATATTAAAATTATTCGAACGAGCTTTAGACTAAGGAATCATACATTGGTAACAGCATTATCCAAAGATTTTTTTAAGCACTATTTCTACCACTAACCTTTTGATAACAAATGTCTTACAACATACATTCCACATAAATGCGTTTTTTTTGTGTAACAACTTAAATAAAAGCAAAAGACTCCAATATCACTCGTTATTTACCCACAAAAAAGAAGAAGTTATACTTACTTCGCTTCATTTGCCAACTCTGCCTTGTTGATTAGAGCCAATTCGTTGTCAATAAGATACAAACTCTGAGGTCCATCTCCAATCAACTTCATCTTGTCCAAAATTCCCCGCATCAGGTTTTCTTCTTCTCTTTGTTCTGCAATGTACCATTGAAGGAAATTAACCGTAGCATAGTCGTTTTCACTCGTAGCCAGATGCATAAGTTTGTGAATAGAATTGGTTACTTTTTGTTCATGTTCATACACTTGTTGAAACAAAGCTTGCACTGATTCAAATTCGTGTGGAGGCTGTGAAATAGCAGGAGTAAGTGCATGTCCGTCGACTTCGCTGATATATCGAAACAATCGAAGCATGTGTTCCCATTCTTCACTCGATTGACGGTGCATGAACTGAGAACAACCTTCCAAACCCTGCTTGTCGCACCAGCTTGCCATCGACAAATACAAAAAGGAAGCATATCCTTCTAAAACAATCTGTTGGTTGAGGGCGGCTGTCATTTTTTCGGAAATCATATAGAATCTAAATGTTTAATTTGATAATTGTGTTTATTGAAACGTGTACTTGTTAGTTAAAACCAAATTGGTCATTTTGTTCAAAAAAAGCGAAGATACCATTTTGGAATCGTTTGACTAAAATTATTGTACCACTCCAATTGAGTACCATCGTCTGTCTGCATATAGTATTTCTCGTCATTCGACCAACCTTCGGTTATTTTTTGGAGGGTTTTCCATTTGTTGGAGTTTGGGATGTCGGTGAAGATTTTTTTCATTATTTCTAACTTGTTGTTAAACAGCCTTGAACAAGAATTGAATATAGAAAAGGATTTTCTCACTACACGCAGTATTTTTCCATTACCAAACATTATTCGATATCTTATATTGGAGTAAAACTCAAAACCAAGTATTTCCAAAGGGCAAAATAAAAGCCTACCTTTGCAGCCGTTTTTTTTTAATATCCCATCCCGAGGTATCGGGACAAGTTATCCAATATCCAAACATGAGTTTAAAAGCTGAAATCAATAAACGCAGAACCTTTGCCATTATCAGTCACCCAGATGCTGGAAAGACCACTTTGACCGAAAAATTGCTGCTTTTTGGAGGGGCAATACAAGTGGCAGGTGCAGTAAAATCCAACAAAATCAAGAAAAGTGCAACGTCCGACTTTATGGAAATCGAACGTCAAAGGGGAATTTCGGTGGCTACTTCGGTGATGGCGTTTGAGTATGAAGAAAAACTCATTAATATTTTGGATACGCCTGGCCACAAGGATTTTGCGGAGGATACTTACCGAACTTTGACAGCAGTGGACAGTGTGATTTTGGTGATTGACTGTGTGAAAGGGGTCGAGCAGCAAACCGAAAGATTGATGGAAGTCTGTCGGATGCGAAAAACGCCTGTAATCGTGTTTGTGAACAAATTGGATAGGGTTGGGAAAGATCCCTATGATTTGTTGGACGAAATAGAGGACAAACTCAATATTAGTGTACATCCTTTGAGTTGGCCCATCAATATGGGTTCGGACTTCAAAGGAGTTTATAAGTTTTACGACCAAAGTTTGCGGCTGTTTAGAGGTGGCACACAAAAGGTGGTAGGAGAAGAAGATACTTTGAGTATTGAAAACTTAGAGGACGATATTTTGGAGGAGATTGTAGGAGATACAGATGCCGAACAGTTGCGAGAAGATGTCGAATTGATTCAAGGTGTGTATGGAGATTTAGAGGTAGAAAATTACCGAAATGCGGACGTTGCACCTGTGTTTTTTGGGAGTGCGGTGAATAATTTTGGAGTGAAAGAACTATTAGATACCTTCATTCGCATTGCGCCCACGCCTCAACCTCGTCCAACAACCGTTCGAGATGTTGCACCTACGGAGAAAAAATTTAGCGGTTTTGTATTTAAAATTCATGCCAATATTGACCCTCGACACAGAGACAGAATCGCCTTCTTGAGAGTTTGTTCGGGTACTTTCGAGCGAAATACTTTTTACAAAAATGTGCGACTCGACAAAAAAATGCGGTTCAGCAATCCGACAAGCTTCATGGCACAGAAAAAAAGCACAATTGACGAGGCGTATCCTGGTGATGTAGTGGGTTTGTATGATTCGGGCAACTTCAAAATAGGGGATACTTTGACCGAAGGAGAGGAGTTTATGTTTAAAGGGATTCCGAGTTTTTCACCCGAGATTTTTAGAGAGTTGATCAACATGAATCCGATGAAAACAAAACAGTTATACAAAGGAATCAAACAATTAACAGAGGAAGGAGTGGCGCAGCTGTTTAGAACGAAAGCTACCAATCGGCGAGTAATTGGGACTGTTGGAGAACTTCAATTTGATGTCATCAAGTACCGCCTCGAACACGAATACGGTGCGTCTTGTGACTTTCGTCCAATTACGCTTTATAAGGCTTGTTGGGTGACTTCGGAAGACAAAGAAAAACTCAAAGAATTTGCCAAACGAAAAGAAAACTACATGGCAGTCGACAAAGATAAAAATTTGGTCTATTTAGCTCAGTCTCAATGGATGCTCGAAACGGAACAAAAGAATTACCCCAAAATTGAATTTCACTCTACATCGGAGTTCAAGACAGAGGCGTAGCGAAAATATGCTGAAGGCAATTCTGGAAAATTATTTTTTGAGACCATTTGAGTATTTTGTTGTTAAATTGCTTCAAGATACAAAAAATAAAAACCAGATAATTTCGCTGCAAATCAGAACAAGATACAACCATCAATAGTTATCTTAGAGCCTTCTAAAACTACTTCAAATTCATCAAATTGTAAAATATGTTTCCGACAGAACTGAGTAATATCAAGAGAAAATTAAATCAAGCAGATAGTTACGAAGAATGGAAAGCCTTTGCCTTAAAATACGATGAACTTTCGGGAATGGAGGCTTGGAAAAAGGTCAATTATAGCAATTCGTATGACAACGACGAAATCTATCTTCGCTTGGAAAAATTGCGTACCTATCGAGAAAAAAATGACGATAAAGGACTCTTGTTTGCTCTAAATGAAGGCATTCACGGAAATATGGGAGGAATGGGCAGCCCTAAATTATACGCCAAAACTATGTTTGGCACCAAGCAACTGATAGTGGATTATGTGGATGAAATAGTCAATGCACTTCTTCATTTGGCAGATAAAAAAAACGACAATATTAATTTTGAGGACAAACTGGACTTTTTTCGTCGAGCGAGTATTTGTTTTGGGCGTTCTGCTTTGATGTTAAGTGGTGGAGCACAGTTGGGTAACTTTCATGCGGGCGTATTGAAGGCACTTGCCCAACAAAACTTATTACCCACTATTATTTCAGGTTCAAGCGCAGGCTCTATTTTTGCAGCCTTGGCAGGGACACGCACACAGAAAGAATTGATTGATTTTTTGGAGCATGAAACCCTAATTAAGTTTATAGAAAAGGAAGCCATGATTTTCCAAAACATTGCAGATAAAAGAACTTCTTTGGGGGTGAAAGATTTAGAGTCTATCGTCAATAACATGATTCCCAACTTAACCTTTCAGGAAGCTTATGAACGTACAGGGCGCAAAATCAATATTTCTGTTGCTCCTCGTGGCGTACTACAAAAATCCCGATTACTCAATGCAGTTGCTTCTCCAAATGTGTTGATTCGTTCCGCACTGATGGCTTCTTGCGCTATTCCCGGTATTTTCCCTCCCGTTACACTGTTTGCCAAAAATAAGAACGGTAAGGTACAAGCCTACCTACCTTCAAGAAAATGGGTGGATGGTTCGATGTCTAATGATTTGCCCTCCAAGCGATTGGCGAGATTGTATGGAGTCAATCATTTTATCGTCAGTTTGACCAACCCTGTGGTTTTACCTTTTATCAATTCTCCTTTTCAGCGCAATGAACTATTGGCACCTATTGTCAAACTTGGCACTGCGGTCATCAAAGAAACAACACAATTTAATTATACAATCGCCAAGCCGTTTTTTCAATTTGTACCTTCACTGGGCATTATAGCCAATACGCTGAACTCTGTGATTCAACAGGAATACACGGGAGACATCAACATCGTTGCAGACTTTAGCATCATCAAACCCACTAAATTGTTATCAGCTTTGACGCGTGAAGAATTGACTGAGTTGATCCGAAAAGGGGAGAAAGCAACTTGGCCGCAATTGGAAGCCATTAGAATGACTACAAAAATAGGTCGTATTCTTGATAAGATATTGGAAAACTATGAAGCAGAAGAACTGAAATTGGCTAAACGAGTTTTAGCTGATGAGTAGATTTGAGTTTTTGAAGGAATACCAGGTAGAATGGTATGGAACGAAGCCAAAAAACAAATAAAAAAAATGACCCCCAACCAACTCCTACTCAAATGCGAAAAAATCATCAACGATAGATTCTCCGCAAAAGTAAAGCTACATTTTCACGAATTGGTAGCAGATTACTCCTCTTATCTAATCATTCGCTGCAAAGTAGAAAAACAGAACGACTCCAACTTACCGAATAGCCTAATCGTCAAAAAGTCCAAAAATCCAGAAAAAGTACTGTGGAACGAAATCAGAGGATTGGATTTTTTGAACAGCTTTTCAGAATTACAAGGCATAGCGCCCATCACCTATGGTTTCGACAAAAACGAAGAAATCGTCCTTATGGAGGATTTGGACAAAGACTGCAAGGAAAACGAATTCAGTGACAACCTTCTGGCAAAAGTATTATTGAAGAAAGACAATTATGACAACTCCATAAATGCCCTAACCGAATTCAACAAAACAATCGCCAAAATTCAGGCTTTGACCTTGAACCGCTATCAAGATTATTCGGATAAATATGTTGGATTTGAAGGTTCAAGTAAATCAAGACATGCCATTTACAAAGTCGAAAGTTTGTTATTACAGCTTTCAGAAACATTGGAGCTGCTTGACCTCAAAATACCAAAGGAACAAGCCATCAAAGCAGAAATCAATGACATATTAAACCGCCTAAAAAATCCTGCAAGATTCTATGGCTTTTCACATGGCGACTTCACCCCTGCCAACGCCCTCTACATCAACTCCAAAATAAGACTTTTCGACCTCGAAACAAGCCAATACCGCCATATCTTTTTGGATGGAACCTATTCGAGAATGAGATACCTACAAAGCATTTGGGCGATGAACATTCCTTCAAAAGAAGGCAAACAAATAGAGGAAGAATACCGAAAAGAACTCATCAACAATGGCTTTCTTTTGGTCGAAAATGACAAAATATACAACAAAGAATATGTCGCCTGCAGTTTTGCATGGCTTGCCGTTTTGTTATCCTACGCCCAAAAAGTGTTGGAAGAGGATAAAAGATGGGGTCGAAGCACGTTTAGGCAAAGAATCATCAATGCTTTGGTCAGATTTATTGAAATCTCAAAAGAAAAGAAAGAGTATGCCAATTTGCTGGAAATGAGTCAAATAATACTGGGCAGCCTATTAAAAAGATGGGGCATTGAAGAAACCCAACTGCCCATTTACCCTGGATTGGTGAAGTAAAACCAAGATATTTCAAAAAAACTTCCTCATCAGACACCAAAACTCCCCTCCCCAACATCTATATAAATAGAACGACAGCACAAGAACAATACAACCGTTCAGCAATTTAACAATATAGGTTCTTTGAAAATTTGGTTGGTAGTAGTTTTTCGGGAATCTATATTCCCTATTCTCGTGATTCATTCTCAAAGGCTTGAGGCTTCAATGAGAAAGAGGAATATAGATTCCTCGGCTTTAGCCAACCAACTTTTCAAAAAACCACAATATAGCAGTATAAGCATTCAACAATTTTAAAAACCATTTTTCCGTCCTTTGACCGAAACACAACTCATAGCAGCCTGTAAAAAAGGCAACCGAAAAGCACAGCGAGTATTATACGAACGCTATGCCGCCAAAATGTTTGGGGTGTGTCGGAGGTATGTCCACAACGAAGTAGATGTAGAAGACACCTTGTTGAACGCCTTTTACAAAGTATTCGCCAACATTCACAAGTTTGAAAACAAAGGAAGTTTTGAAGGTTGGATACGCCGAATTGTGGTGAACGAAGCCCTGATGTTTTTGCGAAAAAAAAAGCGGGTGAGTACCCTCTACGTCGAATTGAGTGACCGAGAAGTAGAAGTACCGACAGCCGCCAAGGCACAAGACGACTTGCAGGAAGCGGACATATTGAAGTTGTTGGACGAACTGCCAGATGGCTATCGCACCGTCTTCAATTTGTACGCCATTGAAGGCTACAAACACCGAGAAATTGCAGATATGCTCAAAATCAGCATCAATACCTCCAAATCACAACTCATTAAAGCTCGAAAGATGTTGAAGGATTTATTGCAGGCAAATAGTGAGTATCGGGTGGCGTAAATGGTTGAATGGTTGAATGGTTTTACTGTTAAATGGCTGAATGGCTATACTGTTTTGCCTAACAATGCAGCAATACAGCCATAAAACAATTTAACCATATAGCAATACAGCAATATAGCCATAAAACAATTTAACCATATAGCAATAAAACAATACAGCCATAAAACAATTCAACCACAGAACAATACAGCAATGTAACAATATAGAAAAATGAACCTCAAAGATATAGACAAATTATTCAACGACAACCAGCATCAATTCGACAAGATGCCCTCCGACAAACTGTGGGAGCGCCTTGAAGAAAAGCTGGATGCCACACCTTCAATGTGGGAAGAAAACTCCCAAGCCAAAAAGAAGGTCCATTGGCTCCGCTATGTCGCTGCCGCTGCAATGATTTTGGTGATGCTCATTCCTGCAATATATTTGATGAACAATGCGCCTACCAAATCAAGTGATTTGGCAATGGAACAACCCGCTATGTATGACGAAACAGAAGCAATTGGAAATAGTCGTGCAACTACAAAAGATTCTGGTAGAGATACTGAAAGTGCCGAAGCAATCGTAATGGATAGTGAAAGAGAAGGGGATTTGAAAAGCACTGAAAGAACTGCAAGAGTAGAAAAGAAGGAAACAGCATCAGAAGAAAAAATCATTGCAGCAAATGAAACCATAAGAACCAAAGACAAATCAGCCTACACTTCAAAACCTACTAAATCCTTCAACAACAACAACAATCAACAGAACAAAACACGAAGCATAGAAACGCCCAATCCTGTTGCAGCTACTCCCATTCCTTCAAGCAAAGACAGAAGCTTAAAAGCGACAAGACCTAATCCTCCAAGCAAGCCTTCAATGACTGCCGATGCAGACATAGCAATAGAAGAAGAAGTAATGGAAATGGAGGCAGATGATGCTGGAGAAACATTGGATGAAGTAAGTATAACAGCCTATAAAAGCAGAGAAGCTACTGCAAAAGCTGCAACGCCCAAAGTAAAAGCTACATTCGATATCACCGATACCGATGGAGTTTACGCCTATGCCCGCTACAATGCCGATTTTCAGACAAGTAATTTCAGCAATATGTTGCCTTATGATAGGTACGGAGACGAAAGATTGTCACAAAGTACCTTAGAATTAGAATCTGCGAAAGCAGGCAGCCAAAAAAAGAAAACTAAAAGCAGCCCTAACCGAGATACCACCAAAAAAGATTCGGCTTCAAAGGAAGAGTTGTTTATTCAAGAAGGTATGCCTTATATTGACTTTCTAAGAACCCTAGAAGGAAACTGGATTTACAACTTAGATAGCTTAACCTATACTGAAAAATGGACAATGAATAGCAACGGCTCCTTACAAGGAATTGCTAAAACCTTATCAAATGGTGTTGTGGTTTTTGAAGAAGAATTTAGTATAAGCAGCAGACAGGGGAAATTGATTTATGTTATGGATTTTCCTCAGAAATTCACCTATCCAACTGTTTTTACACAAAGAAACGAAAACAACGTTTCTAACAAAAAAGAATTAGTTCTTGAAAATGATAGAGTTGAGTTTCCTTCAAAAATCACCTATCGCCTATCAACCGACACCATGCTGCAAATCACTTTTGAAGGACAAGAGGAAGACAGACCCATCACCAAGCAACTCATCATGTATAAAGAATAGTACAAGCTCCAACGGAGCGATATATCATAACACAGGACGACAGTCCTATGAAAACCCCAAAATCATGAAAAAATTACTTTTGCTCTCAGCCCTCGTACTCATTGCAGTAGTCAGCATGACCAACATCAATATCCAAATTGACTTCAATGGCAACGACGACTACCACAAACCACCCAAAACAGACATCAAAACCCCATTGATGGAATTCAACGCCAAACCCGTCGTCCTCAAAAACGATGGAGAAAGCAACATACAAGTTGCCCTACTATTAGACACCAGCAACAGCATGGACGGACTCATCGACCAAGCCAAATCCCAACTTTGGAAAATGGTCAATGAACTCGCCCTCGCCAAAGATCAAGAGGGCAATGTTCCCAACCTCCAAATCGCTCTATATGAATACGGAAACGATGGATTATCAAGCAGAGACGGTTACATTCGCCAAGTTGCGCCCATGACCACCGACCTCGATTTGGTTTCCGAAAAGCTGTTTGCAATGACAACCTATGGGGGCGAAGAATACTGTGGTCATGTCATTCAAACCGCCACCAAAGACCTTCAATGGAGCGACAGCAACAACGACCTCAAAATCATCTTCATTGCAGGAAACGAACCTTTCACACAAGGAAACGTGGACTACAAAAAATCCTGTAAAGCTGCCATCGAAAATGGCATCATCATCAACACCATTTTCTGCGGCGACTACGAAGAAGGCATTCGCACCAACTGGAAAGACGGAGCCGATTTGGCAGATGGAAAATACATCAACATCAACCAAAACGAAGCAGTCGTTCACATCGAAACGCCCTATGACAAAGAAATTGGTGAATTGAATAACAAACTCAACGACACCTACATCGGCTACGGCAGCAAAGGCAAAGCCAAAAAAGAACGTCAAATGATTCAAGACAGCAATGCCGCCCAATACAGCACCGCCAATGTCGCCCAAAGAGCCATGTCCAAATCTTCCGCAGCCTACAAAAACTCCGATTGGGATTTGATTGATGCCGTAGAGGAAGAAGCCGTTGAAGTAGAAAAACTCGACGAAGATGCCCTACCTGAAGAAATGAAAGAAATGGACACAGACGAACGCAAAGCCTTCATCGAAACCAAAGCCAAAGAGCGAAAAGACGTACAAACCAAAATCCAAGAACTCTCCAAAAAACGCCGAGAATACGAAGCTGCCGAACGTGCAAAAATGGCTACCGAAGGCGAAAGCACTTTGGACGATGCCATGATTGGTACGATTCGAGAACAAGCCAAGACGAAGTCTTATAAGTTTAAGGAGCAGTAAGCGTTTTTACCACTTACCGTTATTTGTCATTCCGTAGGAATCTTGTGGATGGTTTCAACAAACATAAAACGGCAAGTTAATTTCTGAGAAAAATAAATCTACATTGGGTAAGTTAATAGTTCTTGTAAAGTATCTATTCTTGCCCCTATTTCACTATAATTACCCACGAGATTCCTTCGGAATGACACACCATTATATATTCATTATCCTAACTTCGGACGATAGTCCTATGAAAAAGCAAACATGAAAAATCCAATTCTCATAACAATCCTCCTCACCCTATTCGCCACCTTCAATGAAATCCATGCAGGCGGCTTGATGATAGCTACCCACAAAACCGATGGATGGACAATCCTCCACGATTTCCCTCCAATGCCGCCAAGACCACCAATTCCGCCCCGCCGCCCACCCGTTCCCGTCAATCCTTTCCCTTTGGAAGTGAAATCCGAAAAAGTGGGGGTAAACATTGAAGGACAAGCAGCGACAACGGCAATTGACCAAGTGTTTTACAATCCCGACAATCGAAGATTGGAAGGCTACTTTTTGTTTCCCATTCCAAAGGGAGCGACATTGAGTGACTTTTCGATGTTCATCAACGGCAAAGAAACACCTGCCGAATTGTTGGATGCCGACAAAGCCCGTAAAATTTACGAGGACATCGTGCGGCAAATGCGTGACCCTGCTTTGTTGGAATACAGTCAGCAAGGATTGTTCAAGGTGCGGATTTTCCCGATTGAGCCGAGAAGCGAAACCCGCATCAAAATCAGCTACTCGCAATTATTGGAGTCGGATGCAGGCACGATGGAATACATCTATCCGCTCGACACCAAAAAATATTCCGCCAAGCCTTTGCAGAATCTCAGCTTGTTGGTCAATATTGAAGCCAACAGCGACTTGAAAACGGTCTATTCTCCAACGCACGAAGTAGAAGTTATCCGCAAAGGTTCAAAACAAGCGAAAGTGGGCTTTGAAGCGGCAAAAGTGAAGCCCGATATGGACTTCAAGTTGTACTTTAATACAGACAATCAAGCGATTGGCGCATCTGTTTTGTCTTTCAAACCCCGCAAAAAAGACGGTTTCTTTTTACTGACCTTCAATCCTGGCATTGCCGAACAAGAGCAAGAAATTGCAGAGAAAGACATCACCTTTGTCTTGGATGTGTCGGGCAGTATGTCGGGTGAAAAATTGGAGAAAGCCAAAGAATCACTGCTGTTTTGCGTCAATAATTTGAACAAAGGCGACCACTTCAATATAGTGCGTTTTTCGACCGAAGCAAGGAGTTTGTTTGAGGATTTGGAGCTTGCCGACAAGGGAAATATTGCAGAAGCGAGGACGTTTATCGAAGATTTGAAGGCAATTGGCGGAACGAATATTGACGAGGCTTTGGAAACGGCTTTGTCTGCCAAATCCCGCAAAGACCGCCCTTATATGGTGGTGTTCATTACAGACGGCAAACCCACAATTGGCGTGACGGAAGAGGACGACTTGCTCAAAAAATTGAAGGAGAACAACAGCGAAAACACTCGCATTTTCACCTTTGGAATCGGTGAGGACATCAACACGCATTTGCTCGACAAAATCACCGAACACACCAAAGCTTTTCGCTCCTATATCTTGCCCGACGAAGACATTGAAGTAAAAATTTCCAACTTTTACACCAAAGTCAGTTCACCCGTTTTGACGGATTTGAAGCTGGGTTTCAGCCGCAATGTCAGCGTTTTTCAAACCTATCCCAAAGACTTGCCCGATTTATTCAGAGGTTCGTCCGTCACCGTTTTGGGGCGATACGACAACAAAGGCAGCGATAATGTGAGCGTGATGTTGTCAGGCAAAGTGAATGGTCAAAGCAAGTCTTTCAAATACGAGGCGAGTTTGTCCGATGATACGCACGAAAAACACGATTTCATTCCACCGCTTTGGGCTTCAAGGGCAGTCGGTTATCTACTCGACCAAATCCGCTTGCATGGTGAGGACAAGGAATTGGTGGAGGAAGTGGTGAATTTGGCGAAAGAATACGGCATTGTGACTCCTTATACGAGTTATTTGATTTTGGAGGATGAAGAAATGCGCCGCAGAGACATTGGACGTGCAAGCCCTCGCCCTATTGAACAGCCCGATTTTTGGCAACGCAATGGCAATATGGACATGGCGGAGGAAGAATACAGTGGCATGAAACGCAAGGAGGGCGCAAGCAGTGTTCGCAGCAGTCAAGAGATTCAATCGCTCAACAAGGCTTCTAACATTGGTCAAACCCGACAGGGACAGAGCCGCATGTACAGTGGAGCTTCAAAAGACGACAAGGAAGACATCGCCAATCAATACCGCAATATTCAAGGTCGTGCGGTCTATCAAAATCAAGGCAATTCTTGGGTCGATGCGGAAGTCCTGTCGCCCAAAAACCAAAATGCCAAACGCCAACGCATTGCTTTTGCTTCGGATGAATATTTTGATTTGTTGGAGAATGAACCTGCTGTTTCGGAGTTTTTGAGTTTGGGGAATAATGTGGAATTTTATTGGGAAGGGGTTGTGTATGAGGTTTTTGAGTAGGGGATATAAACTCAAAATCTTTGGTGAAATTATGGAATAACCGTATCTTTGGAAGAAGATACGGTTATTATTTTAGTATGAAACAAAGGGAAATCTAAAAAAATGATAAAAGTCGAATTACCGATTTTTGGAAAAATTCAGTTGAAAGAGAGGGAAACTGATTGGGAATATAAGTTTGATAAATATTTTTGGGCGTATGATTTTGAGAAAACTCAGATAGATTTAGCTATTCACTTCAAAGAGGTAAGTGAGCAGCAAGTGTTGAAAGTAGCCTCAACTTTAAACAAATTATCTCAAATACACTTAATCGGAAAAAAAGCAATCCGAAAAGATTTTGAAGAAGGTGAAGTTGTAAATGAATATATTGAAGAGTGGAATGACGATATTTTTTTACAAATATTTGATGAAGAAGGTTTTCGGAAATTTATAGAGAACACCAATAGCGCAGAAAGCATTGAAGAACGACTTTTTTCATTATTGAGAATAGTAAGAGTTGGAATCTATGCAGAATCAGAAAAATCATTCGTTATAATGGATTTTGCATTTGGTTATGAGGATCGTAAAGGATTCAGAGACGATATGGTAGTTGTAACACTTAATCCAAAACTTGAAGTGACAGATATTTGTACAGAGGGATAAAATATTTGACTTTATGCCCTGAGGAAAAGAAGAGTTTGGAACATATCTTATTAAGTCAATGTTATTGATAAAAAACACAATATTTATGACTGCTGTACAATAAATTTACAGTCAATACCTCCAACAACTTTCAATGGTAGGAAAATTGGAACTATTGGAGTTGTTGGTTCAACAAACTTTGCCAAAGGTGCGAGAACAGCAAGCAGAAAAAAACAAATACAATGTGATGGATTTTGAAGGAATGGCAAAACCTAATTATTTGGGTGAAGATGCACAAGTTTATGTTTCTAAATTAAGAGAAAAATGGGATTGATAAAAGACAAACTCAAGCAAACAAAAACCTTCAACGACCTTCTCCGAATCAAATATGGAGAAAGAGGCACCCAAAAAAGAGAGGAATTTGAAGCAAAGGCAGAAGCATTTTATTTGTGTGAAATGCTGAAAGAGAAAAGGAAAGATGCCTAAGTTTTGAATAGCACCTCCATCGTCAAATCATTTTGAATCATTCCTTTGTAGGGGCTTTGAGCCAATCCATAAGTCGAAACCATAGTCAAAAAAATGGCTTTTTTCGTTTGGGTAGCTTCTTGGAAAGAACCCATTTTGTTTCGCAGATTAGCAGCATATTGTTTGTTGATTGTAAAAGGTTTGATGGAAAACTTCATTTCACAAAGATTGATAACCCTATCCTTGCGGTCAATCAACAGGTCTATTTGTGCTTCGGGAGAAGACCAAGTTGCGACAGAAGTTTGAACACCCGATATACCCAAAGCCTGTTTGATTTGTGAAACGTGGTGCAAACAAACCATCTCAAAAGCATAGCTACTCCAAGTTCTAAATGTAGGAGATTGAAGTGCATTTATCCAAAAATTTTCATCATCGGGGCTTGATTTTTGGATAAAATTCAAGTAAAACAAAGAATAAAAGTCCACCAATTGATAAAGGCTTTCTCGTTTTTTCTTTCCAAAGCCTTGATAACGCCTGATGAAACTACTTTCTTCCAATTCCTTCAAAACACGGGTCAAACTGCCACCATTGGATAGTTTGGTCAATCGGATGATTTCGGCTCGACTCAAAC
Source organism: Bacteroidia bacterium (assembly GCA_030427245.1). GTDB lineage: Bacteria > Bacteroidota > Bacteroidia > Chitinophagales > UBA2359 > JAUHXA01. Next base: position 11,988 of record JAUHXA010000061.1, on the reverse strand, counting down.
CCTTTTTTTTCTGTGCCAAAGCTTCAATGATGGCAAGATGCTTTTCCGACTTTTTAAACAAAGAAGCATACAATTCTTCGTATTCATCCCTAAAAGGTGCGTTGTATTCAAAACACAATTCATTGACATTCTGTGTGGCACTGAATCTTGAATCAATTTTCTCTAAATAAAAGGGAATCCCTCCAAAAACCATATACAACAGAATGATTTGATATCTGTCGTAAACAATTCCCTTGTATTTGAGTAGTTCCTCTGTTTCCGCCAAATTGAAAGGCGATAGTTTCATTCGGTCAGTAACTCTATTGTGCAATCCTCCTCTATTTTTTAGTAAGTTTTTGACCATCCAAGAAGCAGCCGAACCGCAGACAATCAATAGAATATCATCTCTTGCACTTGCCCAACTGTTCCAAAAATGTTCTAAACCTGATAGGAAATTAGCCCCACGTGTATCCAACCACGGCAATTCGTCCAAAAAAATCACCTTTTTGTCGGTCGTTTCATCTGCCTCCAATAAAGTAATCAATTGTTCAAAAGCTGTAAACCAGTTTTTGGCAGGTTCGAGGTCATTGCTTTGAGGGAAGTATCGCTGCAATGCTGCGTGGAATTTGGTCAATTGCCCTCGGGTGTTTACATTCGCCATTCCCGTGAGTTGAAAAGCGAATTGGTTGTCAAATACCTGTCTTATTAAAAAGGTTTTCCCGACTCTTCGCCGCCCATAAATGGCGACAAATTCAGATTTGTGGGATTGAAGGTGTTTTCTCAGCTTTTGAACTTCTTTTTGTCTGCCAATCAGTTTTTGCATGATTTCGTATTGTTTTTGGCTCTAAATATACAAAAAATAGAGATAAAGCCAAAATGAAATTTTGATTTGGCTTTATTTATTGAAAAAATGGACTTAGAGCCAAAAAATAAGATTGAGAACATGTTTTATTTCGTTTGTTTTATTAATTAAGACAATGAAAAACCTGCAAATATTGAGAAAGGAAATAAAAGAATAAAACAATGCTACACCTAAGAACCGCCAACATCACCGACCTCCCAACCCTCCAACATTGGGACAAACAAGAACACATTCAAGAAACGATTCCCGATGAATATTGGAATTGGGAATACGAACTATCAAGAGAACCTCAACCCGAATGGCGGCAATACCTCATTGCAGAAGTGGATGGTAAGCCCATTGGTTTTGTGCAAATCATTGACCCTGCCGAAGAAGAAACCCATTATTGGGGCGACATTGAAGCCGACAAACGAGCGATTGATATATGGATTGGCGAAAAGGACTATTTGGGCAAAGGTTATGGAACAATGATGATGCAATTGGCATTGGAGATTTGCTTTGCAGATTTGAAGGTCAATGAAGTGTTGATTGACCCTTTGGAATCCAACACAAAAGCCATTCGATTTTACAAAAGGTTGGGTTTTGTATTCAAAGAAAAAAGACAGTTTGGAGAGGATAAATGTGAGGTGTATTCGATTGGTAGGGAACAATTTACTTGAAAGCAATAGAAATTTTTCAATTCAACAAACGAAAAAAACAAAGAATGGCTACAAAAGCAATTTTACAGTCAACCATTACTTGTCCCGAATGTGGATTAAAAAAGGAAGAGACAATGCCAACCAATGCTTGTCAGTATTTTTATGAATGTGAAGGCTGCAAGAAAGTATTGAAGCCAACAGGAAATGACTGCTGTGTGTTTTGCAGCTATGGAACGATGGCTTGTCCGCCCATTCAATTGGATGCAAGTTATTGTTGTTGATTGAACGATGTTGGAACAGATAAATGTGAGGTCTATTCGATTGATAGAAAACCATTTATTTTAGAAGTCGCAAATCAATCAACGTTTTGACCTTCTTCTCCGTTTATGATTCATAGTTAGATGGAAGTGATTTCTTGAATAAGAATGCCAATTTTCGCTATACGCTATACTTCCATTTAGTAACACTCACACTATGAATTTCTTACCAACAATTATGAAGAAAATCCAAGCCGCAAGTTTCGTACTATGTCTCTTTCTCCTTTGTCTGACATCACATGGGCAAATCATTAGCGGAAGTATTGCCGATAAAAATGACTCCACTCCCATTCCATTCGCCAATATTTTGGTGAAAGATACCCAAACTGGAACAGTCTCGAATCAAGACGGTAGGTTTGAGTTGAGTATTGCAGAACTGGAGGAAGAATTTACACTGATTGTTTCTGTCATTGGGTATCAAACTACGGAAGTCAAATATTCCAAACTCAAAAATGAAGACCATTTGACGATTCAATTGGAGCAAAGTTCGGTTGAATTGCAGGAAGTCGTGGTTAAATATGTTTCAGCAGAAAGCATTTTGAAGCATTTTCACCAAAATTATTCCACGAATTATTACCAAAACTCTGCCCTTACCAAAGCATTTTACCATTCTACACTATCAGAAAATGGCGCATACAAGCACTTATTGGAGGCAACGGTGAACATCCGAACATTCAATAAGAAAAAACACCGTGCTTTTGAAGTCGAAATAACCCAACGCAGAAAATCCAATGATTATCGGATAGAACGATGGGGAGAAAAAAACAACTATTTATACGATGCAATTGCGAGCAATCCGATGCTTGAATTGTCTGATTTTTTGGACTTGAAAAATCTACAATACTATGATTTAAAGCGGTTGTCGAATACGACCTACAATGACGAAATCATTTATGTACTTCAATTTATGCCAAAGAAAAACGCCAAGAAACCACTCTATACAGCAAAAGCGTATTTCAATTCGGAGGACTTTGCATTGATTAAAGCCGAATACAATTTTCGGAATGATGGGCAGCAAATCAAAGACCAGAGCTTGAAGGAAAAAACCTATCACATCCCCTTTATTTCGGGAAGTATTCAGTACCAGAAAATAGGGGAATACTATACCCAAAAGTATCTGAGCTACAACAATGGGTGGACGGTCATCAACAATGTTTCTAAGGATACGCTTGCCAAAGACATATTGAGGGATGAAATTCTTTTTTTGGAAACACAACACGGCAATGCTCCTCCGCTCTCCAATCCATTGACCAAATGGGGAGACATCTATAAAAAGCCCTTCTCTTACAATGCTGAATTTTGGAACAATCAAGCGAAAATACCTCCAACCGAATTAATCAAACAGGCAATAACAGACCTCAAAAAGCATCAAAGTATAGAGGTTCAGTATTTTAATAACTCGGCAAGTAATCTTTCGCTCCAAGATTTTGATGATTCTCCTGCGGGTAAAATGGACAGCATATTGACTGTCTTTCATTTAACCAATCTCTTCAATGGCGTTGTGTTGGTGACGAATAAGGATAAAGTCATCCACCACAAAGCCTATGGTTATTCGGATATAGAAAACCAAATCCCTTTGGATACGGCGACTGTTTTTGACATTGGCTCGATTACCAAACAATTCACGACTGCAATTATCTTGAAATTACGAGAGGCAGGAAAGTTGATATTAGAGGATAAAGTGGGTAAATACCTGCCCGATTACAGACATGCCGACAAAATCACCATTCATCAATTATTGGCGCACAGAACAGGCATTACAACCTTTGACTATGAGAATAAATTGAATGATTCAGAGTGGTTCAAAACCAAAATAGAAACCAATGAGTTTATTAAATCCTATTGCAGCAAAGACTTAGACTTTGAACCCGATTCAAAGATGGAGTACAGCAATAGCAATTTTCTGATACTCTCAGCGATTATCGAAAAAATAGAAGGAAGAGATTTTTACTCCGTATTGAAGGAATCCATCTTCCAACCCATTGACTTAAACCATTCTTATCCACCAAATTCCATACCCTCAGAGAACCTCGCAAAAGGATATGTTTTGGAGGGAAACAGCTACGTATTGGAGCCGAAATGGGAAAAATCCAATATGAAAGGTGTGGGATGTATCCACAGCACTGCAACCGATTTGCTGAAATGGATGAGGGCAATGAACTCCACCGAATTGCTCACTGCGGACGATGAGGCGCTTATCAAATCTCCGATTTCGTATTATGAATACTATGATTCAGGTTTTGGTTACAGTTGGGCAATCAACAAAACGCTCTTCAAAACGAATAAACCCACCTACTTTTATGGAGGCACGAGTTTGGGCTTTTTCTCGATGATTACCAGCCTACCCGAAAGCGGAATCAACATTATTTTGTTGAACAACAAGGGGGATTTTCCAAGAATAGAATTGACAAAGGAGATTTTGAAGGTTCTTGATTGAAGAAAACATTCATTACAAAGGCAAGGGTATCAGCTCTCCTATTTTCTGATTAAATGCATCTTGCTCATACTTTCCCAAACCACTCGCTGGATAAAAAGTCATTTCGCCGAAAAGCACCTTTTGTTCTGCATACAAATCCACTCGACAAAAAGGCATACCTTCACTCAATTTACGAGCCACCTCTATCATTTCATTCAGGTGTTTAGGTTTTGGAATAGGTTTAGAAGTATGGGGGAATCCGTCTCGAACAGCTTGTTTTTCCCAGTCTAAATCATAAATATTTCTACAGTGTTCGCTATACCTTCCAACATCTACTTGAATGTGATAAGGCTCGCCTTCAAAACAATAAAATTTATAATCAACCAATCCATATTCGGGATTTATCGGCTCAATCAATTCTTCGCAAATAATTTTTGGAGGTATATCCTTATAAGCCCATTCTCGTCCTCTTTCAAAAAAATTTTTGGAGAGCCACAAGGTTAATTTTTTGAAAGCTTCCTCAGCAATTTGTTCTTTATTAGATACGATGATATTCCACCCACATCCATGTGTCGCCTTCAATATAAACCGATTCGGTAAACTTGGAAGTGCTTCTTTCAATTCTCCCACATTTTCATACACACCAAATAAAGGCACTAAATAGTCCGTACCAATTTTTTCTTTCACAAATTCCCTAACCGCATATTTATCTGCCAGCTTCGTCATGTAAGGCTTGCGGTAATACAGTTTCATCCAATGAGTTTTCTCATGAAGCCCTCTCGGGTTTTCCCAATCCAATGCATAACCAAACTTGAACAGAAATTGGGTTTCTGTATATTTTTTGTCACTGACTCCAATGATTCTATAGATTAACAACACTAGTTTTTGAAAGAAAGTAATGATATTCATAATGTATAGAAGTTTAGACAATCGATTCTAATCAAATTATTTCAATTTCTCCCAAGACAATTCTTTAAAACAAGGTCCTTGAGTTGCTTCACTAATTCTTATACTGTTATGTCCTGCATTCCATTCTATTAATCGAAAATTATTGTCACTATCCACTATAACATCCCAGCCTATACACCTCACAAAAGGAATTAAACTGTGCATCCTGATAACTTCAGCTATACAATTTTGAAAAAAAGGTATTTTCTTGTTTTTAAAAATAATTTTACTATTGGGGTGTTCTGTTACTGATATCCAACCAGATATATAACCAGTTTCCACAAGTTTACCATCATTTAGATTTATAGGAATCAGTATTTCTGATACAGAATTCACATGCGTATCATTGTTTTGACCAACCCTTAAAAAAGCAGCTTTAACAAGAATATTCCCACTATCATCACAAATAGATGTAATGCGTATGGTCGCTACAGATAGGTTTGTGAATGTTGAGAAAAAGGAGTGCTGGTCAATATAAGTTTGAAAAACGCCGTTCCCCAATTTTTTAATATCTACTGCCTTGAAGTTCTCTTTGGTAAAGAAATAAATCCCTTGTCCTCGCATCGAATTTTCAAGCTTATAAACTACCCGCTCATTTTTCTGAAAAAGAAAATCTCTTATTCCTTCTTTGTCTAATACTTTATAATCAGTATTCCAAAATAATTCATTCACATAGTAACAAATATCTAAAGTGTTTTTATTATTCAGCAATGAATCTACCAATAGTTTTCTACCACTTAGTGTCCGATAGGCTCCGGTTATTTTTGGAACAACCACTTTTCCATAAAAATTATCAGGAATCCAACCTTCTTTAAATTCGCCCGCCATAGCAGAATAAGCATATAGCCAAGGAGCATATTTCAGACTTCCCAAAACGTCCTGTGCATATTCATTCGATAATTGAATAAACTTGGGATTTGTCTTTCCTTTTTCTTTCTCCACAGTTTTAAGTCTCTCCAGTGCGATGTATTTGTGAGCCCTGTGATAAAGATAATCGGATCCTGAACGAATCATTTTTCTTACATTCCTCTTTATTAAATTTTTCATGTATGATTTCTTTTATAATTAATGACAACTATTGTTTACCAACCTTTCTATACAGACTTAGTAGCAGCGCATTTATATCAGGTGATAACTTAAACTCCACAACCAATAAGGCATACAAAACACTTATGATGAATGAGCGAAGAAGCACATCTAATACAAAATGATAAGTAATCGTTGGAATCAATTCATTTACCATCATCATCATCGCTGCAAAGCAAATGGCATAAAACATATTCCAACTAAAAGGATGAATTTTAAATACCTTACCAATAAAAATTTGAGTAATGGAATTCACCGTAAACAAAGTAGCCGCAGTTGCCATAGCAGCCCCCAATATTCCAAAAATAGGAATCAATAGATAATTCGTGACAATCGTAACTATCAAAGCAAAAAATTGACTAATCAATACAAAGTTATATTTTGGTGAATGGTACAATATCGTATCATTGTATCCAAAAGCTACATTTATCAACTGAACTAAACCAATGACAATCGCAACATATTTTCCATCAATATACTCATCACCCATGAATACTATAAAAGTATCAATATTAATGCAAATTCCTACAAATATCAATAAGCCTACAATGAAATTATTAAGCGTTGTTTTTTTATAAATATTTTCGATTTTCGCTAAATCCTTGTTTTTCCACATTTCGGCTATGATGGGAGAACTAATTCTCCTCAGTCCCTGATGGGGAATCATGATAATAGAAGCAATGGTGTAAAAAACTGCATAAATCCCTGTTTGGCTAAAGTTGAGAAAAGCGGCAATCATTAGCAAATCTACCCTATGTATAATCACACTGCTGACTCCTGAGAAAGTAGTAAATAACCAAAATTTCCCAATAGATTTTAGATGAGATTTTTTTATAACAGTAGAGAAGGACTTCAATGAAGCTAGTTTAAATCTATGCAAATAAAACAATATAGCGACTATTATCACAAAGGTTCTAAATGCATACAGCTCTAAAAATGAGGCCTCTCCAATTACTTGAAAATAGTAAAATGAAAGCAAAGCAAGAACTATAATAGGATTGATAACCCACGTAAAGAAATCTACAAAACGAGGTTTCTGCATTGCAGTGACATATCCACTCAAACCCTGTTGAATGATTTTCAAACAAATAAGGATATACAATAAATAAAAATAGGTATGAGATAATAAATTGTCTTTTTCTGATGAAAGAAGTTTGAGGATAATATCTTCAAATAAAAACAAAATCAATCCAGAAAAAGAAGCAAGCAATAGTGAAAAGGTAATCAAAAAGGTGAAAAAGCCATCACGAGTTTGTTTATCATCCGAAAAATATGGAAAGAACCGTATGGCAATTCTATAAGAACCGCTGCCAATAATAGCTTCAAATATAACACCTATTGAGTTAAGCCATTTTATAAATCCAAAAACTGCAATGCCCAGTGTCTTGGGAAACAATACTGCCGAATTGACAAAGCCCAAAAGCAAGCCTATAAAAAGAAAAATAATGGAACTAAGCCCTTGTTTTTTTATTTTGTTCATGCCTTACGCTTCTTCTGTTTAGAAGAATGAAATAAAGCATAAGGTAAGAGAATTTTTTATATCTCATTCAAGGCAAGGGTATCAAGTCTCCTAATTTTTGATTAAATGACTCCTGCTGATACTTCCTCAAACCACTCGCTGGATAAAAAGTCATTTCGCCAAAAAGCACCTTTTGTTCTGCATACAAATCCACTCGACAAAAAGGCATACCTTCACTCAACTTACGAGCCACCTCTATCATCTCATTCAAGTATCTGGGTTTTGGAATAGGTTCAGAAGTATAGAGAGATCCATGTTTAATAGCTAGTTTTTTCCACTCTAAATTATAAATACCTCTACGGTGTTGACCATATCTCCCCACATCTACTTGAATATGATAAGGTTCGCCTGCAAAACAATAAAATTTGTAATCCACCAAGCCATATTCAAGATTAATAGGCTCAATCAATTCTTCGCAAATAATTTTTGGAGGAATATCTTTATAAGCCCATTCTCGTCCTCTTTCAAAGAAATTTTTCGAGAGCCACAATGTTAATTTTTTGAAATCTTCTTCAGCAATTTGTTCTTTATTAGATACGATGATATTCCACCCACATCCATGTGTCGCCTTCAATATAAACCGATTCGGTAAACTTGGAAGTGCTTCTTTCAATTCTTCCACATTTTCATACACACCAAATAAAGGCACTAAATAGTCCGTACCAATTTTTTCTTTCACAAATTCCCTAACCGCATATTTATCTGCCAGCTTCGTCATGTAAGGCTTGCGGTAGTACAGTTTCATCCAATGGGTTTTTTCATTAAGCCCTTGCGGATTTTCCCAATCTATGGCATAACCAAACGCAAAAAAGAATTGAGTTTCCATGTATTTTTTGTCACTAACGCCAATAATTCTATAGATTAACAACACAAGTTTTTGAAAAAAAGAAACTAAGTTCATACCAAGAAGATTAGACGACAAAATTCAAAAAAAAATATAATATAAGGTACAAATATACAACTTCCATATTTCCAACAAATAGAAATGTAGTACCCTTTCAAGATTCAAGATTCATATAAGAGAAGCCAATCCTAAAATATAATCATATATTACTTGTGTATAATCAAACATGATTTCAAAGGATTACGGTATTTTGTTGGTACTGTAAAGTAGTTTTTATATTTTTGGATTATACTACTGTACATTTTTAATTCAACCACAAAAGGCACAAAGAAAACAAAAGTAAAGAACTGAAATTCAACCATCTCTTTTGTGCCCTTTTGAGACTTTTGTGGTTCAAAAATCATTTTGTACAGCAGTATGTTTTTGGATATTGTTCACATATAATCGCACCCAATAAAAAATGAAATCAAAAAAAGAACAATATATTGCCTTTCTGCGTGGAATCAATGTCGGCGGTCATCACAAAGTCCCGATGGCGGAACTTCGCAAAGAAATGGAAAAATTAGGTCTTGAAAAAGTCGTAACGCTTCTCAATTCGGGTAACATTGTATTTGATGCAATGGCGGAAGATTCCGAAAACCTTCAAAAAACGCTTTCAGAACATTTACAAAAAACGTTTGGCTTTCCGATTCCAACCATCGTCAGAAAGGCAGAAACGATTGATTCCTTATTGAAGGACAATCCCTTCAAAGATTTTGAACTCACCAAAGAGATTCGATTCTATGTTTCTTTTTTACAAAATGACACCGAAACTAATTTGGAATTGCCGTGGACGAGTGAGGACAATTCCTACAAAATCATCAGCGTAAACGACAAAATAATACTAAGCGTTTTAGACCTTTCCATTTCCAAAACGCCAAAGGCAATGAAGTTTTTGGAGCAGTATTTTGGGAAGGATATTACTACTCGAAATTGGAATACGATTGAGCGGATTGAAAAGAAACTGTGATTACCTCACCCTTTCTTCCGCCTTAAACGCCCCTCGATTGTGTAAAATCCACTGCGACCTATCCAATGGCGATACCCCCTTATAAGCACGAACCTTCTCCTCACCAAAATCCGTCTTTTCATAACCATCCAAAGTCAACTTCAACCGCCCCTTACCCGAAGTAGTCGCGCTAAACTTAATGCCATAATCCATTGACTTAGCCACGGGAACTCTACCCGTCAACACAAAAAAATCCCCCTCAAAAGTAGGCGTATTCAGTTGCCCATCCATCTGGTTGATGTCGCTCACAATCGCCCCCAAGAGTTCCGAATTAGCCTTGATTTGAAAAGCATACATCGGCTCCAACAAATCCGTATCTGCCACCTCCAAACCACACATAATTCCCATTGGAGTAGCCAACAAAAAATCACCCGAATTGGAGTGCATCACATGATCTTCCCCTGCCATCAAAGTAATCTTGAGGTCGGTCACCTCCCAACCTTTAATGCCCTGCTTCAATGACCATGGCACCGCCCGTTTGACCTCATTTTGGTACTTTTGAGCAATGTCACTTGTGCGTACTTTGGAGGTAAAACTCACGCCACTTCCAAGCGGCGCAGGTTCTATCAAAAAGTCCATCACTGCCCAGCAAGGTTTGGGCATCGTATAGCGCACAGAACCTTTGGCAGAACGCTTTGGAGTTTCTTTGTAAATCACCTTTGGAGGCAAGAAATTGGCGACAATGTTGAAGCGGTTGGCGAGGCTGTCTTTGAGTACTTCGGTTTGGATAGGACCGAGTATTTTGAGGTGAAATTCACGCTCGGATTTGTACCATTGAAAATCCAATTGAGGGTCTTCAATGTCCAATATTTCTAAAGCTTCTCCCAACTTTTGATAGTCTTTCTCCTCTTCTGCAATCGCTTGCACACTTAATACGGCTTGATGGATTCGATTGAAGTCGCCTTCAAATATTGCCTCTCCCAAAACATCCCCTGCCAACACCAAATCAGAAGTGGTCACAACACCAATTTCATGCGCTTCAATACCTTCAACCTGCTCCAATTTGCCCAGCTTTCGCTGAAATACCTGATTGATTTTAAGCTCCTTTTGAAGGTTCTGAGACCAAACAACATCCTTACTCTTCAAGTTGCCACCATATAAACGCAAATGCGCCAAACGCCCCAATTTGGCATCGTATTCTACTTTGAAAACCTTTGCAGAAAATCCATTTTGCCTTGTTTTTTTGGCTTCAAATAAAGTGGAAATCGTGTCCAATACCGCTTCAATCCCCAAATCCATTTTTGCACTTCCAAACAATACGCCTACCAGTTTCTGCCCTTTAATTTGTAGCTTGGCTTTTTCCAAAATAATTTCCAGATTTCCCCCGAGTTCTCGGGGCGAGCTCTCCAAAAAATCTTCCAAAAATGCTTCGTCCAATTCCGCCAAATTCTCAAAAGACTTTTCCAAAATTGGTGCATCCAAATAGGGCTGCAAATCCATAAAATCCACTACTTTTGGTGCATCGTGTTGACTGTTATCGCCATAATTCAAAGCAAACAACTGCGCCCCCAAATCCTTTTCAAAGTCCTTAAAAACCTGCTCCAAATCCGCTCCTGCTCGGTCTATTTTGTTCACAAAAACCAGTACAGGCAGCTGACGTTCTCGAATGCTTTCCCACAAATTCAAAGTATGCGCCTGCACTCCTTCGACTGCCGAAACCACCAAAACCACCAAATCCAAGACTGACAAAGCTCTATCAACTTCTGCCGAAAAATCAATGTGTCCTGGTGTGTCGACAAGGTTGATGTACGTGTCTTTCCAAGTGAAATCAACGGTGGCGGTTTTGATAGAAATGCCTCTGCTTTTCTCCAAAGCCAAACCATCTGTTATGGCAGAACCTTTGTCCACGCTGCCACGATTTTGGGTTGTGCCAGAGGTGTAGAGGAGACACTCGGTTAGGGAGGTTTTGCCTGCATCAACGTGGGCGAGAATGCCTATGGTTAGGATTTTTTTGGTCTGTCTTGTCATTGTGGAAGAATCTTGTTTGAAATAGCTTGGTTTTGAAAGTTTCTCAATAGTAACAAGCTTTTTTGTTTTTGCAAAACAATTTATGATTTTGAGTTAAGTTCACTTCGTAGGGGTACAATATTTGTAGAAATACTTCAAAACAATTTTCTCCAATCTGATAGACTTATACGCCCTAAATTTGTATAGAGATTATTCTTTGTAATGCCTAAAACAGCCGATACTTCTTTGATAGCAGTTAAATCAAAATACAATCCCATTATTAAAATCATCAATACTTCTATTGCTTGTTTCTCTTGGTAGTGTAGTTGCTCTCCCAATTTAGCTTGGAAAAAAGTGATGGTCTTTGTATATTCACATTTAAAT
>JAUHXA010000143.1 GCA_030427245.1 Bacteroidia bacterium | reverse complement strand
TCGGATTGAATAGAACCAAAAGTCAACACAGAAGGAATAATCGGGCTGCAATTTCGACTCACGATTTGCTGCAAAGCAGTGATGATGTGAGAAGTAATCACAATGGGGTCAATCGTATTGTGTGGCATCGCACCGTGTCCGCCACTGCCATAAACAGTCATGTCTATTTCGTCAGCAGAAGCCATAGACATTCCTGGACAAAAACCCACTTTGCCCGCTTCCAAGGTTGGGTGAACGTGCTGTCCCAAAATACCTGAGGGTTTGGGATTTTCTAAAACCCCTGCTTTAATCATCAAAGAGGCTCCACCAGGAAGACGTTCTTCGGCAGGTTGAAAAATCAGCTTCACCGTTCCTTCCAGTTCTGCTTCAATATGTTTCAATGCCTTACTCGCACCCAACAGACTTGCCGTGTGTGCATCGTGACCACAAGCGTGCATGACCCCATGATTTTTGGATTTGTAGGGCACATCATTGGCTTCTTCAATAGGCAAAGCATCAAAATCTGCTCTTAACGCAACTATTTTTTTTTCGGGATTTTTACCTCGAATGTACCCGACTACACCATTTTCAGCAATGTTGTTATCAAAAGGGATTCCAAATTCGGTCAGCTTTCGCTGTATGAATTCCGATGTTTTGTATTCGTGAAATGACAGTTCAGGATGGGCATGTATATGTCGTCGAATGTCAACGATTTCTTGAAAATTATCTTCAATAGACTGTTGTATCTTATTCTTCATGAGTAAATTGGGAATTTATGAAATTGCGAAACTATGGAGGATTGAAATGGAAATATTTTGTTGTGTGATTGTAAAAATCTGGAAATAAGATTCAGTTCGACCTTTCACAATCCTGCAATCACTCCATTCTACAATTCCGACACCTTTACCATATCAGGTACAATAAAAGCTCCAGTAAAATCGGGTTTAAGCATTTGGTAGATTCGGTAAGCATCAAAACGGTTTTCAAAATCACCCACCCTCAATTGAAAAAAAGGCTGGTCGTAGGATTCGTAAATGTTGATGTCTGGATAAAGGCGTAGAAATTTCGTTTTTTCTTTCGTTACCCTTTCTCTGTCGGTATTTTGGAGGATTTGGACACGCAGCCCTCGTACTTTGATGTTTCGTTGGTTGTATTGCGTGTGCATTTCCAACAAATTTTCAATTTGAGGATCGGCTTCTAAATGGATTTGTCCAAGTCCTGCTCCAAATGTTGTACTACTTTCGGTGTTATTGAAGTCGTTTTGCGCTAAAATATCTTGTTGAAAAAGGACTAATAATAACACGACTAAAAATGTATATTTCATGTTCTGTATTGTTTTAACTCTATCTTTCTATTTGACATCTTCAAAAAGGTAAAGGTAATATAGGATTTTTTGTTTATTTTGTCATTCGCTAAAAAACAACGTAAAAAATGGTTCCTGAGTTGCGAAAACGACACAAATGGATGTGGTTGGTATTGACTATTTTACTGCCATTGGGGTTTATTACTGCTTATAGTCTAATTCCAGAATCGCAAGAATTGAGGAATAAACAATTACCTGCGACCAAACCTATTCCTTTGACAAAGATAGTGAGTATTCGGCAGACTCCCCAATTTGATGTCTCACTAAGAGAAGACAATGGTTTGGGATTGAAGCAAATAGAAGTTACACTAAAAGAAACCTTGACCAGACCTTCTACGCATTTGTACTTATCCGACAAATCTTCAACAGGCATTGAAAATGCTCAATTTTTGGGAGTTGTAACAACACGAGGAAGTTATCGCTTCAATTTGAATCCTTCTATGACTTATCAAAGTGCTTTTGTGGTTATTTTTTACGACAAAATTGCAGAACAAGTGTATGAGGAAGTGCAATTGAAGTAAGGATTAGCAATAATAATATAACACTACAACAATGGGAGTCACATATCAAACGGTTATTTGGACAAGGCAAAAGAAAATATACGATGTCCTACTTTGGGGGTTTATATTCTTGTATTTAGCCATCTTTAGTGTGCTTCAACTACAATGGTATCCCGAAATTACCGCCGAAACACTCATCATCCGTGCCACAGGCAGTTTGGCTTTTTTATTACTGCATCTAATTTTAATCATTGGACCGCTTTGCCGTTTGTATCCTCGATTTTTGCCTTTGCTCTACAATCGCCGGCATTTGGGAGTCAGTATGTTTGTGATAGCCTTGATACATGGTATTTTCAATATTATTCAGTTTCATGCTCTGGGAGATGTATCTCCGCTTTTATCCGTCTTCACTGCCAATACACACTATGATTCCCTGATTCAGTTTCCATTTCAGACCCTTGGTTTTTTGGCACTTTTGATTTTATTTTTTATGGCAGCGAGCAGCCACGATTTTTGGTTACACAATCTTTCACCTCGATTGTGGAAAAGTTTACACATGATGGTCTATGTGGCTTATTTTCTGATTGTCATGCACGTGATGTTGGGTACCTTTCAAGCCGAAACTTCGGAAACAGGAACGACGATGTTGGCAGGAGGAATGTTTACAATTTTATTTTTGCACCTAACTGCTGCATTTGTAGAGGTCAAAAGAAACAAAATCGAACCTCAATTTTTGGACGGATTTGTAGCAGTTTGTGATGTTGAGGATATTGAAGAAAATCGGGCAAAAGTCCTACTCGTTGAAGGAGAGAACATTGCCGTTTTTAAATATGATGGAAAACTTTCTGCGGTCAACAATATTTGCAAACATCAAAATGGACCTTTGGGTGAGGGCAAGATTGTAGATGGTTGTATCACTTGCCCTTGGCATGGCTTTCAATACCTTCCCGAAAACGGCTGTGCACCTCCTCCTTTTACCGAAAAAGTCAGCACATATGATGTGAAATTGGTGGGGACAAAAGTATATGTGCATCCCAAACCACATCCAGAGGGAACAAAAGTGGAGGCAGTACGATTGAAGGAAAGGTAAATTTTTTTGACTATAATAATAGATTATTGGATTGGATTCAATCTAACACAAACGAGATTTCTACTTGTCGTCCGTCATTGGAGTAATGGACAGTGTCCGAAAGTTGCCGCATCAAAAATACACCTCGTCCATTCGCACAGGTCAATCTCTCAGGTTGAGTTGGGTCTGGAAGTCTATCAGGGTTAAACCCTTCTCCTTCGTCTCTTACTACAAAATAAAGTGCGTTTCTGTTTGGATGCATACGGATGTGGACATGTTTGCGAGGATCTGCCTGGTTGCCGTGTAAAATGCAGTTGTTTACTGCTTCTGTCAATACCAATAAAATATTGAAATACACTTCATCGTCAATATTAAAGCGCTTTTTAACCTTCAGTACGTAGGGTTCTACCAATCGAATATTTTGTGGATGCGAACTTAATTGAAGGTAAAATTCTTTGTTAGCAAACATAAATCGTGTTTTTTATATGGTTTCAGATGGATAGTTGCATGGCGGTTTGAAGTGGGGTGTGGTTTTTTTTTGGATATTAATTAAGAGTTGAGATGTGAGATATTAATTGGATAGTTAGGAGTATTTAGTTTCATCTTGTTTGTCAGTTTGTAAAATCTCCCCTTCCTATTCCCACCTCCCAAAAAAGCGACTTCTATTAACACAAAAAACGAGCAATAAGTTCTGCAAGAAGGAACTTATTGCTCGTTTTTATTTTCTTTTAGAAACTGATGGCATTGAAGTATTTCTCCACCAGTGACTTATAGTAAGGTTTAAGAGAAGGTGGAACGGTTTTGTAAAGCTCCACTTCCGATTGCCGTTGTTTGAGGTATTCTTCAATAGCAGGCGGAACATTTCTAGGCTTTATCTTTGCTGTTTTTGCCTCCCTTTCTTTTTGTTTTTCACGTTGACGCATTGCATCCTCGGCTTCGAGCAGACGGGTCATGATATCGTTTTGACGTTTAATCATTTCGGAGGTCAGGCGTTTGTTCACCAAATCTGTTTCCGTTTCCTCCATTTCACGCGCCAACTCTTCAAGTTTGTTACCCAGTCCATCGCCATCCTTGCCTACTTCATTCTTTTGTTGCTTTGCCAATTCCTGCATCGCTTGACGAAGCGCCGCTTGTTTGGCAGCCATTTGAGCCATTTCTTTACTCATTTGTTTGCCCGACATTTTACCTTGTTTCATCGCCTCCTCCGCTTTTTTGATACGGTCATTGAGTTGCTTTTGCATATCGCTCATACCCTGCATACCTTTCTTCTGTCCAGGCTTTTGACAAGATTGATTGCCCTGCATCTGCTGCGCCATCTGTTGCTGCATCTGTTCCATCGTTTCGCTGAGCATCAAGGCAAGATTGTTGGTGCTTGTCATGACATACTGTTGGTGTGCCGTAGCCTTTGGCACTTTTCGGTCTTCGAGTTCGTCAATCGCATCACCAAGATTTCGGTTGATGTCTGCCAATTCTTGGGTGATAAACGCCTCTAGCTGAAAGACTCGTTTGCTCAACGCCACCAAACTATCTTGAATAATTTCGGCATCGTCTTTTAGTTTGTATTGGTCTTGCAGAAGGCTCACATATTGCGGTGTGTTGATTGTTGAAGCGGCAATATCATCCATCAAATTCTCTTGATCGTGAGACAGGTCAATCAAGTTTTCGAGCAATTGACGAATTGCTTGCATATCCTCACTTGCCTGCTTCATTTGCATTTCCATCTGCATCATCTGCATTTTCTGCGCCATTTCCTGCATCTTTTTACCCGCATTCTTTTGCTTTTCACCCGCAGGTTTCTGTTCCCCTTGCTCCATTTTTTCGCTACTTTCTTGCTGCTCTTGCGAAATATCTTCCTGTTCCTGCTTGGTTTGTTCCTGCAAATCCTCCGCAGGTTTTTCCAACTCCTCATTCATTTTTTGCAGTTCCTCCATATCCTTTTTGATGTCCTCAAACTTCTCGTTGAGTTCCTCTTGGTCCTGCTTTTGTTCTTCCAAACTTTCACCATCTTGTTTCTGCTCCGTTTCCTCCCCTTCTTGCTCCTGTTCTTCGCCCAATTCTTGAAGCTTTTCGATGGTCTCATTCATTTTCTGCTCAAATTCCAATTGCTTGAACAATTCCATCAATCTATCCAGTTCATTTTCAAGCTGCTCATCGGTCATTTCCATGTCCTCCAATTCTTCCATCAACTCCTCCTTGTTCATTTCCTCCAAGAGCGCTTCCAATTTTTCCATCAATTCCTTCAATTCGTCGGTCATCACCTCTTCAAACAACTCTTGCAGTTTCTCCTGTTTCTCTTGGATATTTTCGTTGAATTGCTTGAATTCTTTTTGTTCCTCCAAGTTTTCATTGAAGTTCTCCTGCGTTTTCTGAATTTTTTCCTCCAATTCCTTGTGCTTCTCCAACATTTCTTCAATGTTCTCCTTGTCCTCCCAACTCAAATCCTTTTTCTGAACCAATTTCTCCTTCATCTTCTTCGCCTCTTCCTTCAATTCTTTGGCATCCTTCATTACATCCTTCAAATCATCCTTCAATTCCTCATTTTTCTTCTCCGCATTTTCGTTCAATTCTTTGACGGTCGGCATCTCGAAGGTTCGCATAGTCGTTTTTGCAGATTTGCTGCCATTCACTGCATCGTTGTCCCATACTTCAAAGTAGTAAGTCAATTTATCACCAGGCTTCAAACCCATTCCTTCCAAATCCCAAAAGTGATTGAAAGTAGAAGCTCGCTTGTTTTCTCCCACGCTCATCGGATAGGATTGGTAAGTTGCGCCATTCGCTATCACTTTACCTTTCTTGTCTTTCGATTCGATTTTATATTTGAAGTCAATGTTTTTGATACCATAGTCGTCTGCTGCTTCTCCCAAAAAATACAGGTGCTTGGCGTTGGTACTGTCCTGCATTTGCTCCATCGAAATTGTGGGATGCACATCTGGAATCACCGAAATATTGTAGCTGATAGAGTCCGCATTAGGCAATTGTTCGTTTGATAAGAAAACCGAATAGCCCGAATTGCTGCGAAATCCTTTGTTGTGCGTAAACATATTTTCGCCCTTTCGAGCCGCTTCAATGCGTTTTCCCGCCTTGCCAAAAGCCATTTCGACCTTGTCAGTACTCTCCGCCTCAAAACGCCAAGTCACTTTTGTTCCCATCGGAATCACCATATCGCCCGAATTTCTCAACACTTCATCGTCTTTTCCAATGTAAGCAGGATAGTCCAACACCGCATCAAAACTCAACATTGTAGGCTTGGGAATCACCTTCACCTTGTAGGTTTTCGACTCAAAACCAGCCGCTTCCAAAAAGAAATCTACATCTTTTTGGAGTTTATTGAATTTGTAGTAAAACTCGGTTGGACTTTTCTTTTTGAGTTTGTAAGGGAAATTATTGTAGTGAATAAACGCCTCATTTGGCAATGCCGAACCTTGAATTTTTATCTCTACTACTAAATCTTCGTGCTGAACGGCTTCTAAATTGTCTGTCACCATCTCGAAGTAAAAAGGCGCAATCGGGTCATAATGCGTGTTGTAGCTCATGATTCGTTTCGCACTTGTCGTTACCAATTGCGGAGCACCAAATAAAAGCATCAAAAATATCGCCAATGGAATTGCCGCATATTTGATGTACTGCTTGTTCTTGCTCAAATCAATTGCTCCCGAAAAGGGAACAGGTTTGATTTCTTCAATTTTTTGGTCAATACTCGCTTCTATCAAAGATGCATCCGACAGTTGGTTTGCTTGGTGCTTCAACTGCAAGATGTTAAGCAGCTTGTCTTCAACATTGCCAAAGTGCGTGCCGATAATACTTGCCGCCTGTTCGTGTGATATCACCTTTCCCAACTTGAAGAACTGCATCATTGGAATCAATATCCAATTGACAAGCACAAAGGCACTTAAAGCCAAGAAACCGAAGAAGAAAGCGGCCCTGACATTGGTAGGGAAATAAAATTGTGATTCTAACAGGGTCAATGCCAATACTGCAATGAGTATCAAACCTACGCTGTAGAGTGCGCCCTTGATTAGACGATTGACATAATACTTCCGTATAAACTCGTCTAATTTAGCGATTAACAATTGATAATTTGCTGATATTTTGCTCATAGTCTAAGGACTTCTATCTTTTTTGATATGGAAGGATGTAAAATACTATAATTTAACGATTTGGGCAAACAAATTATGATTCCCAAAGGACGCTTTTAGGATTTTAACATTTTTTGGCTTTTGGATAACGTTTAGACG